>JBBSPZ010000030.1:0-42500 GCA_038258275.1 Chitinophagales bacterium | reverse complement strand
CCACTGGGCCCGGATGTAGTCGCCAATGATCGCGTCGTATTCCTCCGTAGCCAGGTGGGTGTTACTGAAGATGGCGATCTCTACCATGGCCCGTCGCTTACTGAAGGGCAGGACGTAAAAAAACCGGGTTTCCCCCCGCTGGGGAGTACGGAAGTCCATCAGGGTCGCCATCGCCGGATCGAACACGTCTTCCTCCGTTTCGATGAACCACCCCCGAAAGTGCTGATCCAGGTAGGGCTGCTTGACCTCCCGGTAGTCCAGCGGGTGGGGCAGGCTACTGAACACGATATCCGCCTTCACCTGCTTTCCTTCGAGCAAAAAGCTTCCGTGATCCCTTCCCGTCTGGAGTTGAGTGGCTCGTTGTCGTACCCGCGTAAGCCCCTCCACCTGGTCCAGCACCCCGTTGACATGGCCATAAAATGCGTCACTCAGGATAACCTTGTACGCATAGGGGCGGAGGTCGCAGGTGCAGTGGGTAGTGGAATTGTGCAACGCCACCCGGTCCCACCGGTGGTGCAACAGGTGCTCGAAGACCCCTTCGCCCGCTTCCCAGAACGACCAGGTGCGGTCATGTTCGCGCTTACATTCCGGATCGACCAGCAGTACGCGCTTCCCCGTCAGCTTTCCGGCCTGCTCCAGGTGGTAGAGGATACTGAGCCCTGCCAGTCCCCCCCCGATTACCGCAATGTTGTAGTCACTCATAGCAACAAGTTAAGCACCAGGAAGAAGAAGAGCTGCGCCAGCAGGTAGACCAGGAGCAGGGGGCTCCGGAACCTTATCCGCAGGAGCTGCAGCGGCAGGGAGATCAGCAAGGCTACGATCGCCCACATTATATAGTTCTGCAGTGGAATGGTGCCCGCCGCCCACTGCCAGTAGTCGAGCTTGATGGCCACGGGCTCGATGGCTACGTCGTAGAGTGCGAGGAACGCGCTGGCGAGCAGGGCGGCGGCTACCGGTCGGGCGGTGATGCGCAGCGCCACCTCGTTGGTCGCCAGGGTAAGGGCACACCAGTTGAGCGCGATTACGAAAGGTACGCCGAGCCACTGCCACCACATGGTGGGCCCGTAGGCATACGCTCCGAAGAGCGCACCGGTGGCCACGCCAACGGCCTCGGCGGCGAAGGTGAAGGAATAGGCGCCGACGAGCCAGCCCAGTAGCCGCCAGTCCTGATTCCGTTGGTAAATGCTGTACAGCAACAGGCCGTTGATGACGAGCAGCAGCCCGTCGGTGGTGTAGCGGGTGACGGGCAGCACGGCCGGCAGGGTATGGGCCAGGGCGCCACTCGCGAAGGCGAAGACCATGAAGTAGAGGAGGCCGCGCTCCAGTCCGGGATTTACCTGCACCTGCGTTCCCGCCACCCCTAGAGTAAATTGAAGCGGTGCTTGACGGCGGAACTGGCCAGGAGGTAGACTTTGCGGCTGTCGGCCACGCGGATGCGGGTTTCGGTCACGTGGCGGGCCGGGGCGTTGCGGATTTTCTGGAAGAGTTTGGTGTAGTACACGTAGGCCAGGTAAACGCCGAGGCGGGCACTGCCCGGCAGCTGCTTGATGCCGATGTAGGCATGGTCGAAATCCGCCTGAATGTCGGCCTCGATGGTGGCCTTGATGTCGTTGTCAAACTTCTCGTAGTCGACTCCAGGGAAGTAGACGCGGCCGCGGTCGTGGTAGTCCGAACGGATATCGCGCAGGAAATTGATTTTCTGGAAGGCGGCACCGAGGGAGCAGGCCGAGTCCTTGAGGCGGTCGTACTCTTCCAGGTCACCGTCGACGAAGACGCGCAGGCACATGAGTCCGACTACTTCGGCCGACCCGTAGATATACTCTTTATATAAGGAGGGGTTGTAGCGGGTGTTGTCGAGGTCCATCTCCATGCTGTCGAGGAAGGGATCGATAAGGTCGCGGCCGATCTGGTAGCGGTTGGCGACTTCCTGGAAGGCCTGCAGAATGGGATTGAGGCTGATGCCTTCCTCCAGGGCGTGGTAGGTATCGGCCCGGAAGCGCTGGAAAAGCATGTGCTTATCCTTGTGGTGGAAGGTGTCCACGATCTCGTCGGCAAAGCGTACGAAGCCATAAATGCCGTAGATCGGCGCCCGCAGGGATGCGTCGAATACCCGGATACCCAGGCTGAAGCTGGTGCTGTGCCGGCGGGTGACCAGGGAGGCGCATTCGCGACACACTTGTTTATACAGACTAAGCATGCGAGGGGTTAACGAGAGGTGCGGACAGTTGGGACTGTCCGGTTAGGGCATGATGGATATCGCGGGCGGCTACTTCCCCGGAGATGATGCTGGGCGGCATTCCGGGTCCGGGGGTGGTCAGCTGTCCGGCGTACCAGAGGTTTTCGACGTTCTTACTCCGCAATTTAGGCTTTAAAAAAGCGGTCTGCAGAAGTGTATTGGCCAGGCCGTAGGCATTCCCGCGGTAGGCATTGTAATCTTCCTTGAATTCCCGGTGAGCGTAGCCGCGCCGGTAGACGACGTGGAGGCGGATATCGAAGCCGATGCGCAACGCCAGCCGGTCGCACATCAGGTTCCAGTAGTGCTCGCGTTTGGCGGGATCGTCGTCGAGGTCTGGAGCCAGGGGCAGGAGAAAGAACATATTTTCTTTTCCCTCCGGCGCTACTTCGGGATCGGTGACCGAGGGGGTACAGACGTAAAAGAGGGGATCTTCCGGCCAGACCGGCTCCTCGTAGATATCGTGGGCGTGTCGATTGAAGTCGGCATCGAAGAAGAGGGTGTGGTGGTGGAGTCCGGGCACTTTACGGTCCAGGCCAACGTAAAACAGCAGGCTGGAGGGGGCCATGGTGCGCTTGGACCAGTAGTCGGGGCTGTACTGCCGGTCTTCCGGCTCCAGCACTTCCTGCTCGAAGTGATGGTAGTCGGCCGCGCAAAGGAGCACGTCGGTAGGGTATACGGTACCGTCGGCCGTAGTCACCGAGGATACCTTGCCCGCAGCGGTCTTCACGGACTGCACCGCTTTACCCGTCAGCAACTCGGCGCCCTGTTCGTGGGCGACGCGGGCCATGCCTTCGATGATCTTGTGCATGCCACCGAGGGGATACCAGGTGCCGAGTTCGAGGTCGGCGTAATTCATGAGGCTATAGAGGGCGGGGGTATTGGCGGGGGTCGCCCCCAGAAACAGCACGGGAAACTCCAGCAGTTGAATCAGCTGGGGATGCTTGAACAGCTTGCGCACGTAGCTCGCCATATCGGTGAGCATTTGCAGGCGGAAGGCGGACTTGATCACCCGCAGGTCGGCGAAGTCCATGATGCTGTGTCCGGGCTTCTGTACGAACTCACTGATGCCTACCCGGTACTTGTACTCCGCTTCCTCGAGGAACTTGCGCAAGTTTGCGGAGCTGCCGGGTTCCAGGCGTTCAAACAGGGCGAAGAGGTCGGCGGTATTGGCGGGAATTTCTACGCGATCCCCGGCGCCGAAGACCACTTCGTAGCTGGGGTCAAGCCGTATCAATTCGTAGTGGTCGGCGGCCGTACTGCCGAATGCGTTGAAGAACTGCTCGAAGACCTCCGGCATCCAGTACCAGCTCGGCCCCATGTCGAAGGTGAAGCCCTCGGCAGTAAACTGGCGGGCACGACCGCCGAGGCCCTCGTTCTTTTCCAGGACCCGAACCTGATAGCCTTCCCGCGCGAGGTAAGCGGCGGCGGACAGACCGGCGAAGCCGGCCCCAACAATGGTGACTTGTTTGTTCAAGCGAACGGAGCGGTTATGTAGGGGCGTAACGCAGTTTAAAGGATTGAGTTTATCGGTTAAACGTACTCATGGTATTGCCGAGTCCGTGGGCACAAAAGCTCAGGCAGGCATCGGCGGCGGTTTTGACCAGTTCGGGCAGTTCCTTCCGTTCTTCCGGGTTCCATTCGCTCAGCACGTAGTCGGCCTGCTGGCCGGGGTGGAAATCCTTGCCGATGCCGACGCGCAAGCGGGCGTAGTTGTTGCCGCCGGTCAGTTGGTCGATGTCTTTGAGGCCGTTGTGGCCGGCATCGCTCCCCTTTCCCCGCAGGCGGAGCCGCCCGAAATCGAGGTGAAGGTCGTCCATTACGACGAGCAGGTTTTCCTTCGGGACCTTCTCGGCCTGCAGCCAATAGCGCACGGCCTTCCCGCTGAGGTTCATGAACGTATTCGGCTTGAGCACCACCACTTGCTTTCCCCGGTGCTTCAGCCGCGCCACGTCGCCGAAGCTGTCGGCCTTCCATTCGGCGTCCAGCTGTTCCACGACCCGGAAGCCGATGTTGTGGCGGGTGTCTTCGTACTTGGGACCGGGATTCCCCAGTCCAACGATTAAAAATTTCATGGCCGCGAAGGTAGCGCGCCGGGACTTGAGCGCATCCGGCCGCGATTGGTCCTGACGTATCGCCAGCGGGGATAGCGGGCCGGGAGGCACTCCGCCCGTACTATCTTCGCGCCGATGACCTTCGACCTTCTCCACACCGATCCCGCGACCGACGCCCGCGCCGGCCTGCTCACTACCGGCCACGGCCAGATAGAAACCCCCATCTTTATGCCCGTAGGCACCCTGGGCACCGTGAAGGGCGTCCACCAGTGGGAACTGAAGGAACAGGTAAAAGCACAGATCATCCTGGGCAACACCTACCACCTCTACCTCCGCCCGGGCATGGAGGTCATGGAAGCCGCGGGGGGCCTGCACCGTTTCATGCACTGGGACGGTCCGATCCTCACCGACAGCGGCGGCTACCAGGTCTTCAGCCTCGCCCATCGGCGCAAGATCACCGAAGCCGGCGCCACCTTCGCGAGCCACATCGACGGCAGCAAACACCTCTTCAGCCCCGAAAGCAGCCTGGGCATCCAGCGGACCATCGGGGCCGACATCGTCATGGCCTTCGACGAATGCCCGCCCTACCCTTCCACCCGCAAGTACGCCGAAGACAGCATGCACCTCACCCACCGCTGGCTCGAACGCTGTGTCGCCTTCCTGGGTGACTCCCAGCCGAAGTACGGACACGAACAGTCGCTCTTCCCCATCGTCCAGGGCGGCAGCTACGACGATCTCCGCACCCGGTCCTGCGAGTTCATCGCCGGCCAGGACCAACCCGGCAACGCCATCGGCGGCCTCTCCGTCGGCGAACCCATCCCGGATATGTACCGCATCGCCAAGCTGTGCTGCGACATCCTTCCCCGCGACAAACCCCGCTACCTCATGGGCGTAGGCACCCCCGCCAACCTCCTCGAGTGCATCTCCCGCGGCGTGGATATGTTTGATTGCGTACTTCCTTCCCGCAACGCCCGCCACGGCATGCTCTACACCCGCGACGGCATCATCAACATCCGCAACGCCCGCTGGAAGAACGACCACTCCCCCATCGACGACCATCCGGAAGCCGCTCCCACTTCCCGTACCCACACCAAGGCCTACCTCTGTCATCTCCTCCGCTGCGGCGAGCTCCTCGCCGGCCAGCTGGCCACCCTCCACAACCTGGCCTTTTACCTTTCCTTAGTCCAGGAGGCCCGTACCCACATCCTCAACGGCACCTTCCACTCCTGGAAAACCTCCACCCTCCCCGGCCTCGAACGCAAACGCTGACTCAGGGCGCAGCCCGTCTACCCCAGCGAAGCGTCTGCCGAGGCGCGAAGCGAGTCCTCTACCGGCGAAGCCCTCTATTACCTACCTTTGCGCAAACCTCCCCCGCATGGCCCTGAAATACCGTCGAATTATGCTGAAACTGTCTGGCGAAACCCTCATGGGCGACCAGCAGTACGGCATCGACCCCAAAATGCTCACCTACTACACCAAGCAGATCAAAGAGCTGATTGACATCGGGGTGGAAGTTGCCGTCGTCATCGGCGGAGGGAACATTTTCCGCGGGCTGTCCGCCGCCGAGTCGGGCGTCGAGCGTACCCAGGGCGACTACATGGGCATGCTGGCTACCGTCATCAACGGCATGGCCCTGCAGAGCATGATGGAAACCCACGGGGTATTCACCCGCCTCATCTCCGCCATTGAGATGCAGCAGATCGCCGAGCCATACATCCGCCGCCGCGCCATCCGCCACCTAGAGAAGGGAAGGGTCGTCATCTTCAGTGCCGGTACCGGCAACCCATACTTCACTACCGACAGCGCCGCCGCCCTGCGCGCCAACGAGATCGGCGCTGACGTGATCCTCAAGGGCACCCGCGTCGACGGCATCTACACCGCCGACCCGGAGAAGGACCCTACCGCTACCAAGTACGACCACATCTCCTTCCGCGAGGCCATGAACAAGAACCTGCGGGTCATGGATCAGGCAGCCTTCGCCCTCTGCGCCGAGAACGACCTGCCCATCATCGTATTCGATATCAACGAGCCCACCAACCTGCGCAAGATCATATTCGGGGAGGCCGTCGGCACGCTGGTCAGTAACGTGTAGGCGCGCCGGACCTCAGGGAGCCACTACTGCACCATCTACCATGCGGTGAATGGCGAGCGGATTGCCGTCCCGCAGCGCAGGGGGCAGTAAGGCCTGAGGAAAGTTCTGGTAACAGACGGGGCGGGCAAAGCGAAAAATAGCCCGGGTGCCCACCGAGGTCGTCGCGCTCGCGGTAGTGGCCGGGAAAGGACCGCCGTGGACCATAGCGTGGCCTACCTCGACACCGGTGGGAAAGGTATTTACCACGAGGCGTCCGACTTTCTCTTCCAGCACGGACACCAGGTCGGCATACGCGCGCAGGTCATCATTCGTCCCGAAAAGCGTTGCCGTTAAATGGCCGTGAAGCAGTGCCGCGCTGGTGAGGAGTTGCTCGCGGGTATCCCCGGTGACCAGGACGGTACTGGGACCAAACACCTCCTCTTCCAGGGCCGAGCCTTCCAAAAACCGGCTGGCGGTAACCGTGAATACCCGGGCGGTGCCGGTGTATCCTTCCGCTGCCTCCTTTCCTTCGGACAGCAGGGTGACTTGATCGTGCGACCTGAGGGCCGACACGCCCCGCTCGTAGGCCGCGCGTATACCCTCGTTGAGCATTACGGCGGCATCGACGTTACGGAACGCGTCCGCTACCCGCTCGGTAAAGGAGGGTACAGCCGGAGCCGGTGCCAGAAACACGAGGCCGGGATTGGTGCAGAATTGTCCCCCGCCCAGGGCCACGGACTGGGTGAGCCCGGCAGCGATTTCCGCTCCCCGTTCCGTCAGGGCACCGGGCAGGATGAATACCGGGTTGGTACTTCCCATCTCGGCGTACACCGGGATGGGTTGTTCGCGCCGGTTGGCCGCATCGAAGATCGCCTTGCCGCCACCGTAGGAGCCGGTGAAGCCGATCGCCCGGATACCGGGGTGAGTGACGAGCCACATCCCACTCGCGTTGGTGTTGCCCTGAATCAGGGAAAAGGTGCCGGGGTGCAGACCGCAATCGGCTACCGCCTTCGTTATGGCCCGGGCGATCAGCTCGCAGGTGCCCGGGTGGCTGGGGTGCCCCTTCACCACCACCGGGCAGCCCGCGGCCAGGGCCGAGGCCGTGTCGCCACCCGCGACCGAAAAGGCCAGCGGAAAGTTGCTGGCACCGAATACGCTGACCGGGCCGAGGGGCCGCAGCATCGAGCGCACGTCGGGCTTGGGAGCCGGCTGACGGTCCGGATCGGGCAGGTCGATGCGGGCATCCACCCACGATCCATCCCCCGCGACTTCGGCGAAGAGACGGAGCTGGTTCACGGTACGGCCCCGCTCTCCGGTGATCCGGCCGGCGGGCAATCCGGATTCGGCACAGCAGCGTTCGATGAGGGGATCACCGAGCGCTACGATCTCGTCGGCAATGGCGTGGAGGAAGGTCCGTCGCTCGTCCGGGGTGGTGTTGCGGTAGCTCTGGAAGGCTTCCGCGGCGGCGCTTACGGCCCGGTCGACCTCCTGCACGGTGGCGGCGTGAAAGTCGGTGGGTAGTTCCTTTGCGGTGGCCGGATCAACGGCGCGGAAGGTCTGGCTTCCGTCTGCGGTGGCTTGTCCGGCGATGTAGTGCTTACCTGTTAATTTCATGCTACGTAGTTTATCAGGGTTCCGATGGGTTCAATGGTAATGCGGATCTCGTCGCCGCCGGCGAGCGTAAAGTCCGGGTCCGGGATGATTCCGGTGCCGGTCATCAGCAAGCAGCCGTGGGGAAAACTGCACTCGCGGAAGAGGTAGTCGACCAGTTCCTGTGGCCGGCGCTTCAGCTGCTGCAGGGTGGTTTCGCCGTTGAATACGGTCGCTCCCGCCCGCTTCACCACCATGGAGATGGCCGTGGCGGGGGGCAGGGGGTCGTTGGTGACCAGGATGCACGGACCGAGACCGGCGCAGGCGTCGTACGTTTTTGCCTGGGGGAGGTACAGTGGGTTCTCCCCCTCGATGCTGCGGGAGCTCATGTCGTTGCCGATGGTGTAGCCCACGACCTTTCCCGAAGAGGTAACGACCAGGGTGAGCTCGGGTTCAGGGACGTCCCAGGTGGAATCCTTGCGGATGTGCACCTTACCTCCGGAAGCCACGGTGCGGGCGGGCGTGGCCTTGAAGAATAATTCGGGACGGTCGGCGGAGTACACCCGCTCGTAAAAGCTACCCCCACCCGCTTTTGCCGATTCTTCCTGCCTGGCCAGCTTGCTGTTGAAATAGGTGACGCCGCTGGCCCAGACTTCCTGCTGGCCGGCCGCCACGCTCAGCAGGGCATCCCCCGGCACCCGCGCGCCGCCGCCCGTCGGCGCTCCGGTGGCGATGGATTGCAGTTTTTCGTAGAGGCGGTCGTCGTTGACGAAGTCGGCCCAGTCCCGGTCGATGCGGTAAAGCCGGCCTTCGGATTCCAGGAGAATAGCTTCAAGGGTGCGGTAGAGTTTCATCGGTAAGCTTGTATTGCGTGTAGGGGATCAACCGGCGATCAGGTGAATGAGGAAGAGAACGAGCGCCGCCGAGGTGCCCAGTACCAGGGAGGCCATGGTCATGAAGCGGTAGCCGGTCTTCACCTCCATGCCGGACAGTCGCGTGACCACCCAGAAAAAGCTGTCGTTGGCGTGGGAGACGACGGCCGAGCCGGCCCCGATGGCTACGACCACCAACGCCCGGTCGAGCTCGCTGGCGAACCCGAGGTCGGACATCATCGGTGCCATGATGGAGGCCGCAGTGATCAGGGCGACCGTAGACGAGCCCTGGGCCGTCTTGATGGAAGCCGCCAGGAGAAAGGGCAGCCAGATGTTGAGGTTGATGCCGGCCAGGGCCTCGCCCAGCACGATGGCGATGCCCGAGTCGCGGAGGATCTGCCCGAATACGCCCCCCGCCCCGGTGATGAGGAGGATGGAAGCCGCCCCAATCAGGGCCTGGCCGATCCAGCCGTCGGTGGAGAACATCTCTTTTTCCAGTTCTCGGGGCAGCAGCAGGGAAAGCAGGCACCCGATCGCCAGGGCGATGAAGGGCTCCCCGAGGAAAAAGACGATGCGCGGCGCCCAGGCGAGGCTACCGTAGCCCTCCGCCTCGAAGCCGTAAAGGGAAACCAGCACGGAACGCACTACGATCAGCACGATCGGAACGAAGATAGGCACCGAAGACAGCAGGGCCCCCGGAGCCCGGGCCAGTCGCCGGTCGATCTCGGCTTCCGTGATGTCCGGGGCCGGATCGATGTAGGTAGGGGCTACGTAGCGGTGAATGAACAGGAGGCTGGCGCCCAGGGCCACGAGGCTGACCGGGATGCCGAGCAGCAGGACCATACCGAGGTCGGCTCCGAGGTAGTAGGCCGCCGCGATCGGCCCCGGCGTCGGCGGCACCATCGTATGGGCGGCCATCAGGCCCATCGCCAGCGCGATGGCCGTGCCGGCCAGGGAAAGTCCGGCTTTTTTAGACAGGCTCCGGTTCAGCGGGGCGAGGAGTATGAAGCCGCTGTCGGCAAAGACCGGAATCGAGACCACCCAGCCGATCAGGCCCATCGCCAGGGTGACCCGTTTCTTGCCCGCCACCCGGAGCACACGATCCGCCAGGGCGTAGGCCCCGCCGGTATTCTCCAGGAAGGCGCCGATGATGACGCCCAGGATGATGATCAGTCCGATGCCCCCCAGAGTATTGCCGAACCCCCGATTCACGGAGGCGACCACGGCATCCAGCGGCATGCCCACCAGGATCCCGTACCCGACCGCCACCAGCATCAGCGCTACGAAGGGGTGTACCTCCAGGCGGGCGGTGAGGAAGATGATCGCGGCGACGCTCAGCAGCAGGAGGAGTACGGTGAGCATGGCGGATCAGTGCAGGTCGCGGTCTACCACCGAGCCGGACTTCCCGGTCAGAATATCCAGGTCGGCGCCTAGTTCCGCCTGCTCGACGTGGTCGAGGTAGACGCGCACCCAGCCGCGGGTGGCGCGGGGAGCGGGCTGCTCCCAGGCAGCCTTGCGCCGGGCGAGCTCCGCGTCGGAGATCTGCAGGTGGAGCCGGCGACCCGCCACGTCGAGGGTGATTAGGTCACCGTTCTCTACGACGGCCAGGGTACCGCCGACGGAGGATTCCGGGGAAACGTGCAGGACGACGGTTCCGTAAGCCGTGCCACTCATGCGGCCGTCGGAGATGCGGACCATGTCCTTGACCCCCTGCCGCAGCAGTTTTTCGGGAAGGTCCACGTTACCGACCTCGGGCATACCGGGGTAGCCCTTCGGCCCGACTCCCTTGAGTACGATCACGCAATCGGCGTCGATGTCGAGCTCCGGATCGTCGATGCGGGCGTGGTAGTCTTCCATGCTCTCGAAGACCACGGCCCGGCCGGTATGCTGCATCAGGCGCGGCGAGGCGGCGCTCGGCTTGATGACGGCCCCGTTCTCGCAGAGGTTACCGCGCAGAACGGCGATCCCCGCATGATCCTGCAGGGGTGCGCTGCGCGCGGCGATCACTTCGCGGTTGTAGCACTCGGCGTCGCGGTAATTCTCGTCCAGCGTTTGGCCGTTGGCGGTGATCACTTCGCGGTGGAGCAGATCCCCGAGTTCCTTCATGACCACGGACAGTCCGCCGGCATAGAAGAAATCTTCCATCAGGAATTTTCCGGAGGGCATCAGGTTGACCAGCAGGGGTACGCCGCTGCCGAGGCGATCGAAATCGTCGAGGACCAGGTCGACCCCGATGCGGCGGGCGATGGCCGTCAGGTGGATGATCAGGTTCGTACTTCCTCCGACGGCGGCGTTGGTTACGATGGCGTTTTCGAAGGCCTGACGGGTAAGGATCTTCGACATGGTCAGGTTTTCCCTCACCATCTCCACGATGCGGCGGCCGGAAAGCTGCTGCATCACCCGCTTGCGGGAATCCGCAGCGGGGATGGACGCGATGCCCGGCAGGGTCAGCCCCAAGGCTTCGCTCATCACGGCCATGGTGGAGGCCGTCCCCATGGTGTTGCAGTGCCCGATGCTGCGGGCGGCGCAGATCTCGGCTTCCCGCAGGTCGTCGGCATCGAAATCCTGGGTTTTCTGCTTCTCCTTGATCAGCCAGTTGAAGGAGCCGGAGCCGATGGTCTCCCCCCGGAAGCGGCCGTTGAGCATGGGTCCGCCCGGCACCACGATGGTGGGCAGGTCGACGCTGCAGGCGCCCATAATGGTGGAGGGCGTGGTCTTGTCGCAGCCCGTAAGCAGGACGACCCCGTCCAGCGGGTTGGCGCGGATGGATTCTTCCGTATCCATGCTCGCCAGGTTACGGAAGAGCATCGTGGTCGGCCGCATGATGGTTTCGCCGAGTGACATCACCGGGAATTCGAGCGGGAAGCCTCCGGCCTCGATGACGCCGCGCTTGACGCGCTCGGCTACTTCGCGGAGGTGACCGTTGCAGGGGGTGAGCTCCGACCAGGTGTTGCAGATGCCGATGACCGGTTTGCCGCGGAAGTAATCGTCGGGGTACCCCTGGTTGCGCATCCAGGACCGGTGGACGAAGCCCATTTTGTCGTCGCCCCCGAACCACTCCTGGCTGCGCAGGGGGTGGGGTTCCTGCTTGTCGTTCTCTTGCATGATCGGGTGTAATATACTGTTGCTGCCGGCGGTTCCTAAGGCTACTCCTTCGGTCCGGGTACGGATAGCGAATTCATCCGCAGGCGCCGGCCTTATCGCTGTTTCCGCTCGTATTCCAGCATCGCCCGCCCCAGCTGCCCGAAAAAGGGCATGCCATCGCCCTCGTATTCGTACGCCCCGTCGTTGAAAATGCCGTTGGCATTGGTGTGCATGGCCCCCACCAGGATAAATTCCACTTCCCCGTCGGTAATGTAGGCCGCGTCCGTCAAATAGCCGTAGGCCCATCCCACCTTATTGAGGATACGTACCTCATCCGGAATGCGCGTCTCTTCCGGCTGATCCCCGTAGAGCCAGAACTTGACGTAGTTGTCGGGCTTGGCGTACTTCGGAAATTCGCTTTCGCGCGGGCGTTGCGCCATGGCTTCCCGCAGCAGGCGGTAATCATCAGCCGTGAGCTTAAAGGTATCCGGTACGGCTTCGGGCACCACGATGCGCACCAGAATATCGTGGAGGTTGCGCAGGCTGAGGTAATTCTTGCGGCCGAACTCGAAGGGGCGGGAGATGAGGGAGTCGCGATCATCGATGTAGCCCTTCCCCCGTTGCTGGCCCCGTACCCCGGGCAGCGGATCGTACCAGGTATCTTGGCGCTCCGCGGTCTGGTACAGGGTTTCGTATCCCTCGGCGAAGCGGACCGGATTGAGGTACGCGTGGGTCGTATCGTCAAAGCCGCCCACGCCCACCCGGTGCTGGATCCTGCCACCCGTAATGCTCACCCGGCGCAGCGATTCGTTGATGTACGTCGGTCCCAGCCATTCAAAGAGGCGGTTGTAGGCATCGTTATCGCTCACCAGGAAGATCTTACGGAGGTAGTGAGCGACGCTCGGAAACCCGCTCTCACTGCTCGTATCCCGATCCACGGATGTCTGGGGCGCGGCCGCGGGTGCGGTGCCCTTCCCGTGAAACATTGGCGTATCGGCGTCCAACCCCCTTATGCCCAGCTCATTGAGTCGCTGCAGGGCCAGGACCGCTACCGGCATCTTCACAATACTGGCCGGGTAGAAGTACTGGGTAGAGTCGGCTCCCCAGCGGTAGGTGGTGAGGTTGACCTTACCGTCGGGGAGACGATCGATCCGGGTATAGAGCACCTGGATCTCGAAGCTGTCCGGGTGGTCGACCCAGCGGGCCAGGCTGTCGTGGTTGCTGTTGATCACCCGCTCCAGGGGATTGTCCTGGCCCGAAGCCAGCGCCCCGGCCAACAGCAGACAAAGGAGGAAGAAAATGCGCATGGGCTAAATATACAGGTCCGCGGCTTCTCACCCGGTATACGGTGCACGGCTTCCAGCCGTGTGTATCATCCCAACTCGCACATATATCCCAGCTGGAAGCCGGGAACCAGCCGGGAACCAACCGAGAAGCGTCAAATGCCCCATATACGGGTCCACAGGTTTCCCAACATAGCGCCGGGATCGCCCCGGCCCGCATCGTCCTGCTGAATTACCCGGACGGGATGGACCGTGGTGTCGATCGTCCAACTGAAGATGAAGGCGGAGGGGTCCGTCGGATCGTCACCGAGGAGGCCGTACCGGAGGTCGCTGAACTGTACCCGACCGCTGTCGCGGGGGATGACGGTGTAGTAGCCATCAGAGAACCACCGCAGAATTTCCAACTCGCGGTCTCCGACGTATGCTTCGAGCAGCGCGTGGTTGCCGGCGACCCGGACTAGGGGCTGGAAGCGGCGCTCGCGGTCCAGCAGACTGTACTGTCCGAGGTGGTAAGTATCCCCGGACTGCACCGTCGCCGACCACAGCAGGTTATTGCCCAGCGTGGGGCTGTGGACACTGCGGGTGGGGGCGATGCCTTCCATCGTGAGGGTATCGTCTACTATGGCTCCGACGTGGAAGGCGTTGACTACGGTGAAGAGCAAGTAGGCGGACGACAGTAACAGCCCCGCCGTGTTCAGCTTACGCCGCACCCGCGATTCCCGCCCCCGGAAAGCGGCGAGCAGCAGTAGTATCAGGAAGGGCAGCGTATACAGGGGATCGACGACGGAAACCGTATTCCAGGCGATACGGAGTCGGCTGAAGGGCTCGAAAAACTGGGTGCCGTAGGAGGTAAAACAGTCCAGCAAGGGGTGGGTCACAATGGCCAGGAAGAAGAGCAGCGTCCACTGCTTCCAGCCGGTATTGGTCGGGGGGGACCGGTGGCGACGCAGGTAGCGGATCAGGCCCACGAGCAGGCAGAGGGCCGCGAAGAACAGGGTGATCACCGCGGCAATCAGGGGTACGCCGTATACCTCAACAGGCATGAAGAGACTCCCGACCAGCAACAGAAAGTAGAGGCACAGGGTAGCGAGCGGGTAAACTACCGGACCGCTGAGCCGGGGTGCTATCCGACCGCCGTACATCCGATGTACCGTGATCCCGATGATCGGCGCGGCGAAAATGGCGAAGGGCAAACTGTGGGTAAATGCCCGGTGATAGGCCAGGGCGCTCATGGGATCGGTGACCAGACCGGAAAGCACATCCAGGTCAGGAAGGGTGCCCGCAATGCCGCCCCAAAGCATGGCCCGGTTGCCCACCTTACGTCCGAGGACGGCTTCCCCGACCGCGGCGCCGAGAACGATCTGCGTCAGGGAATCCAAGCGCCTAGAAGCCGGCCGTGAAGCCGCGGAAGCCTACGGTCAGGAGGACGGACACGCGGGTGCGGTCGGTCAGGACGGTCTGCCCGGAGACCGCCAGGGTTTCGTAGGGACTCTGGAAGGTGCTGTACCCCTCATACTGGGCAGCCATATCGACGAAGAACTTGCCTACGCTGTATCCCGCGCCCGCGCTGTAGGTCAGGATACCCTGGTCTTCGTTATTGACGTAGTCGGCAAAGGGCACCTGACGGTAGCCTATGCCGGCACGGACCTGCAGGGGCTTGAAATTGAGCTCGCCGCCCACCCGCACGCCGATGCTGCTGGAGAGGATGGCATCGATGTCGGCGTTGGCCGCATCGCTCGCTTCGGTGGAGGTAGCGAAGTCGTCGAAGCTGATGCTGTTGCCGGTATAGTTCATGTAGTCGGCATCCACACTAAGGAAGCCGCGGGTGCCCAGCATGTAGCCGCCGCCCAGCATGAAGCGCCAGGGAGTACGCAGGTTGTAGGTGTAGGAGGCCAGGGGACTGAGTTCGGTCCCCCCGAGGGCCTCGCCATCTTCGGTGTAGAAATATCCGAAGGTGGTGGAGTACTGCTCGTCGATGGTCCAGAAGGTCGGGCTATGGACGGCCGCGGACAGCCGCAGCTGCTCCGTAGGCAGCCAGGTGAGGCCGGTTTTCAGGTTGAAGCCGGTGCCGCTTGCGTTGAGGTTTTGGTTATAGGCGGAGTTTTCGAAGGCCGGGATGAGGCCCTGATCGTCTACTTCCTCGTAGGTCAGCACCTCGTCGTAGCTCAGGAAGGGGATGCCGAAGGAAAGTCCCCAGAGCAGTTTTTCCCGGTAGTTGCCCCCGAAACCGATGGCCACTTCGTTCATGCTGCCGCGGCGGTCGTAGAGGCCGTTGCGGCTGATGGATTCCCCGCGCGGGAGGTCGGCGTCGAAGTCGTAGAAGTCGGAATATACCCCTTCGTTGAAGTCGATGAGGTAGTTGTTGGCCAGGTCCACGCCGTAGGCATCGGTGACCCCGATGTCGGCCAGCTCGGCAAAGCTCTCGATGATGCTGCCCGGGCTGCGGCCGGAGAAGCTGATCTGCTGGTTGTAATCGGCCACCCGGCTCAAGCTGATGCCGAAGTTGAGGGTCGACCAGTTGACCGAGCGGGTGTTGCCGGCAAACACGATACCGGCGCTGGGTAGGGTGAAGGTGGCGGCTCCGTCGCTGGTGGAGGCATTATCTCCGAAATTCAGGGTGGAGCCGGTATTCGTAAGGCTGAAGCCCGGCGTCACCTGGGCCATATTGTAGCGGTTCCAGCCGATGCCGGCGGGGTTGGTGTGCAGGGTAGTTACATCCACGCCCATGGCCGTCAGGCTGCCGCCGGTACCGGCGAAGCGGGCGGAACCCTGGGGAAAGGTAAAGGAGTAACGGAGGGCATCGTTGTAGTTCTGTCCGTGCGCAACGCCCAGGGCAAGCAGGGCGATCAGGACTGTACAGAAGGTCTTCATGGTAGGGATTGTTAGCCCTTGTTTAAGGCCGGCCGGTACTGAAAGTTTGGCGTGGTCGGGCGATTTATGACATCTTTAAATAGCAGCGTACAAAAAAGGGGGAGAGAACGGTTGTTCTCCCCCCCTTCGGGTTCTTAAATATGGAAGGCCTAACGGGCGCCACCACCACCGCGACGGGTAGGGGTGCTGCTGCGCGAAGGGCTGGGCGAACTGCTCCGGCTGGGGCTGGCACTGGGCGAAGTACTCCGGCTCGGGCTGGGAGTATAGCTGCGCTGGGGAGTGGCACTCCGCGTCGGCGTGTAGTTCCGCGAAGGAGTAGCACTGCGGGTGGGTGCGGCACTGCGGGTGGGCGTAGCGGAACGCGACGGGGTTACCGAGCGGCTGGGTACGCCGGAACGGCTGGGCGTATAGCTCCGGCTGGGGGTAGCGGTCCGGGGGTATGCCCGACCGGTTTCGGTAGACCGGGTAGCATTGCTGCGGGGCGATACCGTGGTACGGGTACGGTCGATGCTCTCGTTCGTGCTCCGGGTACGGCCTACGGCGGTACGGGTGGCGCTGCCGGGGTTAGCGGACCGCGTATTCACGGCCGTATTCTGGCGGGCACGAGCTACGCGATCGGCGATCGAGGTCGTAGCGGCACGGGGCGTATTGGACACCGGACGGTTGTTGACGCTGTTGGGAACGGCGTAGCTGTTACCATTTCCCCAGGCGGGAGGACAGTAGTAGGCGGCACCGCCACCGAAGCCACCGTAACCGTTGGCACCGAAACCGAATGGGCTGCCATAACCACCGAAGCCGTAGGGGTTACCGAAGCCACGGTCCCACCGGTTACCGTAGAAAGCATTATTATAGCCAAATCCACCGCCGTAACCGCGGTTCCAGCTGTTGAAGCCCCCGTATCCGTAGGCCGCTCCGAATGGCGTGAAGCGGGTCGCAAAGGGGCTGCCGAAGCTATTGTAGATCAGGACCGTAGTAGCTGCGGGCCGGAAGAAGGGGTCATAGTACGCCATGTCCACGTATACCGGGTCGTAGTAACCAAAGCCGGCATACGGCCGGTTAAAGCGGCGAATGCGGCTGGAGTAGTAGTAATCGTGATAATCGTCGTTGTAATCGCTGTTGCGGCGCGTGTCGCGCTCGGCGTACTGGTCCTGCTCGTTATCGGAGTAATAATCACGACTGGTCTCTACGCTCTGGAAGTCATCCGGATCGTAGTACATATCGTCGTACTGCGCCCTGAGGCCCGTAGAGACGAGCATCAACGCGAAGAGCGAGGTGGCTGCGAAGAGTAGCTTTTGCTTAAGCATGATGGTTGGTGTTTATGTAATCCGTGAGTCTGCCACTTATTACTAGGTCGAAAGTAGTAAGTTTGTGCCCCCGTTTTGGTTAAAGCAGACTTAAAGCTGGAAAGAAAACCGTTAAAAGCCTGCTTCGCGACCCAAACCTACTCTATATCAACACGTTACCCCTTCCTTAAGTTGACCTCATGGCCAAAGCAATCACCTCCCGCGAAGAGAACTATTCCGAGTGGTACCTCGACATTGTTAAGAAGGCGAACCTGGCTTCCAACAGCGCGGTGCGGGGCTGCATGGTCATCAAACCCTACGGTTTTGGCATCTGGGAGCGTATGCAGCGGCAGCTCGACGACATGTTTAAGGAGACCGGCCACGTGAATGCCTATTTCCCCCTCTTCATCCCCAAATCCTTCCTCAGCCGGGAGGCCGAGCACGTCGAAGGCTTTGCCAAGGAGTGCGCGGTCGTCACGCATCATCGCCTGATGAACGACCCCAACGGCGGCGGCGTCATCGTGGACCCCAGCGCGAAGCTGGAAGAAGAGCTCATCGTGCGGCCCACCTCCGAGACCATCATCTGGCACACCTACCGCGACTGGATCACCAGCTACCGCGACCTGCCCCTGCTGATCAACCAGTGGGCCAACGTCGTACGCTGGGAGCTGCGCACCCGCCTGTTCCTCCGCACCACCGAGTTCCTGTGGCAGGAGGGCCACACGGCCCACGCGACCGCCCAGGAGGCGCTGGACGAAGCCCTGCAAATGCAGGAAATCTACGCCACCTTCGCCGAAGAGTACATGGCCATGCCCGTGCTGCGCGGGGTAAAGACGGTCAACGAGCGTTTCGCCGGGGCCATCGACACCTACACTATCGAAGCCCTCATGCAGGACGGCAAGGCCCTCCAGGCCGGTACGAGCCACAACCTGGGCCAGAATTTCGCCAAGGCCTTCGACGTGAAGTTCAGTAACGCCGACAACCAGGAGGAATACGTCTGGGCCAGCAGCTGGGGCGTCTCCACCCGTCTGGTCGGCGGCCTCATCATGACCCACAGCGACGACGAAGGATTGGTCCTTCCCCCTAAACTCGCGCCCATTCAAGTCGTCATCGTGCCCATCCCCAAGCCCAGTGATGCCCTGAATGCTAAGGCTAAGGAACTGATGCAGGAGCTGAAGGTCCGCGGTGTCCGCGTCTCCTACGATGACGACGACAAGCAGCGTCCCGGCTTCAAATTTGCGGAAAACGAACTCAGGGGCATCCCCATCCGCCTCGGCCTGGGACAGCGCGACCTCGACAAGGGCACGATCGAAGTCGCCCGCCGCGACGAAAAGACCAAGGAAAGCCAGCCCATCGATGGGATCGCCGACTACGTAGTGGCCCTGCTGGACGAGATTCAGCAGAACCTCTTCGCCCGGGCCGTCCGCTTCCGGGAGGAGCACACGACCTACGTCGATACCTTCGAGGAATTCCAGGAGGTGATCGAGCGGGACATCCCCGGCTTCATTTACGCTCCCTGGGACGGCACCACCGAAACGGAGCTCAGGATCAAGGAACTTACCAAGGCCACCATCCGCTGTATCCCCAACGACAGCCCGGAAGAAGCCGGCGTAGATATGCTTACCGGAGCGCCCAGCGCCCGCCGCGTCGTGTTCGCCAAGGCGTACTAGTGGACAAGCACCTCGTAGAGATCAAGGCCCGTTCCGTCACCCACGGGCAGCAACGGAAGGCGCTGCTCGACGCCGGGGCGGATTTCCGCGGCACCGACCACCAGATCGATCACTATTTCCGGGTGCCGGAGGGGCGGCTCAAACTGCGGCGCGGCACCATCGAGCACAGCCTGATTTTTTACGCCCGGGACAACCAAGCCGGCCCCAAGGCGAGCTCCGTCTCCCTGACCCGCCTCGACAACGATGCCGCCGCCGCCGACCTCGCCGCTACCCTCGACCGGGCCCTCGGCACCTGGGTCACGGTCGACAAGCACCGGGAGATCTACTTCATCGAGAATGTCAAATTTCACCTCGATACGGTGGTCGGTCTCGGCACCTTCACCGAGATCGAAGCCATCGGCGATACCCCGGCGGAACACGACCGGCTCCGGCAGCAGGTAGACCACTACCGCGAACTGCTCCGCATCGACGCGGCCGACCTGGTTTGCCATAGCTACAGCGACCTGCTCACCGCATTTCCGTGAGGAAGAAGGGCGCCCAGTAGCGCGGATCCCGCTGCTCCCCGGTCTTCCGGGCCAGGTAATCGCGCATACTCAGGGCAAGGGCGGTTGCCGGCGCTTCCGTTTTTAGCAAATGGCGGTGAAAATCAGTCATCAATTCCGTACCGGCCCGGTCATCCACGGCCCAAAGTGCGCCCAGCACCCGGCGGGCACCGGCGGCGAAGAAGGCGGCCTGAAACCCGAACAGGTCGTCGCCCGGAACGTAGTCAAGCTCGCGACCGGCCGTAGCCCTACTGCCGGCAAAGCAGCTGCTGAGCACGACCAGCTCGAAGGGAAGCCGCCGCCGCAGGAGATCGAAGCCATCCAGGCTTCCCTCGTGCAGGAAGAGGCGGGCGTCGAGGGGCGCATCGCCGGGCAGGTCCTCACCGTGTATAGCCAGGTGCAGGACGGCCGGCTGCTCCGCCTCCGCCGCGTAGCGGTCCAGTAACTGAAGCACCGCCCCGCGGGTGCAGGCCTCCCCCAGCAAGCGTTCCGCACGGAGCCCCGCGGCAGCGTAGCCGTCCGCAATTTGCCGCGCTTCGGTTTCCGTACCGCCGATGGGAGGCAGGTCTACCCCTTCCCTGGGAAGGTATTCCGCCGCGGCGATCGCCGCCACCCCACCCCGGCTCCACTTGCCGGGATCTCGCAACAGCACGCTCAGGTTCGGCAGATAGTGGACGGTATGGGTCTCGACCAGGTACCGCTCACCGACGCGCAGGGCGTGAAAGGGAAGGCGGTGCAGTTGGCGGTGGGGAGAGAGGTACAGGTGGTCCAGGGGAGCAATGAGCTCCCGCACCGCCCTGGGAAGTAACCAGTCGGCAAGATCGTCCCAGTCTACGGCATCCGAAGCCTCGGCCACGTCGGTGCCGGGTACGTAGCGCGGACTCCGAAGCACTACCGACGCATTCGCTTCGGGGAACAGCGCCGCGTCCTTCAGGCAGGCGAACCGTTGGGCGCTACCCTCCAGCTGCCGGATGACCGTTTCCCCCGCTTGGGTGAGCAGGACGATCAACAGGACCTGGTCCGACAAATTATAATAGCTTAACGCACCAGCCCCGGGGGGGAGGCGATCCCGGACGGCGGCGGAAAAGTTGTCCGGCAGCTCCTCCCACTGGGGGGTCAGGGACGGCTGAGCGAGCATGAAGCGATCGTAAAGGCGCTGCCGTTCCTGGAGCAGGGCGGGGCGTTCATCGGATGTTGCGGTGGATAGGCGGTCGGCCAGTTCGCACATCGCGGTATCCGGGACGGAAGGTCCGCGGGCAGCGTAGCCGTCCACGAGGTGGCGGGCCTTGACGAGTTCGCCGACGCGCAATAGTTGTCCGACAAGTCCCAATTTCCAGGAGCTGATCAGGGCCACGTCGTAGAAGGCTTCCTTGTCTGCCAGGTAGGCCGCCCGTTGGTAGGGGGTCCGTAGGTTCTCGCGTACGCCTTCGATCAGTCGAATACCGCGCAGGCTGGCATTGAACCGGCCCAGCAGGTCGTCTTCCGCCCGGTAGATCATGAGTAATTTCAGGGAGTGCAGGACAATGCCGTCGTCCTGCGCCTCCATGCCCATCGCCGCCGCGCGCTCGAACTGCGCGTGTGCGGTCGGTACGTCGCCCGCATCGAAGGCTGCCTCACCCGCCTCCCAATGGACGACGGCGGGGGGGACGTTTACTTCCGGATCGACAAAGGGCTCCGCAATGGGGGTATCGGAGACCGCTGCGCCCAGAGACTCCAGTAATCGGTTGTCTTCGGCCTCCTGGGCGGCGACCCCATCCCAGAGTTGCTGTATAGCGGATACGTACGGTTGGGTCGCCTGCTCCGCGTCGGCTCGGTCGAGCTGCGCCCGCAGGTAGCGGGCTTGCATATTGAGCTCCAGCGCCTTGATGATCCGGTGGAGCAGGGCATCCATTTCACTTGCCTCCGCGTCCCCTGTAACCCGGTCGATCCAGGAGGAAATAGCCGCTTCGAGGGATTGAGTGGGCCCTTGCCCTAAGCCCCTGGACCGCAGCTCCCCCCCGGCCAGCTCCAGGTACTTCCGGGCTTCAAAGCGATCACCCAGTTCGAGGTAGATCCCGGCCAGCAACAAGGTAAGCTGGGGACCGTGCAGGCCGGAAGCCGCCCCCCGCTGGCCCTCCCACAGGGGCAGGATCAGGCGCAGGGCTTCGGCGCCGTCCCGGCCGGAACGCTTTAAAATATCGGCACGGCTGAGTTGGAAGGCGCCGTAGGCTTCCTCCAGTCCGCAAGACTTGGCGAGTTTGGCCGCCCGGGTGTACCACTCCAGCGCTCCGCCGTAATCGAAGCGCTGGCGGCAGGTGAGGGCCAATTGCCCCAGTACCTTGGTTTCCAGGTCCGCGAGTTCGTGGCGCTCGTCCTGAACGCCAAAGGACATTCGTGCATCACCCAGGTCGGTAAGTGTGTCCTGCCCGGCGGCAATGGGATCCTCCGCCGAGGGGATGGCCCGGTATTGGGAAGTGAATTGGGCGACCACCTCATAGAGCTCGGCACGCCCGGTATAGTACGGATCGACGCTCTGCCGGGCTGTGGCCAGGTCATCGTACATCCGGGAAAGCATCGCTTCCGGCAGGCGGTGGGTACCGAGAACCGACTCGCCCGTTAAGTCTCCGGACCGCAGCACGCTCACGTAATAGACCAGTGACCTGCCCAAACGCAGATTCGCCTTCCCGACTTCCTCCCGCCACCGGTGCGCCCGCGGTCCCTCGGGAAGTCCGGCAACCGCACGCAGCAACCGCACGGCCTGAGCCTGGGGATTCTGGAGGTGGGAACGAAACCGCAGCAGGAGGTCCTCGGAAAGGAGATTCATAAGGTTGGGCGTTGGGGGTACGAATCAGCCTATTTCGGACAGGAAGGCTTCCAGTGCGGTCACGCTGGCGGGCTCCGTGAAATAATTCAGGTGATGGCAGGCGACCTGCCGGTGGTCGACGGCCGGGCTGCGTTCCCGGTCAATAGAATTGATGCTGGCAATACTCACCGCCAGGTCGTTGGGCAGGTCTTGATAAAAGGTGCGCCCGCCGAGGAGGTACAGTTTGTCCATCAGCCGTCGGGCGCTGTCCCGTTCCTTCAGGTAGCCGCTCAGGTCGCCCGCCAGGATACGGTAGGGAATCCCCGGATCCGGCGCATCCTCCAGGAGGCCGAGAAAGGTACTGTCGGGCAACAGCTGTTCGAGGGTTCGGGTAACGGTCTTCGTCGCTTTCAGGCCGGTAAGCACGGCGGCGGCGGCCCCCAGTGCCCACCCGGAATTGATGGCGAACCCCAGCAACAGCATCCCGTAGTCGCGGTACTTGGTGAGGCGGGCGATCTCGGACCCGGCATTCGGCGTGCCGGCCATGAGCAGGCCGTCGACCAGTTGCCCTCCCTTCCGGCATTCGATGTAGTGGCGGGCCACCAGTCCGCCCATGGAGTGGGCCAGGATGACCAGCCCCTGGTTCGGCTCAATGCCCGCCTCGGTCTCCAGGGCCCGGGAGAGCGCCCGGCTCGTATCCTCCAGCGGGGTGATGAGGTTCTCGTAGTCGAAGGTCAGCACCAGGTCGAAGTACCCCCGCGCCACCAGTTCCTGACTGAAGCCCGCCATCCCCTCGGTATCCCCGATGATGCCGTGGATCAGCAACAAAATCTTGCGGGCCACCTGGACGCGCGCCTTGAGGTCCGTAGCGGTACGGCGGGGTTTCGGGCCGGAATAGTCAACCCACCGCAAACGGCACCCCGACTGCCGGAGCACATATTTGTATACGATCAGTTTTACGGCACCGATGACGCTACGGCTATCGCTGGCTCGGGATTGCGGTAGGTGGTGAATCCGGAGCAGCTGCATGCCTTCCGCCCCTTCCGCCCCGAATTCTCCCACCGGGAGCAGGTGTTCGCCGTCGAAGGCCAGGGCCTGCAGGCCCTGATCCGCCCCGACGGACTGTCGCAACTCGATCTCCAGCGGATCCTCGGCCAGAACTTCCGGGTGACGAAGCTCGCTCAGTTCCACTACGGAATACAGCGGTTCCCCACCCCGGCTACCGGAGGAAAACTGCAGAAATTCGACACCGTGGTCAACGAGGAGGTCGGCCAGGGCATCATCGTCGGCCAGTCCCCTCGCGCCCCCACCCAGCGGGGCCAGGGTGATGCGGGCGGAGAAACCATCCCGACGGGCGCGCACGGTGACCTGCCCGCCCAGGAGGGAAACCGGTTGTTCCCCGATGACGGGCGGTTGCTCCAGCACGCGAATGCGGGTCACCAGCCCCCGCCAGTCGTCGCCCGGTGCCCGGTAAACAAAGCTGTCGATGCCCGGAACGATGCCGCGATGCACCTGCGGCCCCGCAAACCGGTCGTGCTGCCCGAGCGGGAAGCCTTTCCGGTCCAGGCCGGTCACGTCGATCTCCCGCTCACTGACGAACAGCTTCAACAAGTGCCAAGAAGCGGGCGAGCCGGAAGGGGCAAACCGGGTGGGCGCTCCATTCCCGACGGTGTCCCACGCAACCGCAGATGACTGCGGGCCAAGCGGCTCGTTGAAGCCGGTGAAGTAAAAGGTGTAGTTCTCGGTCGTGAAAAACAGGGCACAAAAAAGCTTACGCCGGGGGTCGCGGTTACGGAGCACCACCCGGAAGGGCAATTCCGACGCCTTCCCCCCGGTACCCGGTAG
Organism: Chitinophagales bacterium; assembly: GCA_038258275.1. GTDB lineage: Bacteria > Bacteroidota > Bacteroidia > Chitinophagales > Saprospiraceae > Neolewinella. Next base: position 18,320 of record JBBSPZ010000030.1, on the reverse strand, counting down.
CACGACGGTCACTTCACCATCTTCCGCCGGCACCTCCCGCCATTCGTCCCCGCGCTCTACTTCCAGGATGAGGTCGGGGACCGGCAGGGAGGTACCCGCGCGCCGGACGTCCAGCGCCACCAGGTACTCCCAGCGCATGACGGTTTCTACCCGCTCGAGCACCACGGTGACCACGACGGACCGGTCGCTACCCGAAGCGGAGTACAGGCGCATCCCGTCGGCACGTCGCAGCAATTCCAGTCCATCGGATGTCTCCACCAGCGTGTAGGACGCATAAGGGGCTGCGGCGGAAAGGGTGAAGTAAGCAGAGGGACGGGCCGCAAACGCAGCGGCGAGCTCCCGTTGCCAGGATTCCCCGACGGCCAGGTGCACGAGGGCCGCGGGCCGGGGCGGAGATAGCAGGAGGGCGGTGTATTCCCCTTCGGCCAGTCCGCCGGCGGGGGGGTCCATAACGGTTCGGTCAAACCCCACGGAGCGGGCCCCGGCGATGGCGACGGGTTGTCCGTCCCGCAGCAGTTGGAAACTGAGCTGAACGGCATTTTCCCCGGCGAGCCCATGGATCGCACCGAGGGGTACCGACCAGCTGCCGTCGGTTTCCCGGATCACCGGTACGGCCGCCCGCCCGGCTTCGGCGGCAGTGCCCAGGAGTCCGGCGTAGGCATCCCGCCCGCCGTAAGTTTCCAGGACGGGATGCTGTACGTCGGTGATCCCGAGGGCCGCCACCGTGAGCTGCCGGTGCAGGTCGACGTAGGTGAGGCGACCGCCCGCCTTGCGGATCACGGATTCTGCGGCACTCGACAGCAGGCCCCGCCGGGTAGGCAGCTCCCGGGCCTCCTCGGTACGCCGGCAGGCCGCAATTAAAATATGGGGGGGATTCGGCAGGCGGTAGGTCCGTCCCTGGGCGCGAAGGTCGCGGGCGACGCGGCCCACCAGGTAGGTTTCCAGTTGACGGACATCCGTGCGGTCGGGCGCGCGCCGTACCTGCATCCCGGACGGCACGATCCCCGCGCGGGTGCCGGAGCCGGAGTGACAGCAGTCCAGGATCACGGTCACTTCGGCCCCGCGCGCGGTCGCGTCCTGAATGAGGTAGAGCAATTCCTTGTCGGCGAGCTCCAGTCCGCCGGGCATGCGGCTGTCGAAGCAGACCAGCGTCTCCTGCAGTCCCTCCGGAAAGTAAGCGGCGAATACATCGGCGGCGGGCTCCCGGGAGCCATGACCGCAGTACACGAAACAGAAGTGATCGCCGGACTCCAACCGGGCGGTGCAGTCGGCAAAGGCGCCGACCACGCCGCTATAGGTGGCCTGCTCGTCCTTCAGCACCCGCAGGTCTTCGGAGTTGGCGTAGTGGTCCTCCAGGATGGTCTTCCAGTGGTCGATGTCGTTGCGGCAGCCGCGCAGGGTGCTCACCCCCGTTTCGGCCGGATAATTGTCAATGCCAACGAGTAATCCAATGCGTCTAGCCATCCTGGAAGATAGAAAGCCGGTCCAATCTGTACAAGCACATCGCCGACGCCGTCCTCACCCACCCTATCTTCGCCGGCGATCATGAACGGAGTCTCACCTACCGACCGGAGCTACCCCGCCAAAGTCCTGCTCTTCGGCGAGCATACCGTGCTGCGCGGGGGCCGCGGACTGGCCGTCCCCTACCCCCGCCTGTCGCTGTGCTGGACCACCGGGGCTGCGGATCCCGGCCTGCTCGGCTTTGCCGATTACCTCCGCACCCGCGTGCCCGCCACCTGGCTGAATCACGCTACGCTGCTCCGTGACCTCACCGCCGGCCACCGACTCGTGGGGAACATACCGACCGGCTACGGACTGGGCAGCAGCGGGGCCGTCTGCGCCGCGATCTGGGACCGCTACGGCACGCGCGCCGCCCACGCCCTGCCCCCGGCCGAACTGCGCAGGGTGCTGGCCGAACTCGAATGTTTCTTCCACGGCCAGAGCTCCGGGACCGACCCCCTCATCTCCTTTCTTCAAGTGCCTATGCTTTTCGGGGCGGGCGGGGCCGCGGGTGCAGCGAACCTCCCGCCGGACTGGGAAACGGGCTTTTTCCTGGTAGATACCGGACTACCGCGGGACGCTTCCGTGCTCATCCGCCGCTTTACGGAGGCCTACGACGAAGGGCGGATACCCGGTATTGCGGAAGAATGGATGGTACCCGTCGAAGCGGCGATCACGGCCCTGCTGGAGGACGAGCGGGAACAACTGCACGCGGCCTTCGCCCGCCTCTCGGCCTTTCAACTGGCGGCTTTCCCCTCCTTCGTACCGGAAGACGTGCACACCCGGTGGGACGGGGGCGAGGCCTACCGTTTGAAACTCTGCGGCGCCGGTGGCGGAGGGATGGTGCTTGGGCTGGCCCGGGACCGGCGGCGTACGGAAGCGACCTTCGGCGACGCCCTGCAGTGGCTGGGAGTTTAGAGCCCGCTGGTCATCAGCAGGTCGATGTCGGTGTGCCGCATTTCGAAGCGCTGGCCGAGGTAGCGGTTGGTGAGGCAGCCGCGGAAGGTGTAGATGCCGTGGCGCAGTCCGGAATGCTGAAAAAGGAAGTGCTCGAAATTGCGGGCGCCTTCGGCCCGCAGCAGGATGGGCGTGAGGATGTTGCTGACCGCGATCGAGGCCGTCCGTCCCACCCGGCTGGCGATGTTGGGCACGCAGTAGTGAATGACGTCGTACTTGCGAAAGGTGGGGTGGTCGAGGCTGGTCAGCTCACTGGTGGCGAAGCAGCCGCCCTGGTCGATGCTCACGTCGATGATGACGGAGTGGGGCTTCATGGCGCGGACCATATCCTCGCTCACCACCACCGGTGCCCGACCGTTTTCGGCGTGGATGGCCCCGATGGCGACGTCGGCGTCGAGCAGCTCTCGCCGCAGGTAGACCGGGTTCATGGCCGACGTATAGAGCTGGCGACCGACGGAATTCTGGAGCCGCATCAGCTTATGAATATTGTCGTCGAAGATCCGGATCTCGGCGCCCATACCCAGGGCTGCGCGCGTCGCGTACTCCGCCACGACGCCGCCCCCGAGGATGACGACCTTGGCGCTGGGCACGCCGGAGATACCGCCGAGCAGCACTCCCGGTCCGCCATGGCTGGTACTGAGCAGTTCCGCGGCCGTCTGGATGGCGGATACCCCGGCCATCTCGCTCATGATGCGCACGATGGGGAAGCTGCCCTCCTCGTCCTGCATGTATTCCATTGCCAGCGCGATGATGCGCTTGTGCTTAAGGCGATAGAGGTAATCCGCGTTGATGATCGGCAGCTGGAGCGGGGAGATCAGGATAGCACCGTCCTGCATCATTTCGATCTCGTCGAGGGTAGGCGGGGCGACCTTGATGATCACGCGGGCGCGGCGGTATACTTCCTGGGCGGAGTAGGCAATCTCGCCGCCGCATTCGCTGAAGTCGTGATCGGAAAAACTGCTGGGCTCACCGGCCTTGGTCTCGATGAGCACGCGGTGCCCGCGACTGGTGAGGTTGTGTACGCCACTGGGGACAATGGCGACCCGTTTTTCCTGGAGTAAGATCTCCTTCGGGATACCGATGAAGAGTTCCTCCGACCTGGTTTCGACGGCTAGGGTTTCGGCCTGCGTCTGGCCGTAACCGGAGGTCAGCTCCTTGGGGAGGTCGATCTTATCCTTTTCCTTACTGCTCATAATCTAGCTTGCGGAATAGCCGGTGATAACGCGCAGACGGCGGCGATCCTTCCCGTCGGGATCGTGACTCAGGCGCAGAAAAACAACGCCGGGGGGCAATAAGGGTTCTATCACCGCCGGCCATTCTACGAAGACGGCACCCGGGGCCCGGGCAATCAGCTCCTCCAGGCCGGCATCCAGGGCCTCCTGTACGTCGCCCAGACGGTAACAATCCAGGTGATGGACCACGGCATGGGGGGCGGCGTAAACGTTGACGATGCTGAAGGTGGGACTGGAGACCGGCTCGGTCACCCCCAATCCCCGGCAGAGCTCCCGCACCAGGGTGGTCTTGCCCGTCCCCAGGTCCCCTTCCAGGGCAAAGACGGGGGCCGGACCGTATTCACCCAGCAGCCGAGAGGCAACTTCGGGCAGCTCGGAAAGGGTGTACCAGATTTCCATCGCGCAAAGGTAATCCAAGAAAAAAGGGGTTGCCCGCACCTGGCGGACAACCCCTTTGAAAGTTTGTCGGATCGGGAGGACCTACTTCATCGCTACCAGGTTCAGCTTCAGGCCTACCTCGTCATTGATGATTTTGTCCTGCGCCAGTTCGACGGCGCCGGAGCCCGAGCCGTACTGCATGCCCCACTCGGTGCGGTCGATCACAAAGTCAGGGGTCGTAGCGGTGATCTGGTCGCCGTCCATGCTGACCATGGCCGGAATGGTGATGCTGCGGCTGGTTCCCTTGAGGGTCAGGTTGCCGGTGATGTTGTGGTTAAAGTCCGCCTGGTCCGCTACGGGAATCACGCTGGTGATCTCGAACTGGGCGGTGGGGTGGTTTGCGACGTCGAAAAAGTCGGCACTCTTCAGGTGACCTTCCAGTTTACCCTTATTTTCTCCGTCCAGGTCACGGTTTTCGAGACGGGTGATGTTGAGGGTAAACGTACCGCCTACGAGTTTTCCGTCGTCGGTCATGAGGGCACCCTGCTCGATCGGGATGACCCCATGGTGGCCGCTACCGATCAGTTTGGCGCCCGCCCACTCTACGGTACTGGCGGAAGTATCTACGGTGAAAGTAGCGGAGGCGGTAGCCGTATTGGCGGCCATGACGGCCTCGGAAGACTCCACTTCGGTACCGGAAGGGCCACAGGCCGTGAGGATCGCGGCGAAGGCGAGCAGTGAAAAGAAACGGATCATGTCAATCAAAATTGGGTGAGGACCGTCAGTGACGGTTGAATGCATAGTAAACCCCCCCAATTCAAGCCTGGTTGAATCAAGTTTAAAAATTTAATGTACATACACATAAGATACAGGGGTACTTGCTAGCCTTCGGCCCCACTGGGGGGATCCATGACTATCGGGGCGTCCTTATTGGCCGCGCTCGGCGTGTCGATGGGCTTCGGTGCCCCCGACGCATCCCAACTGGTGTGGAAGATGCCCTTCTGGTCGAGGCGTTCGTAGCTGTGGGAGCCGAAGTAATCCCGCTGGGCCTGCACCATATTGAGTGGCAGCCGCTCGGAGCGGAAGGCCTCGAAATACTGGAGGGAAGAAGACAGGCACATGGCGGGAACCCCGCGCTCGGTAGCCTGGTGCAACACCTCGACGATGGATGCGCGGCAGTCGAAGAGGTCGTGGCGGAATTCCTCCGTGGCCATCATGTTCTTCAATCCTTCGCGCCGGCCGTAGGCCTGGCGGATCTTTTCCAGCATCGCTGCCCGGATAATACAGCCGCCGCGCCAGATGCGGGCGATGCCTTCCAGGTCGAGGTTGTACTGGAGGTCGATGCTGGCCTCCGCGAGCAGCTGCATCCCCTGGGCGTAGCAGGTGATGAAGCCAAAGTACAGCGCCTTCTCGACGGATTCGCCCAGTCCACTGCCCTGGAGGGGCTCCTCATAGGAATGGATGTCCTTGTAGAGCTTGCTGTTGTCCTGACGGTACTCCTTAAAGGCGGAGATGGCGCGCATGGTGACGGCCGCGTCGATGGTGGGAACGGGAACGCCGAGGTCCATGGCCGACTGGCTGGTCCACTTGCCGGTCCCTTTCTGCTTGGCCTTGTCGAGGATTACGTCGAGGAGGTGCTGGTCGGTCTGCTCGTCGCGGAACTTCAGGATGGTGGCCGTGATCTCGATCAGGTAGCTATTGAGGCGGCCCTGATTCCAGGTGGAAAAGAGTTCCGACATCTCGTCGTTACCCATGCCGCCGACCCGCTTGAGAATGTCGTAGGCCTCTGATATCAGCTCCATCAGGCCGTATTCGATGACGTTGTGGACCATCTTTACGTAGTGGCCGCTGCTGCTTTCCCCGATGTAGGTTACGCAGGGTTCGCCGTTGACCTTGGCGGCTACGGTTTCCAGGATGGGCTTCACTTCCTCCCAGGCCGAGCGGTCGCCACCGGGCATGATAGAGGGGCCGAGGCGGGCGCCCTTCGCTCCGCCCGATACTCCGGTACCGAGGAAGCGAATGTTCTTCGTCTTCAGGAATTCGTAGCGGCGGTTGGTGTCGTCGTAATGGCTGTTGCCGCCGTCTATGATGATATCGCCCTCGTCGATGAGGGGCAGCAGCCCTTCGATGACCTTGTCGACGATCTTACCGGCGGGCACGAGCATCATGATTTTGCGGGGACGGCTCAGCAACTGAACGAATTCCTTCTGGGTATCGACCCCCTTGACGCGCATATCCTTGCCTTCCGAATTGAGGGCGATGACCGAGTCGGCATCGATGTCGGTACCGAGTGCGCCGAAGCCGTCGTCGGCTACATTCAGGAGAAAATTGCGGCCCATTACGCCGAGGCCGATCATGCCGAAATCATATAGTTGCTGGTCCATTGTCTTACATATTTTAGTGCGGGGTCGCGGGTGCCCGGTGGGTTTACGGAGTTGGGCACCCAGACCGCTTAGCGTTGGTTAAAAGCAGAGAGCTGGCTTTAGTTCGTTCATCGAGGAGGCAGATTGCATCGGATCAGGTTCGGGGCGGTGGCTGGCGCAGAACCTGGCACCCGCGCTCCGCGGCCCTATTTTTCCAGTTCAGCCACCTTGCCCATACGCCGGAGCTGGCGGGGCAGGCCCTGGTATTCAGCCCCGAGGAAGCCGTCGAGCAGTTCGGTGGCCAGGGCAATGCCGATGACGCGGCCACCCAGGCAGATCATGTTCATGTCGTCGTGCTCCACCCCCTGTCTGGCGCTGTACGTTTCGGTGATGAGGCAGGCGCGCACGTTCTTGATCTTGTTGGCGGCAATACTGGCTCCCACCCCGCTGCCGCAGACGGCCACTCCGCGATCTACCTCTCCCGACCCGACGGCGCGGGCGAGGGGAATGACGAAGTCGGGAAAGTCGTCCTGGGCATCGTATACGAAGGCGCCGAAATCGCGAACGGAGTACCCTTTTTTCTCGAGGTAAATTTTCAACTGCTGCTTGAGTTCGATGCCGCCGTGATCGGTCGCGATGCCAATGGTCATGGGAAGGGATTTTTAGTGGTCGGGGCTAAATTACCTTGCCCGGGGCGTAAACCTTATAAAAAGTAGGCACCTTTGCAACAGAAAGAATAGCTTATGGCCAACACACTCGACCCCCATATCCTCATCATTTTCGGCGCCTCCGGCGACCTGGCCCAGCGGAAATTAATCCCCGCCGTCTTCGACCTCTACCGCGGCAACTACCTCCCAAAGAACTTTGCATTACTGGGTGCCAGCCGTACGGATTATTCAGATGAGGAATTTCGCCAAAAAGTGGTGTTCGAGAATGAATTCTTTGCCCAGGACCTGGATAAGCGGGAGCTGGAAGAATTCTCCAAACTGCTCTTTTACCAGGACCTGCAGGTGTACGACGGTAAGGAAGACATCGATAAGCTGAAGCAACGGCTGGATGAGCTGGGGAAGCAATTCGATACCGGCACCAACTATATTTTCTATCTCTCTACTCCTCCAAAGCTCTACAGCACCATCCCCAAGGCCCTGGCCGCCTCCGGCCTCAACCAGTCTGAAAACGGCTGGTCGCGCATTGTGGTGGAAAAGCCCTTTGGTTACAACGAGGAATCGGCCAAGAAACTCAACGAGGACATCCAGTCGGTCTTTCGGGAAAACGAGATCTACCGCATCGACCATTACCTGGGTAAGGAAACGGTACAAAACCTGCTCGTCACCCGCTTCGCCAACGGCTTTTTCGAGCCGCTGTGGAACCGCAACTACGTACAGTCAGTCCAGATCACCGCGGCCGAGACCGTAGGTGTTGGCAGCCGCGGCGGCTACTACGACGGCAGCGGAGCGATGCGCGACATGATCCAGAATCACCTCCTGCAGGTGCTCGCCCACGTGGCCATGGAGCCGCCGATCCGGGCCGATGCCCTCTCGATCCGGGGGGAAAAGATGAAGTTGTTCCAGTCCCTGCGCCCCATCACCGGAGAGGGGGTCAAGGAACAGGTGGTCCGCGCTCAGTACACCGCCGGAGACACGAAGGAGGGAAAAGTGGTGGCTTACCGGGACGCGGAGGAGGTACCCGACGACAGCATGACCGAAACCTACGTCGCTATGAAGTTCTTCATCGACAACTGGCGCTGGGCCGGGGTGCCCTTCTTTATCCGGACCGGCAAGTGCCTGCCGCTAAAGGTCACGGAAGTGGTGATCACCTTTAAGAATCCTCCCCAGGCCCTTTTCGCCAATCAGGACCAGTACGCCATGGAGTGTGATAACCAGCTCATCATGCGCATCCAGCCCGACGAGGGCATGGCACTGGAGTTCGGCATGAAGGTGCCCGGCGAGGGCTTCCGGGTCAAGAACGTGGACATGGACTTCTTCTACCGCGACCTGACCACTAAGGACGTCCCCGAATCCTATAGCCGCCTCCTGCTCGACTGCATGAAGGGCGACCCGACCCTTTATGCCCGCGGAGACAGCGTCGAGGTAGCCTGGGCCTTCGTGGACCCCATCATCGAGGCCTGGGAACAGAATGGAGCCCCGCTCGTTACCTATACGGCCGGCACCTGGGGCCCCGAGGAAGCCGACGCGCTCTGGAATGGCCTGGGCAACGGCTGGCGGAATCCGAAGGAATCGCTTACCGAGGATAAGCACTATACCAAACTTTAAGGGAGTGAAGGAGTGAGGGATCCCTCAATCCCCTCCCTTCTACCCTACCAACATGCTAAAAACAGACGTACTAATCATTGGCTCCGGGATCGCCGGCCTGAGCACCGGAATCAAACTCGCCATGCTGCGGCCGGAGCTGCGGATCGACGTACTGACCAAAGTCAACGAGCGGGAGAGCAATACCAGCTACGCCCAGGGCGGCGTGGCGGCGGTGTGGGACCACGGCTCCGACAACTACGAAAAGCACATTGCCGATACCCTTGATGCGGGGGCCGGACTCTGCGACGAGCACATCGTCCGCATCGTGGTGGAGGAAGGACCGCTGCGGGTAGAGGAGATCATCGAGTGGGGCACCCGCTTCGACCTCGACCAGTTTCAGAAATACGACCTCGGCCGCGAGGGCGGCCACTCCGAGAACCGCATCCTCCACTATAAGGACCTCACCGGATGGGAGATCCAGCGCGCACTGAGTGCCAAGGCGGCTACCCTCGAGAACCTGCACGTGCACGAGCACTACTTCGCCCTCGACCTGCTGACCCAGCACCACCTGGGCCACATCGTGACCCGCCTGACGGAGAACATCGAGTGCTACGGCGCCTACGTGCTCAACAAGGAGAACTGGGAGATCAGCACCATCCTGGCCCGTACCACGGTACTGGCGGCCGGGGGCAACGGACAGATCTACCGGAGTACCACCAACCCCGTCATTGCCACCGGCGACGGTCTGGCCATGGCCTACCGCGCCAAGGTGCACCTGGAGAACATGGAATTCGTGCAGTTTCACCCGACTGCCCTGTACAGTCCCGGCATCGAGAAGCAGGCCTTCCTGGTGAGCGAGGCGGTGCGCGGCTTCGGGGCCATCCTGAAGCGGCCCGACGGCTCCGAATTTATGCACGACTACGATCCCCGCGGCAGCCTCGCGCCCCGCGACATCGTGGCCCGGGCCATCGACAACGAGATGAAGGTGACGGGCGCCGAGTACATGTGCCTTGACTGCACCCAGCTCGACAAGGAGAAATTCATCGCTCACTTCCCTACGATTTACGATAGGTGTAAAGAGAATGGGGTCGATCCGATGACCGACCTCATCCCGGTCACTCCCGCCTGCCACTATATGTGCGGAGGCGTGCAGGTGGATGAGTTCGGACGCAGTTCGGTCAACCAGCTGTATGCCTGCGGAGAGTGCACGAGCACGGGCCTGCACGGAGCAAACCGGCTGGCCAGCAACAGCCTGCTCGAAGCCCTGGTGTTCGGTCACCGCATCGCCCACTCCATCGCCAGCAACATCGACAACCACCAATTGCAGGAGCACATTCCCCAGTGGGAGCGCACCGGCACGATGGAACCGAAGGAGCAGGTGCTCATCACCCAGAGCATCAAGGAACTCAAGGAAGTGATGTCCAGCTACGTCGGCATCGTCCGCAGCGACAAGCGCCTTAAGCGCGCCAAGGACCGCCTCACCCTGCTGCACGACGAGACCGAAGAACTCTATCGCTACAGCCTCGTGAGTCCCCAGCTCTGTGAGCTCCGGAACCTGATCACGGTCGGTTACCTCGTCACCAAGGCCGCTTCCCTGCGCAAGGAAAGCCGAGGCCTGCACTTCACGACCGACTATCCGGAGAAGGCGGACTTCGTGCAGTACTCGGTACTGTAGCAATCACGTTACCCAACAAAAAGACCTGACACATCGGATGTGCCAGGTCTTTTTTCGCGCGCGACGGCAGTGGAGACTTAGTTATTGTACCCCTCGTTCTGGATCAGGTTGGGGTTAGCCACCGTCTCCCGGGAGGGGATGGGGAAGACCAGCTGCGGGGCGTTGTAGGGGTAGATATTACCCACCGACCCCTGCAGGCGCTTGATGTCGTGGATACGGACGCCCTCGAAGGCCAGTTCCCGGCGGCGTTCGTTGAGGATGTAGGTCAGATCTACGTCATCCAGGTCATCGAGACCGGAACGCGACCGGAGGGTGTTGATGTCCTCGAGCGGCGTGGCACCGATGTCGGTACCGAGCCGTTCGTTGGCTTCGGCCCGGATGAGGTACATTTCCGCGAGCCGGATCACGCTGATGTTGGCAAACTGGTTATTGAATTTCCCGGTGTAGGTAGAACTACCGTCGGCATTTGTATAGAAGAGGGCAAGTCGCTGGTCGGCTTCCTCGTACAGGGCAAGGTGAGCCGGCAGGATCTCGATGTCGCCATCGCGCCCGCCAAACTGGGGCGTGGAGAAGAAGGTGGTCAGGTTATTCACTCCGTCCTGACTGGTGACCTGGATGGCGAAGATGTCCTCCGTGGAATTGCTGCCGTTCATGAAGGCCGACGCATAAGTGGGCGTCAGCATGTAATAGTCGCTCTCGATAACCGCACTGGCGGCATCACGGGCTTCGGCGTAGCGGCCCATCTGCAGGTAGACCCTGGCCAGCAGGGCGGTAGCCGCGTTGGAGGAGGCGAAGGTTCCGTTGGTTTCCGGCAGCAAGTCGGCGGCGGTGGTCAGGTCCGTCAGCACCTGGGCATATACCTCCTCTACCGAAGCCCGGGACACCTCGCTCTCGGCGGAGATACCCCGGGTCGGCGTGGTGACGATCGGAATGCCCAACTGGCCGTTCGAGCCGCCGGTGGCATAGGGAAGGCCGTAGTAGCGGACCAGGTCGAAGTAGACCAACCCGCGAATGAAGCGGGCTTCACCCTCTATGCGGGCCTGATCATCGGCGTCGACTACTTCCAGGGCGGAAAGCACGTTATTGGCAATATTGATGGCTTCGTAGCCCTCGAGCCAGCGGGCTTCCGCGTCGGCGTTTCCGGCAGTAATCTGCTTGCGGGCGATCTCGTCGGGGCTGTTGAAGGTACCTACGAAGAGAATCTCTCCGGTCCCCCCGAGAAGATCGGCGTCGCGGAACAGGTTGCCGCCGTAGAGGTCGCCGTCGCCGAGACGGTCGTAGGCGCCGACGAGCACGGCCTTTACGGTGGCGTCGGAATTCAGGGCTACCTCTTCCCCGATGCTCTGGGAAGGCTGGAGGTCGAGTTCACCGCTGCAGGCGCAGAAAAGCAATCCCAGGCCCAGTAGCGTAACGAAAATTGAAGGATTCATGATGGATCGTTTAGGGATGGGAGAAATTAGAGTCCGACGTTAAGGCCGAAGATGATGGTGCGCGGCTGAGGAGCGGTGTAGAAGTCTACACTGGTCAGCACGTTCGGCGAGTCGTCCGACAGGAAGTCCGCGGCAACTTCCGGGTCCCAGCCTGCGTAGTTGGTGATGAGGGCCAGGTTCTGACCGGTTACGTAGACGCGGAGGCGGCTGAGGCCGATCCGGTCGGTAATGCCAACGGGCAGTTCGTAGGACAGGGTGACCGTCTTGAGGCGGACGAAGTTTCCGCTGCTCAGGTAGCGGCTGCTGCGGCCGTTATCGGCGTTGCCCCAGAAGAAACGGGCTTCGGGCACGTCGGTGTCGGTGTTCTCGGGCGTCCAGGCGTCGAGCTGGTCGCGGGTCTGGTTATCGAACCAGCAGCCGCCGCAGCTCTGAAATACGCCGGCGGAGTTGTGGACCTCGTTGCCGAAGCTGCCCTGGAAGAAGACCTCCAGCGCCACGCCCTTGTAGCCGAGGTTGTTAGTCCAGCCCGCAATGGTGGTAGGCAGGGCGTCGCCGAGGATCACGAAGTTGGCCTCGTTGGCGCTGTTGGTGGTCGCCTCCGGATTGATGATGTTACCGTCGTCGCCCCGTTCGTTTACGTAGTAGAGTCCGTCTCCGTTGGTCGGATCCACCCCGGCGTACTCATAGCCGTAGAAGGCCCCGATGCTCTCACCGACCTTCACCACGTTCATGTAGCGGCTGCCGCCTTCGTCGATGATCTCCTGCCCCTCGGCCAGTGCGGTGATTTCGTTGCGGTTGAAGGCGTAGTTGAAGCTGGTGGTCCAGGAGAACTCGCTGTCAAATACTACGGCGTTGAGCAAGAGCTCTACTCCCCGGTTGCGCAGGTCTCCGACGTTCCGGAACTGGTTGCGGAACCCGGTGGTGCCCGGTACCGGTACGTTGAGCAGCAGGTCAGAGGTGTTCTTAACGTAGTAGTCGAGCTCACCGCTGAGGCGGTTGTTGAAGAAGCCGAAGTCAACGCCTACGTCAAACTGGGTGGTTTCTTCCCAGGTCAGGTCGGGATTAGCGATCTGGGTAGGAGCCAGACCGGACACGCCCGCGTAGCTGGCGGCATTGTAGAGGCCACGGCTGGCAAAGTTGCTGATGTCGGCATTTCCCGTCAGGCCGTAGCTGGAACGCAGTTTCAGGTAGCTTACCGGTGAATTTCTGCCGGCAAAGAAATTTTCCTCGCTCAGCACCCATCCGATGGCGGCGGCGGGGAAGAATCCGTACTGGTTGTTGGTGCCGAAGCGACTCGATCCGTCCAGTCGTCCGCTAATGCTCAGGAGGTACTTCCGGTTGAAGTTGTAGTTGGCCCGGCCGAAGTAGCTCAGAAAGGTAAATTCGGTCAGGTCGGTGAAGCCCCCCGTGATATCGGCCGCGCTTTCAATGGTACGCAACTGATCGAGGGGAAATTCCGTACCCTGCACGAGGATGTTCTCGCTTTCGGATTTCTGGAACTCCACGCCCCCCACGAAGTCAACGTTATGGCCGGCCTCAAAGTCTTTGTTGTACAACAGCAGGGCCTTGGTATTGTAGTTGACGATGCTGCTCCAGCGGCTGTCGGCGAATCCGTTGGTAGCCTCTCCCCCATCGGTCAGGCGACCCAGGAAGCGGTCCTGCTTGATGTTGGCGATGTCCACGCCCGCTTCGGCGCGGAAGGAAAGTCCGCCGACTATATCATACTCCCCAAAGACGTTGGTCAGGGTACGGTAGCTGATCGACTGCTTTTGGCTGTTAGCCACCTCCACCAGTCCGTTGTAATACGTAGTGACGGGGCGGTCGAAGAGCTGTCCGGGGGCAAACCCCAGGTAATCCTCTCCGGTCGTGTTCCGAACCGGCGTAATGGGCGAAAGCGCGATCAGCTGCAGCGGGGTGCTGAACTGGTTGTCGTCGCTGACCCGGTTGTTATTGGTGCGGCTGAGGCCTACCCGGAGGCCGTAGCGGAATTTGTCGGATGCCTCGGCGTCCAGGTTAAAGCGGGTGCTGAGGCGCTGGAAGCTGTTGTCGATAAGGATACCATCCTGATTGGAGTAGCCGAAACTGGCGTAGTAGGTCAGCTTATCGCTGCCGCCGCTGGCACTGAGGTCGGCGTTGCGGCTCTGTCCGGTACGGAAAGCCTGGTCTTCCCAGTTGGTGTTGGTCTCGTTGTTGCGCCACTCGCTCGGACCACTGTAGCGGTCGAAGCGGCCCTCCACGAAGTCGAGGTAAGCCGCGGTGGTACTTTCCAGGTTGTACTCGTCGTCGGGAATACCGAAGTCGTTCAGGCCATTGTTGAAGTCGTAGCGGGCGGCCCCCTCGGCCGTCTGCCGGAAGAAGGAGACGTACTCCTCAGCATTGAGGAACTCCTGGCGGCGGCTGGGCTCGCTGCTGCCGGCGCTCAGGTTTATGTTGATCTTCGTCCGGCCCTTGACGCCCTCCTTGGTGGTGATGAGCACTACGCCGTTGGCGGCACGAGAGCCGTAAATGGCGGCGGAGGAAGCGTCCTTGAGAATCTCGATGGAGGCAATGTCGTTGGGATTGATGTCGGCCAGAAAGTTCTGGCTGCCGGAGCCCGGACTACTAAAGGTGCCACTGGTGATGGGCACGCCGTCCACTACGTACAGCGGATTGTTGCCGGCCGAGATGGAAGAGCTGCCCCGTACCCGAATATTGATCCGGCCCCCGGGCTTACCACTGACGGACTGGACGAAGACGCCCGCCGTACGGCCCTGCATGGCTTGTTCCACGCTCGATACCGGCAGGTTTTCGATCGCCTCTCCCGAAATTTGGGCTACGTTTCCCGTCAGGGTGCTGCGGATCTGTTTACCGTAACCTACGACGACCACCTCGGAAAGCTGGGCCGCGTCTTCGCGGAGGGTGACGTCCAGGGTTGACTGGCCGGCGATCGGCAGGATCAGGGTCTTGAATCCCGTGTAGGAAACGATCAACTCCTCTACGCCTTCCGGCACGTTGATCGTATAGTTGCCATCCAGGTCAGTGACCGTGCCGGTGCTCGTTCCCTGTGCCAGAACGGACGCCCCAATCAGCGGCCCGCCCAGTTCGTCCGTGATGGTACCGCTTACGGCGGTTTGCGCGATCAGACCCAGGGAAAATCCCAGACCGATCACGAGCAGTAGTAGTTGTTTCATAGCCTCGTGAGTTGTTGAACCGCCCAAGGTATCGCAGACGACAGTTCCCCCCAGGTCAGTTCCGCTCCGGTTCTGTGACGGGCAAAACTATAGTGTATCAGAAAAAAACAGCTAACTAACTGAATACCAGCGTCTACTACATTTTTTACCTGTCATCATCAATTTTTCCCACTTCCGTGCGAAAACCGGCACCCGCGCTCCGCCGCCAGTATTTTGACACTACTCAGACAATCTCTTACTGCCCGTAGACCGCCAGCAAGGCCTCCAGATCGTCCCGGGTATTGGCCTCCTGCACCGGCTTGTCCTGCCGCCACCGGAGCATCCGGGGAAAACGCAGGGCCACCCCGGACTTGTGGCGGGTAGATTTGCGGATACCCTCGAAGCCGATCTCAAAAACCTGTTCCGCCTTAACGCTACGCACCGGGCCGAATTTTTCCAGGGTATTGCGCCGTACCCAGCTGGTGATCTGGTTGAACTCCTTGTCCGTCAGTCCCGAATAGGCCTTGGTGAAGGGCACGAGTGCGTCGCCGTCCCAGACGCCGAAGGTGAAATCGGTGTACAGGTTGGCCCGACGGCCGTGCCCCCGTTGGGCGTACATCATGACGGCGTCGATGGTGAGCGGGTCGACCTTCCACTTCCACCAGTCGCCCTTCTTGCGGCCCTGCTTGTACTCGCTGCTGCGGCGCTTAAGCATGATGCCCTCGCTGAATTTTTCGCGGGCGGTTTCCCGCTCGTTGGCCAGCTCGTCCCAGTGCGTGAAGGCGAAAACGGGAGAAAGCTGGAGGATGCCGCCGGATTCGTGGTCCTGCACCAGCTTTTCCAGGAGGTCGCGGCGCTCCGACATCGGTTTTTTGCGGATGTCGTTGCCGCCGATCTCGAGCAGGTCGTAGCACATAAGCACCACGGGAGCGTCCTGGAGGAGTTTCTTGCTGACGGTCTTGCGGCCGATGCGGGTCTGGAGCACGTTGAAGCCGAGCGGCTGCCCGTCTCTATAGGGGAGGATCTCGCCGTCGATGACGGTGCCGTCAGGCAGGTCCTGGGCCAGGCGATGGTACTCCGGGTACTTGTCGTTGACGAGCTCCTCGCCCCGCGACCAGATGAAGACCTCCCCGTCCCGCACGATGAGCTGTCCCCGGATCCCGTCCCACTTATGTTCGGCCTGCCACTCGTCCGGACTGCCCAGTTCTTCCGCCGGCTGCTCCAATTGGTAGGCCAGGTAGAAGGGATAGGGGCGGGAGATGTCGTCGGTGGCCGATTCGCTGTGGATCAGGTCCTCGAAGGTGGTATCGTCGGGCGTCCAGTTGCCCATGAGGCGGTGGGCCAGGTTGGTCTCCTCGATGCCGGTGGCGCGGGAGAGGGCGCGGGTCATGAGCTTCTGGCTCACCCCCACCCGGAAGCTGCCGGTGATGAGCTTGTTGAAGAGGTAGCGCTCGGTGGAGTCGAGTCCGTGCCAGGCTTCCTGCACCGCCTCCTTCTTCCCCCCCTCGTCGTAGGTGGAAAACCGCTGAATGTAATCGATCCAGTAGCTGAGCGTGTGGTCGTAGCCGTGCTCGGGCGGGGGCAGCACCAGGGCGATCGTCTCGGCCAGGTCGCCCACCACGTGGTAGCTCTCCTCCAGGATCCAGGTGTCTACCCCGCTCAGTTCCGACGCCCAGGCGCGCAGCAGCTTGGAATTGACCGTACGGCGGGGGCGCCGGTGCGAAAGCAGTGCCACGGTCCAGAGCTTATCCTCATCGTCGACCTGCTGGAAGTACTCGGCGAGGGCCTCGACCTTGGAGTTGATCTTGGTAGTGCGGTCCAGGCGGCGGAAGAGTTCTGCGAAGTTTTTCATTTCACCTTGGTTTTTTCACCACCGAGGGCGCGGGGAGGGCTTCACGGAGGTCCGCGGAGTGCGGCAAAAGTTGCTCTGTGAAACCTCTGTGAAGCCCTCCCTTACCTCTGTGGTGAACCTTACTCAGCATCAGCCACTGCATTTTCTTTATTCGTTTCCTCGTTCCCCTTCGTCTCGATCTCCGCCAGCTCACCCTCGTACTCGGTGTGGAGCTCGACGGCATGGTATCCCTGCTCACGGAGGTACTTGCTGAAGATGGAGGTGTAGCCGTGGGTGACGTAGATGTTGTCGGCGCCGGTGAGCTTGATCGCTTCCAGCAGGCTGGGCCAGTCACAGTGGTCGGAGAGGACGAAGCCGCGATCGGCTCCCCTTCTGCGCCGGGCGCCGCGCAGCGTCATCCAGCCGGAGGCGGCGGCGACCGAGGCATTGCCGAATTTCTTCACCCAGGGCTGGCCGATGGCGCCGGGGGTGGCCACGATGATGTTGCCGGGGTATTCCTTCTTGTTGACCTCGCGGGTGACGCGGGTCGTCTGGGGCAGCTGGATGCCCTGGGCGCGGATCACCTCGTTGGTGTTCTCGATGGCGCCGTGGGTGAAGATGCGTCCAATCGAGGTGTCCAGGCCGTTAAGTATCCGCTGGGCCTTGCCGAGGGCGTAGCCGGTGATGATGGCGGTGCGGCCCTCCGCGGCGGTTTCCCGCCACCAGTCGTTGATGTCGGCGAAGAGCTCCTCCTGCGGGATCCAGCGGTAGACGGGTAGCCCGAAGGTCGACTCCGTGATGAAGTGCTGGCACTGCACCGGCTCGTAGGGCTGACAGAGGCCGTCGTCCTCCAACTTGTAGTCGCCGCTGGCCACCCAGATCTCGCCCTTGTACTCCACCCGGATCTGCGCCGAGCCGATGATGTGGCCGGCCGGATGGAAGCTGAACTTCACGCCGTTGATGGTCTTGACCTCCCCGTACTCCACCGTCTCGAGTTTGATATCTCCCAGTCGGTAGCGGATCACGGGGGCGGCCGGGCGGGTGGACATATAGTACTTGTTTCCCCAGCGTGAGTGGTCGGCGTGGCCGTGGGTGATCAGGGCGCGGTCGACCGGCTTCCAGGGGTCGATGTAGACATCGGCGCGGGCGCAGTAGATCCCGCAGTCGTTGAAGGTTAGGAGGGGCATCGGGGGTGGAACGGAGCGGCGGGGCGATGGGTTCAGGGATTCCACTCCCCCAGCCCCCGCTGAAAGATCAATTCTTCCGTACCCCAGGTGACCAGGTCGAATCCGCGCGCCTCCATCGCACGGGCATCCTCCGGTCGGGTGGTGAAGACGCCGGTGAAGAGGCCGTGCCGCTTGGCCTGCTCCTGAACCCGGTCGAAGACATCCAGCAATTTGGGGTCGGAGAAGTCGCCCTGCTTTGCTAGTCCCAGGCTGACGCTCAGGTCCCAGGGACCGAGGTAGAGCCCGTCCAGCCCCGGCGTCGCGGCAATCTCGTCCAGCGCTTCCACGGCGCCGGCCGTTTCGATCATTGCGAAGCAGAGCGTTTCG
>JBBSPZ010000029.1:0-48255 GCA_038258275.1 Chitinophagales bacterium | reverse complement strand
TGCATGGCCGCATTGGCGAACCACGACCAGATCACCACGTGCCAGAAGGTGTACTTGATCTGGCCGGGGAAGGGTTCGCCGCCGTCGCCCCAGATGTCCCAGAATTCCTGAAAGCTGCCCACCCCCAGTTGGCCGAGCGCCACGATGCCGCAGGCCAGAAAGGCCAGGACGATGAAGGGAGACATGATGTTCGCGGCCTTCGCCACGGTATCGTAGCCCCGGGCGGCGATCAGCGAAATGACGGCCCCGATGATCAGGACCACGACGATGTAGGTACCACTGGTGGGCATGGTATCGGTCAGCTTGGGCATTTCCATGTCCAGCGGTATACCGACGGCGGTGGCGGATACGGTGATCATGGAACCCGCCAGGAAGCAGAAGAGCACCCCGTTGGCTACGTTGTAAAACTTGACGAGGCCCTTCCCACAAATCTTTTCGAGTTGGTAGTAGAGGGTGAGGCGGTACTTCACCGCGATCTCCGCGGTCAGGAAGCGCCAGCTGAGCACGGCCAGGAAATTGCCGAGCAGTAGGCCGATGATCAGGTCGAAGGCGCTTACGCCAGCGGTCAGGAACAGGGGCCCGATAACGAATTCCGTACCCGCGGCGTGCTCACCGGCATACATGCCCAGGAAACTCCCCCACCCCTTGCGTTTAGCGGCGGGCACGGGCTCCCGCTCGAATTCCCCCCCGGCAATTTTTTCGATGAGTTCTTCCTGGGTTTCCTGTTGTAGCATGATCGTGGTTGAGTGTGAAGTAAGCGGATCGGGAACGGGGCGTTTACCGCCGATCCGCAAGAAACAGCAAAGGCATCAGGCGTTCGCTTCCTTAATGATAAAGGGCTGGTGTTTTTTCAGCCCGTAATTTTTCTTGAGGAACTTGGAATTGAGTCCCTTATCCGAAATACAGATGGCCGCTCCGAGGGCCGACCCCAGGCTGGAATCGGTGGTCCGCACTTCCAGCTCGCGGAAGCGGTTGGAGATGAGCTGCAGAAAGACCTCGTTGTCGCTAAAGCCTCCGTCGATAAACAACTTGCCCACCTCCGCACGACCGATCGCGGTCTGAATATTAGCGGCCTGCAGGTCGACCAGCTCCACCATCAGGTGGTGGTAGGCGTATTCGAACGAGTCGGTCGGGAGCTGGGTTACGGAAGGATTAGTTGCCCGCGCTAATTCGTTGAAGTGAAACCAGGGCGTGAAATCGTTCACGATACGGGCATACGTATCGTAGTGGAAGCGAACGGTACGGTGATGGTCTTCGGACACCCCGTAGTGACTGGTGAGGTGGGCTACCTGCTGCTTGTACTCCTCCCCGAGGAAGAGGCGGGCGGCCTTAACCGGCTTCCCGTCGATGCGCATGTAGTTGATGCAGTTTTGCGCGAGGTCACCGGGGGTCAGGGAACCCGAGCCGAAGGGATTGAGGGAGATACTCCAGGTGCCGGTAGACACGAGTACGAAGGGCTTCTTTTCACTGCGGATGTACGGCAGCAGGGCCGCGGAGCTGTCGTGGATGCCCACGCCGATCTTGATGTGGCGGCCGTTGTAGTTCATATTGATGCTTGTCTCGGTGGAGACGATCGGCGGCAGCTTGCGGTGAATATTCTCGGCGTAAACCCAGTCGTGGTAATCTTTCTTCCCGTAGTCCCACAGCGCCGTATGGCAGCCGATGCTGGTGTACTCGCTGATCGGGATGCCGGTGAATACGAAACTGAGGTACTGGGGCAAGTGGAGGCTGTACTTGATCCTGGCGTAGGTCTCCGGCTGGCGGTGCTTGAGCCAGTACAATTGCATCCCCGAATTGAGCATGCCCGAATTGGAGGATCCGGTCGCGGCGGTGAACCTGGTTTCGGGACCGTACTTCGCGTAGAAGCCGGCCACCAGTTCCGGGTCCATCGGCTTCGTGTAATTGTACAGGGGGGTGACCACTTCGCCGTCGGCATCCAGGTGCACGAAACTCGCCCCGTAGGACGAAAAATTGATCGCCCGCACGTCGAATACCTCGGCTTCCAGGATACGGTGAAAAACTTCGCGCAACCAGGCCTGGACGGCCTGGAGGTCTTCGGTGGGATACCCATCCTCGTCGTTGGTTTCCGCAAAGCGGATATATTCCCGGTGTACTTCGCGGTACTCCTCGTCGAACAGGAAGAACTTCTTGTTCGTCCGCCCGATGTCGAAGACCGCCGTGACTTCCTTTCCCATCACTACAGTCCGGTAGCTACGGTGAACTTGCCGCGCTCGCGGACCAGCTCCTCGCGTACGGACAAGCCGCGGTAGGCACGCAGCGGGTGCAATGCGCCACCCCGGTTGAGCCGGGCACGCTGGACGAGCGGGCGCACGTCGGTGCGGTAGGCTTCCTGCAGGATCTCCTGGCACTCCACCACGTCGTGATTCGCCTGGGCGGCCGCCAGTTTTTCCCGGTCGACCAGCAGGGCCTTGGCGTAGGCTTCCTGGATGGCTTCGAGGGACTGGAGGAGGTCCTCCAGCGGATCCTTGACGTTGTGGCTGGCGTCAATCATCCAGGCCAGATCCGGGTTCTGGGGATTGTTCCGCATCCCGTACACCAGTTCGTTGAAGATCAGGAAGAGGGCGTAGGGCTTGATGCTGCCGACGGTAAGGTCGTCGTCGCCGTACTTGCTGTCGTTGAAGTGGAAGCCACCGAGCTTGCCCTTGAGCATGAGGGTGGAGACGATCTGCTCGATGTTGCTGTTCGGCAGGTGGTGACCGAGGTCGACCAGGGTAAAGGCCCGGTCGCCGCAGGCATTGGCAAGCAGGAAGGAGGTGCCCCAGTCCTGGATCACCGTGCTGTAAAAATTGGGCTCGTAGGGCTTGTACTCGATGAAGAGCTTCCAGTCGGCGGGCAGGCCGGCGTAGATCTGCTGGAGGCTGTCTTCGGTCTGCAGGAGTCCGCGCTGGAAATTGCGCTGGCCGGGGAAATTGGTGCCGTCGGCCAGCCACACGGTCAGGCTCTTGGAGCCCAGTTTCTCGCCGATGCGAATGACCTCCAGGTTATGCTCGATGGCCTGCTGGCGGGCCTGCTCGTCGGTGGCGCTCAGGGAACCGTGCTTGTAGGTGTGCTCTGCGTCCTGCTGATCCTGAAAGGTATTGGAGTTGATGGCGTCGAAGACCAGCCCGTTGGCCCTGGCCAGGTCCTTCACGGCGGCGTAGTCGGTGGGGGTATCCCAGGGAATGTGCAGGGAGATCGCGCCCGCCGTCTGGGTGAGGGCGTGGAGAATGCCTACATCGGCGATCTTCTGCTCCAGGCTCCCGGGCTCCCCGTGGAAGGAGAAGCGCCCGAAGCGGGTACCCCCGGCACCGAGCGCCCAACTTGGAATAGCGACCTGAAATTTGGCGAGGTCGTCGACCACGCTGTCCACCTCCAGGCCGACGGCGGTGAGCTTATCGGCGAGGTAGTTAAAATCGGTTTCGTGACGGTTCAGACCGGCCCGGTTGCCGGAATGGAGTTGTTCTTTTGTTAGTTGCATGATCTGATCGCAGGGTTTGAGGGGCCGAAGGATTGAGGGAGTGAGGGGCGGAAGGAATGAGGGGGTGAAGGAGTGATGGATTGAGGTGGGCCCCTTCAATCCTTCACTCCCTCAATCCCTTTTTCCCTATTACCGGACGAAGGCGTTGGCCATTCCTCCGTCTACGTTGATGATGTTGCCGGTCGACTTGGTCAGTACGCCGGCGAGGGCGTAGACGCCATCAGCGATGTCTTCGGGACGAATGATCTTATTGAGCAGGTTACGCTTGGCGTAGTGGGAGGGCAGTTCGGCGACGGTAATGCCGTATGCTTTGGCCCGGCCTTCCGCCCAGGCACCTTCCCAGATCTTACTGCCGATGATGACGCCGTCGGGATTGACGGTGTTGACGCGGATGTTATCCTTCCCGAGCTCGGCGGCCAGCAGGCGGGCCATGTGCTGCTGGGCAGCCTTGGCCGTGCCGTAGGCCACGTTGTTGGGTCCGGACACCAGTCCGTTCTTGCTGGCGATGGGAATGAAGTCGCCGCCCAGCCCCTGACCGCGCATGACGCGAACGGCCACCTGTGCCAGCTCGAACTGGCCCTTGACCAGTACGTTCTGCAGGATATCCCAGTCTTTCTCGGTCGTTTCCTCCAGGGGCTTGGAGATGGCAAGGCCGGCGCTGTGGACTACGATGTCGACTCCGCCAAATTCCAGGCATGCTTTGTCAAACGCCGCCGCGATCGAGTCGCCGTCCGTCACGTCGCACACCGCGTAGGCCGCGGTATCGGGCGCGTACGTTTCGTGGGCCTCCTTCAGCCGCTCTTCGGCAATGTCGGACAGCACCACGACAGCTCCCTCCGCGACGAGCTTATCGGCGATGGCCTTACCGATGCCTCCACCGGCTCCGGTGACGAACGCTACTTTCCTGGACAGCGGCTTCTCCTTCGGCATGCGCTGGAGCTTGGCTTCCTCCAGGAGCCAGTACTCGATGTCGAAGGCCTCCTGCCGCGGCAGGGAGGTGTACATCGTCATGGCCTCGGCGCCGCGCATCACGTTGATGGCGTTGACGTAAAACTCGCTGGCCACGCGGGCCGTCTGCTTGTTCTTGGCGAAGCTGAACATGCCCACGCCAGGATAGATAATGATGACCGGGTTGGGGTCGCGCACGGCGGGGCTACTGGCCCGCTTGTGCTCATCGTAGTACTGCTGGTAGCCCCGGCGGTAGTCTGCGAAGGCAGGACGCAGCTTTTGCAGCACGGTATCCGTCTCGCTCAGGTCTTCCTGGGTTTGCAGGTCGAGCACGAGGGGCTGGATCTTGGTGCGGAGGAAGTGGTCGGGGCAGGAGGTGCCCATGGGGGCCAGCCGCTCCAGGTCGTAACTGTCGATGTACTGCAGCACGGTATCGCTATCGGTGAAGTGACCGATCATGCGGTCTTCGGAAGACGCCAAGCCGCGCAGCAGCGGCATGAGCTGGGCGGCCTTGGCGCGGCGCTCGGCCGGCGCCAGGGGGGTCACCTTCTCCCCGCCGAATACGGAGCCTTTTTCCGTTACTTTTTTCTCAATGTACTCCGAAGCCATCTCGATGACTTCCAGGCTATTGATGTAGCATTCGTAGGACGTATCGCCCCAGGTGAAGAGGCCGTGACTGCCGAGGATGATGCCGCGGATACCGGGGTTCTCGGCCAGGCAGCGCTCGAGCTGGAGGCCGAGGTCGAAGCCGGGGCGCTGCCACGGCACCCAGCCCATGGTTTCTCCCCAGATCTCCTTCGTCACCTGCTCGCTGTTCTGGGCTGCAGCCACTGCGATGACCGCATCGGGGTGGAGGTGGTCGATGTGCTTGAAGGGCAGGAGGCCGTGCAGGGGGGTATCGATGGAGGGCGCCTTACTGTCGAGGTCGTAAATGGCGTGGTTGAAGAGACCGACCATGCGGTCCTCGTCGGCCAGTCCGCCGTAAACCTTCTTCAGGTTCCGCAGGCGGTTGGTGTAAAGGCCGGCGATGCCGGAACGGGTGAGGGTACCGATATCGCCACCGGAGCCCTTGACCCACATGACCTCCACTTCCTGGTTGGTCAGGGGGTCGCGTTCCATGGTTTTACAGCTGGTATTACCGCCGCCGTAATTCGTGATCCGAAGGTCGGCGCCCAGGATATTGGAGCGGTACAGGAAGAGCGCAACCTGGTCATCGCCGAGGCGGGAGGCGGCTTCCTCATCCCAGAGATAGTCTACATACTTAAAGTTCGTAGCGGTGGTATTCATTATTCCAGAGGATTTTTATGTATTAGTCGCTAAAGTAGGATGCGACGCAATTGGCCGTATCCTGTACTGTCCGGCTAGCGAATATGTGATTATTATTCCGAAATTACCCCTTCGGAGCAGGATGGACGGTTGGTATAAGAAATTTACATTACCGACCCATTCCGTTGGTGTACGCTGCGTTTTCCCCCTAAGCGCAGGGCCACCACCGGCTTCCGTTTTCCCCTGCACCCGCGCCCGCGCCAACCCGTGTTTCAGTAACTCTAGCAATGAAAATTATTGACTCCATCAAAATCAACGAGGATTCCCGCATCCCCAAGTACCGGCAAATCGTTGACGCCATCATCGACAACATTTCGAGCGGGAAGCTTACCATCGACGACAAGATCCCCTCCATCAATGCCCTGAGCGAGCATTTCCTGCTTTCGCGCGACACCGTGGAGAAGGCCTATAACATACTCAAGGACCGCAAGGTGATCACCTCCGTCAAGGGAAAGGGATTCTACATCACCCGGACCAAGCTGATCTCGAAGGTCAACGTGCTCTTCCTGATCAATAAGCTGAGCTCGTACAAGATGCAGATCTACAACTCTTTCGTCAGCCGCCTCGGGGGGAACTCCCACACCGACCTGTACATCTACCACTGCGACGATTCGGTGTTCCTGAATCTGCTGAAGAAGAACTCCCAGGCCTACGACTACTACGTCATCATGCCGCACTTCAAGACCAGCACCCTGCAGCACGTCAGCTGTACCGAGGAAGTGCTCGAGGCCCTCGAGGCTATCCCGAGGAGCAAGCTGATCATTATGGACAACGACCTCCTGCAGCTCAAGGGCGAGTATGCGGAAGTATACCAGGATTTCGAGGCCGACATCCACGACGCGCTGGAGCGGGGGGTGGAAAAAATCCGGAAGTACAACAAGATCATTATGGTTTTCCCGGAGCGGTCGGTGTACCCCCATCCCCGCCGTATCCTGCACGGCTTTCGCCGCTTTTGCGTGGAACAGAAGGTCCCCTTCGAGGTGATCGACGAGATCTACGACGACACGGTGCTGCACCAGGGCGACCTGTTCGTCATCATCGCGGAGTCCGACCTGGTCAGCCTGGTCAAGCAGGTCCGCGACAAGGAGATGGTCGTCGGAGAGGACATCGGCATCATCTCCTACAACGAAACCCCGCTGAAGGACCTGCTCGGCATTACGGTGATCTCCACCGATTTTGACCAGATGGGACAGACCGGCGCGGAGATGATCCTCGACAAGCGGACCGATAAGGTCAAGAACCCCTTCCGGCTGATCGAGCGGGACAGCCTCTAAATTTTAAATGTCAAACCTTAAATTTTAAATCTACGGCTTCGCTCGTCTCCAGATCCGGAGCTTGATCGCCGATTGCCTGAAATCGGTAAGCTTCCTGAGCCGGCTGATTTACCAATTACCATTTACGGATGTACCATCTACAATTCGCGGGGATGCTCGCTTTGCTCGTACTCGCCACCGACTGCGCCATACCGGCCGGCGGGGGCCAGGGAGCGGCTGACGCCGGTACGCCCAACGTGATTTTTATCCTGGCGGATGACTTCGGGATCATGGACGCCCAGGGGTATGCCGCCCACTTCTCGGATGCTCCGCTGGACAGTATGTTCTACGAGACGCCGAATTTGAACCGGCTGATGCGGGAGGGCACTTCCTTTTCCCAGGCCTACGCTACCCAGCTCTGCTCCCCTACCCGGGCCGGACTGCTGACCGGTAAATTCGCCCCGCGACTCGGCTTCATGACCGCCATGCCGTTGCGGGAAACCTACTACAACCAGGACCTGCCCGTCCCCGAGGGCTACTACGCCCACGACGTGCTGGACCACCACGACGACATCGCCACCGAGCGGGCGTGGGACAATGCGACCTCGAACTCTGCCCTGCCTACCGGCGCCCCCCCCGACGACGGGCGCGACGTCCTGACCCTCGCCGAGGCCATGCCCCGCCACCATTCCGCCTTTATCGGCAAGTGGCACATCGGCGGCTTCGGCGCGGCGGGTTACCAGCCGGCCGATCAGGGCTTCGAGCCCCTCGCCTGGTTCGACGGCGGCGGATCCTCTTACTACAACTGGCGCCCGGGCTGGAACCAGAAGAGCAAGGCCCACTTCCCCCAAATGCCGCAGCCGGAATGGGCGGTAGGCGATGCCGGTCCGGAAACCGGCGAAGCCTACCTCACCGACGACCTCACCGCCCAGGCCCTGGACTATCTGGACGCCCGCTCGGCAAGGCCGGACGCTCCCTTCTTCCTCTATTTTTCCCACTTTGCCGTCCACTCGCCCTACCAAGGTAAGGAGGGGGAAGTCGCCCGGTACACCGACAAGCCATCCCGCGGGTGGAACGGGCAGGGCGACCCGGTGTACGCCTCCATGGTGGAGGGACTGGACCGCTCCGTCGGTCAGCTCCTCGCCAAACTGGAAGCAACCGGCCTCGACGAAACAACCCTGGTGATCTTCATGTCCGACAACGGCGGCATCGACCACAAGATCACGCCACACGGCGACGGCACCGACAACGCCCCCTTCCTCGGCGGTAAGGCCTGTGTGACCGAGGGCGGTATCCGGGTGCCCCTGGTCGTGTGGCGCAAGCACCCCGGCAAGCAGGGTACGTGGATCGATACCCCCGTGGACTACACCGATATTTATCCTACCATCCTTGCCGCGGCCGGCTACGATGCCGACGCCGTAGTAGAGAATGAAGGGCTCGACGGCCGGAGCTTGCTGCCCCTGCTTACGGGCAACGCGGGTGGCTACGCCAAGGCGGCGCGCTACTGGCACTATCCCTTCAACGTAATTTATAACAGTCCGTACGATGGCCTGGCCCTGACGCCCCACTCGGCGATCCGGAAGGGCGACGATAAGCTGATCTTCGACTGGTACGGCCGGCTTCACCTCTACGACGTGGCCGCGGATCCCTACGAGCTGCACGACCTGGCCGCGGCCGACCCGGAGAAGCGGGATGAATTATTCCGCGAGCTGATGACCTGGCTGGAGAAGAACGTGGAGCGGCGGTACTGGCCGGTGGTGAATCCCGAGTACGAGCCCGCGAAGGAAGTGCGGGAGGTGCCGTTCGTTAATTTGGTGAGCGGATATTGATTTGCAGCCCTAGTTCCCTCTCCCTCAGCCCCTCTCCAGGGGAGAGGGGGGCATAACCCGTAGACTGATTACGTACCCGCAAAATTACCGCGGGTGTCCTCCCCTCTCCTACGGAGAGGGGTCGGGGGAGAGGGAACAGAAGCGCATGATCACCCGTAGTGTCGACAACCCCGATCCAGAACGGCGCCGGCAATCAGCAAGCTGCCAGCATTCGCCACCCCTACTCTCCCCGCTCCTTCGGAGAGCGGTCGGGGGTGAGGGATACTTCCTCCGCAAACAACTCAGCCGGACTCTTCGTGTAGTTGTACATCCACGTTTCCGCCGGCCGGATGCGCAGAAAATCGGCCTCCCCGTAGAACTTGTCGTTGTACCTGGCCATCCACCCGTAAGTTAGGTCGGTCATCCGTTGTTTCACGTCGGCGTACTCGGGGTCGTAGAAGTGGTTGTCGAGCTGGTAGGGATCCTGCTTGCGGTCGTAGAGTACGTTGGTGAGGGCGATGGAATCTTCCCCGCGGCCCATGGCGAAGGTATACTCGTGGGTGACCACGCCGCGCCAGTTCTGGTTCTTGGCCACCCCGCGCTTGTAGAGCCAGAGGGGTACGTACTCCACGGCATCCACCTCATTTTCGACGACCTCCACGGAGAGGTCGCGGCCGTCGTATTCCTGTTCGGTATCGATGTTCATCCAGCCCAGCAGGGTCGGCATGATGTCGAGGGCACCGAAGAGCACGTCGGTGGTGGCGCCGGCCGGCACCACGCCGGGGTACTTCACGAGGAAGGGGATGTGGTTGGAGTAGTCGTGGGGGTACTGCTTGGGCAGGATGGCATCGTGGGACTCCAGCATATCGCCGTGATCCGCGCTGAAGACCGTGAGGGTATGGTCGGCCATCCCCATTTCCTCCAGTTTATCCATGAGTCGCCCGAAGGCGCGGTCTACCCCGCTCACCATGGCCATGTAGCCATGGTACATCCGCAGGCGGTCGGGAGTGGATTCGAGGCCCGGCCGCAGCTGCAGCGTATCGCGGTCATAGAGGGCCATGAGCTCGTCCATGGTATCGTAGCGGTAGTGCATTTGCCCGTCTTCCCCCCTGAACTTACCCCAGTCGTGGGGCGGGTGCCAGCTCACGATGAGCGCGAAGGGTTTAGTCTGGTCGATCGTATCAAGGTAGGCGAGGGCCTGGTCGGTCTGCCCGTACACTTCCCACTTATCGAAGTATTCCTTCTCGTTCCGGTCATTCCAGAAGAAGGCGTGGTTGGGCCGGAAGTCGACGTGGCAGTTATTGGTCAGCAGGGTCTCGAAGCCGTACCGCAGTTCGCCCTTAGGTACGGGGCGGTCTCGGTCGCCACCGAGGAGGTGCCACTTACCGATGTAGCCGGTCTGGTAGCCGCGTTCCTGCAGCACCTGACCCAGCAGTTGGGTTTTATTGGGCAGCAGGGGGGCATCGTTGATGAAGGCGCCGTTCTTCAGGGGTTGCATACCGCTCATCAGCATTCCCCGGAACGGGGTGCACACGGGTTGGTTGGAGAACGCCTGAGTAAAGCGGGTTCCATCAGCGGCAAAGCGGTCGAGGTTGGGCGTAATGATCTGTTCGTTGCCGTAGCTCCCGAGCATATCGTAGGAGTGCTGGTCGGAAAGCACGATCAGCAGGTTAGGTGGACGTGCGGGGACCGTCTCGGCGGCGGCATCCGGGGCGGGGCCGCAGGTGTAAAGCAGCAGGGAAAGGAGCAGCAGGCTCAGGGAGGTACGTAGCATAGCGTTCACGTAGAAAGGGGGCAGGGATCTTGTTGTCCCTGCCCCGATAAGCGAATTCGATCAGTAGATTTTCCGGCGTGGGATACCGGTCGTTAAAGGAATGGCCGACCTAGTAACCGGGATTTTGGATGAGCTTTTCGTTGGTTTCGAGCACGCCGCGGGGGATTGGCAGCAACTCATACTTCGGGTCGTAGGTAACGCCCAGTAATTCGGAGTCCGGATTGATGGCCATGGAGGCTTCCAGGTCGCCCCAACGCTGCAGGTCGTAGTACTCGGTAAATTCTGCGGCCAGTTCCTTCTTGCGCTCGTCCTTGATGAGTTCCCGCAGGGTAGCCGGGTTGGTTTCCGTAAGGTCGGCGAGCCTGGCCCGCTGGCGTATCTGATTGAGGTACGGTAGCGCGGCGGCCGCGTCGCCGTTCTCGTTCTGGGCTTCCGCCAACATCAGCAGTACGTCGGCGTACCGCAGAAAGATCAGGTCGTTGCCGTGACCGAAGGGATTCAGCGTATTGCTGGGGTCCTTCAGTTTGCCCAGTGGTATGCCATTAGGTGCCTTGGGTCCGCCGAATTGCAGTCCGGCGGGATTCTCCGGGGAATTGTAGGTCACCTGCTGTCCCTTGTCGTTGATGTAGGTGTACAGAAACGTCACGTCGCGGCGCAGATCCGTGGAGTCAAATTTATCGTACAGGACCTCGTTAAACGCCAGTTGGTACTGCCCACCGTTGAAGGCGAACGGGGTATTTGGCGCTCCGGCGAAAAAGGTCAGTACCGTACCGCTGCCGAATATATTGGAGATGTTGATCCGACTGAAGATGGTTTCGGTATTCTGCTCGTTGTCGATCGCGAACACGTCGGCGTAGTTTTCGAGGAGAGCATACTTGCCTTCTACTTTTTCCAGCGCGGCGATCGCATCGGCATAGCGGGCGGTCTGTTGCAGTGGGCGCCCGGCCATAGTGAGGTATGCTTCACCGAGCAGCGCGTTGGCCGCCCCGCTCGTGGCACGACCGTAGTCGGCAGCGGGCCACGACTCCGGCAACTTCGCCGCCGCGTCCATCAGGTCCTCGATGATCACCGCATAAACCTCTTCAATCGTCGTGCGGGGCTTCTTCACCGCCTCGTCGGAGAAATCCGCCGTGGGTTCAAGTTGGAGCGGTACCCCGCCGAACATCCGCACCAGTTGAAAGTAAAAGAACGCCCGCAGATACCGCGCCTCGGCGATCTTGGCTTCCTGGACGGCGGCTTCCAGCCCCACGTTCGGGGTTAGGGCAATGACGGTATTGGCCCGGTTGATGCCCGCGTAGAATTCACTCCAGAACGCGCCATGCGGGTTCGTTTCGTTGAAGTCAACTGAAGCCATCCGCCCCTGGGCCCCTTGCTTGAGCCGCACCGTAACGTTTTCGGAGGGGCCGGACGTGGTGAGTGTATACCAGAGGTCATTTACCCCATTGAAGTTGAGGGTCTGGTAAACGCCCAGGATCGCCTTGTCGACGTCATCCTCGTTCTGATAAATATTTTCGGGGCTTAGGAAAGAAAAGGGCTTTTCCTCCAGGCTCTCGCATCCCGTTAAGGCCAGGGCCAGGAGGAGAAGGATATAGTAGGCTCGCATGATTTTTTGTTTAAGGTCGATCGACTAGGATTAGAAGCTGGCGGTGAGGCCGAAGGTATAGGCGCGCTGCCGGGGGTAAACACCCAGGTCTACGCCGGGAGCCAGGGGATTACCCAACGCACTTACCTCTGGGTCATAGCCGGTATAATCGGTGATGGTGATCAGGTTCGTACCGGTGGCGTAAAGCTGGACCGACGAAACGACAGACGAATTGAAGGGGATCCGGTACCGCAGCGAGAGGTTTTTCAGGCGGACGTAGCTGCCGTCTTCGATCATGAAATTGGCGACCGGTGCCGACAGGCTGTTGATGGAGGGGTACAGGATGTTATTGGTGGGGTTCTGCGGCGTCCACCGGTTCTCGTACCAGTCGACGCTCTGGTTCTTGTAACTTTCGTTGTTGTTGAATCCGGAGTTGAGTACCGGACGCAGGGCATTGAGTACATCGTTGCCGAGCGTTCCCTGGATGAATACGTTGAGCGTAAAATTCTTGTAGCTGAAATCGTTATTCCAGCCCAGGATCAGGTCGGGGTTGGGGTTGCCAATCACCTGACGGTCCTCGCCGTTGATGACACCGTTGCCGTCTATGTCCTGGTACTTCCAGTGACCAAGGTCCTTGTCGTTATTAAAGAACGCAATGGGCTCGGCACCGCTGACGTCTTCCTCCTGAATGAGGCCGATGGCCACCAGGCCGTAAAAGAGACCAAACTCATCACCGGGGCGGTAAATGTGGGCGTTCCCGCCGAAATTTGCGGCGATACCGGGACCAAACTGTTCCTCATCGCCACCCAGATCCAGCACTTTGGTTTTGTAGGTGGTCAGGTTAAGGCCCGTATTCCAGGAGAAGGTAGGTGAATTGATGATAAAGGCATTCAGGCCGAGTTCTACACCCCGGTTCTCGATGCTGCCGATGTTGGTCAGGTATCCTCCGTAGCCGGACTGCGGGGGGAGCGCCTTCACCGAAAGGAGGTCTCTGGTAGTCTTGACGAAATAATCGAAGATGATCTCGAAGCGATTGTTGAACAACCCGAGGTCAAAGCCGGCATTAACCTGCTCGGTGGTCTCCCACTTCAGGTTGGGCGTCTCTACGCTAACGGGAATATAACCGAGCGAGGGACTCTCGCCAACCGGGTACTGCACGGTATTGTACCGGGCGAGCGAGCGGTAGGGGGGGATCGACTGGGTTCCCGTGGATCCGTAGGAAAGGCGGAGCTTCAGGTTGGAGATCAGGAGGTTGTCGCTCAGAAAATCCTCCTGCGATACCCTCCAGCCCACAGCTGCGGAGGGAAAGTAGCCCCACTTCTCATTTTCCGCGAAACGGGAAGAGCCGTCGGCGCGGCCCGTTACCGTGAGCAGGTACTTACTCTGGTAGCTGTAATTGAGCCGCACAAAACCGGATTGCAGGACCGAGAGGTTGCGCTCCGAGGAAGCGGGGCTAAATCCCGAGCCGATCTCGAGGTTTTCCAGCCCCAGAGTCTGCAGTTCAAAGTTCGTGGCACTGGACCCGTTGAAGTAGTTGTTAAACTCACTGTACTCGAGTCCGACGGTAGCGGAGAGGGAGTGCTCTCCGGCGAACTCCTTATCGTAGTTGAGGTAGTTGCTGACGATGTAATCGTACGCCCGGTTGTTATTGACGAAACCCACCCCGTTGCTCAGAATTCCCTGACCGACGGTGGAGGGGTAAAAGCGCTGGCGATCGCCGAGCCGGAAATTCACTCCGCCGTTGAATACGTACGACAAGTCATCCGTGATTTTGACCGTCGTCTTTAGGTTACTCAGCAAGTCCGTATTGAAGTTGCGGTCTTCCTTTGCCGTTACTTCCAGATAGGGATTGTAGAATTGCTCGTTTTCCGCCGTCTCTCCGAAGTAAGTCAGGCTTGGAACGATAGGCTCGGCCAGCAAGGCGTTGGTGACGGGTCCCAGGGCGCTCGGAAACCCCCCCAGATCGGATACCGAATTTTGGCTCTCCCGGTGGGATACGTTGAGGCCAACCTCAAAGGTGACCCGGTCGTTGAAGGCGTCGATGTCGAGGTTCGCGCGGACGTTGGAGCGGGAAAACTTCGAATCCAGGAGAATGCCGTTGTCCAGCAGGTAATCCCCGGATACAAAAAAGCGGACGCTCTCCTGGCCACCCGACACGTTGAGTCCGATGTTGGTGCGTTGTCCGGTCCGCAGGATCTCGTCCTGCCAGTTAAATCCCTGGCCGGCGTACTGGGCGGGGTTGGGAAAGGGTTCCGGGCTGCCCTGCGCAGCATTCGCTTCGTTCCGATACTCCGCATACTGCTGTCCGTTCAGGACATCGATTCTGTTAATGACGTTGGAGCTGGTCGTATTGGCGTCGAGTTTGACCACCGTTTTGCCGTTTTTACCCCGCTTGGTGGTCACGAGGATGACCCCGTTGGCACCCCGCGAGCCGTATATCGCCGTCGCGGAGGCGTCCTTTAACACTTCCAAGTTCTCTACGTCCTGAGGATTGAACGTCGGGCTGCCCTGGATGGGAATGCCGTCCACCACGTACAGCGGCCCGTTATCCGCCGAGAGGGAGTTGTTTCCCCGGATCCGGATCGTGGCCTGTGAGCCCGGAGACCCGTCGCCGGAAGTGACCAAAACACCGGGTGAGCGGCCCTGCAGCAGTTGGTCCACGTTGTTAAACACGGCTTTTTCCAGCTCCTCGCTGCTGACCGAACTCACGGCGCCCGTGATGTCCGATCGCTTCTGGGATCCGTATCCGATCACCACGACCTGATCCAGCGTTTGCGCATCTTCGGCGAGTTCGATGTCGATCTGTCCGCGCCCGGCAACGGCCTCTTCAAGCGTCGTGTAGCCGGTGTAGGAGTAGACCAGCACGGGGTTCGCATTTTGCACCGTCAGGCTGTACTTGCCGTCAAAGTCGGTTACGGTGCCGTTGGAGGTGCCTTGCTGCAGGACCGTGGCGCCGAGCAGGGGCGTGCCATCCGGGCCGCTTACCGTGCCGGATATTTCCAGCGCCTGCGACCAGGCCGAGCCGCTACCCAGCAACAGGATAAGGTACAGAATGGCGCCGCCCAGGAAGCGGCGTGGTGAAAGGTGAGACAGCATATAGATTTGAATTTTGCAGTGATCGGGTTCGGAATTATCTAAATTCTAACTCAATAGTAGCCGAAGAAAATGGGGCAGGCATCCTGCACTTTCCTGTTTTGTGCGGAATCATGGGAAATAATTTATCTGCTTCCAAGTCCGCGATAAGCAGGACAGTACAGGATGTAGATCCAATGGGTTGCGCTTTTTTTGCTCCTACATGATGACCATCCCGCCCGTTCGTTCTACCCTCATGCCGCTCCCTTCGTCCCTGCCTCGACTCTTATCCGCTTTGCTTGCCGGATTGCTTTGCGTGGTCGCCTGTACCCCCGCGGCACGGCTGGCCACCCCTTCCGCCGGCGATGCCATGGCCCGGGAATTCACCGCCCCACCCCCGAGCACCCGCCCCTGGGTATACTGGTACTGGATCAACGACCACCTCTCCCGGCAGGGAATTACCCGCGACCTGGAAGCCATGGCCGACGTCGGTATCGGGGCGGCACTCATCGGCAACATTTACCTCGACCGGATCGACGCGCCGGGTGAGGTGCCCCTGTTGTCGGAGGAATGGATGGAGCTCACGCGCCACGCGATTCGCGAAGGCGGCCGCCTGGGCGTGGACATCGGGTTATTCAACAGTCCCGGCTGGAGCCAGTCCGGCGGCCCCTGGAATGACTCCACCAATACCATGCGCTACCTCACCTCCACGGAATTCACTGTAGAAGGCCCCGCGCACCTCTCCTCTCCCCCACCCGTCCCCGGCACCGCCTTCCAGGACGTGGCGCTGCTCGCCTTTCCCGCCGGCAACGACTTCCACCCGGCACCCCCCGCCTTCCGCGGTTCCGGCACCCCGGACGTACAATTTGCGCTCGATAAGGACCCAGTAACCTACACCGAACTGGCCAGCGATACGGCGGTCTCTCTCCTGTTCACCTCCCCGACCACCCAGGCCATCCGTTCCCTCAGCCTCACCCCCGGCGGCGGCACCTTCACCGCGCAGGTAACCCTTTCGGCGGAGGTAGACGGCCGGTGGCGCGAGATTCGAAATTTCCGCTTCGACCGCAGCAATCCCATGGACCAGATCACGTTCCGCCCCGCTCCGGCGGTGGAGGTGGCCTTCCCGGCTGTTCGGGCCACCACTTTTCGGCTGCACCTCAGCCGCATCCAGGCCTCCCGTAACAGCCAGCGTTACGGCCTGGCTGAGGTTAGTCTCAGTCCCTCGTCCCGGTTGGAATACGCCGTCGAAAAACAACTCGCCCACCTCCATCCCACCCCGCTGCCGCTCGATGATGCCTACCGCTGGCCCGTCCAGGCGGAACCATCGGATGGGACCGGCGTGATCCCTACCGATAGCGTCATCGACCTGAGTAGCCGGCTGGCCGCCGACGGTACCCTTAGCTGGGACGTACCCCCCGGCCGCTGGACCGTGCTGCGCACGGGTATGGTACCCACCGGGATCGAAAATAGCCCCGCCTCCCCGAACGGAAAGGGCCCGGAAGTAGACAAGATGAACCGCGGTGCCCTCCGGCAGCACTGGGACGGGTTCATCGGAAAGGTGCTCAAGGCGATGCCCGCCAGCGATCGCACCGCGTTCAAATACGTGGTGGCCGACAGCTACGAAACCGGCGCCCAGAACTGGACCGGCGACCTGGCGTCGGTATTCCGCGACTCCTTTGACTACGACCCCATCCCGTGGCTACCGGTACTCACCGGGCGCATCGTGGGCTCGGTAGAGCAATCCAACCGCTTCCTCTGGGACCTGCGCCGCCTCGTCGCCGACCGGGTCGCCTACGCCTACGTGGGCGGACTGCGGGAGCTGTGCGAGGAGAACGACCTCGACCTGTGGCTGGAGAACTACGGCCACTGGGGATTCCCTTCGGAGTTCCTGACCTATGGCGGTCAGTCCACCCTCGTGGGCGGGGAGTTCTGGGCCGAGGGAGACCTGGGGAGCATCGAATGTAAAGCGGCGGCCTCGGCAGCCCACATTTACGGAAAGCAGCGGGTATTCGCCGAATCCTATACCGCCGCCGGACAGCCCTTCCGCCGCCATCCCGGAAGCCTGAAAAAGCGGGGCGACTGGAGCTACACCGAGGGCATCAACCACCGCGTCCTCCACGTCTACATTCAGCAGCCCTACGACGACCACCGGCCCGGCGTAAATGCGTGGTTCGGCACCGAATTCAACCGGCTGAATACGTGGTTCGGCGAAGCCGGGGCCTGGTTCGACTACGAACGTCGCTGTGGCTACTTGTTGCGGCAGGGAAATTTCGTGGCCGACGTGGCCTACCTCATCAGTGAGGACGCTCCGAAAATGACCGGCAGTACCTCACCGCCCCTTCCCCCGGGTTACGACTACGACTATATTAACGGGGAAGTGCTGAAGGAACGGATCACGGTCGAGGACGGTCGGCTCACCCTGCCGTCGGGCGGGTCGTATCGCGTCCTCGTGCTCCCCGATTCCGAAACCATGCGTCCGGAACTCCTGCTACGCATCCGTGAACTGATCCAGGCCGGTGCTACCGTAGTGGGGCGCCCCCCCGCTCGCTCGCCAAGCCTGAGCAAATACGGAGAAGCGGACCGGCGCATCAGTCAGCTGGCCGGCGAGGTCCGTCCGCTCCTGCACGATCCCGACAGCCTGCAACACCTCCTCCGGCAACTCACCGGCGGGCCCGACGTAATTTCCGGGGCGGGGTTGCAGGTGCTGTGGACACACCGGAAGCGGGGCGACCGGGATATCTACTTTCTCACCAATCAGACCGACAGTACCCTTTCCCTGACCGCTTCCTTCCGCCAGGCCTCCGGTGAACCCGCGTGGTGGGATCCGGTATCCGGCTCCCGGATGGCATTACCGGAACACCTCCGGCGAGATGGCCGCACCGACATTCCGCTGCGGCTGGCACCCGCCCAGAGTGGATTCGTAGTCTTCGACGCGGAGGCGCTGGCCTACCCGGAAAAGGTCAATTATCCCGCGGTGGAACAGGCGCACCCCATCAGCGGCCCCTGGACCATCAATTTCCGGAACGATTACCTCGGTACCGACACCACCCTCACCGAGGAGAGGTTATTGGATTGGTCGACCTACGACGACGAGACCATCCGCTACTTTTCCGGGAAGGCTACTTATGCGACGACCATCCGCCGCCCGCAGGTCTCCGGAAACGAGCGGGTCGTGCTCCGGGTCGGAAGCGTAGGCGTACTGGCTAACGTCTTCCTCAACGGAAGTCCGGTCGGGGGGCTATGGACCGCTCCCTGGGAGCTCGACCTCACCGATCACCTGCGCGAGGGAGAAAACCAGCTGCGAATGGAAGTGACCAACGGCTGGGTAAATCAGCTCATCCGCGACGCCGCCCGCCCCCCGGACGAACACCAACTCTGGACGCTGATCCCCAATACCTATACCCCCGACGAACCGCTGCAACCTTCGGGCCTGACGGGGCCGGTAGAACTGTTGGTACGGTAAAAAGGGAGGCTGTTGACCTCCACCCATCCACTCCTCCACTCCTAACCCCCCTACACTTGAAATTAGCCGCCATAGATATCGGGTCCAACGCCATCCGCCTGCAGATCGTCAATGCCTACGACGAGACGGAACTGATCAGCTTCAAAAGCTTGGAATACCTGCGCTTCCCCTTGCGGCTCGGCCACGACGTCTTTAACAAGGGAAAGATCACCCCCGCGACCGCGGCAAAGTTTAGTAAGCTCATGCACTCCTTTCGGCTTTTCATCGAGCTGTACGAAGTCGACGCCCGCTTTGCGGTGGCCACCTCCGCCATGCGGGAAGCCACCAACGGCGATGCGGTCCGGGCCGCCATCGCGGAGGCCACAAGCATCGACATCCACATCATCACCGGCGATGAAGAGGCCCGGATCCTCCATAAGGCGATCATTCCCTACCTCACCGACGATCCGGCCATCCACGTCGACGTCGGCGGTGGCAGTACGGAACTGAACCTGTACCGGGGCAAGGAACTGGTGGCGAGTCAGTCCTTCAAGATCGGTTCGGTAAGGAAGCTATCGGCCGAAGCCCGGGCAAAGACCTTTGCCGAGATGGAGGCCTGGGTGAAGAAGAGTAAGTTTCCCAAGGCGCGCAACGTCTACGGCATCGGCACGGGCGGCAACATCAACCGCCTATTCAAGCTCTCCAGCCGTACCGGCCGCACGAGTATGTCGCTGGTCGAGCTCCGGGCCATCCGGGCCTACGTCAAGGCCTTCACCCTGCAGCAGCGGATGTCGATCCTGAAGCTGAATCCCGACCGCGCCGACGTGATCCTCCCCGCCTCCGAGATCTACATCAAGGTACTGGAGTGCGCCGGGGCGGATACGATACTGGTGCCGCGCGTCGGGCTCAAGGACGGCATCGTCTACGAGCTTTACGAGCGCACTACCCAGCGTGATATTCAGGAGCTGGAGTACTTATTGGGGAATTAACCGGGCGGGCACTCATCAACTTTCAATGTGTTGCCAGAATTTTTCCTCCGGAAGGCTGACTACGGCAGGTTTTCCTCCACCTAGTTGTTTGCTACCCGCCCTACGACCCGCCGCCGTGCCGACGTCCGCCTGCCCCACTCCGCTGCTCCTAACCCATTTACTCTGCCCCTGCGCGCCGCCGCAGAACTTGGACCTCCACCCTGATCATCACAGCCAGGACCTGCTCCTCCCCCATCGTGGCGGTGAACGCGACCTCGTCCTGGGCAAAATCCACCTGCAACGGGTCAACGGATCGCTCTCCCAACCCCGCGCGCAGGCGATCGGGCAATGGCTCGCCGGACCGTTCTTTCAGCCGGTGCAACAGTTCGTTCAGGTCCTGGATCGGGGACCGGCTGACCAGGAAGCAGAGGTATTCCTCCCCGGGGGTGGTAAAGCGCAGGGCGCCAAATTCCCCGGGAAGGTAGAGGCCGATGTGCTCCATGGGAATGATGGCGCTTTCGTTGGTTCCGGCGTAGGTGTCATCGAGCTGCCCGTCCCGCGGCCAGTGTACCCGAATGGTCTGGTCGGCCTCCACGGAGAAGGCGTAGAGGTAGGTGCCCGCGCTTAGTCCCGCCACCTGCCACTGCTGCAGGCTGCCTGCTGCCCGTGGGCCCCGCTGCCCTTCGTACCGGTCGCTCACCCGGCGGAAGCTATCCGGGCCAAACAGCAGATTGTCGTCCGGATCGAAGTAGGGCACCCGGGCGGTGAAACGCCCGGTGATCCGCGCTTCCCGTTCGCCAAGGGGTGCCCGCGGGGTGAGCTGGATGGCGTAGCTGCAGTACTCGGCGAAGTCGTCGTACTTCACCCAGATGAATCCTCCGTCCCCCCACTGTTCCCCCCAGCTGTTGAGCAGTTCGAAGGCTTCCCGCCCGTCGTCGTAGCCCACAACCACCATGGCGTGCGCCCCGAGGAAGGTGGTGTCTCCGAGCATCGGCATCCAATAGGGCGGATCGGCGGTGCAGGATTCGAAGGTCTTGCGGAGCATCAACGCCACCACCACGGGTTTCCGCTGGGCGAGGCTGAGCTTGGTCTTCTCAATGCGCAGGGTGGGTGGGTCGTCGGTACCGAAAAGGGCAATAAAATCCTTGATGCGGTGGGGCAGCGCGGCCAGGCTGTCGGATTTCTCCGGCAACTGGGTGCAGTCGTTCTTGAAGCGGTCGAAGTCGAGGGAGGGGATGTTCCCCTGATCCCGGACCAGCTCGGCGGCCCGGTGAATATAGGCGCCGCTCTGGCAGCTGCCGATTTTCACCTGGTTGTAAATGTAGAGGGCCGAGAGGGCATGCCGGGTGATGGTATCCGTTTGTCCCTCCCACCCGTGCTGCAGGGCCTCCAGGATGGACATGGCGCCGTATCCCATCGACCAGCCCGTACACGATCCGATCGCCCCCTGGTGCTGTGCCTTGGGACAGTACGGGCGGAGGTCCACTTTCGGGGTGCTGCTCAGCAGGGTGTCCTCGGCCTTGCTCCCCGCGCTGCCGTAGTCGGGCTGACGGGCCAGGGCATTATAGGCCGCGTCGTCCAGGACCAGGCCCTGAGCGGCGAGGCCCGCGGCCGCCACGAGTCCGAGCAGGACCAGGAACAGCGTTCGGATTACGGCTTCCATCCGCTCAGGCGATTTCGTCCCAGCTGTGAAAGCGGTGGGTCTCGATGAGGTACTGGTCGATCATGCCCTCGTTGTATTGCCGGACCTCCTGCTTGATCTTGTTGAAGAGGGCAAAGGCCAGCTTCCCGTACTTGATGATCTCGGGCAGCAGGGCGAGGAAAGTGACCGTTTGTACCCGCCCGTCGGTAAGTTCCGTCACCGTGCGCGCGTAGTTGTCGCTGTAAAAGTTGGAGGCCTTGTTGAGCTCCGCTTCGATCTGCAGGGCGTAATCATCCGGGTAGCGCACGAGGAACTTGCGCTTATGGCGGTCCAGCAGGTCGTCCTTGATCTTGTAGAGCACGTCGTTGAAGCGGTTGGCGGAGGCATTGTAGGCATCCACTACGCGGAGCACGTCGGCTTCGCTGAAGTCCTCCAGTTTGGCGAGGGCCTTGAAATCGTAGGCGGATTGCTCCATCCGGGTCCGCGCCTCCTCGAATTTCAGGATGAAGTCCGAGTTGAGGAAGCAGTTGAGGCCCCAGTACGGCGAGGTGCCGGGGCACTGGGCAACGAGTCCCAGGTGAAAGGTGGTCAGTAAACAGGCCGTGAGAAGGTATTTCATAGTGGGTTCGGATTACCGGATCGGAGCAGGCCGGCCGGTTCGTCAAAAAGAGTAGGTGAGCGCAAGCCCCGGACTACCGGCCAGGGCGGGGTTGAGTTGCCACCGCGGCTCAGCATAGGCAGTGGCGCCGCCCCCGGCGCACTGGCGGTTGTAGGCATTGATCTTGAGCAGCCGCATGACCATCGCCGCACCCCCCGCCGCGAGGGTGAGCCCGCCGCCGACGCTCAGCCAGGTGCCCTGCTTGTGCTTGCTGTTGGCCTCCTGGTAATGCTCGTCCCGCGAAAGCGAGCCAAAGACGGCGTCCGTCGGGTTCTGCTGGCTGCTGTACACCTCATAGAGCCCGTTTGCCTCGCTCAGTTGGCTGAGGCCGCTGACGAGCAACCCCAGTCCCGTCACCGCCACCCCCCCGATTCCCGCGTACACGGGTATAGTTTTGATCGGCACGCAGGAGGCCGGTCCGTTTTCGGAGACGGTGGTGCGGGAAACCACGTCCACCTTCAACTCTCCTTCCAGGGAGGTGACGTCCTGTAAGGCGTCCCAGACGATCTTTTTCCCGAGCCCCGCCGTCACCTGGGAGCCCAGGTCACCGGTCAGGCCTGCCGGAGTGGCCAGGGGGATACCGTCCAGGCTCAGGTTCACGGCAATGGTATAGAAGGGGATACGCGAGTTCCGGGCCAGGTTGTAGGTGATGGTCACCATGTCCTGTTCCTCGGAGACGCGCACGGTTACGTTCGACACGGGTGAATCCTGTGCGTTAAGCCCACAGAATAGGCAGCAACAAAGCAGAAGGTAGAATAGCAGTTTCATGGTGGACGGCGATTGAGGCAGGTGAAAAAGAAACAGGGGCGGCGGAGCGCGGGTGCAGGGTTTAGTGGAGGACAAACAGCGGCAGGTTGCCCAGATCGTTGCGGGTGAGGACGGGGTGCTGGTCCTTTCGTTTGGCCGCCTGTACGAGGTCGGGTACCCGCTTGGTTATGAATCTTTCCAGCTCACTGAGGGTGACGATGCCGTTGGCATTGCCAAAGGCACCGGTGTCGGCCTGTCCCTCCAGCAATCCCTGCAGGATCGCCTCGGTGAAGGCCCCGTTCTTCCAGCTGCCGTCTTCGTAAGACTGTTCGTCCGCGGAACTGGAGGCGAACACGGCCAGGCCCTGGGGGACGTTCCTCAGGTCGGTCAGCGCCTGGTTGAGGTCGGCGGGGTTGGCCCGGGCTCCTCCGGCGTGGCAGGCGTCGATGAAGACCAGTTTCCGGCAGGGGAGGTGTTCAATGGTTTCGAGAATGCCGCTGCGGTAGGGAATGGAGGTCACCTCGGCGGAGCTGGACAGGTAATCGTTCGCCTGGAGGTACAGTTCGTCATCCAGGAGGAAGCCGTGGGTACTGAAAAACAGCACGACAATGTCGTCTTCCAGGATTACCCCCGTACGCAGCTTGTTCCGGATGGAGGAAATGGCCAGGCGGATCGACTGGGTCGTGGCCTGGGGACCAATGAGCGTGTCCAGGGTCACCTTATTGAACAGCCGGTGGGCACGACTCCCCTGGGAGCCGAAGGCCCGGGCGAAATCAGCGGCGTCGCGGTCCGAATACTCCAGATTGAGCTTGGGCCCCACGGCGAGCACGTAAAGGTTGGGCCGCAGGGGGGAGAAATTCACCTTCAGCCGCTGGGAGAGGGCGTAGCCGGAAGGCTCGTCCACCCGCAGGCCGATGTCGTTGATGGTGGCTTGCTCGTCCAGGGTCACCCAGTCCTGAAAGTAGTAACTGCCGTTCTCCCCTCGGAGCTGTGCCCGCTGCGAGGGGAGGCGGTATACCTGGTTGTGCAGGATCCGGATCCGGGAGAGGTCAACCGCTTGGGGAGAGGTGATGCTGAAGCGGACTTCCAGTTCGCTGTCCTTCGTGGAGTAGAGTTCGTTTTCCTGGAGGACGAACACGTCGGGCTTGGTCCAGATCACCCGGGTGGCGCTGGTGACGGGCGTATTTTCCAGCATGCGTATACCGGCAGAATCCCGCAGGAAGGCCCGCTCGGCCAGGTAGCGCTCGTCGGCGGCCATTGCCATCACGACCTGCACGCGGTGCTCCCCCGCTTCGATGGGGACCTGAACGGTCAGGATCTGGTCTTCAAATTCAGGTCGCCGGAGCAAGCTCACCTCGTCGGCCTTATCGCCTCTGGGCAACCCGTCGACCAGCACCTCCAGCTGATTCAACTGCACTTCCGTCGGGGAGGTGGCACGCACGCGCACGGTGATCTTCCCCGCAACTAGCTCAATCGGTTCCCCCGTACCGCCGGGCGAAAGCCACTCCAGTTTGGGCGTCACGGGTCGGACACCGTCGGTCCCCGCCCCCCGCTTGGGAATGACCAGGACTGCGGAACTGGTAGCCGCCGATGATGTAGGGAAATCTGATTTCACCTGCGCTCCGGTTGACTGAACGGGAGTCCGGGGAATCGGGGCACAGGCCACGCACAGCAGCAGGCCGAATATGAGAGCTCGGTACGCCCAGCGATAAGATGACAGGAAGTGCAGCTTAGCGTCCATCACAGGCTGATTTTGAGGGCCAGGCCGAGGGTGGCAAATTCCAGTTCCGGGTCCGTCAGCCGGAAATAAGCACCGTCCACTCCCAAAGTGATCTTGCCGAATTCCCGCTCTAATGCCGCGCGCAAACTTCCGCCCAGGCGTGCATCCTGATTGTCGGGGAAGTAGTACCCCGGTCCGCCCCCGATCACGAGGTGGCTCGCACCTCCGCCGTTGAGGTAAAGATTGAGGTATCCGGTGCCTCCCAGTACCTTGTATTCCGGCTCGAACCCGTAGTAGCCGCCGACAACTTCCAGCCCCAGCAGTGATCCGATCCGGGTGCCCAGGGCAAGTTCGCCGTACAGCCCGCTGTCATAGCGCCGGTCGAAGGTGCCCCGGGGAAAGGTCCGCCCCCCGCGGAGTGCGAGGTAGCGCCCCGACCGCTTATCCCCCTGGCTGAATTCCCGCACCGTTCCCGAGAAGACTTCCCGGTCGAGCAGGTAGAGATCGAACCGTTGTCCGGGAGCACCGGTCACGTTGAGTCGGTAGCTCCCGTCGCAATTATCGGCGGCAGTGAGGCCCACGCCCTGGCCGGTGACCCCGAAGGCCGTCGCGTAGCCCGGTCCGACATAGCGCCGCTGTCCGTTCACCCGGTAACTTGGCTTGGACTGGGTAGCGTTGAACCGGTCGGGGCCGGAGCCGCGAGTCGCCACCGACAGGTTCAATTGCGGGGTGGGAAAATGGACGTAGCGGGTTTGTTCCACCATCCGCCGGACCTCCCCGAGGCGGTCGGAAGTGTAGGCGATCTCGAAGCGGATCTTATAGATCCCCGTGACGTCGGCCCCACCGTAATTACCGGAATATATGCCGTCTCCGTGGTGGTTCAGGGAAATGGAGCTGCGCTGCACCTGGTCGAGCTGTTGGAGCGCCGAAGGGTTGGTTTGCCGCAGTTGGGCTAGTTTAAGGTCCGCACAGGATCCGGATTCCGTATGGCCCGAGGGAAGTTGGGCGACGGTAGTCCGCGCCAGCAGGTCGCCCAGGTCATCTCCGGGCTTCAGGATGTAGGCGGTCACCGAGGCGTTGGTTACGGCCATTCCTTCCTCTTCCAGTTTCAGCTGGGGGTGGAAGGACCTGCCAACGGTCAGTTGCGCCTCTTCCGTGCCGGCGGTGAACTGCACGGCATGGTCATCGGCCGTGCCGAAAACGTTTAC
Organism: Chitinophagales bacterium; assembly: GCA_038258275.1. GTDB lineage: Bacteria > Bacteroidota > Bacteroidia > Chitinophagales > Saprospiraceae > Neolewinella. Next base: position 22,629 of record JBBSPZ010000029.1, on the reverse strand, counting down.
CTCCGTTCCCCCCGGAATACGGCTTGGCGAGAGGATTTCCACGGTCCATTTGCCCTCGCTGGGCAACTCCGGCAGGGCATAGAGGGGAAACTGGTAAGTAGTGGAGTAGGCGTTATTCCTGAATTGTCCGTACTCGCTGACGTCCACGCCGTCCCGGAAGACCTTCAGCTTGGTGCGCCCGGCGATCGGGTGATTGAAAAAGACCTGGAAGAGGAGGCGGTTGACGTTGCGGTTGACGGTGAAGTCAGTACGCAGGTTTGGCGCATCCGGGAGGAGGGGGTACCGATCGGAGGCGAGGAAGCGGGGGCTGGTGGTGTTGTAGATCTCGTTGAATGCGTGTCCGGCCAGGTCGGACCCGAACTCGCTTTCCGTGCCCGGCAGCACGTTGAAAAACTTAGATGGCCCGCCGGCAATCGCTTCCAATAGTGCGGGACTGGAGCCGGTATAGATGGTTCCGGCCGTGAGGATATCAATGTCGTTTACTGCCGGCGCGTCAAGGTTCAGGTCGACTGTTGCGCTGCCGCTGTTCTGAAGGATTTTGCGTCCCATATCCGGGCCGGAGGGTTTGACCCACTGTCCCGTGTTCTGCTCCCCGTCGGTGAAGAGCAGGACGATCTGCCGGCGGTTCGGATCCTCCGTCCCGCCGTAGCGGCCGGAGATCGCCTTGACCAGGCCGGCACCAAGGCTGGTACCGTTCCGGCCCAGGACACTGACCGCAGAGGCCATGTTGTCCAATTCCTGTTTGATCGCCGTCGGACTTCCTACACCACGGAAGTTCGCAATGCTCGTGAAGGGGACGGCATCGCTGACCAGCGTACTCGGCGTTGCGGTATTCCCGTCGAAGTACACCACGCTGAGGCGATCGGTACCGATTACGTGGAGGAAATCCAGGTTGCCCACGAAATTGTCGATGGCGGAGGCCAGGAGGTCCCAGCGCCGGCCGTCGCCCTCTCCGCCGTGCGTGATGCATCCCATCCAATCCGACGGGACGTTCTCGTCGGTATCGCATTCCATGCTCCCGGAACGATCCAGGGCAAACACGATGTCTACCGGTCGCCGCACGATAAAGCGGTAATTCCGTACGTAGGAATTGCCCCCACCGGTGAGGCGCAGCGTGAGGTTGTGTTCCCCGGCGGTCAGTGGACCGGTGCTGCTTATGGTGACGTTGCGGTTGAACCCACTGTTGTTGAAGGTAGCACGGAGGTTGCCACCCAGGTCTTCGACGTGTCCGTTCACAACGGGCCCGGGGAAGGTCGATCCGCAGCTTCCCCCCGTGGTGGGAGAGGAAAGGAAGCTCCAGCTAATCGATCCGCTGACCGAAGCCGGGGGGGTGATGACAAGATTTGCGGGTACTCCGCTGCCGGTACCGTAGTGCCGGACGTACTCCGGCTGGGTACCGGACATGCAGGTCGGTACGACCGAAAAGGCCTCCTGTCCGTAAACGTTGGATAGGGTGACCAGGCAGGTAAATATTAGTAAAACGATCGGTCTGTACATGGTTGAGGAGCTTTGCCCGGGTTATTGCACCCGGCCCTGATCGTTCGTTTTTGCGTAGTAGAGACTTTCCCCCCGGTACCCGCAGACGGCATATCCACCGTCCGGCATCGTCACCACCCGGCTGTATGCGTCTTGTGAGTTTACGCCGCTGACGACGCGCCAGACCTCATTCGCATTAGCGTCCAGTTTGAGCAGGAGGGCGTCGTTATCTTCCCCCCCGGCCAGGATCAATCCGCCGTCCGGGGTAGCCTGGCTGCTGAAAATGTATTCTTCTTCCGGCTCCCCGAATACTTTTGGATATTCAGCGGCGACTGTACCATCAGCGTCTGTTTGGAGCACGAGCACATCGAAGTTCCCTTCCGGGGCCGCAAAACCCGAAACCAGGAACTTTCCCGCACTCACCTCGGCGATACTGCGGAGGGCCAGTCCGCTAATCCCGGTGAACCGCCGGGGTTGACCGGCCAGCAAATCGCCGTTTACATCGAAGCGGGCAAATAGCCCTTGCGGAATGTTAGTACCGCTGGAAAGTATCTGGCCAATTACGATAAAGCCGTCGTCAAGGCCAATGGCGTCGTACCCGAATTCGCTGTCGGGGAGAGTGACGGTCTTCTGAAAGTATTGACTAGTAAGGTTGGGAGAATAGCGCAGCAGATAGAGGTCGTTGTTGCCCGTTCCGTCGGCGATCGCGAACCCGACCATGAGGAGGGAACCGTCAGAAAGTTCGGTCACTTTAAGCACCGATTCACTAGAAGCAAGGAAGGGTATGCTCAGCGGGCCGATCAGGGGCTCCCCGTCTGCCCGCGTACGGAGGTAAAACGCGTCGGACCCTACCCCGCCGGGACCGTAGGTAGTCCCCACGACCACGTAGGTCCCGTCCGACAACTGCAGCACATCGCTCGCATAGTCATTCCCGGAGGTTGGATAGCTGCGGTCCAGCGTAACGGTACCCTCCACGTCGGTGCGGTGCAGGTACACGTCCCCGCTGGTACTACCGGTAAGCAGCAGTCCGCCGTTCGAAAGGACCGCAAGTCCGGTGGCCACGCCACGCCCGGCGTCGAGCGCCTCGTAGGTGGGCGTCTCGGTAGCCTGCCCGGTGGAAAGATCGTCGGGGATCACCTCCAGGTCGCAGGAGGAGATCGCCGTAAGTACGAGCAAGAGAAGTACGGGGTAAAAACCGGATTCAACGGGTGAACGAAGCATGGCGGGAGCGTTATTCCTGACCGGCCGTGGTGGGAGTGGGCCGCAGGTAGAGGTACTGATCGGGTCCGACGGGAAGCGGGCCCACCCTGAATTCTTCAGTTCCCGATGTTGTTACAAGAACATGCTGTACCAACGCATTTTTATCGGCGAAAAATCGACGCAACTGCCAGGGGGGCTCCTCCGCTCCGCTCAGGTCCCAGGTAATGGTTTCCTGCTGCCCCTTTCCATCCCGCCGGTACAGTAGGGACAGTTCAATACGGTCCACTCCCGCGGCGCGAAAGGCCGCCGTGTCTGCTTCGACTTCAATCCCGTGCTCGGTATAGGGAATCGATTCCGGAGAAGTAGTCAGGTCCAGCAGCCCGACCCAATCGGTCGCGGTTTGCCAGTTACCCGGTCGGGCCTCCCCTTCTTCGGTATATTCGACCACCCGGTACCGGTAGGGGTGGCGCAAATCAATGGCGTAGGGAAAGCGCACCTGGCGGGTAAATTCCTCCGGGCGGGCGGCCAGGAAACGAATGGGCCGGAGGGTCACGGGGCCTCCCGTCACCCCGGTCGCCGACAGCTCGACGGTCTTCATCGCGAGGTCCGGACGGAGGTGGTTGGTGAAGTCGTAGCACCGCAGCTCCAGAAAGGCCCAGGCCGGCGTTGCCCCCTCGTTGAGGTCGATGCGCCGGCAAAGGTCCGGCCATTTTCCAGTGTCCAGCGAAAGGGCCACGGAGCCGGCGCGGATCGCGTGGGGGCTCGCCGTAGAGTCCTGTTCCATAATCTCGGCCATCGTTTCCTCCAGGTCTGCCCGGGTGATCGAATCACCGCTCACCCGGAAATCGCCGGCGGTATCGTCGACCATATTCGCGTAGTAGGCATAAGCGATGCTGAAACCCAGGTGGCCGTCTTCGACCTGATCCCACAGCAATTCCGCCTCGTGCGGGTCCAGGCGCACAGTAAAGAAGCGTCGCGTCCAGTCCCCTCCCCTGCTTTCGCCGTCGCTTTCCCCTCCCGTCGGACGTCCGAGCTGCTGGTAGCGCCCGTCGTTGTCCCCCAATGGCAAAAGAAGGGAGGCCTCCACGCTGGAGACGGGCAGGGGATCCAGGGTAGTGGCCGGGCCCAGGGATTGCCGGATCGTCCGAAGTTGTTCGGAGGTCACCGCCTCCCGTTCGACCCCGATCTGCACCAGGTTGAAGAACTCGCGCTTGCCCTGATCGCCGACCAGTCCGGTGCCGGTGTACCGCATCTGCAACAACTGGAAGCGTGGCCGCCCGTCCTCCTCCCGCCCGAGCGAAAGGTTTCCCGGGAGGTAGTAGTACCGGTTTTGCTGGGCCAGGTCGCGGTATACGTCCACCCCGGCAATGGTCTGCAGGGTGGAACGAAGGGGTTGCCCGGACGACAGGACTGGCAGCAGCAGCAGCAGGCTGAGAAGCAGCTCCGGCACGGCTGCGCGAACCACGACGACGCCGGCGATCATCGGTCGGCAAATTCCGCGATGTTATCCTTGATCTGCCGCGAGCCGATCACCACTTCCTTGCTGTTGCTCGGCAGCCAGGCGGACTCGTACTTCGTCCCGTCCTCGAGGTAGACCTGGATCTTGTATTCAAAGTCGACCCGCCCCTCGCGGACGTATAGGGTGCCCCCGTCCAGCACCGCCCCGTCTGCATTCACGGTGATGCTGGGCAGTTCCTGCTTCTCGTCGCCGGCGGCGGAGGCCTGGAAGGACCGTACGTTGATCCGGAGGAGGCTGGCCTGGGTAAAGGCCATGGGGGTAAGGATGGTGAACTCGAGCTTCTCCGGCCGGGCGACCTCCTGGGGGTTGACGCTGCCGAGAATTTTCTTTTTCACGGTACGATTGCATCCTTCGCAGGTAGCAATGGCGTAGTCCATCCAGATGCGTTTCACGCTCGGATCCGAATCGATCCATTCCGGTATACTAGGTGCCTCGAAGTTCACCTTCGCCCCTTCCGGAATTTCTGTGTCCCCGGCCTTCCAGGAATAGATCTGGTAGCCCGACGGCTCCGCTCGCAGTACGTGCAGGTGGCCGAGGTAAATGGGATAATCGGTGGGGTTGCGCCATTCCGTCCGCCAATCCGCTCCCTGCAGCTGTAAATGTCCGAAGGTTTCCGGCGCGTCGATCTTCAGGTTGAAGGGGATACGGATGGAGGCCGGCATACCGGCCCCGTCGGGATAGACGATGACGTCGCCGTACAGTCCGATGTTGTTGAAAAACATGGCCATGAGGGCGTCGATCTGGTCCGTGGTGAAGGACAGCAGAATGGGATCCGATAAGTCCGATGGCGCGCGCAGGGAGATATTTTCCGCCTGCACCCCAAACTGGGCGAGGTTGGTGAATTCGATCTCGGGAGTCTGGGCCATGGGCATGGCAATGAGTTCCTTTACCCCGAACTGGGCCTCCGGTTTTAACTTCAGGTCGGTGGTCAGTAGGTCGCGGGCGATGGCCATATCCTGGGTCCGGAGGCCGGGGTGCAGGATGGCGGTGACCGTCGTTCGTCCGGGCCCGGAAGCCGTAGCACTGCCGTAAGTGACGTTGAAATCGTACTTCCCGGTGACGGCGGACCACCCCAGGTTGTAGGACTTCGGCAGGAAATAGTAGTAGCCGGACTTAATGTTGCCGTCCCGGAATACCGTACTGTATATACTGAGCAATTCACTGCCGACCTGGTCCACGTCGGCCGAAAAGTTATCGTCGAGGCTGAAGGGGATATTATGTGGTCCTTGCCGTTCGAGTTCGAGGTAGGCGTCCGGATCATCGGCGGGCTCCGGGGGGGGAGTCGCATCCGGAGGGGTGCCGTCCGGCCTGACTAAAACTCCGGGCCGAGTGATTACCATGTCGCTCGGGTTGATCCTGATCCGGCCGGGGTCGCTGATCCGCGTTCCCGCAGGTATGGTCGCCCGGGTCTCAAATTTTACCGTCGTTCGCTTTACCGGGATGGTGCTCGGCTGCCCGGCGGCGCTCAGGCTGCAGAGGCAGAAAAGGATGGCCAAAGGCAGGTGCAATGGGTTCATGGGGCTATTGTTTGATGGTGGCGGCCCGCTTGACGGGCGTAAAGGCAACGGTAACCGTTACGTTGGAAGATCCGTCGCCGGCCGCTCCGACGCGAAAGCGGTGGTCGAGGCGGTACTCGGCGGAGGTCCCGGTCAGGGTAAGTCCGCCGAGGTCCAGATCAGCCAGGGCATCGTCTGCCTCGGCGATGGATATTTTCAGGTAGCGGACTTCAACGTAGGGTTCCGTGTAAGCCGACGTTGGCGGTTCGAAGGCAAAGGACAGATCAGCCCCTCCGGCTCCATTGTCCAGGGGGAGGACGACAGGTTCGCAGCCCGGGATTTCCCGGCGGTTGCTATCCAATAGTTTCCCGACGAGCCGGTAGTTTTTGTCGGTAAAGCCCTGGTACTCCAGTCGAGCGGAATAGTAGGTATCCCCGGCAGCCAGTTGGCAGACACCGGAGATACGCCGGGCTTCCTCCCCCAGTAGGTCCGAGAGCACCGAGGCCGTGGAATTGGAGGATTCCAGCTTGCGGCAATCCTGGGCACCTGCGCCTGCCGCCCAAAGGAAGAGTGCGGCCGCCAGGAGGCGGGCAGGGCCAAAGGCGGAAAAAGAACGCGTTTTCATGACTTGATTATTCGGTGGTTCCGGCGGTTGGAGCGGAAGCGGGTGTGCGAACGTGGAGGTGCTCTGACAGGCGGCTCAATTGGTTGCCTACGTGCCAGGTAGTGGCGTTGGGGCGGAATCCGAGCAGCGTCGAACGGTGTGACCGGAAATAGTCGTCGATATTCGTATCGGTGGCGGCCCAGGTCGTACCCAGGATCCGTTCCAGCATGGCTTTATCGCGGACCTTGTAGCCGGTGTAGTAATCCAGAATGGCGAGGGGAAGGAACTCGCCGTGGGTGACGGTTCCGGCCGGGTTTCTGGGATTGCTGTAGTTGAGTCCCTGCCGGGTAAGTTCCTTGAAAAGGGGCATGAAGGTATAGTTGGAGCTGGAGGCCATTGCAGTCTGTGCGCTCCTGGTCGCCCTGGCCAGCATGGCCGTACTCTGGAACTGGGCCATGATCTGGTACAGGACGTTGGCCGAGATGAGCTCGTTGTGCATGATGACGTCTGCAGAAACGTCCCGAATAGCGTAGCACTGGTGGTTCGCCACACAAGTTGCCGCTGTGGAGATGGAGTCAGTTGTCAGGCGTAGCTGAAGGCAATGCACCGTAGCGGAAGTGCAGGAACCGATGTTCTCGACCTGAAGCAAGGCGTTGTTATTCAGGGCAGTAGTAATGCTGAAGCTGGCAGGGAGAAAGTAACGAAAAGCAAATGCGTTGGCGATACCTTCGTTGAAGGCGCTGTTGTTGCTGGGGATCATTTCCCACAGCGAATGATTTCCGTCGGGTCCGTACATGTTGCCGGAAAGGGTACTTTCCAGTACCAGGGGAGTCTGGGTATGCACCAGTTCATGGACGAAGACCAGGCCTTTCTCCTGCTTGGTCTGCCACCCGCCGGCGTTGACGGCGGGGTCGAAGAAATGAGCTCCCACGCCGATCTCGCCAGAATAGGTGGAGTCGGGGGGCGAGTACATCCGCGCACAGGGCCAGGAGGACTGGCCGTGGGAGGCTGAGAAGGCTCCGGCGTTAGTGCAATAGATCGGCATCGATCCGTGCGCGCTGGCGTTACCGGTATCGTGGTAGAGATAGACCCGGACCTTCTTGCTGGATATCGCCAGTACTGTAGCGACGATTTGTTGCAACCGCTCGTTCCCTCCGCGTGCGGGCTCCAGGAGCAGTTCCTGGAGTAAGGCCTTTAATCCTGCGTTATCGGGATTGGTCCACAACGGGCTGGTAATACTGCCTCCGCTCGCGACCGTGCGCTTGTCAATTTCCATCGTGGCCGGTGACGGAAGTGCCGATCCCGGATTATCCACGTAGAAAAACACCAGCTTTTCGAGAACGATGTCGCGGTAGGCGGCATGGGCACGGGGCACGTATAGGCAGCCCAGGAAGAGGAATAAGAAGAGAAGCTTTTTCATGGTATGAAGAATTTGACGGGTGAGGTACTAAAGCTGATCGGCGTAGATGAGGAGGGAATTCCCCTGTTTCCGGGGTGACTTTCGTTCCGTGCCGTCCCGCAGTTGCCAGGTGATCTGGTATTCATATCCGGACGCTTCGTCGAGCCAGTCGGCGGGCTCCAGGATTTCAACTCTGGTTTCGGGCACCTCGTCCCGGCTCCGCAACTGGACCTGTCGGGTGAGTTCCTTATCGTTCACCATGAAATAGACGTCTACCTGAGCCGAACGGATCTCCTCTTCATTCATGGTCTCCGGGTCCATTTCCACGATGATGGATTTGAGGCGATAGGGGGGGCTGAGCGGGAGGGTATTGATGTCGGTACTGTACCAGGGCTGTTCGACGGTCACTCCGCCGAAGAAGCTCCAGATGGTCTGGTATTCGTAATCTCGCCAGCGTTCGCGGCTGTTGTCGCCTTTCCAACCGTAGGTGAACTTGAAGTAGTTGCCGTCTTGGTTGAAACGAGTGCGGTCGATCCGGATGTCGCCTTCGGTGGTTTGCCCGTTCTCGTGCTTCTTGCGGAAGGCAACGGACACGAAATTGAGGGACCGCTGGAAATCATCAGCGTTGAACCCGTCCAGGATGGCGGCGATTTCCCGTTGTTGGTACAATGGGCTGTCGGTGTTGAATTCTTTGAAGCACTCCTCGCAATTAATGGCTCCTACGTTGTGGTCGAAGCGCAGGGAAAGGGAGGAGGTGGTGTATTTTGTCAGATCGATCCGGTAAGTGCCGCGCTGGCGGAATTCCCGCATGGTGAATCCGACCACGACGGCCGTGGTTGGCAGGGTGGGTCGGGGCCGCTCGTACGTATACTGCTCGGGGGGGTAGTTCGGGGCAGGCCGGGGTTGCGGTGGCGTCACGCTACCGTGGATACTCCTTTCGCCCCCGGCACCGGTCCGGGTGGTGTCCGCGGCACCAGGGGTGCCGCCGCCCGACGCATCCGCAACGGGCTGGTCGGGCAGCGGGTTTTGACGTTCCAGCAGCGCAATATCTTCCAAGGCGTCCTTGCGACCCTCGGTCAACAGGTTCTGAGCACGCTCGAGCATCCCCGGCTGCTGAGCCCCCGGGAGCGCCGGTGCACTGGGCGTCCCCGCGTTGCTGCCGCTCTGGTCAAACATGAGTGCGGTGAGCTTGGTGTAAGCGTCCTGAATGGCTGCTTCCATATCGGCATCCGGGTTAACCGATACCACCTTGATGGCCCCCGAGCGGGTAAGGTCGTCGAAGGCGGCATTGATTTCCGCCCCGAGCATGACCGAACCGACCCGGCTCACCATTCCGGCTGAAAAGGCCTGGTGGCGGTAGATCTGGTCAAAATTCGCCTCAATGACCGCGCCCTTCGGGGAGTTGAAGCCCTCGAGGTCCATCTCAAAGCTGAAGCTCATGTCCGGCGTAGGTGTATTAAAACTTTCCCAGAGTACCTGGGCTCCGAGCTTGGACAGGTGAATGGACACGGCGGCCTTTTGCCCGTCAAGGATGGGGGCCTTGCCCACCCCCAGCACCTTGCGGGAGAAGCCCGCGTCCGGATCGGCTACCGTGGAGATCAATGCCACGGTACCGCCAGAATACGGCGCCGGTCCCACGATCTCTCCGTTGGGGTTGATCCGCCGCAGTTCCCGGCGGGCCTCGTCCAGCTGCGCGTCGGTCACCATCAGCTCGATGACCGCGTGGATGATGCCGCCGCCGTCTCCCTGAGTGATGTCGTCTTCCCCGGGGGCGGACGACTGATTGGTCACGTACCGGATGAAGGAAAACTGTGGTTTTCCGTTTGCCTGTTGAGCCAGTCGCGGCTTATCCGACACGTAGCGGTATTCATTAGGCTTGCGCAGGCTGGGAAACAAGGTGAGTTCGCCGGCACGGATGGGTTGGTCCAGGAGAATATCCTGCGCCGAAAGGCAGAGGGAAAGACCGGCACAGAGTCCAAGAAGAGCGAGTAGCTTTTTCATTTTTTGGAGATTTTAATTATCGGCGGGCGGGAAGGCGGGGAGTTCGTCGACGAAGAGGACGTTGTCGAAGGCCGTCTGCCGGCCGGAGGAGACGACGCGGTTTCCCGTCAGCCGCCAGGAGACCTCGTACTCGTATTCGCCCACGTCGACCGGGGCCACGAAGACCACTTTTTCCGACAGCTGATTGCGGCTGGGGTTCAGCGATACGGCCTTGAAGAACTCCTTGTCGCCCATCCGGTAGAAGAGTTTGATGTTAACGACCCGGACGTCCTGACTCGTCAGCAGTGAGGGATCCGCCTGAAACTCCACCTCCCGCTTGGTGAAGGGCGGCGCGAGGTTGATGGTGTTGAAGGAGGAGGATTCAAGTGGTTCCGCCACCTCCACGTCACCAAAGAAGCTCCAGAGGGCTTCGTGCTGGTACTCCATCCAATTCGACCGGTCGGTGTCACCCTTCCAGCCGTAGACCATATGGAAGGCATTGCCGTTCTGGTTGAAATTGGTACGGTCGATCCGGACCTCCTCGTTGGTGACCTCCCCGCTGGCGTGAGTCTTCTTCAGGCGAACGGTGACGAAGTTGATGTACTCACCGAAGTCCTCGGCGTTATAGCCGTCGACCATGGCGAAGATTTCCCGCTGGCGGTAGAGCTCGTCGTCGGTATTCACCTGGTGAAAGTGGCGGAGGTCATTCTGGAAGCGGGAGAGATTGCCGATGTTCTCGTCGAAGCGCATCACGAGCTCATCGGTCGTCCACTTGTTGAGGTCCATGCGGAAGTGGCCCGTCCGGCGTTGCTCTTTCATGCGGAAGGAGAAGGTGATGCCGGAGACCGGCGAACTGGTCCGGCTGTTTCCTCCGGTTCCGCGGGCCGAGCTGAGTGCGTTGAGCAGCTGGTCGGAAGAGCCTTGGTTGTTCCCGGCAGTTTCTACCCGGTCGAACATCACATCCGCCAGCTTCGCGTAGGCGGTATTGATGAGTTGGTCCATCCCTTCATCGGAGCCGATCTGAGTGATGCGAATGGCGCCATCCTTGCTTAGCTTTTCAAACTGGGCGCGGAGATCCGCGCCGAAATAGGCCTTGGTTTCTGCCGTAACTGTCGCACCGGCACCCGAGGACCCCCCTCCCAGGCCGGCCTTCAGCCCAAATTCCATGGACTCGTACAAGTCTTCGAAATCGGCTTCAATGACCGCTTCCTTCGGAAGCCGGTAGCCGTCCATGGTCATTTGGAAGGAGAAACTGATGTCCGGGGTGGCGGTCTGGAAAGAGTTCCACAGCAGGGTGGCGCCGAGGCGGGTCAGCTGCATGGAGATTGCCGCCTGCTGCCCGTCGAGAATAGGCGCCTGACCGAGGCCGACGACCTTCTTGGCGAGTTCGCCGTTCTCGTCCGTGAAGGAGGTCACCAGCCCGAAGGTGCCGGACTTGTAGATGACCGGTCCAACGATCTGCCCGTCCGGGTTGATTCGCTTCAGTTCGCGTTCCGCTTCCTGCCGTTGCTCGTCCGTGACGGACAAACTGACGATGGCGTGCAGGATTCCGCCGCCCTCGCCCTGGGTCTGGGTTTCCTCCCCGGGTGCGCTCGTGTGGTTGGTGACGTAGCGGAGGAAGGAAAACTTCGGCTGTCCGTCGGCATCCGTAGCCAGGCGGGCCTTGTCGGCCACGTAGTAGTAGTTGTTGTCGTTGTCCACTTCCGGGAAGAGGGTGAGCTCACCGGCGCGGGTGGGCAGGTCCAGGATGATCCGCTGGGACCATGGCGTGCCGCCAACAAGCAGCAGGAGAAATAGCAGTCGGGGTCGCATGTGACGGGTGATTTAAGGGACTAATTCTGGATGAGGACGTTCAGCAGGTCCTTGAATTTGCCGAGGATCATCTCCCCCGGCTTGACGGTACCGTCGGGCCCGGGTTCGAGCAGCACGTTGGCGGCTTCCTTGGCTTTGGTGAGCCACTCGCGGTCCTTTTTACGCAGGCCCTCGGGGATGACCGCGTAGACGTAGTCGTCGTTGATCTTGGCTTCCCAGGGCGTGGCCAGCTTCCCTTCCTCCTTGTGGTTGATGATGAAGCGGTAGGCGTAGCCCGTCTGGTCGCGGTCGGTGAAAATGCGCCCGCTCACGAGCGGCTCGCCCTTCGAGACCGTTAGCGGGATGTTGGTTTCGGTTTCGCGGCCGTACTTCAGGTAGCGCAGTTGTAGCGTGGCGCGGGTAACCCCGGCTTCCTGCATTTCCGCCAGTTCCCCTTCAAATTCGATCGTGCGCGGGCGAATGGGAGCCTGCAGGGTGACGGCCTGCCAGTCGCCCCGGACCCAGGCCGGGTTAGGGGGGTAAAGCTCGCCGCCCCGCAGCGACCACTGGGCCTTGTATTCGTAGAGGTCGGGATTATTGTCCTCTCCGCGGGCGTAGGTGATGGTCGCCAGTCGCCCCTTATCCTGCATGATGACCGGACTCATGGTCACGGCATCGCTGAAATCCTCCCCCTGGTTCCGGCGCTTGCGGACGTTGACGGTCACGTAGTTGATCTCGTCCTCGAAGATGTCCATTGCTTCCACGTCGACGATCATGTTGATGTCGCGGTGCTGGAAAAACTTGTCATTTAGGTTCACCGCGCTGACGCACTTTGGATTGCTCTTCACCATATCGTAGGTGCTGGCAAGGTTAGTGACCATCTGGTAGCGCCGCCGCACGGGAAGGGTGATGTTGTCCAGGCGGATCTCCTTGTTAATGACCCTGCTGGCCGACAGTTTGGTGCACGAATTGATCTTGTGACCTCCTTGCACGGATTTTTCGATGATCGGATCGTCCAGGTCCAGGCCGTTGTCGAGGGAGGTCAGTGTAGTCAGTTCCGGATAGGTGGGTTCGGTGAATGCATTGAGAAAATAGTTAAAGAAGGCTTCCCGGATGACGGCGAGTCGTTCGTCTTCAATCGTCTCTTCCCAGCGCATGACGATGCGCTCGTTGCTCTCGAAGTAGTCGTACATCTTCCGGAACAGGTTCTCGCTGACACCGCGTTCCCAGGGGTCTCCCGTATCACCGGCACCGCTGGTGTTTCCGGCCACGTTATCGATGGCCTGCAAAGCGATCAGCACGTTGACCATGCCATCACCCACGCCACACGGGTCACTCATCTTGCCCTTGTTCTCCTCGTACTTTTTCAGCGCATCGTCATACAGTTGCGAATCTTTGTCGAGTTCTTTTTTCAATATGCCGTACGCCATGCCGTCCCCTTGCTCCTGGGTGATGTCCAGGTCGTACTTCAGGTAGCCCTTGGCTGCCTTGATGAGGACGGTGTAATCGTACTCGAGGACCACGGATATGTCGGAGATGGACCGCGACTTAGTCAGGCTGTTTTCCAGCAACTGGGCACCATACTTGTCGAGACGGGCAGCCACGGCTGCCTTACCACCGGCCATCGGCGGAGCCATTCCCGAAGTGACGAAGGTGGTGGTGAGCTCCTTGTCGTTGAGAACGGCGGAAACGATACGGAAAGACTCCCCCTCCCCGGGTTCCATATCAACGGGTCCGACGACCTCGCCACCGGTGCGGTCACCGACCTTATCGTTCAATTCCTCCAACTGCGCTTCCGTCAGCCCCCACTCGAGGAGGCAGTGCAGGAGCGCACCCTGGATGCCGCCCTGGTCTGCCCGTTCTTCGGTGGTGAACTTGGTGTAAAGAAACTCGGGCGTACCATCCTCTTTCGAGCCGAGGCGAATAGAACGGGAGGGAGGGAGGTAACGCCACTGGTTCCCGTCGCCGGTACGGAAGAGGGTTATATTCATATCGTTGTCCAGTACGACTTCCATCATGGACTCGTACTGCAGCCGCTGACCGAAGCCGAAGGCAGGTAACAGGAGGAGCATCAGATATCCCAGTAAAAGGGAGGGGCGAAACATCAGTGATTTCATGGCTTAAATGAGTTGGGACCGAAGGGATGCTCCGGCAAGGTGGTTAGTTGATGATGAGGTCCTTGAATTTGTCCAGCACGTCGCCGACCTTCTCGTTGCCGGCGACCTCTTTGCCGAGTTCCACCATCTTCTCGATGACTTCTCTTTTCCGGTCACGCAGTTCCTCCGGAATCACCGCATACAGGTAGCCGGTGTTGAGCTGGGCGTCCCATTCGGTGGCCAGAGGACCGAGGTCTTTGTGAAAAAAGACGTAGCGATAGGCGTAGCCGTGGGTGTTTCGGTCCATGTAGATCTTGTCCTCGAGGTAGCCGATATCCTGGGCTACGTTGAGGTTGAAGTTCGATTCGGTCGGCTGGCCGAACTTGTAGTACCGGAGCTGGATCGAGACGTTGCGGATGTCGTTGTCCCGCAGGTCGGGCAGGTCGGCCTCCAGCCGGAGGGGGGTGGGCGCCACGGGCGGGGCCAGCGTGATGCCCTGCCAGCTTCCCTGCACCCAGTTGGTGTCGACTGCGTAGACCAGTCCGCCGCGGAGGCTGTAAAGGGCCCGGTACTCGAAGAGGTCGAGATTCTCGTCTTGTGCCTTGGAGTAGGTCACCGTAGTGCGGTTTCCAACTTCCTCAAACATCTTCTTGTCGAAGGTGACCTGTTGCTGAAAATCCTGGGCGCCTTCCTGCTCGCGACGCTTGCGTATATCGACGGTGACGAAGTTCAGTTCCTTGCCGAACATCTCCTCGGCGTCAAGGTCCAGGATCAGTTGGATATCCCGGTGCTCGAAGAAGGGGTCGTTGAGGTTGACGGTGTTAACACACTTCTTGTTATCCCGCACACCGTCATACCAGGAAGCCAGGTTTTCCACCAGCTCGAACTGCTGGGTGATGGGAAGCCGGACGCTGAGGCTGTAGGTCTCGTTCCGCCGCTGCCGCTTGATGTTCAGGCGTTCGCGGTCGACGGTATAGCCCCGGTAGCGGTAGTCGTAGTTCCGCTGGTCGTTCCGCTTGTCGTCGGCATCCTCGCCTTTTCCGGGCGGACGAAATTCCCGCTCGGAGATGGAGCGGAGGAAGTACTCCATGAAGGCATTGACCATTGTTTTGGCGACTTCACTCTCCGGCTGCAGGTTATCCAGCTCCACGATCACCGCTTTCTGTTCCTGCATCATCGAAAACAGCGAGTCCGTCTCCGTATCCGAGATGCTGACGTCGTTATCGTCCTTGTCGCCGCTGTCGCGGTCGGCTTCGCGGTGGTAGCGCTGGTAGACGGAATCGATCCGCTGCCAGTCGACGGTAATCCGCCCGTCCACGGCCGGCATGAGCAAGTCGTACTCAAAGCGCAGGGCCACGGAAACGTCGGTGATCGACCGGCTTTTCTCGAAACTGGCGGCCAGCAACTGGGCTGCGGTCTTTTCCATCTTGGAGGCTACCGCGACCTTCCCGCCGGGAATGATGGGTGCCCGACCGGAGGTCACCAGGGTCGGCGTACTGTTTCGATCCGAAAGCACCGCGGAAATGACTTCAAAGGAATTTTCCGGGTCGGTGCGTACGTTGACCGCCCCCATGACCCGGGGATCCGTCACCCGCGCAAAGCGGGGATCGGTCTGGGACATGCCTTTAATTTTCGAGGACAGCTTGGCCTGCACCTCCTGCTCCTGTTCTTCGGTGAGGCCCCACTCCATCAGGAAGTGCATCAGGGCCCCGCTGGCCTCCTCGCTACCGGTTTCGGTGGTGAATTTGCTGAAGAGAAACTCCGGGGTACCGTCCTTTTTCTTGGCCAGCCGGAGGCCGACCGGCAGGTAGCGGTAGCGCCCCGAAAAATCTTTATTGAGGGTCTGGGCCTCCCCGTACAGCACCACGTTGGTGCCGTCGGCGAGTACTACGTCGACCCGGTTGGAAAAATCGAGGATCTGGCCATGGAGGTGCGGCCCGACCAACCAGAACAGCAACCACAACAGGCCGGGGGATAATTTTTGGTACATGACTTAAGGGTTGGTTCTCCGACGCGGGGCCGGAAAGGGATCAGGATTTGTGGTAAAAGATTTTTTGTCCGTCAAAGCTTCCGAGCACCTGGCTCCCCGGGTCCCGCAGCACCCGCGTACCCGCCAGGGCGGCAACGGTGCGCCAGAGGCAGTTGGGGGTGGTAGCCAGGCGGGTCAGTACCCGTTCCCGGGCTTCGATCGGGCGCTCCAGGGCCACGCTGAGTCCGGCGGCCGCGAAGTCGGCACAGTTGTGGTCGTAGGTACTGAAGGGTTCGTTCTCGTCGATCTTCGCCTGGAGGAACTCCACCAGTTCGAAGTCCCGCGTCGGGGTGGTTGGCAGCCTCAGGAGGCCGTCGCAGGAGTCCTCCATGGCGTGAGGAAGACCCAGCCGGAGCAGGGAGCTTACGGTAATCGGCAGTTCGGCGCTGCCCGTCGGCAGGCGGTAGTAATGGGCCTGCACGGTGCGAAAAAGGAATTGAAAGCTCAGCTCGTCCGTCGCCGGCCAGAGGTCGAAGTAGGTCAGTTCGCCGGTAGCTACCGAATCGTAGCGAAAGCCGGAGGAGCAGTCGGCACAGTCAATGACCCGGATACGGTACTGATCGATGGCCAGGCCGACGTGGCCGGTACGGCCGTCGTGGGTCGCATAGAGCACGAGGTAGACGTCCGTTGGCGCGGCGTACACCGGGTTCCCGAACCCGAGCAGGAGCAGGCAGCCGATTATAATGATTCGAGACATTGGGAGAACATTGTGGTGAGGGTGAATTCGGTCGGGGGCAGGGGCAAGTAGCCTTTTCCCATGGTCCGGAGCCGGATGCGGACGTAGACGTCCTTCCAGGCCTTGGCATCGCCCAGGGCTTCGGCAAGCGTACGGGCATCCTCGGCAGAAAAGCTGAAGGAAGCCGCCATTTTTCCTCCGGGATTCACCGGCGGGGAGGCGACGGAATTGAGCGAGCGGACCAGCAAGCGGGCGAGTTGGTGATCGGGCGGGCCGATGTCCAGATCGGGGGCAGCGGGATCGTTTTCGAGCAGGAGGCTGCCGGCGACGTAGCGGCTGCTGTCCGTCCGCATCCACAGCAGGGATTCCAGCTCCCGGCGCTGATCCGGAGTCGGGCCCCAGGTCAAAAGAAAGTGCAGCAGGCCGCCGATGATTTCTTCCGTGCTGTCCGGGCGGTACGCCAGAAAAGCGAACTCCTTCTCCCCTTCCCGCTCCGAGAGGCGGAGGTTGAAGGGTGCATAGACATAGGCCATTGACGGCCCTTCCAGTGTTCGTTGCTGGTAAAGGTGAGCGTCAGTTCCGTCGAGCAGACGGACACGTAGGCCGGCATCGTGCTGGCCGAACAAGGGGACCGTGCAGCTCAGGCAAGCAATCAGCAAAGGGGTGAGGCATGGACTCATGGCTGCTGACTTTTGGGGGGTTCGTCAAAGAAGATGAGTCCGAACTCGTCCGTCCCCGTCCACCGGGTCGCGTCCCCGCCCGGCTTCATCAGGGCGACCTGATAATCGATGCCTTCCCGCCCGAGGGGGAGGGTGACTTCGAAGGGGTCCGCGCCCTGGTCGTCCCCGGCACGCAGCAGGCGGGTGTCCGAACGATCCTGGTCGAAGAAGGGGTAGGCGATGCGGACGGAAACGGCCCGAGATCCCGGGAGGGCGAGTGCGGCGAGGTCGCCTTCCAGCGCTACCTGTCGGCGCTGAAAGGGCGCATAGAGGTTGATCATTGCCGCATCGATGGTGTCCCAGGGAGTCGTGTACGTCCCTCCGCCCCGGAATTGCCAGATCGTCTGATAGGCATAGCGGAGCCAGTCGGTCATGCTGGAGTCCCGGTGATTAAGGTAGACCATCCGAAACTGACCGGAGGAATCCTGGAAATTCTCCCGGGTGATGAGCAGCTCCTTTACCGTTGGCGGTCCCGAGGCGTGCTCTTTCCGCATCCGGACCGTAACGTTATTCACCATCCGGGAAAACTCTCCGAGCAGCGCGCCGTCAACCCCCACGTGGACCTCCCGTTGTTGAAAGGAGGGATCGTAGAGGGGCACGTCGCGGAAGAGGTCGTCGCGGTCGCCGTAGCGCTGCCACAGGTCCCCGATGTTAAAGGCGATAAAGTGTTTGCGGTCGACCATGGAGCGGCCGTTGAAGTGGAGGGTCGTGTTTCCGGAGGCGTTCAGTTCCTTGTAGCGGAAGCCGGCGGAAATTCCGAAACCCGTCGTATTCCGGCTCCCCATCGCCCCATCGGCTCCGAGGAGGGCGCCCAGGGCATCAAAGAGACCTCCCTTTGCGGCCTCGTCCGCCCGCTCGGGTTCGACCTTTTGGAACAAGAGGGTGAGCAGCTTATCGTATACGGTACTCAGCAAGCCTTCCAGGTTGGGATCGGAGCCGACGGTGGTCATTTTGATGACGTTGTTGCGGCGCATTTCGTCGAAGGCGGCTTCCACGTCGGCACTCACGAAATAGACCGAAGCGCCGGCATGGTAGCTCTCGCTTTTCCGCAGTTCATCCCAGTTGACCGTCACTTCCGCCTGGTAGCTGTCGGTAAGGCCCCTGAACCCAAGCTCGAAAACGACGGAGATGTCCGGCGTTTTCATCCGGAAACTTTCCATCAGGAGCTTGGAACGGAGGGGGTCGAGGGAGAAGGAGAAGGCCACCCGGCTGTTTTCCAGAACGGGCGCCGAACCGGTCGCCAGTATTTCCTGCTTTTCCCTGCCATCAGGCAAGAGGATGGAGGAGACCAGCAAGTAGCGGCCCTCGCTGAAGACTACGGGCCCCTTTAGTTGCACTTCGTCGTTATCCAGGATCTCGCGCAGCGCGGCCCGGGCCTGGGTAAGCTGTTCCGGCGGGGTGTCGTAGAGCACCAGGAAATTCACGATGCCGCCACCACCGGCTTCCGTCACGGTCGACGCATCTCCGGTAGAGGGGGCTTCGGTGACGTAGCGAAGAAAGGAGAACTCCGGTACGGAATCCGGCGTCATCCCCAGACGCCCGCGGCCCGGTAAGTAATAGAATGTGAGTGAATCCCCGTAAACGGGAAAGCACCAGAGTCCCGCAGCCTGCACCCCCCGGTCGATCAGTAATTGCTGGGCAGGTGCCGCCTCCCAGGCCACCACCAGGAACAGGCTGGCAAGAATACAGCGATAAGGAAGGGAGTAGGTCATGATCTGAGAGGGTGAGGAGAAGATTATTCCTGTGGTGGGGTGAGGAAGACGTAATTATCGGTGAGTTCCCGGATGGACGTGGTTCGGCCGTCGGAACCGTCGGCCGGCTTCCAGCTGACCTGAAAGGCGACCACCTCGCCTTCGTCGTGGTAAAGCGCCACCCGGTGACGGTTCTCGGCGTCGGCCGCGCGAACGACTAGCCGCTTCTGGATCTGGGGCTTCCCGTTCAGCACGGTGAAGAAGACCACGGTGGCGGCCTGCATACTGCTCTCCGCAAACCGATCCAGATCCGCGTCTACCTCGATCAGGCTCTTTGCGAAGGGGGGTTTGAGGGAGATGGCACCTAGCTGCTCGTGGTACCACTCTTCCGGATTGCGGGGGCGGTTCACGGTGTTGGATTCGCCCAGGAAGCTCCAGCTCAGGCGGTAGTCGTATTGGAGCAGCGGATCGCCGCTCAGCCCCAGGGCGGGATAGGCGATCCGCTGCAGGTCCTTTCCGTCCTTTAGGTCCTGTCCGGTGATGACGATTTCCTTGGTCACGGTCTCCTGCCCGTTGGCGTAGGCCTTGCGGAAGCTTACCGTGACGAAATTGAGGATCTCGCTGAAGGCAGAGGAAAATGACCCATCCACCTGGAAGAGCACTTCGCGGCGTCCGAAGTCGGGCTCGTCGAGGTTGATAACCCGGAAATAGGGGCTGTCCTCGCCGAAGAGGTCATAGAAGCCCCTAATATTGCCGGTGCTGAAAAAGGGCACCTTGATGGTGGTGGATTTGCTGAGGTTCAGGTAGACCTTGTTCGTACGGATGTCCTTGATATCCTTCATCACGAACTGGTTGTCGGAAACGTACTCCTGGTTGCCGGTGCCAGCGAAGAACTGGGTAAACGCCCCGCGCTCCTGGCGGTCGCGAATTTGTCCCTGATCGAGGGTCGACTCGGTGGGGGGCACCCTGGCCCATCCGGCCTGGGCGTCAAACATCAATTCAATCAGCTTATTGGTGACGAGGTCCAGGATGGCCTGCATCTCGCCGGTCTCGATATCCAGGCCCTCCGAGCGGTCGAATACCTCGACGCGGATCGTCTGGTCCTGGATGAGCTCGTTGGTCGCCTGCCGCAGTTGGGTGCGGTCGTAGCCGGACTGCCGGTTAAACACCTGGCTGAAGTGCTCGTATACCGTGCTCGCCTCCGCTTCCACCACGGCGTTGTAGCCGCGGACGAGGGCCTCGTAGTAGCCACTGATGGAGACGGACACATCCGATGTACTCCCCTGAAAAGAGGACCATAAGAGCGTGGCCCCCTCCTGGCTCAGCCGGGCGGCGATGGCGGCCCGGGAGCCCGGAAGCAGGGGACAGTGTCCGCTGTCGACAATACTTTTGGTAAGCGGCAATTCGCCTTCGGTATCGGAGAGGATGGACGACACCACCTGGAAGCCGGCCATGCCCGCCTCGCCGTCGCGGATGTTTTCCAGCATGGGAACGGGGCCGGCAATGCGGGCTCCCGGCACTTCGTCGCGAAGTTTTCGCTCCATCTCCGCCACGCGCTCGGGCTCGAGGCTGAACTCGATCAGGGCATGAAACAGTCCGCCGTTCGTCTCCGGCCCGCCGGAGCCCACGTACTTGAGGCACATCAATTCAAAGGTGCCGTCCTCCCCGACAGCCAGCCGCGGCGCGTCCACCAAATAGTAGTAGTCGGTGGGTGTTTCGCTGTCCTGCAGCAGCACGATGCCGTCAACGATGCGCCGGCCCTCGTCGTACTTCACGAGGCCGAACAGGCACTGGACCCAAATACACAGGAAGATGGTCGTAAGAATGCGGTTCATTATCGTTCACGCGTTTACCGGATGATGGGTAAAGCGGGCAGTCCGCATCCGCTTGGATGCCCCTACCGGCTTACGTGAACTTCATGGCTGATTCTCCCCCGCTGTTACAGCTATTCCGGGAATTAATATCGGACCCGCCAGCACCCGTGCCCAGGGACGATCCGGGGCCAATTTTCCGCAGGTTAGGCCAAGGTTTGGGAGTAATAGTATCTACGGGTTGGTCTACTACGGCTGCGCGTGCCGGTACAGGGCACTTACCCCACCATCGGATTGACGCGGGTAGATCAATCTCAATTAGGACAGGGTATTCGTGAATTACGTACGCGCAATGCCGGGATCATAAGGGAGAAAATTGCCTTACTTCTGTAGGTTGCTGACGGTGAACTCGTACTGTCCCGAGCCGGTCTCCACTACCCGGTACCCGGCTTCCCAGCTACCCGTTACCCGCGTTTCGCCTTCGGTGACCGTAGCATCCTCCGTGGCCGGCAGGTAAACGGTGGCCGTCGTATTCGCAGGAATCGTAAGCATCAGATGCAGCTTCCCGTCCGTCCGCTCCCAGGCGGAGGAGATCGTTCCGTTGATGCTTTCGTAGCTGCCGGACATGCGGTCCATCTCGTCGCTGATCGCCGGCTTGATCGTGAGGTGGCGGTAGCCCGGACCGTCGGTGTCGATGCCCAATCCGTACTGGAACATCCACTCCGCTACCGACCCGAAGGAGTAGTGACTAAAGGAGTTCATGGCGGCGTTGACCTCGGCGTTCTGGTCGGCATCCTTGGTGTAGCTGTTCCAGCGCTCCCAGATGGAAGTACTGCCGTTGACGACGGAGTAGCCCCAGCTCGGGTACTCCGTCTGCTGGAAGAGGCGGTAGGCCAGGTCGTGGTAGCCGTACTGGGACAGCACCAGCATGACGTGCTTGGTGCCCAGGAAGCCGGTGGTGAATTTATCTCCGTTCTCCTCAATAAGTTGCGCGAGGCGGGCGGCACCGGCTTCGGCCAGCTCCTCGGGATACAGGTCGAAGTAGAGGGCCAGGGCATAGGTGGTCTGCAGGTCCTCGGTAGTGCGGCCGTCGGGCAGGATGTATTCCCGCGCGAAGGCGACCTGGATGCTGTCGAAGAGTGCGCGGTAGTGGCCGGCCTCCTCCTCCTTTCCCAGGGCCGTGGCCATTTCGGCCATCAGGGCGGCGTCGTAGCCGTAGTAGCTGGCCCCGACAAAATCATCACTGGTCTTCTCTCCCACCGAGAGCCAGTCGCCCCAGTTGTTACCGGCCCCGGGGCGGAGGTAGTCGTCGCCCGCCGCGTCAGCCTGAAATTCCATGAAGCGGGTCATGCCCTCCCAGGCGAAGCTGACGATGCGGGTATCGTTGTAGACTTTCCAGGTGGTGTAGGGCATGATCACCCCCACGTCCATCCAGGCCGGGGCGTACTGGTCGGGCCGCGAGTAGGGAAAGGGGGCGAAGTTGGGATACGCCCCGTACCACCGCTGGGCGTCGTCGAGGTCGACGATGTACTTCGTGAAGAAGCTGGCCACGTCGGCATTGTAGGTGGCCGAGCGGGCATAGATCTGGGCGTCGCCCGTCCAGCCAAGGCGCTCGTCGCGTTGCGGACAGTCGGTCGGCACCTCGAAGAAGTTGGCCGCCTGGGTGGTCTTAATGTTTTCGTAGAGCTGATCGTCCATGGGGTTGGAGGAGTCGAAGGTGCTCGCATCCATTTCAATGGAGCTCATCGCGATGCCGGTAATCGCGTCCTGGGGCGGCTTCTCGTCCAGGCCGGTCACCTCGACGAACTGGAAGCCGTGGTAGGTGAAGCGCGGCCGCCAGACCTCGACCCCCTCTCCCTTAGTAACGTAGGTGTCGGTGGCCCGCGCGCGGCGGAGGTTCTCGGTCATCACGGTGCCGTCCTCGCGCAGCAGTTCGCCGTATTTCAACTGCACCCGCGTGCCCGCCGGAGCGGAAAGGCGGAGCTCGACCACGCCGGCCACGTTCTTGCCGAGGTCGAAGACGTAGGTACCCGGTTTTGGCTCGGTCATGGCCACCGGCTTGAGGCGCTCACGGTCCTCCACGTAGGTTCCCGGGTAGGCCTGCAGGCGACCGTTGGGGTAGGTGTAGCGCTTGGCGGGTTT
>JBBSPZ010000028.1:0-50979 GCA_038258275.1 Chitinophagales bacterium | reverse complement strand
ACTAATCAAACGACCATGATCGGCGTATAAAGTGCCTAATCATGTCAACCGTGAATCTGTGGGGTTACAGGAAATACTGGAGTAAATATCTTTGGGTTAGTAGGTATGCAGGTATAACGGGGAAAGGTGCCGGGTTAAACCACATTGTCGTGGGGCAATCGACATTAAATGCAAAAAAAAGGGTCTCCACAACTATGTGGAGACCCGGATATTACACTTTCTAACTACCGTAAAATAATCTTGGGTCCACGTAAAGCGACCCGATCTTTCAATATCAGAGGAAGCGCCATAAAAGTGCATCCACATGATTAGCGCGCGTTTAATTGAGGGAGATGAAAGCAATCAGGCAAAACTCTTTCATCCCGCTGGTGATACGACAAAGATAGGGAGGAGCGGACAGCGGCCTACCCCACGTTCGTGGGGGAAAGAAAAAAGAAAAGACCCGCACGTTGCACCGTGCGGGTCTTAAGTCTTAAGTCTATACTGAGATACTGATAACTGCGCAATCGGCGCGGAGACTAACACTTCAAGAAAAGGCGCAGGAATAAAAAATCCCGCTCCCGTTAATAAATAGGTTTAAAAATGAGAGACACGTCAGAGGGAAGAAAAAGTCCCTCCCGCTGTTGCTACAAATATAACGCACCCGCACAGATGGTCCACCCCACAACCGTGTGGGAGGGAAAATTTTCCACGTTTAATTTGGAGGAGAAGGACTTGGAGTGGCGGAAAATAGGGTGGGCTTCGAGGCGGTACTTCAGGAAGAGCTCCACGGGTAACGGAGCAAAACTAGCGGATTAGCGCGTGTTTTAGGGGGCGATCCATCTTTTTCGTTAGTTGGGCGGCCGGCCGGGTAGCAGCGGGATATCACCCGCTACGCAGGGATGGAGATGTTCGAAGGCAGAGGTAAAATTTTCGACTTTTTATTCTGCTGAGGGCAAATTTTGTGCGGAGCGCTCACCATGGGGCACCGGTGGGATTATTTTGCCTGTTTTTTCAGGTACTCCTGGTAATTCATCTGCTTAAAGTGCCCTTCGTTGATGTAGGTAAGCTCGTGGATGTAATCCTTGGCCGGCTTGAATCCGGGACTGATGGAGATCCGCTTCCGGTCCTGATCCAGGTAAACTACGCTGGGGTAGCTCATGCGGCCATCCAGCAGGGCAACGGCAAGGGCGTGGATGCCGCGGCGACCGTTGGTGGGGTCATACCTAAAAACGTGGTGATCGTAAGTGATGTCCTCCTGCTGCTCAGCGTTGAGCTTCACTGCATAGAAATTCTCCTCAATGTAGGCGGCGATTTTCGGGTCCGCAAAAACCTGCTTGTCCATCTGCTTGCACCAGCCGCACCAGTCGGTGTAAACGTCGACCAGGATATTTTTTGGTTCGTGCTCACTTCGCTCGATGGCTTGTTCCCAACTGAGCCACTCGACATCCTGGGCCGCAAGGAGAGAGGCGAAAAGAGTGAGGAGCAGGGAGAAGTAACCTTTCATGATGATGGAGCTTGGAAACGTATAATCTTCCACCAAACACCTTTAGTATCCGTATGGATTAAAATTTAGGGCAGGGAACCGCTTCGTCGTCGTCACTCAGGCCCGTATACGTAACGCTCAGCTCGAAGGCGCCCCGGTGTTCCGGACTTGTAGCCAGGCCGCCAATGCTGGCATCGTAACTCAGGCCGAAGAGAAAACTGGCCACTTCGAAGCCGACCAGGCCCGCTACGCTTTCCGTGCCATAGCCGTTCATGTTCCGGACCAAGCGCAACCAGGTGCCGAGGTGGATAGCAGAGGCGCTGCCGTCACTCAGTTGGAGGCGCAGGGTGCTGCCGACGTTGACCATGCTATGCGGCCCCTGATGCAGGTAGTAGATGCGGGGGGAAAGCGCTGCATCCCGGGCCAACGGGATCCTTACGTTAAGGTAGGCGCCATATTTGCGGTTCAGGGTATTGGTGACTTCTACTTCGTCCCCGGAAGTTTCCTCGGCGTAAAAGCTCGCCTCGGGGGTGGTGAGGTGGTGTAGGGCGATACCCGCGAAGTATCCGATGCCGCGGGAGGGGGCGGAAGCATAATTGAGCCCGATCTGGTAATCGCCGAAGGACACGCTGTTCTCCGGCAGGGTTTCTCCCCCCGATCCGGACACGAAGGCGGTGCGGCCGTTGAATTCGTCCTGGAAGGTCAGGTTCCCGTAGCCAATACTTCGCTGCCCTACGCCCGCCTGACCGCCCAGGCTCAGGATGCGCTCGCCACGGGCATCGAGGGTTTTGTGGAACGCGCCGGCCAGCATAACCTGGTTGCTGGACCAGCCTACCTCGGGCACGCGGTCGTTGAGGAAGAGAATGCCCCCCCCGAAGCCGTCGGTGCCCCGGCGCCTGGGGTGCAGGTCGTAGTGAAAGTCGGCCGCAAAGGAGGAGGTACTGAAGGGGGTGGCCAGCACCTGGCTCCACTGACTCCGGTGGTTGATCGCTACGCGGTACCTTCCCGAAAACAGTCCGGTCAGGGCCGGATTCAGGGTGGTGGGCGAGGCAAAAAACTGGGAGAAGTGGGCGTCCTGACTAAACAGGTCGTGCGCCCAGAAGAAGGGGGTAAGTAAGCAAAGCAGGATGCGAAGGGTGGGCTTCATGCCGTAAAAGTAACGCACGGGGGAGGACCGTACCCCCCGAACTTTGTACGGAAACCGTCAGGCCGTCCCTCAATAGTGCCGGAGTCCAAGTATCTTGCCGGCAATGCCCAATTCCTACGCCACCGGCAAATACGCCGCCGCCGCCCTCCGCGTCCTTCCCCGGGACAAGGCGGTTATGGAGTCTCAGCTCCTGCTAGGAGAACCCGTCCGCATCCTCGGAGACGCGGGCAAATTCAATCACGTGCTGCAGTCGGAAGACGGACAGGAAGGATACGTCTTGAGTGAACAGTTGCAGCCCGTGTCGGAGGCCACCTATTTCAGGCAGCGGGATGCGCCGGCCTTTGCCCTGGAGCTGTTCGGCATGATGCTGAGCGACCAGTTTGGCGTCCCGGTCACCTTCGGCTGCCGATTGCCGGGCTACGATGGCATTCAGTCGGTTCACGGCGCGGAGAGGTATCTGTATTCGGGCCAGGCGGTACTGGCCGAAGATGCCCGGCCGGATGCGGAGCTTCTGCTGCGGCTCGCCCGGAAATGGCTCTACGTGCCGGAATTGCGCGGCGGCCGCACGCCCACCGGTATTGACCCGGCGGCCTTCGTCCAACTGCTGATGCGCGTGATCGGACTGCCCCTGCCGGCCGCGGTCCCGGCCATGAGTGAAGGCGGCCGCTCGGTGGATTTCGTAGTACAGTGCCAGGAGGGTGACCTGGCTTTCTTCGGGGATGCGCGCGGTAAGCTGAACCACGTGGGCATCCTCCTGCCCGGGAGCGAGCTGCTGCACGTTTCGGGAAGAGTGCGGATCGACGGCATCGACCACTTCGGGATCTACGACCGGGAAGCCCGCCAGTACACCCACCGGCTGCGGATTGTAAAACGCTGGCTTCCCGATGCTCCACGGTCGCCGGTCGGCCTGAAAAAACGGCAGGATACGGTGCCGCCGAATGCGCGCCAAATCTTGATATTTTAGTTACCTTCCCCGCACCTGCGGTCCCGCCGTCTGCACCTTCTGACCTGAGAGAATCCTTACACCTAACTACGATGTCCAGACTTGTAATTATATCCAACCGTCTTCCCATTACGGTCAACCGCAGCGACGGAGAGCTCCACTACCACCCCAGCGCGGGAGGATTGGCCACGGGGCTGAATTCACTGGATGATTCGTACAACAAAATCTGGATAGGCTGGCCCGGACAGGACATCGCCAACGAATGGGAGCGGGAGGCCATCCGGAACGACCTGATGAAGCGCAGCCTCGTCCCGGTCTTTCTCACTGAGCGGGAGATCGACCTGTATTACGAGGGGTTCAGTAACAAAACCATCTGGCCGCACTTCCACTACTTTACCGAATACACCGTCTATAACGACGAAATGTGGGCGGCCTACCAGGAGGTTAATTTCAAGTTCTTCCAGGCCGTGGAGGACCAGCTCCGGGAAGACGACATGGTATGGGTGCACGACTATCAACTGATGTTGCTGCCGGCGATGATCCGGCAAAAGTTCCCGAAGATCAGCATCGGTTTCTTTTTGCACATCCCCTTTCCGAGCTATGAGGTCTTCCGGATCCTTCCCTGGCGCAAAGAAATTTTGGACGGTATTCTTGGCGCCGACCAGGTGGGTTTCCACACCTTCGGGTACATGCGCCACTTCCTCTCGGCTTCCTACCGCATTACGGGGTACGAGCATGAGTTCGGCCGGCTGACCATCGGCGAACGGCAGGTGAATGTGGATGTGTTCCCGATGGGCATTGAGTACGAAAAATACGCCCATCCCGACGTCGACGCCCAGAGCGACCGCAGCAGCGGCGAGATCCGTAAACTACACGCCAGCCGGAAAATCATACTGAGCGTGGACCGCCTCGACTATACGAAAGGCATCCCGCACCGCATCCGGGCCTTCGGCGAGTTCATTCGCAATTATCCCGAGTACATCGGTAAGGTAAACCTGATCATGATCGTAGTGCCCAGCCGGGCCAATGTAGATCAGTACCAAAGCCTGAAAACGGAGGTGGATATCCTGGTGAGCCAAGTGAACAGCGAGTACGGCACCTTCGATTGGATGCCCATTCACTACTATTACCGCTCCCTGAATTTTGCCGCGCTCACTACCTTATATAAGGAAGCGGATATCGCTCTCATCACCCCCCTGCGCGATGGCATGAACCTGGTGGCAAAGGAATACATTGCCGCAAAGGAAGAGTCCAAGCGTGGCGTGCTGATCCTCAGCGAAATGGCGGGTGCCGTCTATGAACTAAACGACGGGGCGATTACCGTAAACCCACAGAGCAGCAAGGACATCCAGCATGCCCTGGTCGAGGCCCTGGAAATGCCCATCGAGGAGCAAGAGTCCCGGATTGTGTCGATGCAGGAAAAACTGCGGCAGTACGACGTCAAGCACTGGGCAGCAACCTTCATCAACGAGCAGTTAAAATTGAAAGAGAAGAATAAAATGCACAATACCACCCACCTCAGCGGCGAAGTCTTGGATGTCGTGGCCGAAAGTTACGAGCAGGCCAGTAACCGCTTGCTCTTCATCGATTACGACGGTACCCTCATGGGCTTCAACCCCGACCCCCAGGCCGTCAGCCCGGATGAAGAGGTCCTCAACCTGCTGGAAGCCCTGGCCGCCGACCCCAAAAATACCGTCGTCATAAACAGCGGACGCGACAAGGCTACGCTGCAAAAATGGCTCGGTCACCTCCCCACTGCCATGGCCGCGGAGCACGGCGTGTGGATGAAAGAAAACGGCGCCTGGCAGCTCAACCCGAACGTCGTCGACGGCTGGAAGCCCAAGGTGCGCGAGCTGCTCGAAAACCTGGTTTCCCGCACCCCGGGTTCCTTCATCGAAGAGAAGGACTACAGCCTCGCCTGGCACTACCGCAATATCGACCGCGACCTGGGCAACAAGCGGGTCCGCGAATTCCGCGACATGCTGACCTACCTCATTCAAAATCAGGACCTACAGGTGCTGGAAGGAAACAAGGTTGTAGAGATCAAGAACGCCGGGGTGAATAAAGGAAAAGCCACCCTGTACTGGGTCGGCAAGCAGAAATGGGATTTCGTCCTCGGTATTGGTGACGACAGTACGGATGAAGACATCTTCCGTGCACTGCCCGAGTGGGGCGTGAGCATCAAGGTAGGCCCCGGACGCACGGCCGCGCACTACAGCCTCACCGGCGTCACCGAAGTCCGGAGTATGTTCTCCCGCCTGGCCGAGATCGCTCAGAAAGCATGAGGGAAGCAGGATTGATCACCGGCGCCAGCTCCGGAATCGGGAGGTCCCTGGCCTTCGAGCACGCCCGTCGGAAACGGGACCTGATCCTCGTTGCCCGGCGCAAACCGGAACTGGATGCGCTCGCCGCCGAACTCAGCGGCAAGTACGGCATCCGGGTAAAGGTGATCGCCAGGGACCTGACCGTAGCCGGCGCCCGCCGGGAGCTTTTTGAATCGATAGCGGAGGAGGGCATCGTGGTGGATTACCTCTTCAACAATGCCGGATTTGGCGGGACTGGAAAATTTGTGGAGCAGGACTGGTCCATGCTCTCGGGGATGATCGAGCTCAACGTCACGGCCCTGACCGAGCTGATGCACCTGTTTCTTCCGGGCATGGTCGCCCGTCGCCGCGGAAGGATCCTGAATACCTCGAGTACGGCCGGCTTCATTCCCGGACCGATGCAGGCGGTCTACTTTGCTACGAAGGCCTTCGTCAATTCCGTGAGTAAGGGCATTGCTTCCGAGCTGGAAGGCACGGGGGTCACCGTCACCACCCTGTGTCCGGGGGCGGTGGAGACCAATTTCGCCGCAACGGCCGGCCTTTCCGATACCAAGCTGTTTGAGGACGCCGCCAGCCCGGAAACCACTGCCGCCCAGGGCTACACGGCCATGGAGGCCGGGCGCCTGGAGGTGATCACGGAGGTAGGGCTCAGCCTGGCCATCAAGGGTTTGGTGCCCTTCATTCCGGAACGGCTGGTCATGCGGGCGATCAAAAAAATGCAGTCCTAATATCCCAGGATCTGAAGCATGCTTTCCGCCGTCTGCTTACCAGCCAGCAGGCGGTCGGTCAGGTTCCCTTCCTCATCGATGTCGATGATGATGTGTTGGGGGCTGGGGATCATGCAGTGCTTGATGCCGCCGTATCCGCTGATGTTGTCCTGGTAGGCACCGGTATGGAAGAAGCCCAGGTAGAGGCGTTCATCGTCTCCGTCCTTGTCCACGGGCAAGTACACCTGGCTCTCGTGGATTTCGGAATTGTAGTAATCGGAGTTGTCGCAACTGAGCCCGCCGATATTGACGCGGCGGTAGTCGCGGTCCCATTTATTGATCGGCAACAGGATAAAGCGTTCGCCGATCCCCCAGGCATCCGGTAGGGTAGTCATGAGCGAGTTGTCGATCATGTACCACATCTCGCTGTCGTTCTGCTGCTTGCGCGCCAGCACGCTGAAGATCGTGGCGCCGCTTTCCCCCACCGTGTATTTACCGAACTCGGTGAAGATATCGGGCTCTGGAACTTCGTCTTCTTCGCAGGCATCGAGGATGTTCTTGACGATCTCCCGCACCATGTACTTGTAGTCGAATTCGAAGCCCAGGCTGTTGCGGATCGGCATGCCGCCCCCGATGTTGAGGGCATGCAGGTTCGCGCTCTCCTTTTTCAGTTCGCCGTAGAGGCGGACGGCCTTCTTGAGTTCCCCCCAGTAGTAGAGGGTATCCTTGATGCCCGTGTCGACGAAGAAATGCAGCATGTGCAGCTCCAGCTTCTCGTTGCCCTTGATCCGTTCGCGGAAGAGCGGGAGGACGTCCGCGTTGCGCAGGCCCAGGCGACTGGTATAGAACTCGAAATTGGGTTCTTCCTCGGTAGCCACGCGGATGCCGATCTTGGCGATGCCGACTACGTGGGCCTGGTAATAATCAAGTTCGTGGCTGTTGTCGACCACGGCGATGACGTTTTCGAAACCGTCGTTCATGAGGCCGACGATTCCCTCCAGGTAGTTCTCGGGCTTGAAGCCGTTGCAGACGATCTTGATCTTCTTGTCCAGTTTCTTACGGTCGTAGAGCCGACGGATCAGGTCGATATCGTAGGCCGAACTGATCTCGAGCTGTACGTCGTGATCGAGGGCTTCCTCCACCACGTGGGCAAAGTGGCTGCTCTTGGTGCAGTAGCAGTAGTGGTACTGTCCGGCGTATCCCTGCGCGCGCATCGACCGTCGGAAAAGGTTACGAGCCTCCTTGATCTTCCGTCCGATACTCGGCAGGTAGGTCAGTTTCATGGGGGTCCCGTACTTGCGGATCAGGTGAATGAGCGGAATCCGGTTGAAGGTCAGGTAGCCGTTTTCCATATCGAATCCTTCCTGGGGAAAGTAGAAGGTTTGGTCGATGAGGTCAAAATACTTATTAGCCACGCGCGGTTTTTTGAGGGGGCGAAGATACGGCGGGAGCGCTGGTGAAGCGAATATTATTACATTGTTGCATTGTGAGTACATTGCTTGCATCTTCTCGAGTCACACAAAAACTACCGGTTATGCACCTGAACCACTACCTCATTGGTCTATGCCTCCTGCTGGGCACCAGCTCCCTCCTGCCCGCGCAACTCGCTCCGGCCCAGGCCGTGGAAGAGATGGGCAGGGGCATCAACCTCGGCAACACCCTGGAGCCCCCCACCGAGGGTGCCTGGAACAACGGCCCGGCCGAAGAAAAATACTTTGATGCATACGTGGATGCCGGCTTCATGAACGTGCGCATCCCCGTCCGCTGGGACCAGCACACCGCCAATTCCGCTCCCTATGCCGTCGATGGCGCGTGGATGGATCGCGTGGAAGAAGTCGTTGATTGGGGCCTGGACCGTGGGCTTTACGTGGTCATCAACGGTCACCACGAAGACTGGCTGAAAAACGACTACGGAAATCCCGCCCTGCGGGCCCGCTACGATTCCATCTGGGTACAGATCAGCGAGCGGTTCAAGGACAAACCCGAAAAACTGATTTTTGAGATCATCAACGAGCCCTTCGGAATGACGGTGGCGGAGGTGGACGACCTGAATGCCCGCACGCTGGGAATCATTCGTCAAACCAATTCCACCCGCCTGGTCATCTTCGGCGGCAATCAGTACGCGAATTCCGCCGAGCTGTTGGCCGCGGCAATTCCGGACGATCCCTACCTGATCGGGTATTACCACTCCTATGATCCCTGGGAATTCGCGGGGCTGGGTAATGGTACCTGGGGTACGGAAAGTGACTACCGGGCACTTGACCAGCAGTTCGCCTCGGTGGACGCCTGGTCGACCGCTAATGACGTACCGGTACACCTCAGTGAATTCGGTGTCGTGCTGGCGGCCGATTACAACTCCCGGATGCGGTGGTACGCCGCCTATGTAGAGGCAAGCCTTCGTTATGGCTTTGCCTTCTCCGTTTGGGACGACGGAGGCATGTTCGGTATCCTTAATCGGGCGGAAAACAACTGGCCCGAAGTAAAGGACATCCTGATCTATACTTACATGGACTCACCCACCGCCGTGGTGGCTACCGCCTCCGATCCGGCCGATACCCTCAATTTGCAGGTGGACGTCACTTGGATCAACCGCAACAGCGAGCAGCCCATCCAGCTAGAACGCAGGATCGGTGAGGGCGCCTTTGCCACCGTGGCTACCCTGGCCGTCGGAAGTACGCGCTACGCCGATACCGACGTTAGCATCGGCAATTTTTATACCTATCGCGTGGTTACGAGCCGTACTGACGGCACCCTTATGCAGTCCTACCCCGCCCGGGTGCTACTGGCCGGTGAGCAAACGCCCTTCGGCGATGTCCCGATCAGCCTTCCCGGAACCCTACAGGCAGAGGATTTCGACCGCGGTGGCGAAGGGGTAGCGTACCACGATTCCGAAACCACCAATATTCCCGGACAGTACCGTACGGATGAGGGGGTAGACATTGGTGGTAACGATACGATCGGCTACGCAGTCGGCTACCTGGCCCAGGGCGAATGGCTGGAATACACCGTTGACGTTGCCGAAGCCGGTGCCTACTCCGTGTCGGCTTCCGTCGCCAGCGCCGTGGGCGGTGGCCGCATGCAGATCAGCGCTTCAGCGAACGCCGCGGTGACCACCGTAGTCGTCCCCGGCTCCGGTACGGGAGATTACAATACCTTTCAATCCGTGCTGAGTAACGGGTATCTTTTCCTGGAAGCGGGTGAGCAAACCCTTCGCATCGACATCACGGGCAGCGACCCTTTCAACATCGACTTCCTCGTCTTTACCGCCGTGGAAGGGGATGCCAACGCCATCGTAAACTATGCCGATAACCTTGACACCGCTGCCAATCGTTTCTCCGGCACGCCCGCGGGTATTTCATTTGCGGTAGCGGATGGCGTGCTCACGGTGGCCGGTGACGGCTCCGCACCCGCCTACCAGGTGTTTCGGTACACGCTGCCTGACTCCCTCCTGGCCAACGTCACGGCTTCCGGGAACCGGCTGTACATCAGTGCCCGGAGCGCAAGCGGTAACGGTACCAATCTCCGCATCGACCTGATCGACGAAAACGAACTGGCCACTACCCTGGCCGGCCGGACCCAAAACATTGCCGGTACCGACTTCACGGAATATCTCTACGACTTCACCAACGGTTACGAGGACGGGGGGTACGGCGGAACGAGTTGCACGGACGGAGCACCCTGTCCCGTTAACGGCGGCCGTATTGTCGCCCTCGGCTTTTATCCCGATCCAGCCTCCGGAGGGTTCAACGATACCATCCAGATCGATTACCTCAGCTTTGGACAACCACTGGACACCACCAACGCCGGTGAGTTCGGAGTGATCAACTACCAGGATGACCTCACCGATGCAGGCGATTCGTTTGCGGGTAACGCCGTTGGCATTACCTACGAGGTCGTCGACGGCATGCTGGCAGTTACCGGAGACGGGACCGCCGGACCCTACCAGAATTTCCGCTACGACATCGGCGGCGAGAACGGACTGGCCGACGCGGTCAATTCCAATGACCTGCTCTTCGTGCGCGCACGAAATCTAAACACCTCCACCAGCCTGCTGGCGGATAGCGTCAACGTGCGTATCGATCTGGTCGACCAGGCAAACTTCGCCACTACGCTTGCCGGACGAACCATCACCATCAAAGGGGATGAGTTTGAGGTGTACTCCATCAATTATGGAGGAAGTTACCAGGACGGTGGGTATGGAGGTACGGCCTGTGAATCCGCTAATGCTCCCTGCTCCGTGGATGGTCGACGCATCGCCCAGCTGGTTTTTTATCCCGAGTCGGTCACCGGCGGGTTCAACGGTTCGTTCGAGATCGACTGGATCAGCTTTGGCACGGAGATGATCGTTGGTGTCCGCGACTTCAAGGACCTGGGCGCGCTTTCCGTCTACCCCAACCCTGCCTCCGACGTACTAAACTTCAGCTATCAGCTGACTACCGCCAATGCGGTCGTCATCGAGCTGTTTGACGTGACGGGACGGCAATTGCGGGTCCGGGATTACGGCACCCAGAGCGCCGGCGAAAACCTGGCCGTACTGCCGGTAGCAGACCTGGTAGCCGGAACGTACTTTGCCCGGCTACGGGTAGGGAACCACTTCACCCGTGCCTTCCCGGTCCAGGTTCGGTAGCGGCTTGCTTACCTTGTCGTATTACTTTTCCTTACCGGCGCACCGCCGGTCAGACCCTACCCTTCATGCAATACATTTCCCTGCCCAATCTCCGCTTTATGCTGCACGAAGTCCTGGACCTGCAGGACCTCTACGAAAGCGAGCGATTTCAGGATTTTGATTCCGAAGCCATCGACTTCAGCCTGGATGCCGCCCAGCAACTGGCTGACCAATACCTCTACCCGGTTTACCGGGAGATGGATAGGCGAAAAGCATACTTCCAGGATGGACGGGTGCACGTCCTGCCGGAGGTCGGGGAGGGGATGCGGGCACTCGGCGAAAGCGGTTGGCTGAGTGCCGCCTGGGGCTTTGAAGAGAACGGACAACAGATGCCACTGGTGGTCCACAATGCGGGTAGCCTGATCTTTCAGGCCGCCAACGGAAACCTGGCCGCTTACGCTTTTCTGACCACCGGAGCCGCCAACCTGATCCGGGAATTTGGTAGTGATGAACTGAAGAAAACCTACCTGCAGCCCATGGCCAGTGGACACTGGCAGGGAACCATGGCCCTCACCGAGCCCCAGGCCGGAAGCTCCCTCAGCGACATTACGACGACCTACACCGTACAGCCCGACGGTAGTTACCATATTCAGGGCCAGAAGATCTACATCAGCGGTGGCGATCATACCGGCGTGGAAAACGTCGTTCACCTGCTCCTAGCCCGCCAGAAAGACGGACCGAAAGGCCACAAGGGGGTCAGTTTGTTTGTAGTCCCCAAGTTCCTGCCCGGTCCCGATGGACTCACGGATAACCACGTCACCACCGCCGGTATCTACGGGAAGATGGGGCAGAAGGGATACGTAGCCGCTCACCTGATGTACGGGGAACAGGGACCTACCCAAGGATTTCTCGTGGGAAAGGAGCTCAACGGGCTCAAGCACATGTTCCTCATGATGAACGAGGCCCGTATCGGTACCGGGATGATGGCCGCCGGTTCGGCCTCGGCGGCCTACTACGCCAGCCTGCAGTACGCTAGGGAACGTCCCCAGGGACGCCACCCGGGAAACAAGGACGTCGACGCCCCCCAGGTCCTCATCATTGAGCACGCCGATGTCCGCCGTATGCTCCTCTTCCAAAAGGCGGTAGTGGAAGGAAGCATCGCGCTCTTGCTGCAGTGCAGCTTGTACGAAGACAACTACCGCGTAAAGGAGGATGACCGCAGCCGACTCCTCCTCGAGCTGCTCACCCCCATCGCCAAGAGCTTTCCGAGTGAATACGGAAACGAATCCGTCAGCCTGGCCATGCAGGTCTTGGGAGGAGCGGGCTACACCGACGACCACCCCATTGAGCAGCTGTTTCGGGATATCCGGGTGAACTCCATTTACGAGGGTACTACCACGATTCATGGGCTGGATCTCCTCGGCCGCAAAGTGATGATGGAAAACGGAAAAGCGGTGACTTTCCTTGCTGAGGAAATCACCAGGACCCTTGAGGAGGCCCAGGCCCACGAGCGGATCCAGCCGCTGGCGGCAAAACTCGGGCAGGGGGCCCGGGAGCTGCAGGAGGTCCTGCAATACCTCATGGGAGTAGCACGACGGGAGCCCGATCCCCGGGTCTTTCTCGCCGACGCTACCGTATTTCTGGACTACTTCGGTCTGCACGTGATCGGCTGGATGTGGGTAAAGCAGGCGGTGGCGGCGGCCCGTGGCTTTGATGCGGCGGCTACCGTTGGCGGGCGGACCCTGGGGCCGGAAGACCAAGCCTTCTACGAATCCAAGATCTATACGGCACGGTTCTTCTTCGACTACCTTTTTACCCGCACGGCGGGCCTGCGCAACACGCTGCAGTCGGGGGAGCGGGTCACGCTTTCAATGGACCCCTCCTTGATCGTGTAACGTATCTTCCCTCCCTAAAACGAAGTCACATGCGAGTCTTGATCTGTTTGGCCTTCGGCGCCTCGATGTTTTCCTGCACCCCGAAGTTGGCGCCCTTCGGCTCCGAGAACGGGCCCTTCAAGGGAAGTTTCGACCACTACGCCATCAACGTCGATAACCTTCAACGGAGTGCTGATTTCTACATGAAGGTGTTCCAGCTCGATACCGTCTTCAACGGTACCGGCAACGACCGCCGCGTGTGGTTCAGCCTGGGAGAAGGCATGGCCCTGCACATCATTGAAACCGATACGGTGGAGGTAAAGACGACCAAGGGGGTGCACCTCTGCATCGCGATGGAGGACTTTGACGGCTTCGTCAAGCACCTGCGCGACGCCGCCATCCCCTTTGAAACGTGGACGGGAGACGCCAACTTGTCCAACAAGCGCCCTGACGGGGTAAGTCAGGTATACCTCCAGGATCCCGACGGCTACTGGGTCGAAGTGAACGATAACCGCCGTATGTGGGCGCAAAAACGCTCCTCCAAATGACGGTAACGCTCCAACGCCTCGATGACGCGTTTCTCTTCGAATCCACGAACGATGAAGGGCTGACGGTGACCACTGATGGCAGTCCCGACATCGGCGGACAGGGTAAGGGCATGCGTCCGATGCAGCTCGTCCTCGCGGCCGTGGGCAGTTGCTCGAGTATCGACATCGTGCTGCTGCTCAGGAAGCAGCGGCAGGACCTGCAGAATATACAGGTGACCATCAGCGGGGAGCGGGTGGAGACCGAGCCCCGGGTGTTCACGGATATTCACGTCCACTACCTCCTCAGCGGGAAGCTGGATGAAAAAAAGGTGGAGCGTGCCTGTCGCCTCAGTATGGAAAAACTATGCAGCGTGTCGCTGATGCTTAAAGCGGGCGGGGTCAACATCACCTGGGACTACGAGATCGGCCCCATGGGGTAGGAGGGGGGGGTACTAGTGGGCCGGGGAGGACGTTCGAATGCTGTACGCTCACCATTCTAAGCCGCTTGCTCCATGAATCGTCCACTACCAGTAGCCCCGTGTCTTTTGACGTGGAGCCGCTTTCTGCTACCGATTGTTTTGCTGTTCCTGCTAAGTTGTTCCGCCCTGGCCCAGACGGCCCGGTTGAATACCCTGGCGTGCTACCGAGTTTCGGAAGCTGCCGCTACGCCTCCCGTCCGGGTGACCGAACTCACTGCGCGGGCATCCGGGAAGCAGCATATCCTGGTGGAGTGGACTACGGAGGGGGAGACGGACAACGATTACTTTGAGCTCGAGCGGTCGGACGACGGAGCTCATTTCGTGGCGGTAGGGCACGTTACGGGAAAAGGGACCACCCGCAACCGGACGGAGTACAACTACTTCGATTTCTATCCCAACCCGGGAGCGGCCTATTACCGCCTGCGGCAAGTGAGCTTTCGTAAACGGGCCTGGATCACCGAAAAAATCGCGATTCGCACCGATGCCGGTGCCCGTCAGCCAATTCGCCAACTTCCGGTCATCCGAGCCGGTGAATACGCCCTCTACCTCCTGGCTGCCAAGTAAGGGGGGCATCGCCCGTGGCGTTAGTCACGCCGGATGTTGAGCACCTTTTCCACCGATACTCCCAACCGATTAATGAGCTTGCCCTGCTGGGCGATCGTAGCCTTCAGCTCGCTCATCTCGTCGTGTACGTAGCGCTGAATGTTCTGGGGAGAAGGGAGGAAGGGCGTGATGCGGGCGCGTACGTACCAGATCTCCCGCAGGTCAGATAGGGGGATGCGGTAGGTTTCGTAGAAACTGTTGTCGGAAATAACCTCGAGTTCCTTCGTGCTGGCGATGTGGTTGCGCACGCGCTTTACCACGACATCGCTGCGGGTCACAATGATGTAGGCGTAGTTGTCCTTGATCCCACTCTGCCACAGGGTCGGTTCCAGGAAGGCACAGACGACTTTGTCGCCCTCGAAGAGGGTAGGCTCCATGCTGTTGCCCGGTACGTCGAAACTGCGGTGGGTACCCACCTTGTATTTATAGTCGGGTAGACTGTAGGTGGGAAGGCTTTCCACGAAAGTGGGGTCCCCGAGTTCCCCGGCGTAGGCCGACTGGGCGGGCAGGGGCACGTGAACGATAAGCTCCTCGGCATCGGGGGTGGTGATGGTCGTCAGTACCCGGAAGTTCTGGTTGCTTTCCTCGGTCATGAACATCGGGCCATCGCCGGTGAATAGGTAGACGGGATTGAGCTTGTACGTTGCGATCGCCTGGCGTAGCAATTCGATCGTCACGTCGCGCCGGCCCTTGAGAATTTCACTGAGGGACTGTGGGAGGTAGTCCAGCGACATGGCGAACGCCCGGCTGGACCGGATGCGTTTCTCCGCTTTGAGCTTATCGTGGCACTTGATAAAGCGTTGAGAAACGACGTTTTTCATAAGTAGGGGCTATACGGAGGCACAAATGTAAAAGTTCGAAACATACCTAAGGTAGTGACGGAGCAAATAAGTAGCACTCATTTGCTAATTTATTTTTCTCCCTCGATCACCGCGTTATCCTTCTGCTTTTTGCCGAGGTTGATGGTTTTTTCGGCTTCCTGCAAATCTTTACTGTTCGGTCCTTCCCCCTGATTGTTGTCCTGCTGGGGCTCATAGCTTAGGCGGATCAAAACCGGGAAATGGTCGGAGCCCACGAAGGGGAGCCGTTCCAGGGCAAGTACGGTAAGGTCGGTGGAGTGAAACACGTGGTCAAGCGGCCACCGCATCAGCTTGTACTCGGCGTGGAAGGTGGAGAACATGCCCCGGCCCCGGCGGGGGTCGATCAACCCGCTCAGCCGCTGGAACAGGCGCGAGGAGTGGGACCAGGCCACGTCGTTCATGTCGCCGGCAACGATGGTGGTGACGTTCGGCTTTTCCTTCACTTCCAGGCCTACCAGGGCGAGTTCGGCATCGCGCCCGGTACTGGCGTAGGCCTCAGTCGGGCTGGGGGGCATGGGATGCAGGAAATGGAGGTCCACCGTCCGGCCGTTCTTCAGCTTGATCTGGGTGTCGATGCTGGGAATATCGTCCTTGATGCGGTACTTGACCACGGGATCGATCAGCTCGTATTTACTCCAGAGGTGCATGCCGTAAAGGTTTTCCAGGGGGACGGCTACCCGGTGTGGGTAATCTTCCCCGATGCCCTCCACTAGTTTTTCCTCCCACCAGCCGTTGGTTTCCACGGTGAGCAGCACGTCGGGTTGTACCTCCCGTACCAGTCCGATGACTAAGTCGGTGCGCTTGTTGGTCTGCAGCACGTTGCTCATCATCAGGCTCAAGTGGCCGTCTTCATTTTGTACGACCT
This sequence comes from Chitinophagales bacterium, assembly GCA_038258275.1. Classification (GTDB taxonomy): domain Bacteria; phylum Bacteroidota; class Bacteroidia; order Chitinophagales; family Saprospiraceae; genus Neolewinella. Next base: position 34,579 of record JBBSPZ010000028.1, on the reverse strand, counting down.
CCGCGTCGCGGGCGTCTTTGCCGTGGAGACTGGTGTAGGGAATGATGCGGTAAGCCTGGTAGCAGGCGGCAACGGCGAGAATAAGGCCGATGGTCCAGTTCAGCGTACCGCTGGTGTGACGGGAGAAGCCCCAGCAAAGGGCGGCCACGACCAACACGCCGACCAGTTGCTGACGGGGATAATCAAAACCCCGGATCCACCAATCATCATATTTCAGAAAGGGCAGGAGGGTGCCGACTACCCCAATCGTCCCGAGGGTGTAGGCTAAAATGCGCAGTACGATCACTTGGATTAGCTGGTTTAGAGTAAAAAGTTCCGGGGCAACACAATGTTCACGGGCGACGGCGCGCAGGTGCAGCGACGCGTGGAAGGCATGCGACGACGTGGGTGGCCGTGAAGTAACAAAAATGCTCATACTTTATTTCATTCCAGCGAGTTTAGGCATCAGTGTACCTTTACGCCCGCCCTCCATCTCCATTCATCAGTAGTTGTCCATGTTCTCCTATTGCCCCCGCCGCCGCACCCTCCTGGTGCTTGCGGCCGTCTTGTTCCTTACCCTGAATTCCTCCCGCATACTGGCCCAGCTGGCAGACGACCGGATTGCAGAACTGATCACGGAATTCCGGAACGACTCCCGTGGCCCCTACAAAGGCATTTTCTGGTTCTGCTCCGACGGCAGTATCCGCGCGGCCCGCGACCCCTGTCCAGACGACGCTAAGGCGCACCAACACGCGGACTATAAGCCGATGATCCGAGAATTGATGCGGGAGAACAAGCTGTACTTCGGCCAGATCCTGGCCGATACGAAATTCGCTGAATTCTGGAATCCGGAGGAGGACCACAGCCGCCTCAAACAATACCAGCTCAATAATTACCTCACGGCGGTCGACAACGGCTGGGTACTGGAAAAGGCCCGCTTCTACCGGGGGGCCTTCCAGGTAGAGGATGAGGAAGACTGGGGCCGCCGCTTTTTCACCTGGCTGCTGGCGAAGGACGATGTGCTGCGCACGGATTATTACCTGATCACCCAGGCGGCCCGTGACATTCCCCACCGGGGAGACACCGACCTCAACCAGCGCATCCGCGCCCGTAGTAAGGAGATTGCAGACCGCTACGCCGCGTTTATGGACCTGCGCATCAAAATTCACGGGCGCCCGGGTGCCGAAGATGCCGAGGCCGTCCGGGCCTTTGCCGACGCCCACGCGGCCGAAATGAAGGACCGCGGCATCTACCAGAACGCCCTCGACCTGGTGGCGGATATCGAGGCCGCCTACGGGGGAAGCGACCTCACCAACATCGCCGACCTTACCGCCGGTCTCCGCTCCGAAGACACGATCCGCGGGAGCATCGAATCCTTTATGCTACAACAGGCGCGAGTGGACGGCGTGGACAATGAAGTGGACCGCCTGACGGCCGCCGCCGAGTTAAGCGTGGAAATTCGCCGCGAGCTGCTCGCCCCCGGCCGCCGACCCGCCGACCGCCTGCGGCTGATCGACATCAATAATGAGTTGAGCGACCTCATTTTCCGTTCCGCCGGGAACTGGCTGCCAGAAACGGCCCGGGAGCAAATGGAAAAGATCTGCTACCTCGGCGAAGCCGCTACCGGAGCGGGCTTTATCGAATTGTGGGAGTACGAAACCGGTGGTCCGAACCTGGCGGACCCCAACTACCAGTACATCTGGCCGCACATGATGACCGATTACCTGGATAACGCCCGCCGCTTCGTGGAGTGGGGGACGGCCACTAACCGGGCTACTTACGGGCCGGTCGTGGAGCGGTACGCCCAGTTTGAGCCCAAAGCACTGGGCTTCCTCGACGACCGGATCCGCGGCTCCGTCCTGCTGCCGCTCGGGCAGGCCGTCGGAAAGCTCGGGGACTGGCTGGCCAGCAACAGCGAATCTGGGAATGCCCTGATGGATATCCAGTCTCAGGCACAGGCGCGCGGGCTCAACCCCGGGTACGCCCGTGGGGTGCTGCACCTGATCGAGGGAGCTCCCGACGAGGTGGTGGTCAACAATAAGGACATTTACGTATTCAGCCGCCCACCTGCCGACCTCAAGCCCGTCGGCGGAATTCTGACCGTAAGCGAGGGCAACATGGTCAGCCACGTCCAGCTGCTGGCCCGCAACCTCGGCATCCCCAACGCAGTACTCACCGACCGTCAGTTTGAAGAACTTCAGCCCTACGACGGCGCAGAAGTGTTTTTGGCCGTCTCCAACGAAGGCACGGTACTCATGAAGGCGGTCGGCGAGATGAACGATACCGAGCGGGAACTTTTTGCCGTGCGCGAACGCAGCCAGGAACGCATTCGTGTCCCGGTGGATCGCGTCGATCTTTCCACCCGCGACGTGCTGAACCTGCGCAACGTCAACAGCGAGGACAGCGGCGTCCGCTGCGGGCCGAAGGCGGCCAACCTCGGCCAGCTGAAGGAGCTCTTCCCGGACAAGGTGGTCGAAGGCCTCGTGATCCCCTTTGGGGTCTTCCGGGAGCACCTGGACCAACAAATGGCGGGACAGGAGGCCGGGATTTCCTACTGGGAGTTCCTAAACGACCGCTTCGCCACCGCCGCTAAAATGGAAACGGACGGGCGCAGTGCCGAAGACGTCGAAGCCTATACCCTGGAGCAACTCGCCTTCCTTCGGGAAGCCATCGCCAATATCCGGATCGAAGGCAAGCTGATCGCCCAGTTGCGGAGTGGGTTTGAGGAAATCCTCGGTGGGCGCTTCGGCACCGTTCCGGTGTTTCTGCGGTCGGATACCAACATGGAAGACCTGGCGGAATTTACGGGGGCCGGCCTGAACAAGACCATCTTCAACGCAGTGGGGGAAACGGCCATCCTCAACGGCATTAAGGAGGTATGGGCCAGCCCATATACCGAACGGAGCTACCAGTGGCGGCAGCGCTACCTGCTGAATCCGGAGAATGTATTTCCGAGTATCCTCGTGATTCCGAGCGTGGACGTCGACTACTCCGGCGTGATGATCACCAAGGGGGTCACCAGCGGCGAGGAAGACGACGTCACCGTCGCCTTCAGCCGGGGAGCAGGCGGTGCCGTAGATGGGCAGGCGGCCGAGTCCTACCTTCTGGACCGCTACGGCCGGTTTATCCTGCAGGCTCCCGCCCGCGAGCGGATGTACCGCCGGCTGCCCGCCACCGGGGGCAGCGAGATGATGCCGGCCACCTTCGACCGGCGCGTGCTGAGCCAGGACAACCTGGTCGACCTCTTCCAGCTCGCCAAGGAGGTGGAGGAGGTCATGCCCAAGGCCCCCGGGGTGAATACCGAGGGACCCTTCGACGTGGAACTGGGCTTTCAGGACGATAAGATCTGGTTGTTTCAGATTCGGCCCTTCGTAGAAAACAGCAAGGCCCAGAGCTCGGAATACCTCCAGAGCATCTCCCCCGCAAAGCGCGAAGGGGTGTACATCGACCTCGATTCGCCGATGCTGTAAGTAGGTACAATCAGCTATCCCTGAAGAGGCCGTGGAGCTTGCCGCTGACCATGTTGATGACCTTTCCGAGGTCCTCCTGCTTGTTGGCAAAATCGACCTCGTCGACGTTGATCACGAGGATGTTCCCTTCGCGGTAGGTGGAAATCCAATCTTCGTAGCGGCGATTGAGCTGCTTGAGGTAATCCAGGCTCATGCTGCCCTCGTAATCCCGGCCGCGGCTCTCGATGTGGGCCACCAGGGTACCGATCCCTGCCCGGAGGTAAATGAGCAGGTCGGGGGGCTTGATGCGGCTCGTCATCGTATCGAACAGCTCGGTATAGTTCTGGAAATCGCGCTCCGTCATCAGCCCCATACCGTGGAGGTTGGGGGCGAAGATGTTGGCGTCTTCGTAGATGGTACGGTCCTGAATGACCGTCTTGCTGCCCTCCTGGATATCGAGGATCTGCTTGTAGCGGTTGTGCAGGAAGTATACCTGCAGGTTGAAGCTCCACCGCTTCATGTCGGTGTAGAAATCGCTGAGGTAAGGATTATTCTCCGCGCTCTCGTAGTGGACCTCCCAGCCGAAGTGATGACCCAGCTGCCGGCATAGGGTAGTTTTGCCCGCGCCGATGTTTCCGGCAATGGCAATGTGCTTGATGGGGTTGGGCGTCGATTCCATGAGGCGCCAAAGGTCGCAAAATTTGCGGGTTGACCCCGGCTCCCGGAAAATTACTGACCTGAATTCCCCGGATCACCAGCTCCAGCCGAAGCGGGCTTCGATCTGCACGACGGCGCCGCTGACGTCCTTGGAGGTCACGGCCGGAAATTCATCCACTCCGCTGGCAAACCGGTAGCCGCCTTCGATGCCCAGGCGAAACCACTGAAAGAGGTTCAGTTCCGCGCCGCCCATGAGCTGGCCGACGAGCATCCGGTCCTTGCGGCCGTCTTCGAGCTCGATGCGGCCGGGACCTACGATGGCCGTGAAGCGGGGATGGACTACGTTATCCCGGCCCGGGCTCACGGCCAGGATGAATCCTCCCTGGCGAAAATTGTAGTCGACGCGGTTACCCGATACGGGTGCCGCGTCGGTGGTGAAGCGGTCGCGTGAAGACCACCCTCCGTATCCGAGGAAAACATTCTCTCCGAACTCAAGCCCGCCGAATCCTCCGCGGACCAGTGACCAGTCGTTGCCAGTAGCAGTATAGTTGTAGGTGGGGCCACCCCATATTCCCGAAAGGTCGAGGTCGCCAAGGAGGGTACGTTCCCGACGCCGGCTGAGGTAGGAGTTGCCGGGAGCGGGCGCGGGCGCGGGTGCGGGTGCGGTGGTGGTCGACACGGGACCGTACTCCCGCACTTCCACTGCGGCGAAATCCTGGGCCGTAGCGAAGAGGGAGCAAAAGAGGAGGGAGAACAGTAAAGTGGTTTTCATGGTAAAATGCTTTGCTGGTTGAAGAAACGTTGCACCTGCGGCCCCGCACGAAGAAGGGCGGTGGTACTACTCCAAAGGTTGCAGTTGGGCTCCTTAAATTATCTCAAGAATGTATTAACGGCATCCTAAAGTCGACGGGTGGAACCTTACTTTGGCATAAAATCAAGCAGCGCATGCAAAAGGGAAGCCTACTGATCAAGGGCGGCACGATCGTCAACCGGGGAAAAAGAGAAATCGGGGACCTCCTCATCCGCGACGGCTTCATCGAAGCGGTGGGGGGGACCATCACTGCCGTGGCGGACGAGGAGATCAACGCCGAGGGTTGCCTCGTCCTGCCCGGGATTATCGACGACCAGGTGCACTTCCGGGAGCCCGGGCTTACCCACAAAGCCACCATCGGTTCGGAGGCGCGGGCAGCAGTGGCCGGCGGCACGACCACCTTCATGGAAATGCCGAATACGAAACCCGCTGCCCTCAATCAGCTCCTGCTGGAGGAGAAATACGGGATCGCGGCGGCCAACAGTGTGGCCAATTACAGCTTCTTCATGGGCGCCTCGAACGATAACCTGGATGAGGCGCTGCGCACCGACCCCGCCCGCGTCTGTGGCCTGAAGGTCTTTATGGGCAGCAGCACCGGGAATATGCTGGTGGACGACGAGCAGATCCTCGATGCCCTCTTCGCCCAGAGCCCGCTGCTGATCGCCACCCACTGCGAGGACGAAGCCACCATCCGCAAAAACGCGGCCGAGGCCCGGGAAAAATGGGGTACCGATATACCCGTCTCGGAACATCCCAACATCCGCTCGGCCGCCGGCTGCCTGAAGAGTAGCAGCCTGGCCGTCCGCCTGGCCCAGCGCCACAACACCCGCCTGCACATCCTGCACATCAGTACGGCCGACGAGGTGGGCCTTTTCCGCAACGATATCCCCCTGGCCGAAAAGCGCATCACGGCGGAGGTCTGCGTCCATCACCTCACCTTCAATGCCGACGATTACGCCCGGCTCGGCAATCTGATCAAGTGCAATCCGGCGATCAAGGCGGAACACCACCGCGCGGCCCTGCTGCCCGCACTGCTCGACGACCGCTTCGACATCATCGCCACCGATCATGCCCCCCATACCGCCGAAGAAAAGGCCCAAAAAGATTACTTCAAAGTGCCGGGCGGACTGCCCCTGGTGCAACACGGTCTCGACCTAATGATGCGCCTCGAGCAGGCCGGCAAAATTTCGGTGGAAAAAATCGTGGAAAAGATGAGTCACGCCCCCGCGATCTGTTTCCAGATCGAGCGTCGGGGCTACCTCGATCCGGGGATGTGGGCGGACGTGGCGATCTACGATCCCCAGGAAAGCTGGACGGTCGCCAAGGACAATATCCTGTACCAGGTGGGATGGTCACCGCTGGAGGGACAAACCTTCCGGGGGCGGGTAAGGGAAACGATCGTGAGCGGTCAGGTAGCCTACCGCCGCGGGAAGGTCAACGACGCTGTTCGGGGGCAACGCATCCGCTTCGACCGGGGGTAACGGGCGTAAAGAACCCCGGTCATCCTTGCGGTGCCGGGGCTCGTTCCAACTTACTGATACCAAATAAAAAGTCGTGTGCGGGGCTTAACCCACCGGTTCTTGATGCCGTGGCATTTCCCAAAAATAGGCAAGCGCCGCCGGTACTACAAGCGGCGGACCAAAAAAGGACGCACCAATTACTTTCCCGCGGCCGTGAGGTAGCGGTAGGCCGCGGCAAAGTTGGGAATTCCGTAGCCGAGCGCGTCGTCCGGCGCCCCGGCCTGGGAAGCGGTGGCGCGGATCGCGTCAACGATTTCCTGATTGGTGGCGGTGGGTACCGCCTGCAGCAGGCAGGCGACCAGGCCGGTGACCAGGGGTGCGCTGAGACTGGTCCCGTTTGCCCCGGTCATGCCCTGGCCGTTTGCGGCTACGGCTGCTACCATGACGCCCGGTCCGCTGACGTCGGGCTTGATGCGCCCGTCGGGGGTAGGCCCGAAGCTGCTGAAGTAAGCCCGGCCGTCAGCGTCGTCGATCGCCCCGATGCTGAGTGCTTTTTCGGCGTCGGCGGGGATGCCGATGTACTTCCAGTCGTCGCCACCATTGTTGCCGGCACTCGTCACTACGATCATTCCACGCGCAAAGGCCCGGTCGATGGCGATCGAGGCCGGACTGGTCTTACCATTCAGGTCCTCGTAGGTATAGTCCATGGAAGTGTCTGTGAAGGTGGTATAGCCCAAGCTACTGTTGATCAAATCGATGCCTATGCTGTCTGCCAGTTCCAGGGCAATCGCGTAGTTGAGTTCCTCCATGCGGTGTTCTCCGCGGCTGTTTTCCGTTTTAAAGAGGAGGTAGCGGGCCGCGGGTGCCGTGCCGATGAAGAAAAAGGGGTGATGGGCCGCCATGGTGCTCAGTACCGTGGCACCGTGAGTTGAGCCGTCGAGGGCGGTGCTGTCCTGTTCTACCAGGTCGTAATTGCCCGGTACGGCGGCCGCCTGGTCATAGCCGAGGAAGTCTTTATAGGCGACGTCGGGGAAGCCGCCGTCGAAAACCCCGACCAGGATACCATCGCCCCGGAAGCCGAGTTGGTGGAGGCTGTCGCCGTGCATGCGGTGGAGGTCTTTCCAGCCGAATCCGTAAAAGGTCTCCGATACCGGTACCTTCCCGACGATCGGGGCGGGCTGGTTAAAATCGGTGGCGGCGGGGCGTCGCGCAGCGCGGGGATACTGGGCGGGGGCGGCGTAGAAGCTGGTGTCTACGTAGGGGAGGGCAGTGACGGAGGCGAGCTCCTGGCCGGAGGCCTTGATGACCACTCCGTTCATCCACTTGCTGCGCAACCAGATGTCGACTCCGAGGTCCAGGAGCTGTTGCTCGTAGGCGGGCGAAATGGGGAGGTCCATTTCCGTGATTTCCGCCCCTACCTTCTGCCGGCGGTCGAGGGCGCGCCGGCTGAGGAATTCCAGGGGGCTGTCGGTGGAAAAGGGGGTGTCCGCCTTGTCGGTGAATCCCACGAAGTACAGGCCGGTGGGTTCGGATTCCTGGCCGTAGCCGGGGTGGAGGAGGAGGGCAAAAAAGAGGCAGAGCAGCGGGCGGTACATACAGGGGCAGGCTAGTAAGAAGAGAGCTTTTCGAAGACTAAACGCGCGACATCCACGCTTGGGTCATCGAAGGCGATGTGGATCGCCGCCTGTTCGTAGCACGCGCGTCGCTCGCCGAGTTTGTCCAGGATCAGGGTTTCCAGGGAAACGGCCCGGGCAAGCAGGGGGCGGTGGCCGGTTTCGGGTTCAAGGCGGGCCAGCAGCAACTCAGAGGAGGGATCGAGAAAAACGGTGGTCCCTACGTCATTGAGGTGATCGATCAACTGGTGGTAGCAGGGAGTACCTCCGCCCGTGGCCATGACGAAACAGGGAAGGGCGGAAAAACTCATTAGGATGTCGCGTTCCAGTTCACGAAAGTAGGATTCGCTGTGCTGGGCAAAAATTTCGCTGATCGGCATTCCGGCCTTTTGCACCACGTAATCGTCCAGGTCAACGAAGGGCATTCCCAGCATCTCGGCGAGCTGCCGCCCGCAATAACTTTTACCCGATCCCATAAAGCCAATAAGGAAAATGCGCATGCTTAACTACTTTAACCGCTTCTGGTATACCTGGGGGGCGACAAGTTACGGTCGCCGCTTCTAAGATTTACGCCGCCCCGCGGCTTATCTTTGCCCGTCCAAGCAGCCACCGATGAAACTAGCCTTTGCCTTTCCCTTCCTTTTCTTGCTCGGCGCGTGTGGGCAGAATACCGAACCCGCAGTCGCGGAGGTACCGGAGGAAGCCGGAGTAAACGCCTCCCTGATCCGGAACCCGGTAGCCAGCTCCGCACCCGCGGATACCGCCCGGGTGGCACGCATGGAGTTTGAGGAGCCGGAGTACCCCTTTGGCGAAGTGGAAGCGGGAGCGATAGTGACCCACGCGTTCTCCTTTACGAATACCGGGAGTGTTCCCCTCCTGATCACGGATGCCCGCTCGACCTGTGGCTGCACCGTACCCAGTTATCCCAAAGAACCCGTCGCCCCCGGTGGCAGCGGGACGGTGGGCGTAAGCTTCAACACTACCCACAAATACGGCAGGCAACGCAAGCCCGTCACCCTGACGGCCAACACTTACCCCTCGATGACCACCATTTACGTCGACGGTACCGTACTCAACGAATAAACGTATACCATGCACACTTTACTCCAGGCCGGCGGCGGCTTATTCACCAATGGCTTTTTCATGATCGCCATGCTGGCCGTGCTCGTCTTTACGATGATCATTCCCCAACGGAAGCGCAGCAAACAGCAAAAAACCTTTATGAGCGGACTGTCCAAGGGGCAACGCGTCGTCACGGCCAGCGGGATACTCGGCACGATCGATAAGGTCGAGGATGCCACCATCTCCCTTAATGTAGGCAATAAGACCTACATTCAGGTCACCAAAAATGCCATCTCGAAGGAGCTCACCGATGCAATTTACCCTCCAAAAGCTGAAGCGTAGCCTACCCCTGCGGAACATGGCCACTACCGACCGGCAGATGCTCCTGTTCTGTATCAGTCTGGCCTTCGTATTCTGGCTTATTCTCAACCTCTCCCAGGATTACGTGGTCAACAAGGACGTAAACATCGAATACCTGGTGAGCCCCGACCGGGTCATCGATGGGAACCCGCCCCGCACGGTATCGGTACAGCTGCGGGGGCGGGGCTGGAACCTGATCTGGGAAAGCCTGCGCGGCAGCTCGATCAACGTGGCCGTCGAGCTCCAGGAAGAGCCCAATCTGCTGCTGAGTACCATACTGCTGCAGCAGAAGATCTCCCGGGAGCTCAGCAGCGGAGACCTGGAGATCGACAACCTGGGGTTTGAGCCCCAGCGGGTAGTCACCTCCGAGCGGGAAGGGAAGCGCGTCCCCGTGGTTTCCAACGTGGCTACCGGATTTCGCCCCGGATATTTTGCCGCCGGCGGGGTCCGGATCATTCCCGACAGCGTCACGGTCAGCGGTACCGCGGAAGAATTAAAACAGGTCGAAAGCTGGCCGACGGAAGCTACCCGCCTGGATAACCTCGAAGGCAATACCGAGATTACCGCGGCCCTGCAACCGCCTACCGAGGGCCTCAGCCTGAATTACGACGCGGTGCGGGTAGGCATTGACGTGGAAGCGTTTATCGAACAACGGGTCGAGGTACCGGTGCGGCTGCGGAATGCGCCGGCTTCGGATTCTTCCCGGGTCTTCCCCAATACCGTGTTGGTCACGGTCACCATCCCCCAAAGTGAGTTCGGGAATTTTACGGAAAGCGATTTCCGGGTCGAGGCCGACGTAGAGGAACTACAGACCTCCGAGGACCACAATACCCTTCCCCTCACCCTAACGCGGGTGCCCAGCTCGGCAAAGAGCGTCAGTTTCAGTCCCCGGGCCGTCGAGTATTACGTTTACCGACGCGAGCAGGAGTAGCAAATTTTTCTAACGTGCCCGCAGGACCGAGATGGGCATCAGGCCGTCGTAGGTGCCGGTCAGGGTAGGGGTTTGGATGTTTCCGGTGTAGCCCCGGACTTCCCGGTGGACGTACTCAAAGAGCTCCTGAATGGAGACCATCATATCGTGGTTGGCATCCGCCTCCCCCTTCATGCCCCGAATCAGGTAGTGGCTGAACACTCCGGAGCGCAGGCCACCGTCTTCCATGCTGATCTCTTCCCCGCGGCTCGACATCATGAGGGCCGTGGAGGCCTGGGCGTTGGTCAGGGCGGAGTAGTAGGAGGCAAGGGAAGCATCGCTGTCGCCTCCGCTGCGCGCCACCAGGCTGCCGCTGTGGCAGGCGTCGGCAATGACGAGCTTGTGCCGGGAGCGGCTGCTGAGGAGGGCGTCCTGTACGTCTTCGTGCCGCAGCGCGTTGAACTGCCCGTCGTAGTCGACCGGCAGAAAGGAACCCGGCAGGCCATGGCCGCTGAAGTAGAACAGGATGACGTCGTTCTCGTCGGCCTGACGATACGTGTCGCGCATCGCGGACAGGATGTTGTCGTGGGTGGCGTCTTCATCGATGAGGACCTTCACCTGATCATCGCTCAGAGCACCGCCTTCGATGCTCTTGAGAAAGGCATAGAACTGGTAAGCATCGTCGTCGGTGTACCGGAGTGTCTTCATGTGCTGGTAGAAGGCACAGCCCACGACCACGGCCCAGACCTTTACCTCCGGATCGAACTTCGCCTGCGCGACCTCGGAAGGAGCGACCACCGTGTGGTAGAGACGGCGGTAGAGGGTTCCCTCGTCCCAGATGCCGCCCTCTACTTGTCCGTTGGCGTAGTACATGACCCCGAGACCGTTGGGGCGGTGATTCGTGAACGTGCCGTAGTAGGTGTTGCCTCCGGGGAAGACGACGGTGCCGCGGCCTTCGGGGCGCCCGTCGTGGGTCTCCCCGTAAAATACCGTTCCGTCGGAGTAGGTAAACCGGCTCTGGCCGTCGGGACAGCCCTCATTGCAGGAAACCAGGTCGCCGGTACTACCGACGAAGCCCAGGGTCGACCAATCGGTCTGCAATTCTCCGCCGGCCCAGGTGCCGCTCATTTCCGCGCCGTTGGCGAAGGTCATTTTTCCCGTCCCGCTGCGCAGATTGGCGGCCCAGTGGCCGGTGTAGGTGTCGCCGTTGGCGTACTGCATGGTGCCGAGCCCACTCATGAGGTCCTGCGACAAATGACCCACGTAGTAGTCTTCATTGGCGAATTCAAAGGCCACTTCGCCTTCGAGTTTATCGTCGAACCAGGTGCCGGTGATGGTGCTGCCGTCGATGTAGGTGACGGAGCCCTTCCCGTGGCGTTTGCCGTCCTGCCACTGGCCCCTGTACGCATTGCCGGTGCCGTCGGTCAGTTGCCCGCTGCCGTTTTGCAGTTGATTGCGGAAGTTGCCGGTGTAGGTGGAGCCGTCGGGGTAAGTAAGCGTGCCCTTGCCCTCGAACTTTCCCGATCGGAAGTTTCCGGAATAGAGGGCGCCGTCGGCAAACCTCAAAATTCCTTCCCCCTCAAAACAATTGCCGCGTTGGCAGCGGCCCTGGGAAAAGGCTACCGATGCCCATAGCAGGAGCATCGGAACGAATGTGTACTTAAACATGCTTGACGTGTGTAGAGTGTGGTAGGTATCAGTGATCTCTAGCGTTGCTATACAATCGTATGCCACCGTATTATCCGTCCGAAAAACACAACCCGGCCGGACGGAAATACAAGCAACTTAAAACTGCAAGTAACTTTTAAACAACAAGTTCATTCGTAGAGAGACGCTGAAAACCAATTTAATGCGGAGAGACAAGCATATAGCAATCGTGTTCCCTTTAAAATTGCACCCTTTCGGCGGTATAACAAGCTGCATTAAGGGAACGGTAGGTAAATGGACGCTACCGGTAGGTACTGAGGGATTTAGGTGAAATCCGGGATACGGTCAATCACCCCATACTGACCACATGCCGTTAAACCTTTACTTTACGCCAAACCAACGCCCCCCGCTGATGCGCTATTACCTTTTCCTGATTCTACTTTTACCTTTTTGTGATTTATCTGCGCAGCAAGCGGTAGTTGAGCGCTTTGATTTCCCGGAAAACCTGGAGTCTTCCGCGGTCCTTTCCCCCCGGCAGTTTCTGGGCTACCGTCCGGGCGAGCGGTTCACGGAGTACGCGCGGTCGGTGGAGTATTTCGATTACCTGGCGGAGTGTAGTCCCCGCATCAAAATTGAGCGGTACGGCAGCACCTACGAGGGCCGCCCGCTGATCCAGCTTACGGTCACCAGCGAGCGGAACATGGTCCGCCTCGAGACCATCCGCCAAACCCAGCTCCGGCTCGCCGACGGCTTTCGTGAGGCGGGGCCGCAGGTGGAAAGCCTGTTGGAGGACCAACCCGTGATCAATTCCTATAGTTACAACATTCACGGCAACGAGGCTAGCAGCACGGAGGCCGCCATGCAGGTCGCTTACGAACTCGCTACCAGTGAGGATGCGGAAACCATTGATGCCCTGGATAGTAGCATAGTCATCCTCTTTGTATGCATCAATCCCGACGGCCGCGACCGCTACGTCTACTGGTACAATGGCATGGCCCGGGCCACCGGTGGGGCGGAGCCCCGCGACCTGGAACACTACGCTCCCTGGCCCAACGGCCGCACGAATCACTACTGGTTCGACCTCAACCGCGACTGGATCTGGGGCGTCCATCCGGAAAGCCGGGGCCTCGCCCGCGCCTACCAGCGGTGGATGCCAAACGTGCACACCGACTACCACGAACAGGGCTACGACGCGAATTACTTCACGGTGCCGGGCACTACTCCCCGCAACCTGCTCCTGCCCGATGCCTACGAGACCTGGGCCGATACCTTCGGCCGGGCAAATATCCGACAGTTTGACCGGCAGGGCATCAGCTACTTTACCCGCGACCGCTTCGATTTCTTCTATCCGGGCTACGGCAGCAGCTATCCTTCGGTGATGGGGGCCATCGGCATGCTCGTCGAGCAGGGCGGAATCGCCGGGGGGCGCGCCGTGGAAACCGAAGACGGCTTTGTCCTTACGCTCCGCCAGCGCATCTGGGACCATTACACCACCAGCATCGCCCAGGTGAAGACCGCCGCCGCCAACCGGGAGGCCCTCCTACGCTATAGCCTGGAAGCCTGGGACCCACTCACCAGCAAACAGGGGACCACCGGCTATCTAGTGGAGGACGACGGGAGCGACTACGTAACCGATTTCCTGGAAATGCTGCTGCGCAACGGCGTGGAAGTAGAACGCACGGTAGCATCACTGGAGATGCAAGGGACCGGATACCGAGACGGCCAGGTAGCCATCCGTACCCATCCCGCCGGCAGCCTCATCATTGCGACCGAGCAGTCGCGGCACTTGTTTCTCAACAGCATCATGACCAACGACCTGGAGATCGAAGACAGCGTGATGTATGACATGTCTACCTGGTCCGCCCCCCTGGCCTATAACCTCGAAGCTTACCGCTTTTCCGCTCCGGTCACCGTGGACACGGAGCCCATTACCGCGATCCCCGCCGCAGGTGCCGTACTCGGCCCGCCGGACGGAGCGACCTACGCCTACGTCATCGACTGGCACCAACGCCAGGCCCCCCGGGCCCTGGCGGAATTGTGGAAGGCGGGACTGCGGGTAAGGGCTGCGCTCGAGCCCTTCACTGCGGACGACGGGGCCGCCTTTTCCGCCGGGAGCCTCATCGTCCTGCGCGGCCGGAACCTGGAGAATGAAGCAGCCCTGGAGAGCGTGATGCAGGGGCTGGCCGACGACCGGGGCCTTCGCGTTCACCGCTTCACGACCGGGCGCATGCGTGACGGCAATGACCTGGCCAGCACCCGTAATTTTCCGGTGAAGGAGCCCAAAGTGGCCCTACTGGTCGACGAGCCCTTCGATACCTACACCAGCGGCCAGATCTACTTTTTATTCGACTGGGAAACCCAGCTGCCCGTTACCCGCATTCGTACCTCCGTACTGCGGCAGACCGCGGTGCCGAAGTTCGGCAGCCGGTACGGATACGCCGACCTCAACGACTACGATGTGCTCATCCTGCCGGATGCGGACGGGCTCGAGCAAGTCTTTGGCAAGGAGGAGCGGAAGGTCCTCCAGGAGTGGATCGAGGCCGGCGGTACCCTCGTCACGGTCGGCAGCACCGCGGAATTTTTCACCGGGGAGAATGAATTCACCGGCCAGCAAGTTACCCGCCCGGGCCGGGATACCTCCAAAGCTGCGGCGAACCTCACCTACGCCGAGCGCACCGATTTCTACGGGAAGAAGAACATCCCCGGCACGGCCCTGAACGCGACACTGGACGTGACCCACCCCCTGGCCTTCGGACTGAAGCCGGAAGTGTACACCCTCAAATTCGGCAGCAGCGCGCTCAAGCCGGATGCGGGGCTGCAAAGCGTGGGACGATACGCAGCGGATTCCACCGTGCTCCTGGCCGCGGGCTACGCCGACCAGGCCAACCTCGACCAGCTGGCCGGGAATACCTGGGCGGGGGTTCGGACCATTGGCCGGGGGAAACTCGTTTACCTGATCGATAATCCCCATTTCCGGATGTTCTGGCGGGGCCCCAGCCGCCTGATGCAAAACGCAGTGATGATCGTGCCGGGCATGTAGACAATTACCAGGTCCGGTGCCTACCGAACGGACGCCGGTACCTCCACGCCCGATTCCGAAGGTCGGTTCGGTTGCTGTCGGGACAGTATCGAAGCGGGTACATCGGTAGAAAGCTCCAGCGACAACCGGCGGGACATGCCGCAAGTTTAGCCGTTCGGGGCAACCACCGCCCCGAACGTGGGTTGTAGGAGCAACCAACACTGAATTCGATGAAGTATTACTTCTACCTGTTCCTTTGCACCTGCGCCATCGCCTCCTGCGGAAATGGCACGAATTCCGGAGAGGCTACCGCCGATACGATGGAGGATACCGACGGGATGAACGGCGATACCATGCAAACCGAAGAAGTGGTCGTGCACCCGGTTTTTCATGCCTCGACGGTCCTGACGCAGGGTGACCGCACGATTTTCATTGATCCCTACAACGGAGCCGAGCGCTATTCCGGTTACGGCGCGCCCGACCTGGTGCTCATCACCCACACCCACGGTGATCACATGGATACTGCCACGCTGGCCGGCCTGGACCTTTCGAACTCCGTACTCGTTGCGCCCCAGGCCGTACTGGATGCCCTGACGGATAACCCCTTTTCTTCCTCCCACGCGCTGGCCAACGACGAAAGCTGGGATTGGGAAGACATCGAAGTAACGGCCGTACCCGCCTACAACCCACCGCCGAAGGAGAACTTCCACCCTGAGGGAGAATTCAACGGCTACGTCCTGGACTTTGACGGCGAACGCTACTACTTCAGCGGCGACACCGAGGGAGTGCCCGCGATGCGGCAACTGGAGGATATCGACGTCGCCTTCGTGTGCATGAACCTGCCCTACACCATGGATATCGAGCAGGCAGCCAGCGCGGTACTTGACTTTAAGCCCCGCGTCGTCTACCCCTACCATTACCGCAACCAGGACGATACGAAGAGCGACGTGGATGCCTTTAAGCGGATAATCAACGACGGCAACGCCGACATCGAGGTCAGGCTGGAAAACTGGTATCCGGCGAAGTAACTATTCGCATTCGTACTTGCCGCGCCTGGCTACCTGCACGATGACTTCACTGCCGATCCCGTCGTCCACTCCAATTCCCGTGGATTGATCGGGGAGACTTCCCGGGTCCGGAGACTCCGTCCACGACTGGATCTTATAATCCTTGTACTTCCGGTCGATGAGGTTACCGTTGTAGTAGAAGCGCCGTTCCTCGTGGACCTGATCTTCCGTGCCGGGCCGGGCATGGCCCTCCTCGTCCTTCTGCATCGGCCCACCGAATTGCCAGGAGGAGGAGCTCAGATCTGCGAGGAACACGTCGCCACCGTCGAAATAATACGTTTCGCTTCCGCCGCCGTTATCGCCCCGCGAATACGCGTGGGTCGCCCGGACGAGTTCATCGTCGAGGAAACACAGGAGGAAGCTGCCGCCACCCGGGTCGAAGGCACAGGCGTAGCCGATGGAGTCGCAGCGGAGCATGCCCAGCTTATCCATGTCCTCAATGCGCTGATACCGCTGGAGGACGAAGGTCATCTCGCTACTGGAATTGGTCGTCACGCCGGGGTCGGGGACCTTATTGGAGACTTCCCTTCCCGGGGTGGTGACGGTAGGCGGTTCATTTTCCCGATCGGAGCAGCTCACCAGTAGCAGTAAACTGAACAGGAAAAGAACGGTAGTGATTTTCACGAAGTGGTAGGGGTATTCGGTGGGGGTGGTCAATTGATGGTCAGGCAGGTACGTCTACCTTGCGGTAGGCCTCCAGTACGGCCTCCTCTCCGGCCTCTCCTTCCAGACTCTTGCCGTGTTCCATGCCGTACACGCCGGTGAAGCCCTTGGAGTGGATGTGACCGAGCACCCTGCTGTAATTGATCTCCCCGGTGGTCGGTTCCTTCCGGCCGGGGTTATCTCCGATCTGGAAGTAGGCGATCTGGTCCCAGGCCGCGTCGATGTTGGGGATCAGGTTGCCTTCCGTTATCTGCTGGTGGTAAATGTCGAAGAGGATCTTGCAGGAGGGGCTGCCGACGGCCTCGCAGATGGCGAAGCCCTGGGCGGCTTTGGTCAGGAAGAGGCCAGGGTGGTCGCGATAATTGAGCGGTTCCAGCACCATCGTGATGCCGTGGGGTTCGAGGATTGCCGCACCCTGCTTGAGCGTCTCCACAACATTGGCCATCTGGTAGTAGGGTTCCAGGCGCATCTGCACGAAGCCCGGTACGACCGTGACCCAGCGGGCATGGGTGCGCTTGGCTACCTCCACGGAAGCTGTGATGTCCTGCAAAAACGCATCACGGTGCTCCCCGGCCCCGTTGGTGAGCGTGGGCTCCGTCCAGTTGATGGTGTTGGCGACGAACACGCCCATTTGCATGTTCTGCTCCGCCAGCAGGTCGCCTATTTTCGCCTGAAGCGCCGGGTTGCGGCCGGGCATTCCGTTGTCTTCCCAGGCCGTAAAGCCCTGATCGCTGGCCCAGCGGATCTGGTCGAGCGGATCCTTGCCCGCCAGCGCCTCGAACATCCCGAAGTGGGGAGCAAAAGCCAGGGTAAAGGGCTGTCCGGCGGCGCGCGCGGGTGCAGGGGAAGAAGCGGTGGCGGCGGCACCAGCCAGGGGCGATAGCCCCATGGCGGCGGCGAGTTGGAGGGCGGTACGTCGGTGCATAATCAAACTTTTAGGTAATGTAATCCGCCTTTTGCACCGATCAATTTTGTTGTGGTACTTTTAGGCATGCCAAAATACGTATTTCTGCTGGCCACCCTCTGGCTGGCTTCCTGTTCCACTGACCCTCTGACCCTTCGGACCGTCGAAACCAACGAAGCGGTGGTCACCGACGGACTCGACCCCTTGTCCGTACACAGCGAAACGACGGGATGGACCGAAACGGAGGAAGTCTGGACTGCAACCGGACCGGCGACCCTGGAACTCTTGCCGAGCCACCAATCGCTGACCCTTTCCCTATCCTTTCAGCTGGAAGCAGGCGCGCAGGCCCGGCTGCTCCTCAACAACACCTACGCTCTGGAGCTGCCCTCCCTGACGCTCAACGATACCACCGAACTCAATCGACCCGTGGCCATCACGCCGGGGATCTGGCAGGATCTGGAAGTGACCTACCAGTCCGCGCGAAACAACTCACCGCCGCTGCTACTGGCCGCCTACCTCAACGGGAACCTTCTTTATTATCAGCAGCCCCTGACCGGGGAGGGAACCGGCGACGGACCGCTCGTCCTGCAGCTCGACAGCGGAAGCATGTCGGTCACCAACCTGCGTACGGCCGATCGGGCCGGCCGTAGTTCTTCCCTGGCCGACGATGGCTCGGTGGACCTCAGCCTGCCCCTTATCCACTATGCCTACTACGAAATTGAGGGAGACCCCGAAGACGTGACGAACTACGGTACCCTCACGCCGGTGAAGGAAGGGTACATTTCCCGCTTCGACCTCGGGGGCATTCATGAAAAGGGCAGCGGCTACGCGGTGCGCTTCGACAGTGAACTGCACATTCCCAAGGCTAAGGAATACACCTTCCGCCTCTGGACCCCTTCTTCTACCCGGCTGTATATCGACGACCAGTTGGTGGTTGACCTGGGGGGGCGTACGGATGGCCTGGAGGGGGAGGGCACGATCAGGCTGAGCGAGGGGGACCACCAGCTGCGCCTCGACTACTACCAGTTTGGTACCTGGAACCGCCTCGACGTGAAGTACCTGGGCGAAGACGGCACGGTTAAAAGCCTCAACGACATGCCGGAGGGGCAGGCCATTGCTACGCCCACGACACCAAAGGTCATGGAGATCGAAACCGACGACCGGCCCTACCTGCTGCGCAGTTTCATGAATTTCCCGCCCGCTAAAGTCTATGATTATACCGACAAGCGTACTCACGTGGTCAGCGTCGGAGAGGCCCGGGGGCCCCACTACAGCTACGACCTCCACAACGGCAGCCTGCTGCAGGCATGGCGGGGTAAATTCCTCGATGTAGGCGATATGTGGGTCAACCGGGGGGAACCCCAGGTCGCGCGGGCCCTGGGCAACGTGATCGCCTTCGATGGTCGCCCGCAGTGGTCCACAGAAAGCGACCAGTGGCCCGACAGCCTCGCCGCACTCCACCACCTCAGGCACGAACTCGACGATGCGGGGCGGCCCACCTTCTTCTATGCCCTGGACGGCGAAGAAATCTCGGACCGCATCGTACCCGAGAACGACGGACTATCCCGTACGCTCACCAACCTGTCCGGCGGGGAAACGTTACTTACTCAGGTCATCGCCGCCCGGAGCATCCGGGAGACCGCGCCCGGCACCTTCGAATTGCAGGGCCCCGGGGCCACCGTCCAGATCACGGACCTGGCGGCTGGTGGGCTTCGATTATTGCAGTCTGCGGGTAGTGCCCGGTTGGTCGCCGAAATCCCGCCCGGGGAGCACGTGACCTACCACATTGACTTCTGACCGAGTTACCTGACCGCGCCCGTTTAATTTCCTCTAGCTTTTCCAATTCCCGATCATGCGCCTGCTGCTTTCCCTGTTTACCCTGCTGTTCACCTGTGGTTTAGGTGCCCAGGATGAGGCCGATTATTACCAACTCGAGAAAGTCAACATTCCGGAAGAGATCAAACTGGAAGTCGGCGGCATGGATTTCCTGCCCAATGGCGACCTGGCGGTCTGCACCCGCCGGGGTGAGGTATGGATGATTACCGATCCTAGTGGTTCCCCCTCCTACTCCCTCTTTGCCCGCGGCCTGCACGAGCCCCTGGGGCTTACGGCCCACGACGGTGCGATCTACATCGCCCAGCGCGGAGAGGTATCCAAGCTCACCGACAAAAACCAGGACGGCAAGGCCGATGTCTTCGAGACGGTCTACGAGATTCCCCTGACCGGCAATTACCACGAGTACCATTACGGCCCGCTTTTCCGTCCGGACGGCACCATGCTGACCACCATGAACGTAGGTTGGGAAGGCAGAGGTGTCAGCCGGGTACCCTGGCGGGGCTGGATGATGCAGTTCGACCCGACCAGGAAGGAACTGATTCCCTACGCGGCAGGCATGCGGAGTCCCGCCGGGTTTGGCACGAATGCCGAAGGGGACGTATTCGTGGCCGAGAACCAGGGCGACTGGATCGGTTCCGGCCGGATCACTCACCTGGAGAAGGGCGACTTTGCCGGCCACCCCGCCAGCCTGCGCTGGGCCGACCGCAAGGGCTCGGAAGTAAAGCTGCGCGAAGCCGACCTCAACGATGACTTCAAGACGATGTACAACGCCCGTAAGGAGCTCACGGGCCTTAAGCTGCCGGCCGTCTGGTTCCCCCACGGCATCCTGGGCATCTCGACCGCGGCCATCATCAACGACCGTACGGAGGGCGCCTTCGGTCCGTTCGCCGGACAACTCTTCGTGAGCGATCAGGGGCAGAGCAAAATTATGCGGGTAGCCCTGGAGAAGGTCGACGGCGAATACCAGGGGGCGGTCTTTCCCTTCCGCGAGGGGTTTTCCTCTGGCCTGTTGCGCCTCAATTACGGTGCTGACAACGCACTCTACGCCGGACAGACCGCCCGCGGGTGGGCCGCCACCGGCGGTGAAGAATTTGCCCTCGAGCGGCTGAAGTGGACCGGCAAGACACCGTTTGAGATGTATGCCGTAAGGGCCACGTCCGACGGTTTTGAGGTCGAGTTCACCAAACCGGTCGCCGCAGCCAACGTCAAGCCATCGGCCTTCGCCATACAGAACTTCACCTACCTGTATCACCACAACTACGGTAGCCCGGTCGTGGAAATCCAATCCAACCCGATCACTTCCGCCGACTTACAGCCCGACGGAAAGACGGTGCGGCTGACGTTGGAGGGATTTCGGCCGGGATACATCTATGAGATCAAGGTGAACGGCCTGCGCAGCACGGATAAGGATGATCTCCTGCACGACTTCGGCTACTATACCCTGAATGCCATCCCGGGCGGGGGGGGCGGCAATGCCGCGACGACCGATGCCGTAGCCGAGAATGCCGGAGATGCCAAACGCCCTACCGAGATGCCCGCAGCCTGGAACGGAAAGTACGATGCGGAAATCGTGCTGGAATCCGCCCTCGGAATGAAGTACAAGCAGGTCTACCTGACTACGACTCCCGGTGCCAAGGTGAAGTTCACCTTCCAGAACCCGGACGACATGGAACACAACTTTGTCCTCACCAGCGGGAAAATGGGCAACAAGGTCGGACTGGCTGCGGCTGACCTCGGCCTGCAGGGACCCGCCATCGGATACATCCCCGACATGCCGGAGGTACTCGTCCACACGAAGTTAGTCCCGCCCGAAACCGAAGACACCATCTACTTCACCGCGCCGACCAAACCCGGAACCTACGAATACATCTGTACCGTTCCCGGCCATTATATCGTGATGCGCGGAGTTCTGGTGGTAAAGGGCGACGCTACCTGAGCCTACACCGGCCCCTGCACCACCACACTGACGGCATTGCCCCCGAAACCGGTTGCGTTTACCAGCACGGTTTCGGGGGCAATTTTGTTTTGGGACCGGTGGTAGGGGAGTCCGAGGGATTCCCCGTGATCCATCATCTCGATGGCGGCCACGAGCGCCAGTGGACCACTGGCGCCGAAGGTATGACCGGTCGCCCACTTCAGGGAGGTAACGGGAGGCGGGAGGCCGGGAAAAACTATACCCAGAGCAGCACGCTCCGCCGCGTCCCCGCGTCGGGTACCGGGCGCGTGGGCCACGATTAGGTTGGGGGCCGGAGTGGTCGCCAGTGCGGCGCGCATGGTCGCCTGCAGCGCCGTACCGTCCCGGCTGATCCCGGTGGCCCCCTGCCCCCCCTCCCGGCCGAAGCCCAGTCCGGTAATGCGGGGCTTCCCCGGTCTCGGGTCCCGTTCCAGCGCTAAAAATGCCGCCCCTTCGCCGATAACCATGCCGGAGGGCGGGGTAGAGAATGGCCGACAGGCATAGGGCTCTCCGGAATCCGGAGTTGCGTACACCCGCAGGATTTCCATTTGCCGGAGGGTAAATTCGGATAACGAAGCCTCCGTGCCGCCTACCAGTACGCGATCCGCCATGCCCGACTGCAGCAGCGCAAGCCCGTGCAGGAGTGCATGGAAACCGGAAGAGCAGGTGACACTCAGGCTGGAGGCCAGCGATTGGACGTCGAAAAAATCCGCCAGCGCGAAGCCGATGGATCCTAGGGTGGTATCCGGTGAGGTCCGGAGGGGGGGTACTCCTTCAGCCGCGAAGCTGCGGTAGGCAGACTCCCACGCGAGGGTAGGGCCGCGGGAGCAACCGACCAGGATAGAGAACCCGGTTTCCGGGGTCCACCCGGCCGCCGTCACTGCCTGCCGTGCGGCGTGGAGGGCCAGCAGGGTAGTGCGGTCCACCCCGCGTTCTGCCTGAAAGCGATCGATTTCCACTACCACGGGGAGGTCCGAAACGGCATAGACGGGCAGCCCGGTAGAGGCATCCCGGACCCAGGTCTTTTTACCGCTGCGATAGGTGTCCCAGCATGCCGTAGCGGTGCTGCCCGCCGCGCATACCGCACCCGTTCCTGCAATGGTGGCCCTCATGAGCGGAGGGGATGTAGGAGCCGGGAGAGGCCTTCCAGGAGACCGCGGACCTCCTCCCGGGAGTTGAAGGCATGCAGGCAAATCCGCAGCCGCTCATCTCCTTCCGGTACGCTGGGAGAGCGAATTCCCTTGACGAGGTAGCCCTGCCGACGGAGATCATCCTCCAGTTTCATCACCTTGTCGTTGCCGGATAGGTGGATGGTCTGAATGGGCCCTTCCGCCTTGGGGCTGTAGGCTGCCAGGCCCTGTTGTTCGACCTGTTGCCGAAAGCCCTGGATGAGTTGGGTTAGGATTCGCCGCTGGGTGGGCTGCTGTGTCCTGAGTAGTACGTACACGGATCGGATGCCTTCGATCTGGGCCGGACGGGGCGCGGTGGTGAAGATGAAGGGACGACTGAAGTTGATGAGGTAATCGCGGAGCGCCGTGGAGCCCAGTACCGCCGCCCCGTGAAATCCCGGGGCCTTGCCGTAGGTAACCACGGTGGCGAAGACCCGATCCTGAATGCCGAGCGCAGCAACCAGCCCGGCACCGTTCGGACCGTCGAGTCCGATGGAGTGGGCTTCGTCGACGATAAGGTGGGCCCCCTGTTCGGCGCAGCTCTGGGCCAGCTCGGTGAGGGGGGCGGTGTCGCCGTCCATGCTGAAGCGGGATTCGGTGAGGCAGAATACCTGCCCGTCGGATCGGCTACGGGCGATCGCCAATGCCCATTGCTCCCCGTTATTGTGTGGGCACCTGCGCGCCGCCGCCCCGCTGAGCCGGATGCCGTCGCGCATGCTGGCGTGGATCAGGGCGTCGTACAGGAAGGTGTCGGTGCGGCGTCCGAGGCAGCTGAGTAATCCGGTATTGGCCGCATATCCGCTCGTGAACAGGAGAGCCGCGGGGAAACCGTGGAAGGCGGCGATTTCCGCTTCCAGCGCCGTGATCGTATCGTGGTCGCCGGAAATGAGTCGACTGCCGGGAGCCGTGGAGAGGGTCGGGGTCGGGGTCGGGAGCAGCCGGGAGAAGCCGAGGTAATCGTTGGACCAAAAGTCAATCCCTTCCCGCAAACCGGGAAGGTCGCGGTGGGCTCCACTCTGGTGGACAAGGGCCAGGCGGTCCGTGAGAAAATCCTGGGAGTCCAAGGATCAGTCGCCCTGCCGGGTGGCGGAGCGGAAGATGCGGTCCCAGTTGACGCCATTGAAGAGGCTGCCTTCCTTCACGGAGAACCAGATGAACAGGGGCTTGCCGAGGATATGATCTTCGGGCACGAACCCCCAGACGCGGCTGTCTTCGGAGTTGTGGCGGTTGTCGCCCATCATCCAGTAGTAGTCCTGCTGGAAGGTGTATTCAGTGATCTCCCGGTCACCAAGGTAGAACTTGCCGTTGCGCATGGCAAAGTCGTCGTGGTGCTCATAGACTTTGATCGGACGCCAGTAGAGCTGAAAGTTGCGCTCGTCGAGCTTGACGGTCATCCCCCGGGCGGGCAGGGTGATGGGTCCGTAGTTGTCTACCGTCCAGTCGCCGAAGTATTTGGCACTGTGGGGATAGAGGCGCTGACCGTTGGGGGCGGTCTGGTCGTAGAAATCGAAGGTGCCTCCGGGATCGCCCGCCCGGAGGGAAGCAAGCTGCTGGTCGCTGAGGAACATCACGAAGCTTTCGCCGGAGCGCTGCTGCACGTCGTCGGTGCTGATGCCCATGTCGGCCCAGTTGGTCCGGTTGGGCGGGCCGGAAAAGGTGATGTCGTAAAGGAACTGGATATTCTCCGGGTCCGGTACCTGGCTGCCGTTGATGAACAGCTTGCGGTCTTTGATCTCGAGCGTTTCGCCGGGCAGGGCGACGGCGCGCTTGACGTAGTTTTCCTTTTTGTCGACCGGACGGGTGATGAGCTCCACGCGTCCCGATTCGATGGCGCGGGCGTCGGCCTGCATGATATTGCCGACCAGGTAGTCGGAGCTGGAGTAGACGCGGTGGGGAAAGATATAGACGCTGTCGCCGGAAGGCACGTTGAAGACCACGGGGTCGTAGCGGTCGATCTTCTCCAGGGCGGGGAGGCGGCGATAGGGCAGGCCGGCCCCGTCGACGTAGCTTTCCCCCCCGACGACGGGTGCCCGGTTGTGCACGAGGGGAAGCATCAGGACCGTCTCGGGGAGGCGAAGTCCGTAGTTGATCTTGGAAACGAAGAGGAAGTCGCCGACGTTGAGGTTGCCTTCCATCGAGGGGGTCGGGATGATGTAGCTTTCGATGAGGAGCAGCCGGATGAGGGCGGCGGCGAAGATGGCGAAGAGGGCGGCCTCGGTCCAGTCGCGCAGTACCGGCTTGGCAAAGGGTTCCTGGTTGCGGAGCTTGCGAATCTCGCGCTGGTCCTTGGTTTTCTCCGCGACGGCCAGCCGGGATTGCCATTCCCGCTCTTCGACGAGGATGGGCCCCCGGTAAACGGGCTCGGTAGTTCCCAGCCAGCCGAAGTAGCCCCAGCTGGCGACCACGGCCAGCACGTGCTCGAAGAAATTGAAGCGGTTGAAGGAACGGGCCAGGTCGACCATCAGACCGGCAAACCAGATCATATTGAACCAGGGGATGAGCAAGAGGAGGCTATAACTGCCCTTGCGGCCGACCAGTTCCGCCACCACCCACATGTTGTAGCCGGGGATGAGCGCGAGTTTTGCCTCGCGGCCGGCGCGGGGAAAAAGACGATACAGGGATAGGCTAAGGCCGATGTATCCCAGCAGGAGGACCCAGGTCAACCAAGTCATAGGTAAGCGAATTTATGCGGCGAAGGTACACTTTTGGGCCGCGTTCACTGAGGGGACTCGACGAATCCCTCCAGCCACAGCTTGTGTCCGCCTTGGTGGTCCCGGAAGTACACCTTGACGTACTTCCGGTAAAAACCGAGACTGGCCGCGTCAAAGGTGACGTTGATCGTGCCTTCCTCTCCGGGGGCCACGGGGGATTCCTGCCATTCGGTGGCGGTACAGCCGCAGCCGACGCGCACGTTATCAACGACGAGTGGCGCATCGGTTACGTTGCGGTAGCGGAAGGCGTAGGTGACCGCCTCATCCTGGAAGGTGTCGCCGAGTTGGATGGTAGCGTCCTGCAGCCATTCCACTGGACTGGTGGGGGGAGAAAGGAGTCCGAGAAGGAGAAGGAGGTACAGCATGGATTCTTAAACGTCGGCCGTGCGCCCCTATTTCGTTAAGGAACTCCTATACTTGCCTAAGGTCGTATCTGAGCACGCGTCTCACGCATTTTATATTCAAATCAAGCAATACCATGAAAAAGCTATTTCTCGCCCTCGCCCTCATTTTCGCAACGGCCACCGCAGCCTTCTCCCAGGTGGTGGTCGACGGCGTTAACATCAATAACCTCGACGAGGTACAGATGGTCCGGATGATCGCACAAGAGCGTTTCCTTTCCAACAAGGTGACCATCTTCATCGATTACGGTCAGAGCATCAACGGCGGCTCCCGCAACCGGATGGAGGTCATCGATCCCTCGTCGAGCGAGCGGATCAAGTTCAACAGCGTAATGCACGCGGTAAACTACCTCATTGCGAATGGCTGGACGTACGTCGAAGCCATGGTTCTTCCCAGCGAAGGCAATGCCAGCACCACCGGGGGAAGCACGCAGTACCTGTTCGTGCGCAACGTCGCGCGATAACTCATTCATCGGATGTGCCCCACGGGGCACATCCGATGTACTTAACTTATTGCAAGCTTACTTCCAGCACGTGGGCCGGCCAGAATGAGGGGTCGAGGCGAATGTAGTTCGCGTCCTTATTCCACCAGTAACTTTCGCCGGTCAGGAGGTCGCGGACCTGCAGGCCCTTTCCGCTCTGCAGCATCTTCGGTACGGAGCAGTATCCATCCTGCGGCTGGTGGGAATCAAAATTGACGATGGTCCAGATAATGCTGGAGCGGTCGTCGGAGTATTTCACGTAGCTGAGTAGACTGGCGTTGTTGGTCTCCCCGAAAACGATGTTATTCGTCTGCTGCAGCGCCGCGTTTTCCTTACGGATGCGGTTGATCACGCGGTAGGTGGCGGTGATGCGGTTGCGGTACGTCCAGTCGTAATGCCGCGCAATGTATTTCTCGCTGTCGTAGTACTCTTCCTTACCTGAGGTGCTTCCGCGGTTTTCCTTGATCTCGTAGCTGGGGCCGTACAGGCCGTAACTGCTGGTGAGGGTGGCGGCCAGTATCAGGCGTTTGACGAACTGATTTTCGTTGGCACCCATCATTTCGTAGGCCAGAATGTCGGGGGTGTTGGGCCAGAAATTGGGCTGCATGTACTCCCTGAGTTCGGTAGTAGTGAGTTCTTCGACGTATTCCCGCATCTCCGCGGCGGTGTTTCGCCAGGTGAAGTAGGTGTAGCTTTGCTGAAAGCCGCGCTTGGCCAGTTCCGCCATGATGGCCGGTCGGGTGAAGGCCTCGGCCAGGAAGAACACGTCGGGAAAACGCTCGTTGGTCTCGCGGATAATGTACTCCCAGAAGCGGTAGGGCTTGGTATGGGGGTTATCCACCCGGAAAATCCGAACCCCGGCTTCACACCAGTAGAGGGTGACGTCCAGCAGTTCCTTCCAGAGGGCCTTCCAATCGTCGGTCTCGAAGTTGATCGGCACAATATCCTGGTACTTCTTCGGCGGGTTTTCGGCGTACATGATGGATCCGTCCGGCCGCCAGATGAACCACTCTGGGTGCTCCTCGATGTAGGGATGGTCCGGAGCGCACTGGAACGCAAGGTCCAGTGCTACTTCCATTCCGTAGTCCTTGCACTTGTGCAACAGCTGCTTATAGTCGTCGATCGTACCCAGTTCCGGGAGGATGCTTTTATGTCCCCCTTCCTTCGACCCGATTGCCCAGGGGCTGCCCGGCTCGCCTTCCAGCGCGGTAGTGGCGTTGTTTCGGCCCTTGCGGTTGCGGTAGCCGATGGGGTGGACGGGCGGCATGTAGAGCACGTCGAAGCCGAGCTCCTGAATCCGGGGCAGTAAGGCCTCCACGTCCTTGAATGTCCCGCTCCGGTCGATGTCCGGGGAGGTCGAGCGGGGGAAGAGTTCGTACCAGCTACTGAAGCGCTCCTTGCGGCGACCTACTTTTACCTTTAGTCCAAGGTCGTAGACCGTGTCGAGTTTACGCAACGGATACCGCTGGAGCAGGTCTTTGAAGTAGGGGCTCAGGACGTAATCGGTTGCCTTGGACGTGTCGGCACCGAGTTCCTGGATCGCGCGGGTCACCTCGTGGTGAGCCTCCCCATCCAGCCCGTTCGCTTTCTCACTGAGCAAATTTGCGCCGATCTGTAGTTCGATGCCCATTTCCTGTCCGTCGGCCTGCTTTTTCAGGAAGCCCTTGTACCAGGTCTTCAGGTGATCCACCCACGCGACCAGCCGATAGTCGTAGTAGCCCTGTTCGTGGACGGGGAAGGAAGCCTTCCAGGAATCGTTGGGCAGCTCCTGCATCTCGGTCGCCTCCCACGCTTCGGCACCGGCCTTCCGATATTCAACCAGGGCCCGGAGGTAGTCGTGGCTGTCGCCGAAAATCTTGGCGGAGATGTCGACGGATTCCCCCACCACGCGCTTTATGGGGAATCTACCGTTGTTGATCTGAGGGTGGACGTGGTCGATTACGGTGCGGTTCTGCATAGATGGGTTTGTCATTGGACTAAAGGCATAGAAAGGATTTGTTGCCGCGACGTTCACAAGCGCCTAAAGTATTTTGGACGTAGGACCCGCGGCGGCGGTCCCCCGCGATAGCGGTCTTCCGCGGAGCGGTCGCTCAGTCCGGCTTGCCGGACGGTCTTGTGTCCCTGCCTTACCTTCGCCGCCCAACCCAAATCATCGGCTCGTTGTTAAACGGCCTCAACCAATTAACTACCCCCTACATATGGCCTACGATCTCATCGTTGTCGGAAGTGGACCCGGCGGATACGTCGCCGCAATCAGAGCCGCCCAACTGGGCATGAAAGTCGCCGTCGTCGAACGGGAAAGCCTCGGGGGCGTTTGCCTCAACTGGGGCTGCATTCCCACCAAGGCCCTGCTGAAGAGCGCCCAGGTATTCGAGTACATCAACCACGCCGCCGACTACGGCATCGAGGTGGCCGAGCCGAAGGCGGACTTCGACAAGATGATCAGCCGCAGCCGCGGAGTAGCCGACGGGATGAGCAAGGGCATCAACTTCCTCTTCCGCAAGAACAAGATCGAGGTCCTGAACGGGACCGGCAAGCTCATCCGCGGCAAGAAGGTGGAAGTGACCGACGCCGACGGCAAGGCCACTACCTACGACGCGGAGAACATCATCGTCGCCGTTGGCACCCGCGCGCGCCAGCTGCCTAACCTGGAGATCGACGGCAAGAAGATCATCGGTTACCGGGAAGCCATGACGCTGCCTACCCAGCCCAAGCGCATGGTCGTGGTCGGAGCCGGGGCCATCGGGGTGGAGTTCGCCTATTTCTACAACAGCATCGGTACGGAAGTCACCATCGTCGAGTACATGGAGCAAGGACTCGTACCCCGCGAAGACGCCGAGATCTCCAAGGAGCTGACCAAGATCTACAAGAAGAAGGGCATCAAGACCCTGGCCAATACGAGCGTCGAAACGGTCGACAAGAGCGGCGACGTACTCAAAGTCACTACCAAAAACCGGAAGACGGGCAAGGAGGAAGTCATTGAGTGCGATGTCGTGCTTTCCGCGGCCGGCATCACGCCCAATACCGAAAACATCGGCCTGGAAGAGCTGGGCGTCAAGACCGATCGCGGCATCATCCACGTCGATAAGTTGTACCGCACGAATGTACCCGGCATCTACGCCATTGGCGATGTGGTTCCCGGACCCGCCCTGGCCCACGTCGCCAGCGCCGAAGGCATCATTTGCGTGGAGGGCATCGCCGGCATGAAGCCCGCCCCGCTCGACTACGGCAACCTTCCCGGCTGCACCTACTGTTCCCCCGAGGTGGCCAGCGTCGGCTACACCGAGGAAGCTGCCCGGGAGGCCGGCTACGAGATCAAGGTGGGCAAATTTCCGTTCTCCGCTTCCGGAAAGGCCAGCGCCGCCGGGGCTAAGGAAGGATTCGTGAAGGTCATCTTCGACGCCAAGTACGGCGAGTGGCTCGGCGCTCACATGATCGGCGCCAACGTCACGGAAATGATCGCCGAGGTAGTTGCCTGCCGCAAATTGGAGACCACGGGCCACGAAGTCATCAAGACCGTCCACCCGCACCCCACGATGAGTGAAGCCATCATGGAAGCCGCTGCCGCGGCTTACGATGAGGTGATTCACCTGTAGCGATACCGAACAAAAAAAGCCCCGAAGGACCAAACAGTCCGACGGGGCTTAATTTTATAGCTAAGGCCGAGAATCCTAGGCCTCTTCGGCTTTGACCTCCTCCGCTTTGGCTTCTTCCGTGGAAGTTTCCTCGCCTTCGGCAGTCTTCTTGGCGAAGCGGCTCTTGCCGAATTTCTTGTTGAACTTGTCGATCCGACCGGCGGTGTCGACAAATTGCATCTTGCCGGTGAAGAAGGGATGGCTCTCACTGGAGATCTCCAGCTTGATTAGGGGGTATTCGTTACCGTCCTCGAAGGTCTCGGTATCGCGGGTCTTGGCGCAGGACTTGCCCAGCCAGCTCACGTTAGCGTTGATGTCACGGAAGATCACCTTGCGGTAGGTCTCTGGATGCAGTTCCTTTTGCATTGCTTTTTTATTTTAGCCCGCAAAGGTAGGGAAATTTTTATGATTTTAAAAGACCTACTGCTTTCATTGCGGCCATGCTGGCTTTAAGGGGCTTCCCCGGCACCTGCGTCCCCGCCAAAGGCCCTACTTTTACCGGGTGAAGAGGTTGTTCCCTGCCATTTTGCTGTGCCTGATCTGGGTTGCCGGTGCCGGTGCTCAGCGATTGATCGTCACCGAAATGATGGTCGATCCGACGCCCGTCGTGGGATTGCCCGATGCGGAGTACGTGGAGATTTTTAACGCCACCGATTTCCCGATCCCGCTGCCTTCCATCTCCATTGCCAGCGGAGGAGCCCCGGCCGCGCTGGATACCCTGGAAGGCCAACTGCCGGTAGGAGCATATGCCGTACTGGTCAAGTCCGCCGCTGCCGAACAATTCGTACGCGCAGATGTGCTGGTCCTTACCACTCAGTTGCCGGGACTAACCAATACTTCCGATCAGGTCAGTTTATTTGTTGATGGAGAGCTAGTTACGGAGGTTCATTACTCAACAGAATGGTACCACGACGATCGGCGGGATGGGGGCGGATACGCACTGGAATTTACCGGAAACGGGGAGCTTGACTGCGCGGGAAACTGGCGGGCCAGCCTCGATCCCAGCGGCGGTACCCCCGGCCTACCCAACAGCGTGGCGGGGACGCGGGTGGACAGCCTGCCGCCCCAACCCTCCGTAGTGGACGTTTCGGATAGTGGCGCCATTATCGACTTCGATGAGCAAGTTATTCCCATGGTTAACGACCTTTTCTTACTCGATGGACGAGCCGTTTCGCTTCGGCAAATGGATGAACGAACCTATGCACTGGACGCAGAATTGCAGCCGGGTAGGATCTACGCGCTTTCCGTACTGCCCGACTACAGCGACTGTGCCGGAAATTTTCCGCAGGAGCCCGTTGTCTTGGACCTGTTCCGGCCGGCCCCCGTGGCTGCCGGGGATGTAGTGATCAACGAACTGCTCTTCAATCCGGTGCCGGGAGGGGAGGATTTCGTAGAGCTCTACAACACATCCGCCCAGGTCGTCCAGTTGCGGGGGTGGCAGCTCGCCAACGCCCGGTCGGGTAATCGCCCCAAGATGATCGACCGGAGCTTCCTGCTGCCTCCCGGGAACCATGTAGTCATTACGCCGGATACCGATGACCTGGAGATCAGGTTTTCATCGACAAAGCGGGATAACGTACTGGAAGCTAGCCTACCGTCACTCCCGAATACGAGTGGGAATATAAGCCTGATCGATCCCACCGGAGTAATCATCGATGCCTTTACCTACCACGAGGAAATGCACGCCCCCCTACTGAGCGACGTAGAGGGGGTGAGCCTGGAACGCCTGCGGACCGACGTACCCGCCGGCGATGACGGCAACTGGTATTCCGCTTCGAGCGCCTCCGGCTTCGGGACGCCTACGCGAGCTAATTCCCAGTCCCGTTCCGCAGACCCTACCTTGAACGCTGAGTTTGCGCTGGTGGAGACCGTTTTCAGTCCGGACGGCGATGGATACCAGGACGTACTGGAGCTGTCCTACCGGGTTCCCGTTCCGGGCTTGCTGGCCAGCGTCCGCATCTTCGATGGCCAGGGCCGGGCCGTACGCGACCTCCCCCGCAGCCTGCTGGCTACCCGGGGCATGCTGCAGTGGGACGGGCAGGACGCCACTGGGGAGCCCTCCCCCGTCGGGGCTTATGTAGTCCTGGTGGAAGTCTTTGCCCCCGATGGCCGAACGGAAACCCATAAATTCCTGGCCGTTCTGGCCGGATAAGTCCCCCTGAACTTGGATCACGCCCTCTTTGATTTCGTCAATCAGCAACTTGCCAATCCCTTCCTGGATGCTACCATGCCCTGGTACCGGGACAAGCTTTTCTGGATTCCGCTCTACCTGCTGCTTGCCTACCTGATCTGGAAAGAGAACGGCACCCGCAAGACCGTTTACCTGTTGGTCTGCCTGGGCGTGGTCATCGCCGTAGCCGATCAACTGGCGGCAAGCGTCCTGAAGCCCTGGGTAGGCCGGCTACGCCCCTGTGCCGAGCCCTTCCTGACAGACCACGTACGTATGCTCGTAAGCTGCGGGGGGAAATTCGGGTTTCCATCCAACCACGCTACGAATCACTTTGCGGTGGCCACGTTACTGTCCCTGACCTTCGTCCGGAAGTGGCCCTGGCGGCTGCTCCTTTTCCTGTGGGCGGCCTCTATTTGCTTTGCCCAGGTGTACGTCGGCAAGCATTACCCCGGCGACACCCTTGCCGGAGGCTTTCTGGGTACGGCGGTCGCGATCCTGGGAGTGGTGATATACCGAAAGGCAGCGGGGCCCGCGGCCATCGGAAATACCAAAAGGATGAAGCTTAACTAAACCGGATAGGCGGCGTTTGTAAAAGCCCTACTGCACCGTCACCTATGGCCTTTTGGCAATACTCTCTGCTTTTTTTTACGGCCCTTACGGGTGGCGGACTGGCGCTCCTCAGCAACTTACGCTGGCGGGCGTACCTGCCCACCCTCCTTTCCTTCAGTGGGGCCTACTTGCTCGCCATCGCCGCCCTGGAGTTGATTCCGGACGTTTTCGGTCAGGCTACGGGCGCACCCGGAGTGTGGCTCCTGCTCGGTTTTTTCGTTCAGTTATTGCTGGAGGGCTTTAGCCAGGGGGTGGAGCACGGCCACGTACACGCCCACAAACAGGCCCATATCGGATATGCCGTTCAGGTGATGATCGGACTGGGAGTGCATGCCTTGTTAGAAGGTCTTCCCCTCGGCGCCGGAGTGTCGGAAGCCGTTATCCACGCGGGCGAAACGCACGGCGACCACCTGCTCTTCGGCATTGCCCTGCACAAGCTCCCGGCTGCTTTCGCGCTGGGGTTACTCCTGCGCAATTCGGGATACTCTTCGGCTGTTGTCTGGATTTGCCTTGGTATTTTCGGATTGCTCTCGCCCATTGGGGCCTTCCTGGGAGAGGTGGTGAGCATCGATCCGGAATGGCGGGTGCGGATTCTGGCCCTCGTGGTGGGCAGTTTCCTGCACATCTCTACGACGATCCTCTTTGAGGCCGACGGGAGCCACCGGCACGGCATTTCGGGTAAAAAATTCCTGGTCATCATCGCGGGCATGACGGTGGCCTACCTCACCGTCCACTAATCCGCTACCCCGATGCCCACCCATTCCACTTACGACCAGGTCCGGCGGATCGGCATCCTTTGTCTGCTAATCGGTGCGGTGCTGTTCAGTTCCAAAGGGATCATCATCAAGCTGGCCTACCGCTACGACGTCAGCAGCGTGAGCCTGTTGGGTTTACGCATGATCTTTTCCCTGCCGCTTTTCCTGCTGATCGGGTATTTCCGCGGCGGCAAACGGGTGGGGCAGTCCTCACTGGGGAAGCGGGACGTACTCACCGTGATCGCGCTCGGCGTAGTGGGCTACTACCTGGCGAGTTACACCGATTTTCTGGGCTTGCAGTACGTGAGTGCGGGTATGGAACGGGTGATCTTGTTCACCTATCCCACCATGGTCCTCCTCATCCAGCGGGTAATTTTCGGTACGGCCATCCGGCGGGTGCAGTGGTTTGCCACCGTGCTGTGCTACCTGGGTATCCTGCTGGCTTTCAGCGGGTCCGACCTGGCTGCCGGCAGTAGTTTTCGAATGGGGGCGGGCCTGATTTTTCTATCCGCTTTCCTGTACAGCCTGTACATGATCGGTAGCGGGCGGCTGGCGCGGCGCATGGGAAACATCCGCTTTACCAGTATTGCCCTGGTGACGGCCTCGCTAACCGTCATTGCCCACGTGTCCGTCAGCAGCGAGCCCCTCCTCGGCCTGCCGACCATGGTCTACGTGTATGGAGGAGTGATGGCCGTCTTTTGCACCGTGATCCCCAGCTACCTCGTCACCGAAGGAGTCAAGCGGCTGGGTGCCGGCGATGCGGCCATCATTGGGGCCGTAGGCCCGGTCGCCACCATCGTACTGGAATACCTCGTGCTGGGCGAGCACATGAACCTCCCGCAGGCACTCGGTGCGGCACTGATCATCGTGGGTGTGGTAACGATCGGGCGCAGCAAAGGGTAGAAAGTAAAACAGTTTGTTTTATCTTTACCGGACAGGAAATTACTTATGGCCAAAGTTAAAGTCGCGTTTTTTTGCACCAATTGTGGCGCCGAAAGTCCGAAGTGGATGGGACAGTGCCCCTCCTGCCGGGAGTGGAATACCCTCGTGGAAGAAAAGGTGGTCAAGACCAAGAACGACCGCATCGAGCAACAACCGGACTGGAGAGGGGTAGGCAACGGCGCGGCAGCCGCTGCTTCCGGTCCGCTGGGCAGGGGCCCGGTCCCGGTCCGCCTCGATGAAGTCACGGCCGGAGAGGTCAACCGGATCGTTGGTCCCGACAAGGAGCTCAACCGGGTGCTGGGCGGGGGCATCGT
>JBBSPZ010000027.1:0-52628 GCA_038258275.1 Chitinophagales bacterium | reverse complement strand
TCGGCCAAGGTGTTTCTTTCTTTCAAGGCTTCGATGGCGACTTTTGCCTTGAAGGCAGGGGTGAATTTTCTTCTCGATCGCTTCATGGTACAAGGTAAGTTTTCAACTTAGCTCGTGGTCCAATTTTGCCGAGGTATTATATCCTGCTTGTAGTCAATCTCGTACCAAGTATCATCGACCGCACCGTCTTCGTCGAATGGGATCCCGTAGAAGAAAAGAGAAGCGTCTTGATCAATGAGTACGGTGGCACTTTCAAAATTAGTGTCCGTTTCTAGGGTTTCGTCAAGTTTGAATTTATCACTTGTATACGGCAATGGTCCGTATAGAATCAAGCGGTTCTCTTTCCCAATTTCCTGATCTGGGGTAAAAGTTTTCGAATTATCGGCAGGTCCGGCGACAAACCACACCCGTAAATAATTCGCAAAGCGAGGCTCTCGTTGACGTACTCGGTTTTGATGTCGGCCATACTGAAAGGTTCGTCGTGCGGCTGTTGTGGGCTCAAACAATGAGCTGCTTTGGCAAGTGAGACGGTAGTCAGCGACGCGTTGAGGTGAAAATCGATCTTTGGCCAACTGTAGGCCTGGCAATCTTCCAGACCGAGCTCCTGTTTAGCATCGCGGTAGTGAAACTCCTGCTGAAAGCGGGAGGCGTAGCTCAGCACCAGATCTGCCCCACTTTGCCCCAGGTCGGTAGATACCTGCGTGGAGTGGGAGCAAAAATCCCCCTGGGTGTCGTAACGTTGAATAACGACCACCCGGGCACTGCGCTTCCAGGCCTGTAAGCGTTTAACCAACCCCGTCTTGCACACTGGGGGATGGAGGCATAATCTTTGCGGCCATGGCAAATTTACGAGATATCACCAGCCGCTGGCACCGCAGTGGCCTGACCCAGCGGGCGTTCTGCACGCGAGAGGGCATCAAGCTGTCCACCTTTACCTACTGGCGCTCCAAGAAGTTGCGCGAAGCGGGCGAAGTCCACTCAGGGGCGGCCTTTACCGAAGTACGCCTGGACCCTCTTCCCGCCCTGGCTTCCGAGCGAGTCGCCGACCGTAGCATCGAGATCCGCTATCCCGACGGCACCCTCATCCGTATTCCGCTCCCGCTCCCGGCCTGATGCTGGCCCTACCTCCCGGCGCCACGCTGTATTTCTACACCGGTGCCTGTGACATGCGCAAGGGAGCCAGTGGACTATCCGGACTGATCCGCGGCCACCTGGACCGCGACCCTACCGACGGGTCTATCTACTGCTTCGTCAACCGCCGGCGCGACCGCATTAAGCTGTTGTGCTTCGAGCCCGACGGCTTTGCCGTGTACTATAAAGTACTGCAACAGGGTACGCTGGAAGTGCCCCGGCCGACGGAGGCCGGAGGGGAGTACGCAACCCTTACACCCCAGACCCTACAACTGATCCTCGGGGGCATCCAGCTGGCCTACGTACGCCGGCGCAAGCGCTACCAAAAAAGGGCCTGAACGCCCTGTATTTACTCGCTTTTTATCCAATTTTTAGTAGGTCGGCTTACCCTCTTTTCGTACCTTGGAGCCGTGGTAAGCGACCAGCAACATCAGCTCGTAGTAGCGCAGAATCAGGCCTTGCAGCAGCAGTTGCAGTCCCTGCAGGTGCGCTTCGATCAACGGACGCGGATGCTGCTGGGAAAGAAGAGTGAGCGCTTTACCGCCCCGGACAAGGAGGCGCCGCACCTCGGATTGTTCGACCCCGCCGCGGCACCGGGCACTCCGCCCGCCGTGGCCGCCGACGCCGGGGAGGCAGCCACCTCGGTAGCTACCGGGGTAGCGGCCCACACCCGTAAGTCCCGGGCCGATCACCCCGGCCGTGCCCCCTTACCGGAGCACCTGTCGCGACGCATCGAGCTCATCGAGCCCGCCGGCATCACCGGCGTGCTCACCGCCCCCGGTCACTACACCTATCTGGGCTACGACATTCTGGGTACCGAAGTCTCGGAGCGGCTGGTGGTCGTACCGGCCGACATCTACGTGCTGGAGACCCACCGGGTACGCCTGCTTCACCGCCGGGATCGCACCATCCACCTGGGCGAGCTGCCCGACCGGGTGCTGGCCAAGTCGCTGGCCGACGAAAGCCTGGGCACGGACGTGGTCGTCAAGAAGTACGTCGAGCACCAGCCCCTCCACCGCCAGGCCGAGACCCTGCTGCGCGACTACCAGCTGGACCTCTCCCGGGCGACCATGGGCGGCTGGGTGGACCGCATTGCCACGACCCTGCGGCCGGTATACGGCACGCTGCGCCGCCAGGTGCTGACCACCGACTACATCCAGATGGACGAGTCCGGTATCCTGGTGCTGGCCGGGCCGGAGGACGCGGCTAAGCAGCCGCGGCTGAAGTCCCAAAAATCCCGCTGCCGACGACAACCGGATGGTCCGGCGCGCCGCCACCAGGGGTACATGTGGCTGGCGCGCGATCCGGTGGGCGGGGCCATCCTGTTCGAGTACCATCCGGGGCGGGACCACGCGCTGCCCCTTAAGCTACTGGAGGACTATGAGGG
Organism: Chitinophagales bacterium; assembly: GCA_038258275.1. Taxonomy (GTDB): domain Bacteria; phylum Bacteroidota; class Bacteroidia; order Chitinophagales; family Saprospiraceae; genus Neolewinella. The sequence goes on along the minus strand of JBBSPZ010000027.1, from coordinate 50,110 downwards.
CTACCTACAGGTCGACGGCTACGGAGCCTACCGGACGGCCCTGAATAAGCTCGGTGCCCTGGCCACCGGACGGGTACGGATCGTACCCTGCCTGGTGCACATCCGCCGTAAGTTCTTTGAAGCCAAGAGCTCGCATCCCCAAGAGGCGGAGCAGGCCCTGCAGACCTTCCGGGCCATCTACCGGGTGGAGAAGGAGGCCCGTAAGCTGGATGCGGTGGCCCGCCTGGCCTACCGGCGCGAGCACCTGCGGCCGCTCTTCGATGCCTTCGCCGCCTGGCTGGAAAGCTACCGCGACCGGGTGTTGCCCAAGGGGCTCTTCGCTACAGCCATCGGCTACGGGCTGAACCAGTGGCCGCTGGCCGAAGCCATGCTGGAGGATGGCCGCATCGAACTGGACAACAACGGCATCGAGTCACAGGTACGCCCCCTGGCCCTGGGGCGGAAAAACTACCTGTTCTGCGGTTCCCACCACGCGGCGGAGAACGCGGCTGTGCTCTACAGCCTGATGGCCACCTGCAAGGCACGCGGCGTCAACCCCCGCGAGTGGCTGCTCCAAACCCTGCGCCGCATCCTCACGCATCCCATCAACCGGATCGAGGAACTGCTGCCGGGATATACCCCCCCACCGGCCCATACGCCGGAGCAATAGATTAGACAAGACGGGGTTGCTTAGACGCTTACAGGCCAGCAGCGGCAACTCGTGAAGACGGTCTCCAATAGGTTACCCTTCTACTACAAAGTGGAAATTAAGTGACGGGATTCGCTGCACTGTCCTCTTCGGTCCGGTTACCGACGGTGGCAATCTGTCTTTTGTTAAGCCACATTCAGGGCTAATCAGCACCATCATTTCGTGCGGTATTGATGGTGTACCGGGCAACCTCAATTCCTTGATTCGTACCCACCGTGGCGTCGAACGTCCAGTGGATACCGCCGTACACCCGGGAGATAGCTGCCTCTTCCGCCCAGCCCCGGACTAAATTGGCTTCTTCCGGAAAAATGTAGGCCAGTACCTCCGCACCCGCCGCGGAAAAAACACTATGCCCGGAGGTGTAGGAAGGAAAGTTTGGGGTGCCGGCAATGGTCGTCAAGGTCTGGTCGGTTTGAATGGGGCGGGGATAGTGGTAGTAGTACTTCGCATCCCAGCAACTTATCCCCCCGTCCATCATCGCCATGTTGAGGTAGGCAAAGGTACGGGCCGACCGTAGCGGGTTCAGTCGATATTTCACGATAAACTCCTTGGTGAATTCATTCCAGTGTCCCGGCGGCGTGTAGGTTCCCAGACCGTCCTGCCAGAAATTGGCTATCCTTCGCTTATCCTGGGTCATATTTTCCGCATAATCCCGCAGCACGGCGATGTCCGCCTCGTAGGCGGGCGAACCTATTGCCGGGGGGGGAATTGGGCGCGTGTCTTCCACCTTATCCACGCTCCACATTTTTACCCGTCCAAACAGAGGAGTCAGGCCTACCGGACGCTGGGGAACCTCCTGGTTGATCCACTGCCAACCAAATCGATTCAGAGCTGCGGCGGCCAGGGAATCGGAGACCGCTTTGGGGGCCTGAGCGTTCTTCATGCCGTCGTTTGCTGCTCTGGCCAGGGCAATGGAGGAGATGGCATCGCCAATCAACCGTCCTGCATCCACGTCGCTCTGCACGTTCGCTCCCGATAGTAACAGGCACCGTAAGTGTTCCGCTTCCCTTTCTTCCAGGTAATCCGCCTCTAGCGGAAACATTTGGGTCAGCATGCGCCTGGAGACCGTCGCCACTACCGCACCGTCCGAAGGATAGGAAGGGATAACGTTATCGGCATAAAGGGGCTGGATGCTCTTATCCTGGATGAAGGGGGCGGGCCGGTAGTTAGCAAACTTGTGGTGCCATGCCGAGATCAGTCCATCATACTGGGCAACCGACAGGTAAGCGAGCGCGCGCACCGCATACGGGGGGTGGGAAAACGGAAATACGGGCGGACCATTCGGATTCGCGGGGTTCGGCAGAGTATAAGTGCCATCGGCATTGGGGCCCGGAATGAGGTTATACTTCGCGATGAGTTCCAAGGCTATCTCATTCCACCGGATGATGGGATTCTGCGTCCAGTAGGTAACTGCCTTCACATCGGTATCGGACATGCGCGCCATTTCCGCCTTCACCTCCGCGACTTCCCGTAGGTAGGGCGCTGAAGTGGTGGTTTCCGGCGCGGGAATACGGATCGCTGCGCCGTTGTCAATGAGGATCGGCTTCCAGGTACCGCCCTCGGGATCAACGGAAGCAAATTCATAGCCCTGAAAATCATAGTACGTCGGCAGATCCTTTTCACACGAAAGGAGGAAAAGCAGCGTCATCAGGCTGAATCCAAATACAAGCTTGGTCCGTTGCACGATCGAATTATTTGCGGTAGTTAAAAAAGTACGTCAGGCCCACGCCAGTGGTGTTCATTTCTGCGGCATTTCGGCCGTTGACCACCCGGTTGTAGTAGGCCACGACCCCCAAACCGGTCAACTTGGGGGAGAAGTAGTGGGCGAATACGCCGATCCGGTCGATATTCACCCGATTCGTGGGCTGGGGCGCGGAATACGCGCGAATGTCATCCCCGCTCATGGATTTGGAGCTGAAATAGCTGGCTTCAATTTGTAAGGAGTTAGCGAACAACCATTTGCCCACTACCGACTCGGCAGTAATGGCGTTGGGCACATCCATCAGGGAGGTGTAGTAGCTGCCATTGTTGTAGTAATACTCTCTTTCGGCTTCCGCGTACCCCCGCCACAGGTAAGCTCCCGCCCCCCGCAGGTACCAGCCGCTCTTATATTTGTACTCCACGATGGCCCGGTAGGCAAGTTCCGTGGCGCCCAGACCAATACTGTAGGGCATGTAATCGGGCAGGTAGGTGGAGATGGGGGTCGAGAAGCCCACGGTGGCGAGTCCGGTGAGTTGGCCCTTTTCGGATTGCTTATTGAGCCAGCGGTACTTCACCGCCCCGGTCAGGTCCTGAAATCCGCTGGCCCCGGCAAACTTACCCCCGTTCGGCGTGGTGGATTCCGTGGTGATGTAGGGGACACCCGCGTAAATGTTGAGGTTGTCAAAAATGCCGACGGCTACCATCGGCATCACAGTGTTCCGCTTGACCATGGCAATGGTCTGATTGTCCCGTTTCACCTCCCCTTCCCAGTAGTGGTCGAAACGTGCGTAGTTGTAATCTAACAAAATACACGCCTGCTTTACGTTCATCAGGATCGCATCGCTCGGCGTTTGCGCGTGCAAAGGGCAGGTGAACCCGACTGCTCCAAGCAGGAGCAGACAGAAAAGCTGTTTCATTATACTAGTTGTTTACACAGGTGAAATGCCGGGGGAAAGTGTAACCGAGGGAGCTAAATTAGTTTAAAATTAGGTGATGATCCCAAAAGGAAGACCTTTGTTCGCAAGCCTCGCCCATAATTTTAAAAAAATTTGCGCTTGCTCCCTCAGCCTCCGATCCATCGCCTGCACTATCGGTACCCGTACGGTCCGCCAGTTGCTCTCCGTGGTATTCACCTTCTGCCATCCGGGCAGCGGTCGCAACTCTTCCCGTATCCTCACCCGATAAGGACACGACCATGGCAGAAGAAGAAACCGGACGGGCAATTTTTGCAGGCAAGGAAATCCGCAGGGTCTGACACGAAAAAAAATGGCGGTACTTTATGGTTGACATCCTTGCGGTTTTTGCTTCTCCCGGCCGCGCTAGGAAAAACGGGAACGACTTAAAGTGCAAGCTGATCGACGAAGGGTTCCGTTTCAACTGTCCGGTGAGATCGGACAGTTGAAACGGACGGGAACAACCAGTCAACCGACCTTGCTCGGATAGAAACGCTATTCCGGATCATCCAGTCGATCAGCTCGGCCAACGCTGAGCCCTTCAAGCGGTGGCTCGCTACATTGGCAAACAACGGCTTGATGAGTATGAGAATTCGGAGGTGACCATTGACCGAATGAAGGCGGATTACCGAGCTATGGGCTATGCAGACGAGTGGATCGTCAAGCGCCAAGGAGCTGAAGCGCGAAAACTTGCGTGATCACATGACCGACCCGAAACTGGTCTTTACCATGCTGGGGGAGGCTGGTACCACTAGCGGACGGTCAATTTTTGAAGTTAGGGTCAGGTGCCGGTAGATTTTGGTGAAAGGCGAGGCGCAAAATGGCTTGCATAACCGTAGCTACGGAAGTGATGTTGGAACGAAGCCTCCCGCCAAAAGATGCCGCAGATCATCCAAAGAGTTGAGGTTGACCGCTCACTAGTCGTTGTCTTCATCCAGGGGTATCCGCTCGAGGAGGGTACCATCTGTGTTGAACAGCGCGTCAAAGGAAGCATCATCCTTTCCCTCGAGCTCGACCTCGTAAGCAATGCGGCCGTCGGGGTAGGTGATCTTTGCGGTTTCTTCGATCTCGTGATCGGCAAAGTCGCGCTGCAGGGTATACGTAATCGCGGCAGGAAGCTCGCCTTTCCTGATTTCCTCTTCCGTTTCCATCAGGCCGCCGGTGGCGGAGTACGTATCGCTGTACTCCTTGCCGTCCATCTTGTACTCCGCTTCGTATCCCTCGTCCTCGGCTTCCCACGCCACCTTTTTTACCCGAGGGTGGAGGCTGGCAAACTGCTCCTTTACCGCGGCGGGTACTTCCGCCTGTGCCGCGGCTACCTTGGGAAAGCTGGCAAACAGGAATAGGGCGGGCAACGTAAACATCCATAGCTTTTTCATGGCATTGGTTTTAATGACTAAAAAATGAAGGAGGAGAGGATCCCGAACCCATCGTGCAGGGCAATTCTCCCGGCCTCTGAGACAAAGGTGAGCCGCCTTATTGTAGGAATACTGGGTGGACAACGGATAGGAAAAAGGCCCGCCTCCACGCTTCGCGGAGCAGATCCTGAGACTGCGGATAGGTACCCTCCGCCAGGTGGATTAGATCGGCGTCGCAGAGGATCCGCTCCAGCTTAGTCCCCGGAGTTTGGGGCATCCGTGTAGCCAGGATGCAGTTAATGACGGTGGCGATCGTCTCCTCGGGATAGTGCTTGCTGACCAGGAACCCTTTTGCCAACAGCGCCTTCGGCTTCATGGCCGGCGTAGCAGCGAATGTGGCCCAAATCATGAAACCAGGCCGCCAGCAGGAGCAGACAGCTAATCAGGGTGCGGATCCGAAGAACGTGGCGCCTGGGTATGGATTTGCGGGAAGGAATGGAAAGCAAAACCCACCCGTCGGCGGCACGGGTCGGCTAGAACCCGTAAGTAAGGTATACCCCGCTTGCTGCCGGTACCAGGGTTAGGCGACGATTAGCCGTAGGCTTGCGGTGGAGGGCCGGTACGGCGTAGCCGATGAGCGCGCCGAGCGCATAGCCGGCCAGCACGTCGGAAGGGTAATGCTTTCCGGCGCGGATCCGCAAATAGCCGGTCAGGGCGGGCAGGCCGGCGCCGAGCACCCACGCGTAGGGTTTCAGGCGGGAGTCGGGATAGTAGTCGCTAAAGACCCGGGCGAAGAAGAATCCCGCGGCGGCGGAACTGCTCGTGTGGCCCGACAGGAAGGCCGCCCGGTCATTGCTGCGAATGACGGTAGCGGGATCCAGGTTCTCGTCGAAGACGTACGGGCGCGGGCGTTAGCGGTGGACTTGATGATGTCCGTCATGCCCTGGTTGAGGAGCAGGGTCTCCGAGAACAGCACCCCTATTTTCCCCACGTCGCGCCGGCTTTCCCGCCCGGCCAGGAGCAGCACGGGCAAGCCCGCGGAGGCATAAAGGGCATAATCCGAATACGTGCGGGCCGCCTCCGAACTGAATTTCGTGGCTATACAGTCAAAGGGGGGGATGTTGCCCAGGCGCAAATCGGCTAGCACGATGTCCGGAGTGCGGCCCCGCAGGAGGTGGCCAAACGCAACGGTCCCCCCTGCCGCGCCACCGTATAGGATGTCGCGCTTAGCGGAGAGAAAGTAGGGACCATCCTGCTGAGTAGTGGCCTGTCCGATGAGCGGGGTAGCCCCCAGGCAAAGGAGTAAGGAAAGGAACAAGGGTAACCAAAATGTGCGCATGAATCTCCGGAGTGGGTTAGACCGGCAAAGCTGGCGGTCAACCTTGGAGATTTTTTAGAGGTGGTGGGCTGGGCTTCGGTTTTGTCGGTGGATTAAATAGTAATCGCTTCCGGTCCTGAGCGATATTGCTTCCCGGCTTGTGTACGCATACCCTGCAGGGCTTCCCGTCCCGGCAGAGAAATCGGAACGGCCACCATTTTCCTAACTTTGACCCATGATCACCGAAATCGTTGCCTACCTCGAGTCCATCGATCCCATTCTTGCGGCCTTATACGCTTCGCTTTTCACCTGGATTCTTACGGCACTCGGCGCCGCCCTCGTCTTTCCCTTTAAGGGCATGAACCGTACCCTGCTGGACGGCGCCCTGGGGTTTACCGGGGGCGTGATGGTGGCTGCTTCCTTCTGGAGTCTGTTAGCGCCGGGCATCGAAATGAGTCCGGGAGAGGGTTTTACCAGGGTCATTCCGGCTGCGGTGGGCTTCGCGGCCGGGGCACTGTTCATTTTTGGGCTGGACAAGGTCCTTCCCCACCTCCACATCAATTTTAAGGAGACCGAAAAGGAGGGTCTGAAATCTCCCTGGCATCGCACCACCCTGCTGGTGCTCGCCATCACCCTGCATAATATCCCGGAGGGACTGGCCGTGGGGGTCCTCTTCGGCGGGGTAGCCGCGGATCTTCCCGGAGCAACCATCGGCGGGGCGGTAGCACTGGCCATTGGCATTGGGATTCAGAATTTTCCGGAAGGGCTTGCCGTATCCATGCCCCTGCGTCGGCAGGGAGTCAGTCCGTTGAAGAGTTGGTGGTACGGGCAGTTGTCCGCCGCCGTCGAGCCGGTAGCCGCGGTGATTGGGGCCGTAGCGGTCACCTTTTTTACCCCCCTGCTCCCCTACGCGCTCGCCTTCGCGGCGGGGGCCATGATCTTCGTGGTGATCGAAGAAGTCGTGCCCGAAACCCAGCTGGAAAGCAACACCGACATCGCTACCCTAGGCTTCGTACTCGGCTTCATCGTGATGATGACGCTGGACGTCGGCCTGAGCTAACTATAAGGCGGGCGCGCACGCAGGTGCGGCGAAAGCTCCCACAAAAAAGCCACCGTACGAACGGCGTCGTACGGTGGCTTATCCATTTTGGTCGTTTGGGAAGCAAACTATCCCAGGAACAGCATGGCGATGTCGGTGACGTCCGCCTTGCTCAGGGGCTCGTCGTACGCTTCGGTCACGCGGTCCCGGCTGACGTCGGTTATCGACACGGCATCCAGGCCCAGTTGGGTGATGTTGTCCTCTCCGTTGTACACGGCATCGATCGCATCGACTCCCGTCGTGTTGTTGTCGCTGGTGATCCAGCCCTTGGATCCACGCATACGGCGAATCTCGGAAGCATGGCGTGCCTCGACCGAGTGGATCTGGAGAGCGGCGGTAAGCACGTCCTTGTTGCCCATGAGGTTGACTGCCTGTCCCTTATAGGCGCGTACGCCGGTGTCCTCGAAGGCCTGGGCCAGGACCATGAAGGTCGGGAGATCACCGAACGGATCGAACGCTCCACCAACCGTGAAGTCGAATTCGGGCTTGTCGATGGCGGTTCCACCGGCACCGTTGATGGCGGTTTTGAGGAATTCTACGTGGGCGGTCTCGTGTTGGGAAATGAGCGCGATGGTTTCCCGCGTATCTCCGGTGAGCAAGCTGTCGGTGCTAAGGCCCGTCTGGTAGTACTCGGATTCGAGGTACTCCAGGAGGAGGGCAAAATTCAACACGTCAATCACGGTGTCGCCGCTACTCTGGGCAGCCACGCGGTTCGGGGTCATGAAGGCTGCCAGGGGCAGCGCGATCGTGGCCGCCTTGCCGAGGGTCTTTCCCAGGGTGGTAAAGGCCTCGCGGCGGGTCGTAGCCTTGTCGCGGGTTTCGTTGTTGGCCAGGGCCTCGAACTGATTAAATACGGATAATAATTTCATGGTTTGGTCTCTTTTGGGTGGGCTACTGGGGCAGACCGCTGAAGTCAATGGAAGTAGTGATGTACGTAGATGCTATGGTCAGGACCTGGGAGGGGGTACGGGCCACATCCAGTCCGCTAGCGTCCACTACCTGGCTATTGGCAAAGGCCGTGGGGCTGCCGGAGTTGATGCTGCGGATCGCGGCGGCGTGGCGGGCCTCGACGGAAACGATCTTTCCCGCGACGACCAGGTAGTCCGGATTAGTAATCAGGCGGCCGGCACCATTGTAGGCGGAGACCCCGAGGTCCTCGAATGCCTGGGCGGTACCCAGTACGCTCGCGCGGTCGGTGAAGTCAATGGTGGAGAAATCCACTTCGAGCGCGGGAATGGCGCTACTGCCCAGGGCAGCCTTAAAGAAGTCGGCGTGGGCGCGTTCGTGGGCCTCCAGGTCGCCCAGGATGTCCTCTTCTTCGCTGGTGGCAGATCCGGTGTAGTAACTGCCCGTGATCACGGCGGCGTAGAAGGCAGCTTCGAGTTGCTCCAGAGCGTAGGCATAGTTGAGCACGCCGATGTCGCCGGTGCCCAGGTTTACCCCGTCGCCCATCCTGATCGGGTCATCGTCGTCCTCGCATCCGGTGAGGAAGAGACCGGCGGCGGCCAGTCCGATACCGGAATTGCGCAAAAAGCGCCGGCGGCTGTGGGGGTCCCGGTCAGCTACGACGCGGGAGGTAGAAAATTTAGGTGTTTGCATAAGGCATGTTGGTTTGCTCCTATGTACGTAGCTAAAGGGGGGAAGGATTAGGTTGTCAACGAAATTCTCACATATGTTATCCGGAACGACAAAAGGGCGACAGGCGGGCAATTAATCCGGTTTAGATCGAACACGGGGCGGATTCCGTCCGGAAATCGTAGGTTGCGGCATGAACCTGACTGACAAAACCGCCATCATCACGGGAGGTGCCTCCGGCCTGGGCGAAGCGACCGCCCGCCTGTTTTCCAGCCTGGGTGCCCGGGTCGCCATTTTTGACATCAACGCCGGGCGGGCCCGTGGTATCATCGAAGAGCTCGGAGCGCACTGCCGCTTTTATGAGGTAGACGTAACCAGCGCGGCGTCCGTGGAAAGCGCCGTCTCCTCGGTAATGGACGACTTCGGCAGCCTCCATATCTGCTGCAATTACGCTGGGATCGCCCCCGCCGTCAAGACCATCGGCCGCGACGGCCCCGGGAGCCTAGAACTCTTTTCCAAGGTGATCGGCATCAACCTGATCGGCACCTTCAACGTGGCCCGGGTGGCGGCCTACGCCATGGCCCAGAACGACCCCCTCGACGACGACGGCAGCCGGGGGGTCATCATCAACACCGCCTCGGTAGCGGCTTACGAGGGGCAGATCGGCCAGGCCGCCTACAGCGCGTCGAAGGGCGGTGTAGTCAGCCTGACCCTTACGATGGCCCGCGACCTGGCCCGCAACGGCATCCGGGTAAACGCCATTGCCCCGGGACTCATCCACACCCCGATGTTCGACGCCTTTCCGCGGGAGGTGTACGATTCGCTATCCAAACAGCCGCTTTATCCGGTGCGCCTCGGAAAGCCGGAAGAGGTGGCGCGACTGGCCCAGCACCTCGTCGAAAACAATTACATGAACGGAGAATGCGTGCGCATGGACGCGGGAATCCGCATGCAGCCGCGCTAGCTGCATTTGACTATTCCACCTAAAACACCTAGGTTGCTCCCCATGCAAGATTATACCGTCACCATCGGCGACCAGGAATTCCCCGTTCCCGCCCGGGCCCTGGAGGCCCTGGACGTCGCCACCCTCCCCGGAGGCACCTTTCACCTGCTGCGGGACGGCACCGGCTACCGCTGTCGGATTATCCGGGCCAGCCCCCACAGCAAGCAGCTGACCGTATCCGTCAACGGGCGGCAGTTTGACCTCACCATCGCGGATCGATACGATCAACTGGTGGCCCAACTGGGATTCGCCACCTCCGCGCCTGCGTCGAATCGTGAGGTTTTGGCGCCCATGCCGGGGCTGATACTCGACATCATGGTGGTGGAGGGCACGGAAGTCACGGCGGGCACGCCCCTCCTGATTCTGGAGGCCATGAAGATGGAAAACGTCCTGAAGGCGACGGGCGACGGCATCATCAAGACGGTCCGCGTCACCAAGGGGCAGGCCGTAGACAAGCGGCAGCTGTTAATCGAACTGGAATGAAAAAAATACTGATTGCCAACCGCGGCGAGATCGCCCTGCGCATCATGCGCACGGCTCGCAAAATGGGCATCGCCACCGTGGCGGTGTATTCCGACGCCGACCGCAACGCCCCCCACGTCCGGTTTGCGGACGAGGCCGTACACCTGGGCGCTTCGCCTTCCTCCCAGTCTTACCTCGTTATGGACAAGGTGATCGCAGCCGCCACCGCAACGGGGGCAGATGCTATTCACCCGGGATACGGATTTCTGAGCGAGAACGCTGAATTTGCCAACCGGGTGGCGAAGGCGGGCATGGTGTTCATCGGTCCCCGACCCCACGCCATCGAAGTGATGGGCAACAAACTGGCGGCCAAAGCTACCGTCAGCGCCTACGACATCCCGATGGTGCCGGGGATCGACCGAGCGGTAAGCGACCCGGAACAGGCGACCGCCGTGGCCCGGGAGCTCGGCTTTCCGATCCTGATCAAGGCGGCCGCCGGCGGCGGGGGCAAGGGCATGCGGGTCGTCGAGGAAGCCGGTGAGGTGGAAGAACAGATGAAGCGCGCGATCAGTGAGGCCGAATCGGCCTTTGGCGACGGGTCAGTATTCATCGAGAAGTACATCGCCGCCCCGCGCCACATCGAGATCCAGGTGCTGGCCGATACCCACGGCCACTGCCTGTACCTGTTCGAGCGGGACTGCAGCATACAGCGGCGGCACCAGAAAGTGGTGGAAGAGGCCCCGTCCGCCGTCGTTGGACCCGCGCTCCGCCGCAAAATGGGAGAAGCGGCCGTGCTGGTGGCTAAATCCTGCGATTACGTAGGCGCGGGAACCGTGGAGTTTTTGCTCGACAAGGATCAGCACTTCTACTTTCTCGAAATGAATACCCGACTCCAGGTCGAGCATCCGGTAACGGAACTCATCACCGGGATCGACCTGGTGGAACAGCAGATCCGGGTGGCCCGGGGGGAAGTGCTCGCCTTTACCCAGGACGAGCTCAGTATCCAGGGACACGCCATGGAGCTGAGGGTATACGCCGAGGATCCCCTCAATAACTTCCTGCCCAGCATCGGCACCCTGACCACTTACCAGCTGCCGGCGGGGGCGCGGGTGGACGGAGGCTTCGAGGAGGGCATGGAGGTGCCCATATACTACGATCCCATGATCGCCAAGCTCATTGTACACGGGGCTACCCGGGCCGAAGCCATACAGCGGATGCTGGATGCCATCGATGACTACCGCATCGAGGGGATCGAGACGACCCTGCCCTTCGGGCGCTTCGTCTTCCGCAGTGCGGCCTTTCGCGACGGAGACTTTGACACCAACTACGTATCCCGCTACTACCAACCGGAATCGATCCGCGCCCAGGATCGCCAGGTGGCCGAAGTGGCCGCCCTCTTCGGTGCCTACGTGTATAACCGTTCGGCAAACGAGCTGACGGCCCCCCACCCTGCCTCACCCCAGTGGCTCCGCCGCCGCTAGACCTACCTACCATGAAACCAGCTGAACTACTCGCCGACAAACTCGCCAAGGCCCATTTGGGCGGCGGTACCGGACGGATCGAGAAGCAACACAAGAAGGGAAAACTGACCGCCCGCGAACGGGTACACCTCCTCCTAGATCCCGGCACCTTCGAAGAGATCGGCGCGCTGGTGACCCACCGGACGACCGATTTCGACATGCAGGACCAGCTTTTCTACGGCGACGGAGTCATTACCGGATACGGAACCATCACCGGAAGGCTGGTGTACGTGTTCGCCCAGGATTTCACCGTGTTCGGCGGCTCCCTGTCCGAAACCCACGCGGAGAAGATCTGCAAGATCATGGATATGGCCGTCAAGACGGGTGCCCCCCTGATCGGGCTCAACGACAGCGGCGGTGCGCGCATTCAGGAGGGGGTGCGCTCCCTGGGGGGGTATGCGGACATTTTCTACCGCAACGTGCAGGCTTCCGGGGTCATTCCCCAGCTCTCCGCCATCATGGGGCCCTGCGCGGGGGGTGCCGTGTATTCCCCGGCGATGACGGATTTCACGATCATGGTCCAGCATACGAGCTATATGTTCGTCACTGGCCCGAACGTAGTGAAGACCGTTACGAACGAAGAAGTCACCAGCGAGGAGCTGGGCGGCGCCTCGGCCCATTCCACGAAATCGGGGGTCACTCACCTGACGGCCGCCAACGACGTGCTCTGTCTGCGCAAATTGCGGGAACTGCTCAGCTACCTGCCGCAGAACTGTGAAGAAACACCCGCCAGGCTGCCGTATACCCTCGGCACCGAGGACCGGGAAGTACTGGAAAGCCTCGTCCCGGCCAATGCCACCCAGCCCTACGACATGCGGGAGGTGATCCGCGGAATTATCGACGACGGTACGTTTTTCGAACTACACGAGAACTACGCCGAGAACATTGTCGTCGGCTTCGCCCGGTTGGCGGGCCGCAGCATCGGGATTGTGGCCAATCAACCGTATAGCCTGGCCGGGGTGCTGGACGTGGAATCTTCCAAGAAAGCAGCCCGCTTTACGCGCACCTGCGATTGCTTCAACGTGCCCCTGTTGGTGCTGGTCGACGTCCCGGGCTTTCTACCCGGTACCGACCAGGAATGGAGCGGGATCATCACCAATGGCGCCAAGTTGCTCTACGCGTTCAGCGAGGCAACCGTGCCGCGGATCACCGTGATCACCCGCAAGGCCTACGGGGGGGCGTATGACGTGATGAACTCCAAGCACATCGGGGCGGATTTCAACTTCGCCTGGCCGGGCGCGGAAATTGCCGTGATGGGAGCCAAGGGCGCGACCGAAATTATCTTCAAGCGGGAGATCGACGCGGCGGACGATCCCGGACAAAAACTGGCGGAGAAGGAAGCCGAATACGCCGAAACCTTTGCCAATCCCTACCGGGCGGCCCAACGGGGATTCATCGACGAGGTCATCTACCCCAGAGATACCCGCCGGAAACTCATCCGGGCCTTCGCTACCCTGGAAAACAAGGTTGCCGTACTCCCGAAGAAGAAGCACGGCAACATTCCGCTCTGATCCCGCGGCCTAGCGGCGGACGCGGCTACCGATGATGCCGAGGTCCAGCAGGACCGCGACGATCAGGCCGACCATCTGCACGTTGGAGGAAAAGTACGCCTCGGAAATTCCGTACCACATCGTGGTGAGCGGAAGAAAAATGAGTCCCAGCAGGGGGATCAGGATACCGTCGAAAGCGCCGCGGAACCACTCCGTAAAGAAGTAGAGGAGGACGATGACCAGGCGCGGAAAAAAGAAGCCGAGGAGCAGGATCAGCAGGGGCATGGGCGAGGGATTTTCGGGTTAGAACAGCCCATTCGGCGATAGGCTTACTTGGCGGAGGAGGCCACGCGCCAAATAATACCGGCGTCATCGTCACAGACCAGCAGGGCGCCGTCCGGAGCCTGGGAAACCCCGACGGGACGTCCCCACACCTTACCGGCGGGTCCGTCGGCAATGAATCCCGTCAGGAAATCCTCGGCGGGCTGGGGAGCTCCCTGGGCATCGAAGGGAATGAAAACGACCTTATACCCGGCGAAGGTGGACCGGTTCCAGCTGCCGTGCTGCCCGACGAAGGCGCCGTTATGAAACTTTGCGGGAAAGCCGTCCTTGGTGTAAAACACCAGTCCGAGGGAGGCGGTATGGGCACCGAGGGGTACGTCCGGAACGACGGCCCGGTCTACCAGTTGTTGGTGGGGATCTTCGCTCCAGCGGGGGTCTTTCAGTTGTCCGTAGTAGCTGTAGGGCCATCCGTAAAAGGCACCTTCCTGTACGCTGGTGGCATAATCGGGCACGAGGCCGTCGCCCAGTTTGTCGCGCTCGTTGACGGCCGTCCAGAGCTCACCGGTTACGGGATTCCAGTCCATACCCACCGGATTACGGAGGCCGGTGGCAAATTCCCGTACCCCGGAACCATCGGGGTTTGCCTCCAGGATCGTGGCCCGGTTGTTCTCCTTGTCCATGCCGTTTTCCCCCACGTTACTTCCGGAACCGACGGAAACGTAAATCTTGCTGCCATCGGGGCTGGCCAGAAGATTTCTGGTCCAGTGGTTATTGTAACCCTGCGGGGGGGTGGAGAGAATTTTCTGCCCCTGGTCGGGATCCAGTTGAGCCTGACCTTCCTGATAGGGGTAGCGCCAGGTCGCGTCCGTGTTGGCGAGATAGAAATAGCCGTCCAGCACCAGCATACCGAAGGGCTGGTTCAGGTCTTCGATCAACACCTCCTTGCGATCCACGCTGCCGTCGCCGTCTTCATCGATCAGGCGCTGAATGCGGTCGGCGCTGTTGCGGGTATTGCTCTCTACGACGAAAATCTCCCCAGCGGGGGAGACATAGGTGGAGCGGGGATGCTGCAGCTCGTCGGAAAACCGGCTGACGGAGAATCCCGCGGGGGCTACCGGGGTTTGTCCCGCTGGCCAGTCGACGACTTCGCTTAGCTTAGCCACCGATTCGGTGCTGTACGGGCTGGGGAGTTCGAGGGGGCCGACGGTGGTCTCGACGCGGTCGGGCCCCTGATCGCCCAATTCCGTTTTCTTTTCGGGGCTCACCTGAGCGGTGCAGGCGGCGAGAAGTAGGAGGAGGGGAAGGACAACAATATTTTTCATGTGCGTATAACAAGCCGGTGGGGGCCACGGGTTCGGAATTCGGGCAAAACCAGGTTTCCGGGAAGGCGACTGATTTGGAATATTCCACCAAGCTCCGCTTACCCGGGCGGTCGGACACCCGGTCCGGCAACTATTATACCGTCGATTATTTATTTACCAACTAGTTGGAATTACGATCCCTGAACTTATCTTGCGGGTGACCTAAACCTGATTTACCGGCAATTTTGCCCGGTTGTTTTCCCTGAGTTTCCGATCACCTTCTCTTTCGGGAAGGCTCGCTGCTGTACGATCAGTAGCCTACTCCAGTGTTTTTCATCACGTGTACCCTCGCAGTCCGGGCGGTCTCCCGCCCGTCGTGGGGAATCACATCACCCACACCCATTTACCCATGCAACTACGTTTACTCCTTTTACCCGTTCTCTTCGGTGCCGCGCTGGCCTCGTGCACCAAAGAAAGTACCCTGGCCCAGGAGCCCGCGGCCCTTGCCAGCGGCTTCCTGGTCGACGAAAACGAGGATGGCCACGTCCAGGTCCCCGACCTCGGGCTCGAAGCCCCCATTACCGCCCACGTAGCGGGGCATTCGGCCAGGTACGCCGATGCCCGGATGATCACCCAGACGTATCCCGACGGCACCACCGAAACCAGGTACCTCGTCGACGAGGACATTGCGCTGACCAAGGACCAGCTCCGCGAACTCCGCGCGATGGATGCGACCCTGGAAAAGCAGTACCGCACGAATAACCTCGTGACCGACAACACCATCAGCGTCATCGGCTATACCGGCAGCAGTAACCCCCTGACCAGCAAGATGCGCACGGCCCTGCAGTGGGCGGTCGCCAACTATAACGCCCTGAACACGAGTAAAACCTTTACCCTGACCTTCTCGGCCAGTACGAACGCCGATATCGTCGTATACCGCAACCTCAGCAATAACGGGGCGGGTGGAGTCGCCGGCTTCCCCAGCGGCGGCCAGCCCTACAAGTGGGTGCAGATCTACAACGGCATGGAGGGCTACGACACCAACACCAACGAGCACGTGATGACCCACGAAATGGGCCACGCGATGGGACTGCGGCATACCGACTGGTTTAGCCGGCAATCGTGCGGACAAGCCGGGGAATCCGCCGGCTCCGACGGCGCCGTCCTTATTCCGGGCACCCCCTCCGGGTACGACACGAATTCCGTCATGCTGTCCTGCTTCGGCAGCAACGAAGACGGGGAGTTTGGCTACTACGACCGAATTGCCCTGGAGTACCTTTACTAGCCGGATACAATCCGTACGACCGGCGGCCTGCTTTCTGTTCGGAAAGCGGGCCGCTTTTTGATTTACCTGATTTTATCCGCATTTTTGCGCCGCTTTACATACCTACCACCTCCTGGTTTCCGTAAGTACCGGTAACCGTCACTCACCCTTTAACCGCATACTATGACTTCTACGACCACTCAACAGGAGATGAAACTGAAGCGGATCTTTATCCAAAACCAGATCCCCGCCGAGCTTGCCGCGCTAAGCAAGATGAGCCACAATATCCTCTGGTCCTGGATGGCACAAGTGGCCGATCTCTTCCTGAGCATCGACCCGCATACCTTTGTCGAGCTGAACTACAACTCGGTTGCCCTCCTCGAGAACCTCCCGCCTTCGCGCATCCAGGAGCTTGCCGGGGACAAAGAATTCCTCAACCGCCTGAAGGCCGCAGAGAAGGCCTTCGACGATTACCTGGCCGAACCCATGAAGCAGGGCCTGCCCCGGGTAGCCTACTTCAGCATGGAATACGGGCTTCACATCAGCCTGAAACTGTATAGCGGAGGCCTCGGTGTACTGGCGGGGGACTACCTGAAGGAAGCCAGCGACAGCAACGTCGACCTCTTCGCCGTCGGACTCCTGTATCGCTACGGCTACTTTAATCAGAGGCTGAGTATGAACGGCGACCAGATCCACAACTACCCGCCACAAAAATTTACCCAGCTGCCGGTCGAGCCGGTGCGCGGAAAAGACGGCAACTGGCTCAAAGTGCCGGTCACCATCCAGGGCCGCATCGTCCAGGCGAAGATCTGGAGCCTGGCCATCGGTCGCATCAAGCTGTACCTGCTGGATACGGACCACGAGGACAACGCCCCCGAAGACCGTGCCCTCACCCACCAGCTCTACGGTGGTGACAACGAACACCGCCTGAAGCAGGAAATTCTCCTGGGCATCGGCGGCGTTCGCGCCATTGAGGAAATGGGCCTCCAACCTGACATCTACCACCTGAATGAAGGCCACGCCGGCTTCCTCTCGCTGGAGCGGCTGAAAAATTACGTGGCCGACGGCCTTACCTTCCCGGAAGCCCGGGAAATGGTCCGGGCGTCCAGCCTGTACACTACCCATACGCCCGTCCCGGCCGGTCACGACCACTTCCCGGAGCACTACATGCAAAACTACCTCTACACCTATGCCGCAGAGCTCGGCATCGAATGGAGAGACTTCATGGCCCTGGGCCGGTTTAATCCCGATGACGGCCATGAGGACTTCAATATGTCCAAGCTCTGCATTCGTCTTTCCCAGCGGGTGAACGGCGTCTCCAAGCTTCACGGAGAGGTAAGCCAGGAGATGTTTACCAGTCTCTTCCCCGGCTACACGGCCGAGGAGGTGCACATCGGCTACGTCACCAACTCGGTGCACTACCCCACCTGGATCGCCAACAGCCTGCACGAGCTCTATTCCACGCAGTTCGGCAAGGACTGGGTCCGCGATCAAAGCAACAAGGACATCTGGCGGAACATCGCCAAGATCGACGACCGGGCCCTCTTCGAAACCCGCCATAAGCTCAAACTTAAGCTGTTCGCTTACGTAAAAGCCAAGCTGCAGGTCGACATGCGGCGCCGCGGTGAAAGTCCTCGTACCACCTTCGATATCCTCAGCAAAATCAACGAAAAGGCCCTGGTCCTGGGATTTGCCCGCCGCTTTGCTACCTACAAGCGCGCGACCCTGCTGTTTACCAACCGCGAGCGCCTGCGGGCGCTGGTCAACCGCAAGGACCAGCCCGTCATCTTCCTCTTTGCCGGGAAGGCCCACCCCGCCGATGAGGGCGGTCAGGACCTGATTCGTCAGATCGTTCAGATCAGCAAGGAGCCGGAATTCGCCGGCAAGATCATCTTCCTGGAAGACTACAATATGGAGATGGCCAAGCTCCTGACGCAGGGCGTAGACATCTGGCTCAACACCCCCACCCGCCCCCTGGAAGCTTCCGGAACCTCCGGCATGAAGGCCGCGCTCAATGGCACGGTCAACTTCTCCGTGCTCGACGGATGGTGGGCCGAAGGCTACCGGCCAGATGCCGGCTGGTCGCTGCCCCTGGAGCGCACCTACGACGACCAGCGCCTGCAGAACGAGCTGGACGCCGAAACGATGTACAGCATTCTGGAGGAAGAGATCGTTCCCATTTTCTTCGACCGGGATGAAACGGGCATCAGCCACCGCTGGATGAGCTACGTCAAGCAGATCATCGCCGAGGTCGCCCCCGTCTTCACCATGAAGCGGATGATGGACGACTACTACGCGCGCTTTTACCTGCCCCTCGGAAAGAGCGCCGCCGCCGTGCGGAAGGACGGAATGAAGCCCGGCAAGGAGTACGCTGCCTGGAAGGAAGAAACCTCCGCGAAGTGGGGCGGGATCGAGACGATCGAGAACAACAGCTTCGACTCGGTCAACCATGCCCTGCCCGTCGGCGAACCCTTCGCCGCGGAAGTCGTGGTTGCCACCAACGGCATCGACCCGGCCCACCTGATCCTGGAAGCCCTTTTCTACCAGCGCATCGACGAGCATAAAATCGAACTACGCCGCACCCAGACCTTCAGGCTGACGGCCCAGACGGAAGGCACCGCTACTTACCGCATCGCCGTAGATCCCCACCTCGCCGGAGTGTACGAATACGGGTTCCGCCTACGTCCTACGCACGACCTGATGCCGCACGCCCAGGACCTCAACCTGGTGTACTGGGTCTGATCATGGAGACACCAACCATACAAATGCTCAACCTCCGCCTGCCCACCGATCCCCGGTGGGTCAACCTGGCAGAAATGGACCTGGGGGAGATACTGACCGATCACGCCTATTGCGAGCAGAAGGCCGCGACCAGTTGTATCTCCCTCATTCAGGGCTATCCCGACCGCGAAGAGCTGGTCCGCGAGCTGGCCCCTATTGTTACCGAGGAGTGGGGACACTTCCGCGCGGTACTGGCCGAACTCGACCGACGCGGACTGAAACTCGGTCGCCAGCGGAAGGACGAATACGTAAACGGGCTACTCGATTTCTCGCGAAAAGGCGGTGGCCGCGACGCTGCCCTGCTGGAACGCCTGCTCATCTTTGCCCTCATCGAGGCGCGCAGCTGTGAGCGCTTTCGCCTCCTAAGTCTGTACGTCTCCGATGAAGCCCTCCGCAGGTGGTATCATAAATTCATGGTCGCCGAGGCAGGGCACTACGTCCTCTTCATCGAACTGGCCCGGAAGTATTTCCCGCGGGACACCGTGGATGCACGCTGGAAAGAATACCTCGCCTTCGAGGCTGAACTACTGGAACGCCTGGAAGTCCGGGGAGACCGCATGCACTGATTATTCCTCCCGACGATCCCTTATTTGCAGCGCACGCAGCAACCCCACCACGCTCATGTAGGGAGGGTTGGCGGCCAGGTAGGCCCGGAGGTCGTGCTCCCCTACCCCGGCGGCAGTCAGCTCCTCCGTCACGAAGCGTTTGAAGAGCGGCTCGATCAGTTCGGCTTTACTGCCATCGCGGTAATAAGGCTCGATCCAGTCAAAATATTTCTCCAGCCGCTGGCCCAGCTCAGCGAGGTGGTCGTCCGGATCCGTCACTTCGCCGAAGTGCGTCAGGTAAAAAGAGGAGGCTTCCAGCGCGTGCAGACGGGCTATAGACTCCTGCCACTCCGCTAGGTTGATATCCGGTGGCGGACACGGAGGCACCACCGGCCCGTTGTGTATGCGACATCCCCCGACGTCACCGGTGAATACGGTCTTCCCCAACTGCCAGGCAATGTGGTGGCTGGCGTGGCCGGGGGTATGGTGAGCGACCCACTCCAGCCCCCCGATATTCATCCGCTCCCGGTCTTCGATAGCCGTGATCCTGGAAGGATCGATTCCTTCCATCTTACCCCACAGCTCATCCATCCGCTCCCCGTAAATCTGGCGGGCGGATTCGTACAGTCGGGTCGGGTCGATCAGGTGCTTGCGTCCGCGGGGATGGACGTAGACGTGTGCCCCCCGGGCAGCCCACCACCAGGCCGCTCCGGCGTGGTCGAAGTGGATGTGGGTCAGCAGCAGGGTGTGCACCGCGTCAGCCGGAATTCCGGCCTCGCCCAGTCCCTGCAGCATGGTGGGGTGGGTGGAATACGGCCCGCATTCCACCAGGGTGTACCCCTCATCGTCCGGAATGGCGAAGGCAGCAATAGCGTCCTCTGTTTCTAGAAAGCGTAGGTCAATTATTTTAATCACTTTGGGAATTTTTCGGAGGAGTAATCAAAACCGGGTATCCTCTACGGCCTGGGCGACTGCCTCGGCTACAGTAGCCGGGTCGTTGCGGGCGTCGATGGTTACGATGTGCTCCCCCTGCCCGAAGATGGCGAAGGCCTGGCGGAAGCTCTCCCGGACGTGGGTCAGTTTCTCGGTGGTTTCGAACAGTTCCATCGATTCCCGGTCGCTCATCCGCTCCATACTCACCTCGGGCGGTAGATCGAGAAAGATCGTCAGGTCGGCGGGGAGCGTCCGCTTCGCCTCCCGGTTGAGAGCGGCGATCCAGCCCGGATCCACGAATTCACTCTGGTACGCCAGGCTGCTGAAGTAATACCGGCTGGCGATGACGTGGTAGCCGGCTTCCAGTTGTGCGATGATGCCCGTTTCGGGGGCAAACAAGTGCTCCAGGCGATCCGCGGCAAACAGGGCGGCCAGCGTCCGGGGATCCACCCGGTGCTCATGGCGCAGAATGCTGCGGATCAATTGTCCGGTCGGCATTTCGGTGGGCTCTGCCGTCAGGTGACAGGCTTCACCCCGCGACTGAAAGTAGTCGCGCAGGTGGTTGATTTGGGTCGTCTTACCGCTGCCGTCCAGGCCTTCGATCACGATAAAGAGGGGATGGTCGCTCATCGTCTTATTCTTCTTCCTGGGGGGCATACTTTCCGCGTCCGCTGCGGTCCACGACCGTAGAGCTGGCTTGTTGGGTGCCCTGGAGCACCATGTCCAAAATGTTCACGTGCAGCGGCTGATCGATCATGAAGTGAATGGCCTCCGCCACGTCGCGGGAGCGCAGCGGCTGAAAATCCTGGTAGATCCGGGCCCGCTCCGCATCCCCGTCAAAGCGCACGAGGGCAAATTCGGTTTCCTCCACGTGGGCAGGACAGACCTGGCCTACCCTTACGCCGTGTTTCACGAGGTCGAGGCGCATCGCGTAGGTCAGTGCGTCGACCGCGTGCTTCGTGGCGCAGTAGACGTTGCCGTTGGGGTACACCTCCTTGCCCGCGGTACTGGCCACGTTGATCACCATCCCAGTTCCCCGGGCCACCATGCTCGGCGTCACCGCACGGGTGAGGTACAGCAAGCCCTTGAGGTTTACGTCGATCATTTCGTCCCAGTGGTCCAGGTTCCCTTCCTGGATCGGATCAAACCCCTTGGCCTTTCCGGCATTGTTGAGGAGCACGTCTATGGATTTCCAGCTTGCCGGCAGGCCCTCGATGGCCTGGCGCACGCCGGCCCGCTCCCGCACGTCCAGTATCAGGAGATGGGTCTCGATACCGTGCTTATCCCTCAGTTCTTTGCTTATTTCTTCCAGCCGTTCCTTCCGGCGACCGAGCAAAATGAGGCGGTATCCATCCACTGCCAGCCGCCGGGCCGTAGCTAATCCTATCCCGCTCGTTGCCCCGGAAATGAGTACGGTTTTTCCCTTTCCCGGTTTTGGCGGGGACGCGGGTGCGGGGGCTGCCCGGGCGGAAAGCACGGCCTCCAAATCGGCCAGGTTGCGCTTCAGCGCCGTTAGCGGATCAGTCAGTTCCGGTACGGAAGGGGTGGAAGCCGGCCCTGCAACGGGTAAAGCGGAAGCTACGTCCCTGCTTCCGTAGAACGCCTCGCGATTGGCGGGGGTATCGTAAGTGGACTCCAGCGCCACCGCCAGCAAAAAGTTCTTGCGCGCCTGTTCATGCTTTCCGTCGTGAAACTGAATAACGGCCAGTTGGTAATGAGCCGGGGCGTGGTTCGGATCGGCGGCGATGGTCTTGTCCAGCAACTTACGGGCTTTCTTTTTTCTTCCCAGGGGTCCCAAGAGCAACTGGGCGTACCGAAAAAGGACGTCTGCGCTTACGTCCTCGTGCCTGACCGCCCGTTGGAGGAAGGTATTGGCTTCGATGTAGTGGTCGGGAAAGTGATCCGCCAGCAGCATGCCGAGGCGCTGGTTGAGGTCCGGATAAAAGGGCTGCAGGTCACTGAGGCGCTCCCAGTCGCTGCGGGCGCCGACATGGTCGGCGTTTCCCGCGTGGAGCTCACCGCTGAGGTAGAGTCCGTCATGGTGAAGTGGATCGCGATCCAGCAGCGCGTTCAGTTCGGTCCTGGCCGCCTGGGTCCGGTCGGCCGCCAGGGCCAGCATGAGGGCATACTGATAGTGGAGATCGATCCCGTCCGGGCAGCGCTCCCTGCCCTGGTGCAGCACTTCGAGGGCTTCCGCGGTGCGCCCCTGATCGGAAAGCTCCCAGGCCCGCTGTACGCGTTCGTCCGCGGTTTCCGCTGGTGGATTAATGGTCTCGTTCATGAGAGGGGATATATGCGTGGTGGGAGTAATTTCCCGGTTGGCAGGCCTGCGCAGGTCGCCGGGGCGATCGGCAAACCGCACGAGGGATTCGTAGTCGTTTTCCGCCAGTTTTTCCGGGGAGGTAAGGCCCAGGGCGTTCAACCGCTCCAGGACTTCGGTCACCCCAATGCTGGTTTCCCGGATCTTCGCGAGGTAACGGTCGAAGTCCTCTTTCCCGGATTGGTCGTACACCTCGGCACCGCGACGCAACTCGATGTAGCGGTCCTGCCAGTGGCTGATGTACCTCATCTGGGCGGACCGGCTACCGAGGTCCTCCGCCAGGGCGACGGGGAAGACCCGTTGGCCTGGCCGCAGGATGGATTGCGTCCCGAGCATGCAATTGGGGTTGGTCAGAAAGTACTGGCTGACCACCAGCAGCAGCCCCTGAGCGGTATTCGAGAGTTCGTGGGAAATTCCCTTTGCCTCGTTTTCCCGTCCGGCCATCAGGTGGTGGAAGACTACCCGCCCCTGTAGGGCCTCCTCGAGCTGCTGGACGTAATAAATATCTTCTTCACTGTATCCGACGGTGAGTTGGGTCATACTGAGGGGAGGAGGATGGGCGGCCAAAATAGGTAAAGTAATGCGAGCCGGGGAAAACTAAGCTTTACCTTTCGCCTTTAGTTTCGATATGGAAAAGAGCCGCTTTACTATCTGGACCCCCCTCCTCTACAGTTCGTTGCTGGCCGTTGGCCTGTTGACGGGGTTTCTGCTCAAGAACGATGCCCCCCTGATTTCCGTCGGACAACGAACCGGGACCACCGGAGGCGGTCGCGTCGAACAACTCATGGGGTACATCGAAGCCCGCTACGTCGATGAACCCGACGAGGAAGAACTGTACGAAGCCGCCATCAATGCGGTGTTGGAAAAACTGGACCCCCACAGCAGTTATATCCCCAAGGAAGAACTGCAAGCCCTCACCGAATCCATGGAAGGCAACTTCGAAGGCATCGGCATCGAATACCTGGTCGTGGAGGACACCATTACGGTGGTGAGCGCCCTGCCCGACGGTCCCTCGGCCCTGGCGGGTATCCTGCCGGGCGACCAGGTCATCTACGTGGAAGACAGCCTGGTCACCGGCGTGACGGAGAAAGAGATCGATCCGGCCAGCCTCATGCGCGGAGCGGAGGGCTCCCCCGTAGAGGTCCGCATCCGTCGGCCCGGCCGGCCCGGGCTCCTCGATTTTACCATCACCCGGGCACCCATCCCGGTGTATAGCGTGGATGCCGCCTATAAAATCGCGGACCAAACCGCCTACGTGAAGATCAACCGCTTCAGCCAGAATACCTACTCGGAATTCATGACCGCCCTCGAAGCGCACCTCGAGAATGAAAATGCCCGCAATCTTATTATCGACCTGCGCGGCAATCCGGGAGGCTACCTCCAGGAAGCCACCAAACTCCTCAGTGAGCTCTTCGTGGAGCGGGGGGAATTACTGGTGTATACCGAAGGCCGCCACTCGAGCCGTCAGCCCTACAAAAGCAGCGGACGTGCCCGCTACAACATTCAGAAGGTTGCCGTGCTCGTGGACGGAGGTTCGGCCAGTGCCAGCGAGATCGTCGCCGGAGCGGTGCAGGACCACGACCGCGGCATCATCGTCGGGCGGCGGACCTTCGGCAAGGGGCTGGTGCAGGAGCAGTATCCCCTTTCGGACGGCTCCGCACTCCGCCTCACGGTGGCCCGCTACTACACGCCGAGCGACCGCAGCATCCAACGCAGTTACACGGACGATGAGGATTACCGGGGCGACCTCACCCGTCGCTACGAGAGCGGAGAACTGACGGGCCGCACCGCCGTGCACGTCGACAGCTCCCTGCTCTACTATACCGATAACGGTCACCCCGTATTTGGCGGCGGCGGAATCACGCCAGACTATTACGTCCCGCTCGACAGCAGCCTGAACAACGAGGATTTTCTCCAGATCCGCCAACAGATACCGGCCTACGTGTTCACCTACGTCCGGGAGCACTCCGGACTGGACCGGTACAAGACCGTGGAACAGTTCGTACGCGAGTACCGCCCGGACATGGAGGCGATCACCGAAGTCCTTACCGCCATGGCACGCAAAGAATACGGTACCGGCTATGCTGACTTGCCGCTCCACCTCCAGCAGGAACTGGAGCTTTTCTTCCGCTCCCGCCTCGCCCGCCAACTCTTCGGACCGGCGGCCTACTACGAAGTCTACAACCGCGAAGACGAAACCGTACGGGAGGCCCTGCGATTACTGGAGAATAATGACCCGCTGGCCGCTGCACGGGGGAACTGAGAACTCCACCCGGGCATACCTCGGTCGAGTAGTAGCTATTTCTACTCTCAGGTGATCCACGTTTTCTACTTCCCGCCCGCCCGCTTGCCCTCCGGACCGGCGCACCAGCGTTACCGCCGCCTCATTCGATCCCCCGAAACAACTGCCAGAGCTGATCCCGCCGCGGCGCCTCGGCCACGATCTTCACCTGCTCCAGCTTCACGGGATGCAGGAATTCCAGGCTGCGGCTGTGCAGGTTGATGTTACCGTCCTCATTGGCCTGCCGGAAGCCGTACTTGAGGTCGCCTCGGATGGGGCACTCCAGCTGCTGGGAGAGCTGCACCCGGATCTGGTGGGGCCGTCCGGTAAGCGGGGTCACTTCCAGCAACACGTTGGTCCCTACCCTACCCAGGAGGCGGTAGTCGAGTACGGCTTCCTTGGCCCCCTGGTGGCGGTTGCTGTTGGCCTTGGGAAGCAGCTTGCTCACGTTCTTCTTGGCGTCTTTGTAAATAAAGCCGGTCAGCCGACCCTCAATGGGGCTGGGCTGCTCCGCGACGATGGCCCAGTACTTCTTGGTCACCTTGCGTTCGCGGAAGAGTTCCGTCATGCGCGACAGAGCCTTAGAGGTACGGGCAAACAGGATCACCCCCGAGACGGGCCGGTCCAGCCGGTGGATGGAGCCGAGAAACACGTCCCCCGGTTTGTTATACCGCAGCTTGATGTATTCCTTGGCGAGATCCATGACCGTCACGTCGCCGGTCTCGTCCCCCTGGCTCAGGAAACCGGCGGGTTTATTAACGGCGATGAGGTGGTTGTCTTCGTATAAAACCTGAAGCTGCATGCATTTGTCTTTATGGCGCCGGCATGCCGGGCTGGGCAAATAACGCCCCGCCGCCCGGAACGTTAGGATAATCCACAAATTAATATGCCCTCCCCTCCTTGCCACCTGAGCCTCGGCTTTAGTCCCTGCCCCAACGACACCTTCATTTTCGATGCCCTGGTCCACCACCGCATCGATACCGAAGGACTCTCCTTCACGGTTACCCTCGCCGATGTCGAGGAGCTCAACCGCCTGGCCTTCCGCCAAGAATTTGACATCAGCAAGCTAAGCTACCATGCCTTCGGGTCGCTGACGGAAACCTATAAGCTGCTCAACGCGGGTAGCGCCCTCGGTCGCGGCGTTGGCCCATTGTTAGTAAAATCAAAAGCAGAAAATTTCGGAGTAGTAACACAGGGCATCAAGAACGTGGCTATCCCGGGTAGGTTCACCACCGCTAACTACCTGCTGGGCCTGGCCTTCCCCGAGCTGACCGACAAATACGAAGTCCTGTTCAGTGAAATCGAAGGAGCAGTGCGCTCGGGCCGGTATGATGCAGGACTGCTGATTCATGAAAACCGTTTCACCTATCAGGAGCGGGGACTGGAAAAGGTGGCCGACCTCGGGGAATACTGGGAAACCACCACCGGCTACCCGATCCCGTTGGGCGGCATCGCCGTGCGTCGCAGCCTGCCCGTGGAAATCCACCAACGGATCGACCGGGTACTGGCCCGGTCGGTCGCCTACGCCTTCGCTCACCCGGAAGCAAGCCGGGAGTACGTGAGTGCCCATGCCCAGGAAATGGACCCGGCGGTCGTGCAGCAGCACATTGCCCTGTACGTCAACGACTACACCCTGAACCTCGGCAAGGAAGGGCGGGCAGCCGTCGTACATTTCCTGCGGGATGGACGCGAGAAGGGCATCATACCCGCCGGAGTAGACGACTTTATCGTCTAGTTTTCCGTTCTTTGCCAGCGTACCCAAAATTCCATCCCTCTATGGCCAAGCAATCATTCCGCGCCGGCGTACTCTACGGCGACGAAGTAACCGAACTGTTCAACTACGCCCGAGCGAATAACTTTGCCCTGCCCGCCGTAAACGTGACCAGCAGCAGCACCGTCAACGCGGTCCTCGAAACCGCCAAGGCACTCAATAGCCCCGTGATCATCCAGTTCAGTAACGGGGGGGCCCAGTTCTTTGCCGGTAAGGGGCTCAGCAACGCCGACCAGCAGGCCTCCATCGTGGGTGGACTCAGCGGTGCGATGCACGTACACACCATGGCCGAAGCCTACGGCGTACCCGTCATCCTGCACACCGATCACTGCGCCAAGAACCTGCTGCCCTGGATCGATGGACTGCTCGATGCCGGCGAGAAGTTTTACGCCAAGCGCGGCTTCCCCCTGTACTCCAGCCACATGCTCGACCTCAGTGAGGAACCCCTCGAAGAGAACCTCGCGATCAGCTCCAGGTATTTCGAGCGCATGGCCAAGATCGGCATGACCCTCGAGATCGAGCTGGGCGTCACTGGCGGGGAAGAAGACGGCGTGGACAACTCGGATGTAGACAGCAGCCGCCTGTACACCCAGCCCGAGGAGGTGTTCGAGAGCTACGAAACGCTCAGCAAGATCAGCCATCGCTTTACTGTAGCTGCGGCCTTCGGCAACGTCCACGGGGTCTACAAACCCGGCAACGTCGAGCTGCGCCCCGTCATCTTGAAGAACAGCCAGGACTTTGCCAAGGAGAAACTCGGGGTGGAAGAAGATCCCATCCATTTCGTGTTTCACGGCGGCTCCGGTTCCAGCCAGGAGGACATCCGGGAGGCCATCTCTTACGGGGCCATCAAGATGAACATCGACACCGATATGCAGTGGGCTTACTGGGACGGAGTGCGCGCCTACGAAGCCAAGCACCACGATTACCTCCAGGGCCAGATCGGGAACTCGGAAGGAGAGGAAAAGCCCAATAAGAAGTTCTACGATCCCCGCGCCTGGGTACGCAAGGCGGAGGAGTCCTTCGTAGCCCGCCTGAGGACCGCCTTTGAGGACCTCAATTGCGTCGATGTTTTAGGAAGCTGATCAGCTTCCTGAGACTCCTCACCCGGGGATGTTTTCCGGGCCGCCAAACCAGCAGGGGGGAGCCGTCGACCACCACTTCTACCCCCTGCTGCAGGGGGTTACGCAGCCGCCGGATGGACCGGTAGTTGCCGTCGATCACCCCTAGCCGACTCAGCAGCTGAAAGGCCTCGGACAGGGTCGCGATGCTGTCACACCCGATCCGTACTACTCCGTTCGCTTCACTGCTGATGCGAACGCTGCCCCCACTGGGTGCTTCCAGCAGCAAGTCCGCCTCAATCGTCACCTGTCCGAGAAGGGCATAGGCCGCCGCGCTCACCTTAACGCGTGGTCGTTGCCGCCCGCGTCTCGCTATCCGTCGTACGGATCCGGATCACGCCGTTCATTTTCCACTTGGCCGTGGATGCGTCGTCCGAGGTTCCGCTCGGGATCGCTACCTCGAAGTCCTCGAAGTCGTAGGGGATCTCTGCGCCCCGACCGGTGAGCTTGTCGTAAAGGCCGATGGCCAGTTCGGGCCAGTTGTTGGTTTCTACTCGTTTGTCGTCTGCCATGGTATGGTGGTTTGGTGGATACAGGGGTGCAACACCACGTCTCCACAACTGTTGCGGCAATTACCTTTGCGGCGTGCCCTGGCTTCCATTTCTCCTGCTGCTGCTGCTGCTCTGCGTAACCGCCGTGGTGCACACCTACGTGCTCTATCCCCTGCTCGTCACGTGGGCGGCGGCGCGCCGGTGCAAGGATCGCAAGGAGAAACCCACGGTCCCCTCCCCCCTACAGTGGCCCGCCGTTGACGTGCTTATGGCCGTGCACAATGAGGAACTGGTACTTGCCAAAAAGCTGGACTCCCTCCTTGGGCAGGACTACCCCGGCGCCCTCGCCTTTCATATCGGCAATGACCGGAGCACCGACCGGACAAGCGGTATCCTGAAGGAGTACGACGCCGCCTTTCCCGGCCGTTTCCACCTCCGCCTGAATCCGGAACGGAGTGGAAAACCGGCGACCATCAACGCGCTGGCCGCCGGTTTATCCGAAGCCCGTATTTTTGTACTTACCGATGCAAGCGTGCTCCTGCGGTCGGATACCGTCACGGAACTCGTACGTCCTATGCTCCACAATGAGAACATCGGCGTGGTCGACGCGCGCATGGTCCATATCGGCCTGGAACAAGCCGGCATCAGCCGGCTGGAGGATCAGTACATTGGGCGCGAGGTGGCCGTCAAGCAGGGGGAAAGTTGCCTCTGGCAACGGATGATCGGTCCGTTCGGTGGGTGCTGGGCCCTGCGGGCGGAGGCCTTTGTGCCCGTGCCGCCTAACTTCCTGGTCGACGACTTTTACCTCTGTATGGCCGCCTACGAGGCGGGGTGGCTGGGGGTCAGTAGTCCGCTGGCCTTGGCCCACGAGGGGGTCGGACAGCACCTGGCCGATGAATTTCGCCGCAAAAGCCGCATCGGTGCGGGCAACTGGCAAAATCTCGTGCGCTTCCGTCACCTGTGGTGGCCTCCGTGGCGGGATCCCCTGGCTTTCGCCTTTTTCAGTCACAAGGTCCTGCGGTGGATCACCCCCCACCTGCTGCTGATCGGGGCGGCCTGTTGGGTGGCCGTGATTCTGCTGACCGGCAACTATTGGGCGGGCCTTTTGTTGGTGGTGGTGACCGCCACGGCAGGAATTACGATGGTAATCGAACCTGCCCTGGCTTTTTTTGGAATCCACAGCACCCGCGTACGCGCCCTCCGCTACTTTGCGGCGATGAACCTGGCGCTCTTGCTTGGTTTCTTTCGCTTTTTAAACGGAATCTCTACCAATGTCTGGCAACCTTCTCACCGACACGACAACGATGGATAAGGCCGCGATCCGCGCCAAATTAAACACCATCGAAGAGGCCATCTCCGACATCCGCGCCGGCAAGGTGGTCATTGTGGTCGACGACGAGGACCGGGAGAACGAGGGGGATTTTATCTGCGCCGCCGAACGCGTGACCCCCCAGATCATCACCTTCATGGCTACCCACGGCCGCGGGCTGATCTGCACCCCCATCGAGGAGCAGCACGCCGACGCGCTCGACCTGCCCATGATGGTCAACACCAATACGGATATCCACGAAACGGCCTTCAGCGTCAGTATCGACCTGATCGGGAACGGCTGTACCACGGGTATCAGCAGCTACGACCGGGCGACCTGCATTCGCCGCCTGACCGAACGCAGTGCCCGGCCTTCCGACTTTGCCCGCCCGGGCCACGTCTTCCCCCTGCGGGCCGTGAAGGGCGGCGTGCTGCGGCGGACCGGGCACACCGAAGCCGCGGTCGACCTGGCCCGTATGGCCAACCTCTTCCCCGCCGGCGTAGTGGTGGAGATCCTCAAATCCGACGGCACCATGGCCCGCTTGCCCGACCTGATCGAACTGGCCGAACAGCACACGTTGAAGATCATCACCATCGAAGACCTGGTCGCTTACCGCCTCAAGACCGAACGCCTGGTGGAAGCCGAATTCTCCATGGACCTGGAAACGCGCTACGGCCCCTTCCGCCTGACGGCCTACCGGCAGACGACCAACGAAGACGTGCACCTCGCCCTCACCCACGGCGACTGGCTCCCCGACGAGCCCGTCCTTACCCGCGTCCACAGCAGCACCAGTGGCCGCGACCTCCTGCACAGCCTGCTCAGCGGATACAGTACCGGGCTCCACGGCCCCCTGGAAAAAATTGCCGAAGCAGGTAAGGGCATCCTGCTCTTTATGCGCCCCCACCAAGATGCGAACGATATCATTGCCGGCCTTCGTTTGCTGAAATCGCGGATGCAGGACGGCAAATCGATGAAGCCGCCGGAGCTGCGAAGCGAGGAGCAGCGTGACTTCGGCATCGGGGCGCAGATCCTCCGGGATCTCGGCGTTTCCAAGTTGCGGGTGCTGACCAATGCCCCGAGGCAGCGGGTCGGACTGGAAGGATACGGACTGGAGATCGTGGAGTTTGTAAATCTCTGATTCCAGATTAGACGCCCCACTCTGATTCGTTTCTCCTGTCGTTGTCCGGAACAGGCGGTACCATACCGAATACCTTGTAGGACAGCAGGCGCATGCGGCGCGCGAATTCGGAGTGCGAACGCATGTAATTCAGGGAATTGTAGTCGTAAATAGATTTAGCCGGCAGGATTCCCAGGCTTTTCGGCATATTATTCAGGGAGAAGGAGGTCAGCGTGCTTTCTTTCCAGTCCAGCACCTGGTCGATATCCATCACCGCCAGATCGTGCCACGGGTGGGTACGTTCATCCCAGGGTACCATATTGTTGAATACCTCCGGATCGTCGTCGCAACTGGCCGTGTGAAGCTGTATCTGCAGCTTGTATTTGGCTCCTTCGCGCGGGATCCGCCGGGCATATTCGTCCTTGAGGTAATTCCTTCCCCGGGTTTCGTGGGGCAGAATGCGTTGGTTGGCAACGTCCCAGTCGCTGGGATTGGGGTCGATGCCAGACTCCGGTGCCCCGTCGAAGGGCAAGGCCCGGTATTTCGCGTACCGGCGAATGCCGTCGTTACCTACAAACAGGAAGGGAGTTTTATTGTAGTAGCGCAGGTTCTGAAAGGAGGTGACGTGCCGCCGCAGCATCAACTGGGAGGCCCGCAGGGCGGTGGGGTACTTCCTGACGTACTCGACGTACTGCACGCCGTACTTTTCCTTCCGCATCTTGGCGAACTGGATGAAACTGGCGGCGGACCAAAAAAGGCTGCGCTCCCCGGTGTTCATTTCCAGGTCGAAGGGACTGTCAAAGTGATGCTCGGAAAGCTTGATGGACAAGCTTCTCAGGCAATTCATTGCGTCATCGAGGAAGGTCACCGAGGCATGCCGGATGCGGGCGGGGAATTGCTTACCCGGCGGAAAAAACGAATGAGCGGGGAACGTCGGATCGTCGACCACCTGCAACCTTCCGGTTGCCCCGATGCCGTTATTGTGGCTCATACGGGACCGCGCAAAGAAGGACAGGAAGACCCCGATCATAAAACTGAAACTGACGGAGGTGCACCACAGCACCAGCTTGTCCACCCGTTCGGAGAGCCAGTTGCGAATAAGACGGAATACGGTGTGTTCTTTTGCTAGCATGGTGAATCAAATATTTGTGCGGGATTCAATGGCGTGAACGTCAATACCGAGGCGGGCAAACTTTTTCTCCTCCTCCAGCAGGAACTTGCGGAACAGGGGGTTGACGTCCTCTTCCTCATTCCTGGTGATGAATCCATATTCCGTGCGGGAAAGGAAATTGGTGAACCAGAGCATTTCGGTGCCGATCACCAGGTCGGGAGCGATCCCCGGATCGGATTCGGGGAGCAGGACACCTTCCGGACGGGTGCCGAAGCGCAGGCCACCGCAGTTGTACCTGATCTCCCCAAGATCGTCGTATTGATGCTCGTTGATCCAGGTGTGGCGGTAGGTCGCCGTCATGATGATGTAGCAACAGGCATCCCGTAGATGCCGCAAATCCGCTTCTCCGGTCTCCCCGAAGCTCGTAGCACCGGTAATCGGCGACACGATCCGGAGCGTCCCCCCGACGGTGCGCCTGCCCCCGGAAGGCGCGTAGCCATAGACCAAGGTATAGTACTCCAGCCGCTCCTTTAGCAGCTCCTTGTCCGCAGATTCAGTGACCCCGCTCCCGAAAACCGCCACGCTGTGGTTGACCAAATCTTCCGAAAACCGGTGAATCTCGAACCAATGCTGCTTGATCTTTTCCAGGTGGGTATTGATGAATGCATCTACGTACCGCCCCACCACTTCCCAGAACAAGTGCTCGCCCCGGGCATAATAATGTGCATGGCTGATGGGCGTCATCGGTTGCCACCCCTTCCAGTCCTGCACGCCCATCATGTCCTGGATGCGATCCTGGAGGCCACGGTCCGAAAGGGCGGTGGCCCGCGGCAGGAAGCCGCGAATCAGGGAAGCATCCGCGGCGTGGTCGATGAGGGATACCTCCTTGAGGTGAGGCAGCAACAGGGTAGCGATAGGGTTCAACCGCAAATTTCGGTAGGCGGCGATGGCGTACTGTTCGGTGTTGAGGTGGGTACCGGCAAAATGCTCGTCTACCTCGGTCGAAACGGACCCGCAGGTTCTGACGACACGCTTGGCATAATCCCAGTTGGGCTGGTCGTTTGGTGTAAATACGGAGATCTTGTCGGGGCCCCGGTCATAGGCATTCAGGGCTCCCTGCAGCTGAATTTCCAGCGGCAGGGGCAGCCCGGTGTCCGATAAGCTGAATTTGACCCGGCAAGTAGGCAGGGCATACTTGTCGTTGTGGTCGTATCCGCATATTCCGAAGTATTTGATCCAGTACACGCCTTCCTCCTGCGGGTCCGGCAGAAATGTCCCCTTATTCATGCCGTTCATCATTCTCCGGCCAAACCACTCGTCGCTACGGGTATAGCCCGGGAGTTTGCGCTCGATGGCACACGTCAGGTTTTCCGGGTAATCCTGCTGAATGGTATCCAGGGTGATGGTCTCCGGGGCATATCGGATCTGCTCCATATGCTGCAACTTGGTGAGCTCGATGGGCAGGATCTGATTGTAGAATGCATCGAGGCGCCCTTCAGAATATTTTTCCGGCAGGTCCAGATCGTTGGTGGGCACCACCACCCGCGGAACGGTGGAATCAGTGCGGTATTCCCACAGGGGCAACCGGAGGATACCCAGGCTGTACTCCATACCGGTGATTTCCGACTTGGGCAGCTTCCTGCATTCGAAGACCTCTTCCCGTGGCTCGGATCTTCCTTCCGGAAAAAATATGTGCGTCGTCTGGTAGATATCGACCTGAATCTCGCGCACCGCCCAGGAACGCGCGGCCCTCAGGTCGAGTGGCAGGTCGAATTGCCCCGTGGTATCCGAAACGGCGTTGGACAGTTTTCGCCAGCTCCCCCAGTGGGTCCGGGCCCAGGCTTCGAGGCGAATGTGGTGAATGGGTACCCCCCTGTCCCGGGGTCCGGCAAAAGTAAGTTTGCCGACCAGGTGGGTATCCGTGCGCGTCCCGTACAGGGCGTCGGTGCGGGGAAAGATGCGCCGCTTCAGTTCGTGCATCATGTACCACAGCCGTTCATACTGCAACCAGAGCCATTCCAGGACGATGGTGAACGGACTGGAGATCATTTTGGACCGTCCCAGTTCTGCGTGGTTGATCCCCCGTAGATGGGGCGTGAAGAAGTTGCCGTCCTGCGCATAGGAAATATGCGTTTCCCGCTTGCACTCCCTGATAATCCGCTCAATCTCGTCGGGATCTTCGCGGTAGGTGTCGAGTAACTGGTTGTTCATTAGTGTGTTGGTGTGGCAGGTTGAGGAACGGTGGCCCGCTCTACAAAATACATATCAATTTCCCCCTTATTCTTCGCGGTGATCTTGCCCCGGTACACGCATTCGTAATCTACGCCCAATTGCTGGCAGGTGGGACCGGAGATATTGATCTTACCCACCTGGCCGCTCGATTCCATCCGGCTGGCCGTATTCACCGTATCGCCCCACACGTCATAGGCAAATTTTCTGCTTCCCACCACCCCCGCGATGACCGGCCCCGAGTGGAGGCCAATACGAATGTTATACCGGGGATGCCCCGGAAGACCCCGCTCACCATTGAAGGTGACCATCCAGTCCCGCATTGCCAGAGCGGCCTGGATGCACTGGTGGGCATGGTCCGCCGTCGGAACCGGGAGTCCGCCCACGCACATATAGGAATCGCCGATGGTTTTGATCTTTTCCAGGCCGTGACGCTGGACAATTTCGTCAAAGGCGCGGAAGCAGGTATCCAGGTCGGTGACCAGAACCTCCGGGCTCAGTTGATCGGCAATGGAGGTAAAGCCCGCAAAGTCCGTGAACAGCACGGTAACCCGGTCGAAACGCCGCGGTGTCGTCTTTCCGTACATCTTGAGTTCGCGGGCGGTTTCTTCGGGCAGAATATTCCGCAACAACTCGTCCGACTTGGCCTTTTCCATGGCCAGTTCGGCGGTGCGGGCGGTGACCTTTTGACCCATCTCCCGGTAGAGGATGGCATTGTCGATCGATACCGCGATCTGTCCTGCCAACAGGCTCAGCAAGCGGCTGCGGGAATGGGTAAAGGCCCCCGAGATCACCCGATTTTCCAGGTAGAGCACTCCGAGGAACTTTCCCTGGTTGCGGATAGGCAGGCAGAGGAGCGATTTTACGCCGCTTGCCCGGAAGTATTCCCCCTTGCCAAACCGCTTGTCTTGCTGCGCATCCGGGAGGAGGAGGAATTCATTCGTCCGTTGTACGTATTGTACTACGGCACGGCTCACCCCCAGCTGATCGACCATCCGTTCGTGCTGCAGGACGCTGGAGGTATGACCGGTCTTGATGTCCATCTCGGCTTCCATCAATAATTCCCCGCCCGGATCCGCGAGCAGCAGTACCCCCCGGTCCGCCCCGGCATTTTCCACTACGATGCGCATCATCACGGTCAGGAGATTTGACAGGTCCATCTGTCCGGAAATCGTGGTGGATGCCTTTACCAGGGTCTCTAGATCCAGGTCAGTCGCCTGGTGCTGCGAGCCCGCCTTTTCCGGTGTGGCAGGATGCCTTTCCTGAAGCTGATGTTGGTCCATCCCGACGAGGTAGCGCGGGTAGGTGCTGCGCAACCACGTCAGCTTGGCTTCTCCCCCCCATTCCTCGTACATGGAGTACGCCCGCTTCATGTAATGGTTAGCCAGGTCCTCCTTTCCCAACCCGGCATAAAACAGTCCTGTCCGTTCGTAAGCAAGCCCTGCTTCCTGCAGGTATTCATGCGTTAGCGCCAGGGCGATAGCAGTTTCGTACGCCTCCCTGGCCGCCGGCATCCTACGGGCTACGCGGTACCTTTCGGCGCGGATAAGCCAAGCTTTATGGGCGCTGTTGCCAGGCGCGGACCGCGCGAACTTGCGCAGGCGCCATTCGTTGGTCCGGGCCCGGACCAGGCAGTTCACCCGGTCAATACCACTTGCGGTTTCGGCAATCACCAGGCAGTTGAGTGCTTCGTAGAACAGCACCGTGGGAATTTCAAACTTGGCCAGGATCGCATCAAACAACGTTCTCGCCTGCTTTCCGTGCAGACGTGCCATGTCATGATCGCCGAAATGATACCCTAAGATCAGTTTGTGGAAATGGATGAAGAATGTTCCGGTCTGATCATTGCGCACCCGGTTCTGCTCTAGCATTTCCCCCTCGTTATACGCTTCGCCGGTGAGGGTGAGTGGATCGTTCGCTTCCCCGAGGAAATTGAGCATAGCCTGCCGGTAAACTTCGTTGTAATTGAAGTTGGTCTCCTGCTTCAACCGACGAAAGGATTCGCTGTACGACCGCGCTTCTTCCTCCAGCCGCTTGAGTGGTTTTCCGGCCAGATAGGAATTGATGCAGTAGGCGTTGGTGTTGATACAGGCATACTCGATCGAGCCGGTTTCCATCCCGACCTGAAAGGATTTTTGTAAGTACGGCAGAGTTTCCCTCACGTGTTCGCACCAGAAATTGATCAGGGAGTATCGGAGGGTACAGATATGCACCTTCCACTCCTTCGCATCCAGCTTGTCGACGATGAGCTGAGCAAGCATTCCGTACTTGTATCCGAGTTTCATGGCCTCGGCCACGCCACAAAGCATGACCCCGTAACTGCCAAAGGCAAAGGCCGAAACGGCGGTGATGCCGTGATCGAGGGACAGAGAAACACTTCGAAAAACCAAAAGGGGAAGTAAGGCGGGATACGCCCAGTAAGCAGAATTGCTGATGTCGGTGATGATGCGCTGGGCAGCAATTTTGTCCAGTTTAGTCATTTCCGGAAGGGCGGCAAGCTCTTCGATGCTCCTGCCGCGCAGCCGGATCGCAATGTTAGTGAAAGACCACATCGTATGTCCATAATGGGGGCGACGGGGAAATTTTTCACCGAGCTGGCCAAGAACTTCCAGGCCAACCGTGATGGAATCCATTAGCCGGTTCTCTGCCTTCAGTGCGAGGATCTGCACTTCGTAGGCCTTAACCTTGTCCAGAATATTCTTCCCGTTGGTGAGGATCTCGGCGTAGAGGCGGTTCATGGCGGCGAAATCGCCACAGAGGTAGGCTACTTCGACGGCTTCCCTGTGCAGGGAAAGGGTCAGTGTGTACTGGTTTTCCCATTTCGTGGCGTCGAGCAGGGAAATTCCGGTTGCCAGGTAATCGAAGGACGTCTGGAAAGCCGCGTTATGCCGCGCCCGGTCGCCTGCCTGGAGGTTCAACTCGGCCAGCCTCTGGCGCTCGTCCGGGGCGGACATCCGCTTGATCCCATAATTAAGCTGGTTGACCACGTCGAACAAATAGCGGTCGAATTCATCGGGCGCCAGGTGTTCCAACAACATCCTCCCGATGAAATAATGGGTAGTATTACGGTCCTCGGCCGGAATCATCGAGTAAACGGCCTGCTGAATCCGGTCATGGGAAAACCGGAGGTTACCGTCGCCCGCAAAAACGACCATTCCCTCCTCCAGGGCCTGGGACAGCACGGAAGGCACTTGCTCTACCGTACATCCGCCGACCACACTGAGGGAATACTGGGTAAAGCTGTTGCCAATGCACGCGGCGCACTGCAACAGGTGCTGTGTTGATTCGCTTTGTTTCGAGATCCGTTTAGTGAGGAGATTCACCACATTATCCGTGATGTTGCGCGATTTTATCGCGGCAATGTCCCAGGTCCAGCTCCTGCTGGAAGGGTTGTGGTGAAGCAGCTGCTCTTCGTACAAGGACTGCAGGAACTGATTGACGAAAAAGGCATTCCCGGCCGTCTTCTTCATCACCAGCCGGCTCAGGGAAATCAAGGCATCGTCCTCCGTTTCGACGCGCAGGGCATCCGCCAGCAGTGCGGTTACATCGTCATCACTCAGGTTAGTGACGGGAATGGTTTGGCATGCGGTACCGGATGCTTCAATCTCCCGTGCCGCGAGCATAAACGGATGCACCGCATCCACTTCGTTATCCCGGTATGCCCCGATTAGGAGGAGGTAACCACTTTCCGGGTCCGTCGCCAGCAGCTTAATGAGGTGGAGGGAGGCCGAATCCGCCCACTGGAGGTCGTCAATAAACAGGACCAGGGGACGATTCGGATGGGCCACGGCCCGTACGAATTTTTGCATCAGGTAATTGAAGCGGTTTCTGGCTTCCGTACCGGGTAAGGCGGGCACTTCCGGCTGCACGCCGATGACGTGTACGAGCTGGGGAATAACGTCCGTGATGACCCTGCCCTCCTGGCCCAGGGCCTCCAGCAGGGAATTTCTCAGGCCGCGGAGGGTTTTGTCTCCTTCGGTGAGCATCAATTCCACTAACTGGATAAAAGCGCGCAACAAGGCACTGTAGGGAACGGCACGCTGGTACTGATCGAATTTGCCCTCGATGTAATACCCTCTGGAGCGGGTAATCGGCCGGTGTACCTCCCGGACGAGAGCCGATTTGCCCGTACCCGAGTAGCCCGCGACCCACATTACCTGCAGCACTCCGCTGGCGGCAACCCGGAAGGCTTCCAGCAGTCGCTCGATTTCACCCGTCCTGCCGTACAGCTGCTGGGGCAGAATGAATGCGCTGGGAAAGTCGTGCTCTCCCAGCCGGAATTCCGCAATGGGTTGGCCCCTTTCCAGATAGTCCTGGCAGTGGCGTAAGTCATAGACGAGGCCTGATGCAGACTGGTAGCGGTCCTCCGCATTTTTGGCCATCAATTTGTCGACGATCCTCCCAAGTACGGGTGGAATATGACTTTCGAGGAGGTGGCAGGGAGTGGGGGCAATAGCAAGGTGGGCGTGCACCAGTTCCATACTGTCTGTCTGCAGGAAAGGAAGCTGCCCGGTGAGGACCTGGTAAAATGTGACGCCGAGGGAATACAGGTCGCTGCGGTAATCCACGGCCCGGTTCATTCGCCCGGTTTGCTCCGGTGAGCTGTACTGGAGGGTACCTTCGAGGCACTCCGGGTTACCGAGGTGGTACTCCTTTAACTTGAACCGCGTGGCCAGCCCGAAATCGATGACGGTAGCTGTCTTGGCCTCCGGGTCGACGATGACGTTCGCCGGACTGATGTCCCGGTGAATGATCTGGTGCCGATGGATTTCGGAGATGGATTCGGTGAAACCGATTGCAATAGGGAGAAAGTCCACGATCGGTGCGGGCCTTCCCTCAAAGGCTTCCAGGAGCGTAGTTCCTACCCGGTACTCCAGGAATAACGCATGCCGGTTGTTATACTTTCCCCGGCGAATCACCTTGCGCACCCCCTCCACTTCCATCCCCAGCAGCACATCGTGTTCGTTCTGTAGCAGGTCAATGTCGCGCGGCGCCGGAAAGTCATCGTTCAGCACCTTGACTGCCAGATGCCCTACCCCACCAGCATCTGCTATCCGGTGGATGCTATAGCGGTAACTCTTATAAATGTTATCCTCGGCCATGTAACAGTCTTGCTCTTCAGCGTTCAATTCCGCCGATTGTGTTCACAGTGTTCTCCAGGCCTTCCCGCTGGTGCGGTGCCAAGATTCAATACCAAGCGGGGGTTCCCGGAAATCCCGAACGGCCCCGTGTTCCGGTTGGCGTGCAATTGCTCCATCAGGAGCATCAAGAACTACCAATTTAAGTATTTTCGGCGATACAGTATATCGTTTGGGCATCCGGCACTAGCGTACTCGAATGTGATGCCCTGCGGTGAGAAACACCGGTTGGTGACTCAATAGAACCGGCAGCGAAAAAATGTATCTTTGCCGCAAATTGAACCTCTAATGGGACGCGCATTTGAATACCGGAAAGCCCGCAAGATGAAACGCTGGGCCGGCATGGCCAAAGCCTTTACCAAGGTGGGTCGCGAGATAAACATTGCCATAAACGAAGGCGGCCCCGATGCGGATTACAACCCCCGCCTACGTCTGGCCATCGCCAACGCCAAGGCAGTCAATATGCCCAAGGCGAACGTGGACGCCGCCATCAAGCGGGCGACGGAAAAGGACTCGACCAACTATGATGAGGTGACCTTCGAGGGGTACGGTCCCCACGGCATCGCCATTCTGGTGGAGGCGACCTCCGACAACAACAACCGCACCGTAGCCAATATCCGTCACGTCTTCTCCAAGTACGGCGGCAGCATGGGCGTCAATGGCTCGGTCGACTACATGTTTGAGCGCAAGGGACAGTTCAAGGTAAAGCCGGATAAGCTCATGGGTGACCTCGACGAGATCGAACTGGAACTCATCGACGCCGGACTCGACCGCATCGAGCAGGACGAGGAGGAAATCACCTTCTACACCGCCTTCGAGGATTTCGGTAGGTTCCAGCACGAACTGGAAGAACGCGGAATCGAAGTCGACAATGCCGAACTCGTGCGTATCCCGAGCCATACCAAGACCCTCAGCGACACCGAGGCCGAGGCCGTTATCCGCCTGATCGATATGCTGGAGGAGGACGACGATGTGGCCAACGTGTTCCATACGATGGACGAAAGCGAAGAATAGCCGGATGACCCTACCTCACGCAGCCTACATCGCGGAATTGAATGGTCCGGATATGGATGCCTGGCCCTACCGGATACAATCTCCCGGCCGGATCAACCTGATCGGCGAGCATACTGATTATACCGGAGGACTCGTTATGCCGGCCTCGATCGATCACGGCATCCGCTT
This sequence comes from Chitinophagales bacterium, assembly GCA_038258275.1. Taxonomy (GTDB): domain Bacteria; phylum Bacteroidota; class Bacteroidia; order Chitinophagales; family Saprospiraceae; genus Neolewinella. Next base: position 9,770 of record JBBSPZ010000027.1, on the reverse strand, counting down.
CGTAGTCCGACCCATTCACCAGGCCGAGTGGAGACTGCATGCCCTGGACATCGGCGACACCTTTACCCTACCCCTCCCGATCGCCGGTCGCACGGGTGAACTTTGGGTAGACTATCTGGCAGGCATCGGCGCCCAATTTCAGGACCAGGGGCACTTTCTTCCCGGTCTGGAGATCGTTTTCGGTGGTGACCTGCCCCGCGGGTCCGGCATGAGCAGCTCTGCCGCCCTGGAAGGGGGCATGGCCTTTCTTCTCAACGAAGTGCTTAATGCCCAACTTAGCCGCCCGGATCTGGCGCGGCTGTGCAAGCGCTCGAGCAATACCTTTCTCGGCATCCCCTGCGGGATCATGGATCAGTACGCCAGTCTCAATGGCCTGGCTACGGGTCCGATCGTCCTGAACTGCCACACGCTGGAATCCGAGCCGGTGAAGAACGGCATGGAAGGCTACCGCTTTGTGCTCATCAATTCTATGGTGTCCCACGACCTCAGCGACGGCGCCTACGGAGAGCGAGTGGCAGAATGTGGCACCGCCCTGGAGGCGATACAGGGTAAATTTCCCGAAGTCGATCACCTGAGCGGAGCTACGCTTCAGCAGTTGGAAGCGGTAAGTGACGTCCTGGACCCGACCTCGGCCATGCGGGCCCATTACGTGATTTCCGAGAACGACCGGGTCCGGCAGGCCATCACGGCGCTGGAAGCAGGCAGTGATGTAGAATTTGGCAGGTTGCTGAACGCGACCCACGCCGGGCTGCGCGATAAATACGCGGTGAGCTGTCCGGAAATTGACTTTCTGCAGCGGGTGGCGGTTGCCCAGGACGGGGTCGCGGGTGCGCGCATCATGGGTGGTGGATTTGGCGGCTGTACGATCAATCTAGTCCGCAGCGATGCCGTAGCCAGGGTGACCGGGGCGGTGACGGAAGCCTATAAAAAGGAATACGGATTGGTTCCGGAGTTCTATCCGGTGAATATAGCCGACGGCACCCACCTCGTCTAGAGCACCTTCTGCAGGGCCTGCTCAATAGAGGCGGCTCCCCGCAATCCGATCTCGGCGATCTTCCCTTCGCGGTCGATGAGGAAGGTTGCCGGAATAGCCCGCACGCCGTACTTGGCCGAGGCCTCTCCGCTCCAGAACTTGAGTTCGCTACCGTGATTTTTCCAGACCAGGCCGTCCTGCTCAATCGCCTGCTGCCACTTTTTGCGATGGTTGTCGGTAGCGATCTCCAACTGCTCGGGGGTTAGCCGCGCGGCCTGTCCACTGTCAACCCCATCCAGACTGACACTGTAAATAGTGAAGCCCTTGTCCTTGTATCGGTTGTACACCTTCACCACGTTCGGATTCTCCCGGCGGCAGGGAGCGCACCAGGCGGCCCAGAAGTCCAGCAGTACGACCTGCCCCTTCAGGTCGGAAAGGCTGTAGGTGTTACCATCGGGTCCGGTCAGTTCCAGGTCGGGGGCGGGCTGCCCCGGCTGTATTTGCTGCTGACTTTTCTCGAAGGCGATCTGCTGCCTGACTTGCTCGAGGTAAGCCGTGTAGGTTTCCCGGCTGGGCGAATCCACGGGCAGCCGTCCGATCACCTCTTCGTGGATCGGCAGGGCGGGCTCCCCGGCCCTTAACAACGCGTTGAAGGTGATGAAGGCAGCCGTATACGGGTTTTCGACCTGCTGGATCATCGTCCTGAATTCCGGAAGACCGGACATCTCCTTCACCCGCTTCATCGTGCTTACCGTTTCCCTGGCCGCGGGGGAGCCGGTGACTTCGAACTCGTACTGCCCGAACGTACTGATGTCTCCGTCGATGGTAACATGCCGATCCGCTTCGCTGATGGCGAAGGTAGCCTTCTGGGCCCCTACCCGTACTTCGTATAGTCCGGGCTCCAGGCTTCGGTCGAAGGCAAAGGTGAAGTCACCGTCCTCATCAATGCCGGAGCTCTTGAGCATTTCCTTTTCCCCGCCGATAGTGATGCGGTCGAGGTTAGCGGATAGGCCGGCCGACTTATCGAGGTGGACATCGATCGTAGTACCGGAATCGGATCCTCCGCAACCGAACAGAAAAAGGACGACCAACAGGCCAGTAAGGTGAAGCGCACGCAACATGGTTAAGCTTTTTTAGGGAAAGAATAAGCGCCCCCTTTAGTTGAACGGCCCCCACCCACCTACTTGTTAATCAGGCGTTAACTCTCCAGAATAGCAGCCAGGGTATCGTTGTGGCGAATCTCCCAGGCTACCAGGTTGCCCCAGTCTTCGCCGTCGACCGTCACGTCGTTTCCTTCCACGCGACCGAGAATCGTGAAGCCGACCTTGTGCTCCCGCAGCAGCTCCTCCAGGTCACCGGTCATGGATTCGTCGGCGGTGACCACTACCCTCCCCTGTGCTTCCCCGAATAGGAAAGCATCCTTGCGCATGGAGGGCTCGGTTTCGATGGTAAAGCCACGGCCGCCGGTGATGGCTGATTCACAGAGCGACTGGAAGAGGCCGCCGTCGCTGACATCGTGGGCACTTTTGACGTGCTGGCCGCGGATAGCCGCCAGAATGGCACGGTGGAGACGCTGCTCCTTTTCCAGGTCGAAATGCGGAACCGGGCTGAATTCGATTTCATGGATGGTGCGGAGGTATTCCGAAGACCCCAGATCTTCCGCGTTGTCGCCGACCAGGTAGATCACGTCGTCCTGCTGCTTGAAGCCCAGCGACATGGTGCGCTTGATGTTGTCGACCACGCCGAGCATGCCGATGGTGGGGGTGGGGTAAACGGGGTCGACCCGGCCACCTTCGTACTGCGACTGGTTGTAGAAGCTGACGTTGCCGCCGGTAACCGGGGTGTTGAACGCCCGACAGGCTTCGCCCATCCCCTTTATGGCGTTGACGAACTGGTAGAATGCCTCCGGATTGTAGGGGTTACCGAAGTTTAGGCAATTGGTGATCGCCACGGGTTCTCCGCCGGAACAGGCACTATTCCGGGCGGCTTCGGCGACCGCGATCATCGTACCGACGTAGGGATCGGCATACACATAGGCGGAGTTGCAATCGGTCGTTAAGGCCAGCGCCTTGTTCGTACCCTTGATCCGCACGAGGGCGGCGTCGGAAGGGGTGTTTTCGCTCATGCTGTTGGTCCGTACCGTACCGTCGTACTGCTCCGTGATCCAGTTCTTGGAGACCAGGCTGGGCGCCTTGAACAGCTTTTCGGCGACGGAGCGCAGGTCCTGTGGAACTTCCACGGAATCCATGTCGAACGCCGCAATCTTATCGAGGTACGCTGGCCGCCGCGTTTCCCGCTCGTAGACGGGGGCTCCGCCCCCGAGGACGAGTGGCTCGGCGGGTACGTCGGCCACCAACTCGCCGCCGGCGTAGAATTCGAGGCGGCCGGTGTCGGTCACCTCGCCGATCTGCTCGCACTCGAGGTCCCACTTATCAAAGACGGCCAAAATTTCTTCCTCCCTGCCTTTTTCACAGACGATGAGCATGCGTTCCTGGCTCTCGCTGAGCAGGATTTCCCAGGGCTTCATGTCAGCCTGACGGGTTGGCACCCGGTCCAGGTCGATGCGCATGCCCGTGCCGGACTTGGCACTCATCTCGGAAGTGGAGCAGGTGATGCCGGCGGCACCCATATCCTGCATGCCCACCACGGCACCCGTGGCAATCACTTCCAGGCTCGCTTCGAGGAGCAATTTTTCCTGGAACGGGTCGCCGACCTGTACGGCGGGCAGGTCTTCGGCGCTGTCCTCGGTGAGGTCGGCGGAAGCGAACGTAGCCCCGTGAATGCCGTCCTTGCCCGTGGCGGAGCCTACAATGAAGACGGGATTACCCGGTCCGTCAGCTGCCGCAGAGACGGTTTCGCCGACCTTTACGATGCCCACCGACATGGCGTTGACCAGGATGTTCTGGTTGTAGCTCGGGTGGAAATACACTTCGCCACCGACGACGGGTACGCCGAAGCAGTTGCCATAATCGCCGATGCCCTTGACCACTCCGGCAACGAGGTGCTTGGTGTGGGCCAGGTGGGGATCGCCGAAGCGCAGGCTGTTGAGGGAAGCAATGGGGCGGGCGCCCATGGTGAAGATGTCGCGGTGAATGCCCCCTACCCCGGTGGCTGCCCCCTGGTAGGGCTCGATGGCGGAGGGATGGTTGTGGCTTTCGATCTTGAAGGCACAGGCCAGGCCATCGCCGATATCGACCAGACCGGCATTTTCCTCTCCCGCATCAACCAGCAGCCGCTCGCCGTCGCGGGGCAGGGTCTTCAGCCACATGATGGAGTTCTTGTAGGAGCAGTGCTCCGACCACATCACCGAAAAAATGCTCAATTCGTTGAAGTTGGGCGTGCGGCCCATGATCTCCACGATCTTATCGAATTCATCGGCGGTGAGGCCGAGATTTTTCGCGATGGTTACGTCGACGGTTTCGGTGCTTGCCGTGGCCATGTGCTGGGGGTTTATGAAGGGCAAAAGTAGGAAATAAGTCCCGGCCCCGACCGCCTAAACTTCTTCCGCACCCGCGTCAGCGCCGCTCCCATCGGCGTGTGGTGTATACCGGCTGACATTTTGACCGCCCATGCTGCGTGGCACAGTCTTAGCAACTGAAACGCCGAAGCAAGCAGCCGCTTTCTTCAACATCAACCGCTTTTTAAACTAAAACATACCATACATGAAGCCGATCAACGATCGAGTAGTGGTCAAGCCCGCTCCCGCCGAAGAAAAAACCAGTGGCGGAATTATCGTCCCCGATACCGCCAAGGAGAAGCCCCAACGGGGTGAAGTCATCGCGGTAGGCCCCGGCAAGGACGGCAACGCGATGACCGTCAGCACCGGCGACATCGTCCTTTACGGCAAATATGCCGGACAGGAACTCAAGCACGAAGGGCAGGACCTGCTCATCATGCGGGAAGACGATATCCTGGTGATCCTTTAATTTTTAGGACACAGGACTTCTCCCGCTTACACCAATTCAACCATTAAAATTATAAAATACTATGGCTAAGGAAATTAGCTTTGACCGGGTCGCACGTGAAAAACTGCGCACCGGAGTAGACGCCCTCGCCAATGCAGTGAAGGTAACCCTCGGCCCCAAGGGCCGAAACGTGGTCATTCAAAAATCATTCGGCGCCCCGCAGATCACCAAGGACGGGGTGACGGTCGCCAAGGAAATCGAACTGGAAGACGCCGTCGCCAACATGGGCGCCCAGATGGTGAAGGAAGTCGCCAGCAAAACCGCCGACATCGCCGGTGACGGTACCACTACCGCCACGGTACTCGCCCAGGCCATGATTCAGGCCGGCCTCAAGAACGTGACCGCGGGTGCCAATCCGATGGACCTGAAGCGCGGCATCGACCTCGCCACCAAGAAGGTCATCGAGCACCTCAAGGGACAGAGCGAAGTGGTCGGTGACGACTACAGCAAAATCCAGCAGGTGGCCGCCATCTCCGCCAATAACGACAACGAGATCGGCAGCCTCATCGCCGACGCCATGAAGCGCGTCAGCAAGGATGGTGTCATCACCGTCGAGGAAGCTAAGGGAACGGATACCTACGTCGAGGAAGTGATGGGTATGCAGTTCGACCGGGGCTACCTCAGCCCCTACTTCGTGACCGACACGGAGAGCATGACCACCGAGTACGAGAACCCCTACATCCTGATCCACGACAAGAAGATCAGCAACATGCAGGATATCGTGCCCATCCTCGAACAGGTCATTCAGAGCGGTCGCCCCCTGCTCATCATCGCCGAAGACATCGAAAGCCAGGCCCTGGGCGTCCTGGTAGTCAATCGCCTCCGCGCGCAATTGAAGGTGGTAGCCGTTAAGGCTCCCGGCTTCGGCGATCGCCGCAAGGCCATGCTGGAGGATATTGCCGTCCTGACCGGAGGCACCGTGATCAGCGAGGAGAAAGGGTACAAGCTCGACCAGACCACCCTCGAGCTCCTCGGTACCGCCGAGAAGATCACCGTCGACAAAGACAACACCACCATCATTGACGGTGCCGGTGACCAGCAACAGATCAACGGCCGCGTGGGTCAGATCAAGCAGCAAATCGAATCCACCACCTCCGACTACGACCGCGAAAAGCTCCAGGAACGCCTGGCCAAGCTCGCCGGTGGGGTTGCCGTACTCTACGTCGGTGCCGCTACCGAAGTGGAAATGAAGGAGAAGAAGGACCGCGTCGATGACGCCCTCCACGCTACCCGGGCCGCCGTTGAGGAAGGCATCGTGGCCGGCGGGGGTGTCGCCCTCGTTCGTGCCATCGAGAGCCTGGAAGGCCTCGAAGGAGAGAACGAAGACCAGAAGATCGGTATCCAGATCGTCCGCAAGTCGCTCGAAGCCCCCCTGCGCATCATCGTCGACAACGCCGGTGTGGAAGGAAGCGTCGTCCTGCAGGCCGTACGGAGCAAAACCGGAAGCTACGGCTACAACGCCCGGACCGGCGTATACGAAGACCTGAAGAAGGCCGGCGTCATCGATCCGACCAAGGTGACCCGCATCGCCCTGGAGAACGCCGCTTCGATTGCCGGCATGGTACTGACCACCGAATGTGTCATCAACGACAGGCCCGAGGCGGAAGGCGCCATGGGAGGTCACTCCCACGGTGGCATGGGCGGAGGCATGGGCGGCATGATGTAAGCATCAATCCGGTCAACCAACCATCCAACCCCGGTCGGCATTCGCCGACCGGGGTTTTTTTTACCCGCCCGTTCAACACAATCGCCACCACTTGCTTTAACTGCCTATGGAACTCGAAGAGGGAAAAGATAAATTCATTGAAGCCTGGGGTACCCTGGGCAGCTCATGGGGCGTCACGCGCACCATGGCACAGATCCACGCCCTGCTGCTCGTGGCGCCCGACCCGCTCAGCTCCGACGAGATTATGGAGGACCTCCAGATCAGCCGGGGCAACGTCAATACGAACACCCGCATGCTGGTCGACTGGGGCCTCGTGCACAAGAAGCTCATCCCCGGAGAGCGCAAGGAGTTCTTCGTGGCGGAAAAGGACATGTCGAAGGTGGTCAAGAACATCATCATCGCCCGTAAAAAGCGCGAACTGGAGCCCATGCTCCGGCTGCTGGACGAGCTCAGCGGGGTAGAGGGCCGCAACCCCGAAGCGGAAGAATTTCGCAGCGTCGTCAAGGACCTCAAATTGTACAGCTACAAGGCGGATTCCGCCCTGGCCGCGCTGGTCAAGGTGGACAGCAACTGGTTTTTCTCCACCTTTCTGACCATGATCAAGTAGCCCTTACCGGCTGGCGTTCTCCAGGCGTTTGATGACCATCCAGCCTCCCCGCTCATCGTTCGAGAGGAGCGTAAACCGACGGTCGTAGGGTGGCCGCAGCACTTCCGAACGCTGGGTCCCAAGATGACCGACCACGGTGATGCGCCGGGGCACCTGCGCGCCGTCCCGCAGTGCCACGTTCACCCGTCCCGCGGAGGGAATATACAGGAGGTAATTTGCCGCATCGTCGGCGGCACCCAGGGCGGAGGTGGGGTTGTTGCGGCTTAGCAGCTCCGGCTCGGCGTGCAGGTCCCAGAATTTTACCTGTAGCTCCACGGTGCGGACGGCGCGGATCGCATTGAGTCCCGCCTGGGTGAATTCCGTAAAGGCCGCACCGGGCGCCCCGAAGAGCAACACCCGGTTGAACAGCGCAATAGGGCCCACCGTAGGAAGTGAATCGACGGGTGGTACCGTATCCAGTACGATGCCCCGCCTGGCGGCACCGAGTGCGCGGGCCAGTCGTGCGGGTTCCGGATCCAGCAGGAGGTAAGTGCCCCGGGTCGCACGCATGCGGTCCAGGATCTCCCGCAGCATAGGTTCATCCGGTTGGCTGCCCCGCAAATCAAACCCGAGCAGCAGCGACGGCGCACCGTCGAGGGTCGCGTAGGCGGGATATTCGGGCCACCAGCCGAGTTGCGGCGGATCGGACGGCTCACCGGGTCGGGCGGGGCCGCAGGTGCAAAGCAGGAACAACGCGAGGGACAAGAAGGAAATAGATTTCATAGCAAGGGGGAAATACAACCTATACCCCACCCCAACGTTAGCCGAGCAAATAGGTCAGCGTGTCGGAAAAGAAGATTGTGGTAGCCGTAGGCGGAAGTAGCGGTTCGCTGTACGCGAAGGTGATGCTCGACCGGCTTAACGAGTTGAAATCTAAGTGGGAAAAGATCGGCGTAGTAATAACCGAGAACGGGAAATACAACTGGAAATTTGAACTGGGCAACGACGGCTGGCAGGATTACCCCTTTGACTATTACGGGCAGCGGGACTTCACGGCTCCCTTTGCATCGGGTTCGGCGCACTACGGCGTAATGCTGATTTGCCCGTGCAGCATGGGCTTGATGGCCCGCATCGCCTCGGGCATCTCCAACGACCTGATCACCCGCGCGGCAGACGTGATCCTGAAGGAGCGGCGCAAACTCATTGTTGTGCCGCGGGAGGCACCCTACAGCCTGATCCATCTACGGAATATGGTCACCATCACCGAGGCCGGGGGCGTGATCTGTCCGGCCGTTCCCTCGTTTTACAACAGCGCGGCCACCGCGGAAGAGATCGTACGCACCGTGGTCGATCGCGTTCTCGACCTGGCGGGCATGGAGCTGGAGGACACTTACCGCTGGGGGGAATCGGAAAAGCTCGACGCGATGGACTGAGGGAGCGGCGGTGCGGGCTTACCTTGCCGCAAAGCTCGTTAGCATGTCCGATACCCTTTCCCTTGCCCTCCCTACCCTTGCCGGACTCGAAGAAGTGCTGGCTGCAGAACTTACTGCCCTGGGCATGAACGAGGTGGCCGTAGGCCGACGCGTAGTGACCTGCACCGGCAACCGCGAACTGATGTACCGCGCCAACCTGGAAATCCGCACCGCCCTGCGGGTGCTGATCAACATCGATAACTTCCAGGTGGAGCATGAGCAAGCCCTTTACGATCGGCTGCGGGCTACTAACTGGCGAACGTACCTGCTGCCCGAGGCAAGCCTTTTCGTTGACGTGGTGGATCCGGGCCGCTGGTTTCGGAATACCCACTTCATCGCCCAGCTTACCAAGGATGCCGTCGTCGATCAGTTTCGCGATAAGTACGATACCCGGCCATCCGTGGATAAGGGAAACCCGGACCTGCGTATCCATCTGCGCATCAGCGGGGAGGGAGAAGTGGTCCTGAGCGTGGACAGCTCCGGTGACGGGCTCCACCGCCGGGGGTACCGCCGCCGCACGGGGGAAGCGCCGATCAACGAGGTCCTCGGGGCCGGCATGCTGCTGCTCGCCGGGTACACCGGAAAGCAGGCGTTCGTGGATCCGATGTGCGGATCGGGCACCCTCCTGGCGGAAGCTGCCATGATCGCGGCGGACCACGCGCCGGGCCTCCTCCGCAGCTTTGGCTTCGAGCGCTGGCCCGACTTCGACGCGGCCGCATGGGGAAGCATCCGCCAGCAGGCCCTCGACCGACGCAAGACCCCCGAATTCCCCATTCTCGGCGCCGATATTGACCGGCTTGCCGTTACCATCAGCCGGGAGACCCTGGAGCGGGCAAATGTGCTGCAGTACATCACGCTAGAGGAATCGGACTTCGCCGAACTGGCCCCGCCGGCGGTGAGGGAAGAGCAACCCGACGGCCTGCTGGTCACCAACCCCCCGTACGAACTGCGGATGGAAACGGGAGACATCACCGCCTTCTACCGCAGCATCGGCGACACCTTCAAGCAGCACTGGGCCGGCTATACGGCCTGGCTGATCTCCGCCAACCAGGCGGCGATCAAGAGCGTGGGACTGAGGACCAGCCGCAAAATTCCCCTCATGAACGGC
>JBBSPZ010000026.1:0-53748 GCA_038258275.1 Chitinophagales bacterium | reverse complement strand
TGGACTCGGGCAACTGCCGGGACTGCACACCCCCCCCCCCGGGTTTTGGGGGCCCCCGCGCCCCGCCGCGGCCGACAAAAATGGGCGGCCCCCCTTGGGGTGGGGCGGCTCCCCCCCCGACCACTTCCCGCACGACGGCTACCGGGGCTACCGGGGCTACCGGTCGAACCACCAGGGCGCATTCACCGCAGGCTGCACCAGGCAGTCGGCCAGCCGGTGCTTGTTCATCAGCCGGGCGGCCCAGAGAATGGGCTCGGAGGCCGGCTCGTTACTCAGGTCGTAGGTCCCGTGGTGCATCGGCCACCAGTAGCGGGCACCCAGGTCGCGGTAGCCCTGGAAGGCTTCGGCCGGGTTGGCGTGGTTTTCGCGCATCATGTATTCGGGCTTATAGGCCCCGATGCCGAGCATGGCCACGTCGATGTCGGGGAACAGGGTCCCGATCTCCTTCCAGTGATCGGTTTCGGCGCTGTCGCCACCAAAGTAGATGGTGCGCTTTTCGTAGGTTTCGGTCGCCGCGGTCTCGATCAAGAAGCTGCCCCAGAGTACGTGGTTGAAGTCAAGCAAGCCGCGCCGGCACCAGTGCCGGGAGGGCAAGAAGTGAATCGACACGCCGGTACCGTCCAGCTTATAGCGTTGATACCAGGCTGCTTCCTCGATGGGAGTATCGCCCACCCAATCGCCGATGACGTCTGACAGTTTCAGCGGACAAAGGATCTTGCGCACGTCGTTGTTCGCGACGATCATACGGATGCAGTCCTCGTCCACGTGATCGCGGTGGTCGTGGCTGAGCAGCAGGTAGTCGATGCCGCGGAGGTCCGCGTAACCGAAGGGGGGATGAACCCGCCGCGGGACAAGTGGCATGTCACCGAGCTGCGGATCGGTAAGAAATCGCAGGCCGTTGAGTTGCATCAAATAGCAAGCGTGCCCGAACCAGACGATCCAGTTCTGGCTGCGGTCCCCGAGGTAGTCATTCGTTGGACTCACCTTCGGCACCCAGTGATCGTTTTTCTTTTCCTTCCGCTGACGATTAGGGGTCACCAACATCCGGAACATGAGACTCCATTCCGGTCGGAAGGGCCGGAGCAGGTACTGGAATTCGTTGCCCATGATCGGATTCCCCGGCCAGTCTTCCGCCCGGGCGGGGTGGACCGGCAGGTCGGGATTTAACAGGTACTCCATAGTACTATTCGTTGCATTCACCCCCGCCTCAGAGCGGTTCGGCCAGTACACCGTACAGGCTTTCCACTCCCCGAAAGTAATTGCCCAGCAAAATGTTCTCGTTGGGGCTGTGCTGGTTGTTGTCGGGGTTCACCAGCGGCAGCACCACGGCGGGTACGTCCAGGATATTCACGAAGGGACTGATCGGCACGGAACCGCCCATGGTCCGGATCAGTACCGGCGGGGTGTTGAAAGTATGGGTCAGTCCCCGTTGCAGCCAGCTACCGGTCGTTCCGGTGAGGTCGGTCCGGAAGGCATCGTAGCTCTTCTGCCCGCTGAAGCTGGCCAGCCGGGGGTAGTCGGCCCGCTCCTGGTCGGTCGGTTCGCGGCCGTCGGGGATGAGGTGGAAGCCCTGATTCTCGATGTGCTGCCGGACGAGGCCGAGCAGGCGGTCCCCGTCGGACTCCTTCACGAGTCGCAGATCCAGCTCGGCTACGGCCGTGGACGGCACGATGGTCCGCGCCGAGCTGCCTACCCAGCCGCTGGCCATCCCGCGCACGTTGAGGCTCGGGTACTGCAGGGCCTCCTGCAGGTTATTCCCCACCCCGTCTGCCTCGGAGAACCCGATTGCCTGGCGGATGGCGGCCGCATCGTCGGGTACCCCGGCCATGAGCATACGGGTAGCGTCGTCCAGAACGATCCCGTCGTAGTAGCCGGGGATGGTCACCCGGCCCTCCTGGTCCTTCATCGATCCCAGCAGTTGGGCCAGCCGCAGGGCGGGATTGGGCGCGTAGTTGCCGTAGTGCCCGCTGTGTTGGGGCAGGCGGGGTCCGTAGACCGTCAGCGTGGCCGTCGCAATCCCGCGCGCTCCGCCCACCAGGGTGGGTTGATTGCTCAGGTGCACCGGTCCGTCGAGGATGATCAGGTGATCGGCCGCCAGGGCCTGCCGGTGGGTTTGTACGGCACCTGGAAGGTCGGGACTGCTGGTCTCCTCCGCCGGGTCGATGATGAATTTCACGTTATAATTGGGGCGTTTGCCGTCGGCCATGAGCTGGTCCCAGGCCACCAGGAACATCATGATCGGCGCCTTGGCGTCGCTGCTGGAACGGGCAAACAGCCGCACGTCTCCCGTGTCCGGGCGCTCGGGCAGACTGGCCGCCGCATACTGCACCGTACCGGAGGAATCGATGGCCATGGTCCCGTATACCGGCGAAAAGGGCGGGGCCAGCACCCACTTGCTTTCGTCCACGGCCTGCCCGTCCGCGTGCCCGTAGAAGAGTACCGTCTCCGCACCCGCGTTCTCCGCCGGATAGCTGGCGAGCAGCAGGTCGGTGCCGGTATTCCGGAGGCGTTCGGTCTGGAATCCCCGCTGGCCAAATTCCGCTTCCAGCCACTGGAGGTTCGGCTCCAGCTGCCCCGCGATGGCCGCGTCGTTGGGAATGGAAAGAAACCGGATGTACTCCGGCAGGCTGCCGAGGGTCCGGTCGTAGAGGGTGGTATCCTGGGCGTGCAGCAGGGCGGGGCCGCCGGTGCAGAGGAATAGGCAGAGAAGCAGCGTTCTTGGGTTCATCCGATAAATGTACTGTTTGGCCGCCGCCCGCGCTACCGGCTCATCCGGTAAGCCTCCGTAGTCACGTAATACTTGGTGAGCAGGTTGGCCCGTTCCCACTCCGGCAGGCGGCCGTCGACGAGGTAGCGAAGGAACTGCTCGGTGACCTGGGCGAAGTGGTCCTCGTGGCTCGTGCGCAGCGTTTCCGGTACCGTGATCTCGTAGCCCTTCCCCGCCGGGCGGTAACCGATGCCCGGGAAGCGGTCCTGAAGGTCGGCGACGGCTGCTGCTATTTCGGATTCCCGGAGTGCTGCGACGGGCTCGACGTAGAGGGTGGGCAGGTACCGCTGGGCTTTATCCTGGCGGATCACCAGCTTGGCCGTACTGCCGCGCATGATGGAATAGTGGGTATCGGCGGCGCCAGCCGGGGCCTCGAAGTTCCAGATCACGGAGACCTTTGCATGTACGCCGCGGACGGTAAAGTTGAACTCCCCGTTGGAAAATACCGACAGGGCCCCGGCATGGACGGAGGTATCGAGGGCCGCAGGAAATTTGTCGAGGGCCGTGACTTGTTTGAACTGCGCCGGACTGAGGGTAGTGGCCCAGCGGCGGGCGTTGATGACCTCGATATCGGAGGTCGCGATCGGCTCGTCCGGAAAGGTTTCCCAGAGGATCAGGTCCACCAGGTGGGTAGCCACGTCGACCATCCCCTCCCCCTGCTGGGTGACGTCGAAGAACCAGGCCGGACGAATGAGTGGCTCTCCGGAGACCGTCTTGCTGAAGTGGTGCACGCTTTCCTTCGAAATGGCCGGCTCCTCCACCGTACCCTCCAGCAGTTTTCCGAATACGGCGGTCCGCCGGGAAAAGGCCCGCTGCAGCATGGAGGTGATCTCGTAACGCTCGGTCATGATGTCGTAGAGCAGCAACTGCCGGTCCTCCGCTTCCCGCAGGACGGCCTTCAGGGTATCGTACTGGGCCGGGGCGATCACCATGGGTTTATCGGCCAGCACGTTTAGCCCGTGGTCAATGGAGGTCTGGATGTACTCGGCCTTGCGCGCATTGTTGCCGGAGAGGACGACCACGTTACCCCCGGGATCGGCGACCATCCGTTCGAGGTAATCGGGGGCGGCGTAGATCTCCTCCTCCCAGGCGGTGGGCGGGGAGCCCGCGTTGTACCGCTGGATGCGGGCGAGGTGCTGGCCGAGGTCGTCGCCTTGGGGCGCAAACACGTAGACCGTCGAGTCGATCTGGGGATACATCGTCTTTTGGATCAGGGCGGCGTGGAAGTGACCGGGGTCGAGGGTGATCAGGCGGACTTCGCCGGCCGCGCCGGTGAAGGGTTCACGGGAGGACATGGGGAACTCGGAATTCTGAACGGTGGGATTGGCGCAGGCGGCAATGCCCGCCAGGAACATTAGGTAAACAAGCCTCATGATAAAATGTGGTTTTGGAAGTGCATCAGCCGCGCGCCAGGACCGGCACGTTTTCGTACCCGTAGGGATAGCGCTGGGAGCGGGAAAGCATCCGGTTGGCCTCATCGTCGTTGCGGAAGCGCTCGTTGACGGGGTCCCACTGCAGCTTACGGGGTAATTTCATGGCAACGTGGGCAACCAGGCAGGCGCTGCAGGAGCGGTGGGCCACCTCCGCCGGAGAGATGGTGAGGGCGCGCGACTTCATGCAGTCGAGCCAATTGCGGTGCTGTTCGGGGCTGTTGTAGAGTTGGAGATCGCCGTCGCCGATCGTCAGGGCAGCCTTATCGCTCAGGCTGGTGGAGAAGGCTTGGGAGTTGCCGGTCGAGGGGTCGCTGGCCGTGACCGCGGCGTCTCCGCGAGAAACGAAAACATTGCCGTCCGTACCGATGAAGTTCACGCCGTTCGGGTACTCACCGTCGATGATCATCGTGACGCCATTGGCATACGTACTCTCGACGTGGTAGGGACCGTGGACCGTCCACAGGCCTTCCTGCGGGAACTGGGCGGTGGCTTCCACTTCGATCGGACCGGTAAATTCCGTACCCATGCCCCAGTGGGCAATGTCGATGTGGTGCACGCCCCAGCCCGTGATCATACCCGCCCCGAATTGCTCGCAGCGCAGCCAACCGGGCCGGGAGAAGCCCTCCCGGGGGTGCACGCGGTCGACGGTGTAGGGCACGTAAGGCGTGGAGCCGAGCCACATCTCGTAGTTGAATCCTTCGGGGACCGGCATGGGGGTCGGATCGCCGCCCCCGGGATCGCTGGGCAGGCCAATCTCCACCCGGTGGAGCGTACCGATGCGGCCATTACGCACCAGCTCGCAGGCCCGCTTGAACTGTGGCCAGGGCTCCACCGAGCGCTGCTGGCTGCCGAGCTGGAACACCACGCCCGTGCGGTGCACGATGTCGCTCATCATGCGACCCTCCTCAATGGTGAGCGAAGTGGGTTTCTGGAGATAAATGTCCTTGCCCGCCAGGGCCGCCTCGATGGCGGGCTGGGCGTGCCAGTGGTCGGGCGTGCTGATGATGACGCCGTCGATCTCGGAATTGGCCAGTAATTCCCGGTAATCGTCGTACATGAGGACATCCACCGCCGTACCGTCGGGCCGATTTTCCCGGTACCAACCCTCGATGTACGCCTTGCCCAGTTCCTTCCGTTTTCGGTCGAGGTCGCAAACGGCCATCACGCGGGCGCTTTCGTTCTTGAGGGTTTCCGGGAGGTCGTGACCGCTAGCGATGCGGCCGAAGCCGATCTGGGCGATGTTGAGGCGGTTGCTCGGAGCTAGTGGACCACGCAGTACGTGGGCGGGGACGATGCTGGGGAAGGCTACCGCGGCGGCGGTGGCGACTAAGGTTTTTTTGATGGCTGATCTGCGATTCATGGTTGCATGGACTAAAAGCTTACAATACGGTTGGCGCTGCCGGAGGCAGCAGTTACTGGGCGGCCCACTCCATGCCGCCAAGAATATGGCGGAGGAAGAGGGGATCGGAATAGTGCTCGATGCGGTGGCCGAGGGAAGTGTACCACTGTCGGCCCCCGTCAGTCGTATGGTACCAGGCGGTGGGAAAGAGATCACCGAAGGTGTCGGCCGGATAGGTGGATTTGCCCTCCGGATCTTCGACGGTCGTGAGGTCGGCCGCCAGTACGACGTGAATATTCGGATTGAGCTGATTTAGATAATAGCACTCGTCGTCCTTAATGTGCCAGGTCGGCGGAAGGAAGGAGGTCGAAGGGTGGTCGGCATCCAGGACGACAACGTCAAAATCCTGCCGCTTGGCGTGGCGATAGAAGCGTCCGCCGAGGACACTCGCGAACCAGGGGGAGTCCCGCTCCGACCCGCAGGCCGAGTGAATGCCCACGAAAGCACCGCCCCCGCGGATGTACGCCTGAAAGGCCGCTTCCTGCTCCGGGGTATCGAAGACGTCGTTGTTGGTATTAGAAAATACCAGGAGGTCGAAGGGTTTCAGCCCTTCGGCGGTGAACAGGCCGGGGTCGTCGGAGGCCGTCACCTGAAAGCCGTTCTCTTCACCGAGTTTACGGATGGCGGCAATGCTGGCGGGGATGTTGTCGTGGACGAAGCCTTTCCCGTTCCTGGTGTAGACCAGCACGTGCTTCCCGGTCAGGGGGGAGGCGCCATCGCGGATGACCCTGGGCGGATAGGCAAAATCCTGCCAGTAGCGGTTGGCGTCGACGGTATCGATTGCGCCGTCGTAGACCAACATGCGGTACCTGAGGTGGTAGGTGCCGCCGGGGCGGAGGGGGTAGTCGCGGTCCTGGGCCGGATTGAAGTTCAGAAAGACGTTTTCCTTACCGTCGTTGCTCCCCGTCGGCCAGATACGGATCTGTTCGGGCGAATTGAAGTTGTCGGGGTGAGCCATCAGGAGCACCCCGGCCTGGCCGGCTTCCGTGGGGCCGCGGACATCCATCCACCGGGCGCGGGTGGCGTTGCCGTCGGATTTATCGTGGCCTGCGGAGGTCAGCAGGTGGACGTTGGTGTCGTCCCACCTTTCGGTCGCCCGTAGCCCGAAACCCTGGTAGCGGTAAGCCTTAACGGTAAATGGGTATTCAGTCGGGTTGTGCTGGGTGCTGCTAAAGTCAACGAGGTAGCCCGCTTCGCCTTCCGCAGGAGGGTAGACCATCAGGTCGAGGGTTTCATCGAGCACTTCCTCGGGGTCGGTGGTGACGGCACTGTCGCGGAAGGCCAGGTAGGTCAGGTCGGCGGTGAGGCCGGCGTAGACGGGGCCGGCCCGCACGTCGCGGACGCCGCGGGAGTCGACCGTGCCGTGGCCCCGGACAAGGTTCCAGAAGTCCAGCTCCCGGCCCCGGTACTCGGTGTGGGTCCAGGGGTTCCAGACGCCGTAGTGGTGGTAGTGATCGGGCGGCTGGATGCGGGTGAGCGTCCCGCCCTGCGGGGAACGGAGGGGATGGATGAAGCCGCCCCGGGCATAGATCGGATCGACACCCTCCGGCACACCGGCCTTCGCGTACTGGTAGGCCAGCACCTCCTGGTCACCGAGGCTGAAGTGGACCGCGCCGTCCCTATCCTCTACAGTGACGGTCTCGCCAGCCGGGCTTGGGGAAGGTCCGGCGGAGAGGGCAAAAGTGCGCTCGCTGCCGGCCGGCGTCTCGCCGGTAAGGACCCAGCAGAGTTGGCCGTCGGCGGACTGTACCGGTAACTCGGCCGTCCTCCCCGCGGTCGTTTCCCGGAGCGTCCAACTGATAGGGGAAAGGGTATCGAGCGGGTAACAGACGGGCGTATTCAGGCGAGCGGAAGGCCCGGCGTGGACCGTAAAGGTGGCAACCGGCGGACCGGCCTGTCCCGAAAGGGTCGCAGTGGCCAGGGCGAGCAGGGTTCCCAGCAGGCAAAATTGGTGCATGTAGACAAAGCGTAGTTGGCTCGTTAAGCTAAGGACTTATACCGGCTTCCGCCGCTTTTTCGTGAAGACCCTGCACCTGCGGCCCCGCCCTGGCCCGGTTGGGCACCCGATTTTGTGGGCCCGTAGACGACTGGGGCCGGGAAGCGAAAAACGGACGGGTGAATATTATTTCATGCGATTCCCCCGGCGGGGGGGCTGGGTACATTTGAGCAGCAGGGAAGAAGGCTTCTTTGAACCGCTACGCCGATGGCGCCAACGCCCGTCAGTACTACTATGGCGTTTCCCGGGTGCGCCTACAGGGTTTGCAGCCAGTGCAGGAAGCGCTCGACCCAGTCGTCGAGGGTGGTAGGGTTGTGGAGGCCGAAGCCGTGCCCTCCCCCGGCGTAGAGGTGCATTTCAACGGGGACATCGTGGGCCAGGCAGCTGCGGTAGTAGGCCAGGCTGTTCTCCACGGGGACCGTCCCGTCGTCGGCGGCGTGCACCAGAAAGGCGGGGGGAGCGTCTGCCGTCACCTGCTGGTCGGCGGAAAACAGCAAGATTTCTCCTTCCGACGGATCCTTACCGATCAGGTTGGTGCGCGACCCTTCGTGCATGAGCGCCGGGTCAAAACTGATGACGGGGTACACCAGGGCCACGAAA
The DNA here is from genome assembly GCA_038258275.1 of Chitinophagales bacterium. Classification (GTDB taxonomy): domain Bacteria; phylum Bacteroidota; class Bacteroidia; order Chitinophagales; family Saprospiraceae; genus Neolewinella. Next base: position 45,553 of record JBBSPZ010000026.1, on the reverse strand, counting down.
TCGGGGCGTACGGAGGTGGTATCCCGCTCGTTGGCATCGGCCATCCTGGAGAAGTGGGTAGCAGCGGTGGCGGCCAGATGGCCGCCGGCGGAGAAGCCCATGATGCCGATCTTCCGGGGGTCGATGCCGTAAGTACCGGCCTCCTTGCGCACGCTGCGGAGTGCCTGCTGGGCGTCTTGCAGGGGGGCCAGGGACTTATCGACGTTGGTCAGGTCCTGCGGGATACGGTACTTGAGCACGAAAGCCGTAATGCTGTCCTGATTCAGGCGCTCGGCTACGCGGATGCCTTCCTTATCCACTACGGTACGGGCGTAGCCGCCCCCCGGACAGATTACTACTGCCCTACCGTTGGGGTGCTCCGGCACGTAAGCCGTGAGGGTCGGAATCGCGGTATTATCGAAGGCACGCCCTCCCACTCCCCCGCGGTCCACCATCGTTTCGGGGTCGGGGACGTCGCGGGAATTGGGAATGCGGTCGGGGTAGAGGGGGACTTCCTGCTGGGCACCGAGGGGGAAGAGCATCAGGAGAAGAAAAAAGGTGAGCAGAATAGTTCGCATGATATCATTGTTGAGGCAGGCAGCCGGCCAGCGCAGCGCGCATGCCCGTTTGGTCGAGGGAGAGCAGGGACACGGCCAGCAGTTGCTGCAGGCCCGGCACCTCCGAAAGGTCGCGGCCCCAGGTATCCTCCCAGGCGAGCACCTTTCCGGCAAGGGTATAGAAGCCCTCCTTGGTACCGTCGCAGGCCGCCCACTGCTGCTGCAGGAACTCGATGGCCTTAGGATCGTCCGTTAGGGGAATCTCCTGTCCGTCCAGGTCACCGCGGTAAAAACGGATCAGGGCGGCCAGGGCCATTACCAGCCCCGGGGGCACGGAGCCCCTGGCCTCCTGGAAGGCCAGGATGGAGGGCAGCACCCGCTCCCGGAACTTGGATACCGAGTTGAGGGAAATGCTGAGCAGGCGGTGGTGAATGAAGGGATTGCGAAAGCGGTCGAGGATGTCGTCAGCAAACTGCTGCAGGTCGACGCCGGGCAGGTCGAGTCCGGGAATGATCTCCCCGAAGATGACGTGGCGCAGAAAGGGGCCCACCTCCGGGTCTTCCACGGTCTCCCGCACGGTCTCCAGGCCACTGAGGTAACCGACCGGCACCAGGGTGGTGTGCGCCCCGTTGAGGATGCGCACCTTGCTGGTGCGGTAGGGCGTGAGGTCGTCGGTGAACACTACATTCAGGCCGAGGGTATGGAGGGGCAGCTCCTCCCGTACGAAGTCCGGCGCCTCGATGGCCAGCAGGTGGTAGGGCTCGCCCTGGGTGATGGCCTCGTCCTGGTAGCCGATTCGGTCGCGGGCGCCGGACAGTTCGTCAGCGCCGACGCCGGGGACGATGCGGTCCACCAGCGTGTTACAGAAGACATTGGCCGTTTCGATCCACTGCTCGAAGTCTTTCCCGAGGTCCCAGTTGCGGACGTTGAGGAGGACGTTCTCCTTGAGCACGGTGCCGTTGTCGACGATCAGTTCCAGCGGGAAGACGATGCAGCCCTTCTCGGCGTCGCCATCGAAGTGACGGTAGCGCCGGTGCAGCCACCGGGCCAGCTTCGCGGGGAACTCGTTGGGAGGGGTGGCGTCGGCCCTGTCCTCCGCATCGAAGCGGATGCCCGCCTCGGTGGTGTTGGAGACGATATAGCGGGTATCCGGATTTTCCGCGGTCTGCAGAAACCCGTCCCAGTCAGGCTCCATGCTGATAACGCGGCTGACGCTGGTGATGAGGCGTTGCTCGTCGACCGCCTCTCCGTTGCGGATACCCTTCGTCAGGACATGGTAGAGGCCCTCCTGCTCGTCCCACCGCCGGTAAGCCGGGCGGTCGGTGGTAGTAGCTACGAGGATGCCCAACCGGGTCCCCTTTTGCTCATTGTAGACGTCGATGACCCAGTCGATGAAGGCCCGGACGAAGTTGCCGCCCCCGAACTGGAGTATGACTTCGGGATACGGCGCGGTGGCCGTTTCGGCGTGCTCGCGGGTGAGGGCGTTTAGTGCTGGCATGGAGTAGTAGTTTAAAGCGAGACGCCGCGTTTCCAGGGGATAAAGTCGTCCTGGCCGAGGCGCTCGGCCTGGGTAAGTTGTTCCCCGCCCGCGACGCGGATCAGCAATTCGAGTAGTTCTTCACCCTTGGTACGGATGGTGTCTTCCCCGGAAATAATGGTGCCGGCGTTGATGTCGATGATGTCCGCCATGCGCTGGGCGAGCCTGGTGTTGGTGGCCATTTTCACGGTCGGGGCGATGGGGTTGCCCGTAGGCGTGCCGAGTCCGGTGGTGAACACGATCAGGTTGGCCCCGGAGCCCGCCAGGCCGGTGGTGCTTTCCACGTCGTTGCCGGGGGTACAGAGGAGGTGGAGTCCGGGTACGGTGGCCTGCTCGGTGTAATCCAGCACGTCGACGACGGGGGAGGTCCCGCCCTTGCGGGCGGCGCCGGCGGATTTCATCGCGTCGGTGATGAGGCCGTCCTTGATGTTGCCGGGCGAGGGGTTCATGTAGAAGCCCGAGCCGGCCTCCTCGGCCCGCTTGGAGTAAGCGGCCATGATACTGGCGAATTTCTCGGCGCTTTGGTCCGTAGTGCAGCGGTTGATAAGCTCCTGCTCCACCCCGTTCAGTTCGGGGAACTCCGAGAGGATAGTCTTGCCCCCCAGGGCCACCAGCATATCGGAGGTGTAGCCCAGGGCGGGGTTGGCACTGATGCCCGAGAAGCCGTCCGAGCCGCCGCACTCGAGTCCCAGGGTCAACGCGCTGAGCGGGGCGGGGCGGCGTTCGGCGCGGTTCGCCTCCATCAGCCCTACGAAGGTGGTTTTTACCGCCTGGGCGATGAAGTCGCGCTCCGACTTGCTGGCCTGCTGCTCCAGGATCGTGAGGGGCTTGCTGAAGGTGGCGTCCATCTCCCGGATCGCCTCCTCCATCAGTTTGAACTGGGCGTTCTGGCAGCCCAGGCTGAGCACGGTGGCCCCGGCCACGTTGGGATGGGTGACGTAGCCGGCCAGGAGGCGGCAGAGGGCCTGGGAGTCCTGGCGTACGCCCCCGCAGCCGCCCGCGTGGGTAAGGAACTTGATGCCGTCCACCCGCGGAAACAGGCGGTTGCGCTGCAGCTCCGAGCCGGTGCGGATGACGTCGGCTTTCAGCAATTCCTCCGGGGTAGAACCGTTGCGGTAGCGCTCGATGAGGCCGTCCAGGTCGACCGAAAATTTCTGTTCGGTCACGTACCCCAGCTTCTCCAGCATGGCAGCCTTGATGACGTCGAGGTTGCGGTTCTCGCAGAAGACCAGCGGGATGACCAGCCAGTAGTTACGGGTGCCCACCTTGCCGTCGGCCCGGTGGTAGCCATTGAAGGTGCGGTCGCGGTAGGCGGACACGTCGGGCGCCTGCCAGCCGGTCTGCCGCTGCCCCACCCGGTACTGGCTGGAGGCGTGCACGACGTTGTCGATCGTGATGCGGCTGCCGGCGAAGATGGGCTGCAGGGCCTTGCCCACGGTAACGCCGTACATCGTAATGATCTCGCCCTCGGCAAAGTCACGCCCGGCAAATTTGTGCTTGGTGGGAATCGGTTCCAGCAGCCTGAACGCCTGTCCGTTCAGTTCCACCCGGTCGCCGGCCGCGTAGTCGCGCAGGGCTACGATGACGTTGTCGGACGGGTGTATTTTCATGACCTCTGCCATAGGATTGCGGGGATTAGTGGGGGGATGCGGCCAGTAGGCGGGGAAGCGGATCCCACCCATCGGGGCCGTGGGTGAAGGTAAGTGGTACAAGCGGAACCCCGTCGGTCAGAACGGGCTCACTCAGCGTGGTGGTCCAGGACGCGCGCCGGCTGTCGTTGTCGACCCCGGATACTTCCCGCGTACCGTATTCGTACATGCCCGGCGATTCACCGCCCAGGGAGTTGGTCCAACCAGCCGGCTCGATCAGGGATTTCCCCTCATAGCCCGGGTAATCGGAGGTTTCGGATATCGATAAACAGTATTTCCCCGTAGTCGCCCGGCTCCATGAGCTCGACGATGCGCTCCCCTCCCTACCCCCGGTACGCGGTCGTTAGGGATACTATTTCGGGCGGCGTGCTCTCACCTGGCTCCGCCGCTTATTCTGGACAGACGAAGCGGTAGGTACCCGACCCGAGGTCGATGCGCACGTCCGTCCCCACCTGTTCGAAGGAGCCGGACCCGGTGTCGGCCGGACCGTCCGCGCGAACTTCCGCGACGGTGACGTTGGGCAGGATGAGCTCGGCCGTGGCGTTGGCGGGTACCGTCACCTCATAGGTCGTGCCTGCTCCCGTTTTACTCCAACCGCTGGCGGTCGGTCCGTAGGGCGTAGTGAGTTCGGCCCGGGCGGAGGTGAGGCTGCCGCCGGGGCGGGGCCGCAGGTGCAGGCGGTGGTAGCCGGGGTGGTCGGTCTCCGTATCGAGGCCGGCCACGTCGCGGTAGAGCCAGTCGCCCACGGCCCCGTAGGCGTAGTGGTTAAAGGAGTTCATGCCGACGCTCTGGAAGCTGGAATCGGGCTTTATGCCGTCCCACCGCTCCCAGATCGTCGTGGCGCCGCGGGTGACCGGGTACAACCACGAGGGGTACTGCTTGCGCTCCAGCAGGGTATAGGCGAGGTCGAGGTAGCCGTAGCGGGTAAGTACCTCGAGCAGGTAGGGCGTACCGAGGAAGCCGGTGGTGAGGTGGCCGTAGGTGCTGACGTTTTCGGCGAGGCGTTCGGCGGCCTGCTCCCACAGGTCTTCGGGCAGGATGTCGAAGTGGAGGGCGAGCACGTAGGCGGTCTGGGTGCTACTGACCAGGCGGCCCGAGGGCGTAACGTATTCCTTGAGATACGCCCGGCGGAGGCCGTCGGCCAGCGCTTCGTAGCGCGTCGCATCTTCGATCTTGCCCAGGACGCGCGCGGTCTTGGCCAGCAGGTCGGTGGAGTGGATAAAAAACGACTGGGCGATCAGGTACTTGTCGGTGACCGCCGAGCGGCCGTCGTTGTCGTCTTCGGCCGAGTAAAAAAGCCAGTCGCCGAAGTGGAAGCCCGTGTTCCAGAGGAGGTCATCCCCGGCCGTTTCTTCCATGTACCCGACCCATTTCTGCATACTCGGGTACTGCGCTTCGAGGATACGCCGGTCGCCGTAGGCGAGGTACATCGTCCAGGGTGCAATGGTCGCCACGTCGGCCCACCCCGCGGAGCCGGCGGAATTCTTGCCCAGCACATCGGGGATCACGAAAGGCACGGAGCCCGAATCGTGCTGGTCGGCTTCGAGGTCACCGAGCCACTTCTGAAAGAAGCCGGATACGTCGAAGTTGAAGGCCGCGGTGCGGGCAAAGGCCTGGGCGTCGCCGGTCCAGCCGAGGCGCTCGTCGCGCTGGGGGCAGTCCGTCGGTACGTCCACGAAGTTACCCCGCTGCCCCCACTGGATGTTGTGCTGCAGCTGGTTGATGAGGGAGTCCGAGGAGGTGAAGTTGCCGGTCCGCTCCATGTCGGAATGGATGACCTGGGCGGTAAAGTCCGCCAGGCGGGGCGTCCCCGGCCAGTGGTGGAGGCGGATGTAGCGGAAGCCCATGAAGGTAAAGCGGGGCGCATGCGTCTCCGTCCCCGTTCCTGCGAGGGTGTAGGTAATTCCCTGCCGCGCGGCGCGCAGGTTGGCGGTGTAGAAATTGCCGTCCTTGTCCAGCACCTCGGCGTGGTCGATGGAAACGGTGGTCCCGGCGGGCCCCTCGACCCGGAATTCGACACGGCCCACCAGGTTTTGACCGAAGTCAATGACGGTGTCTCCTTCCGGAGTGATGAGGAGTTCGAGGGCGGGCAGGGAGTCGGTAACGCGGACGCCGGGGCCCACCGGCGCGATCAGGGTTTCGGTGCCGTAGTTGGCCGTAGTGACGCCTTCCCATCCTTGCGCCCCGTAGCCGGGCTCCGACCAGCCCGTTTTGGCCTCGCGGGCATCGTAGACCTCCCCGTTGTAGAAGTCGGCGCTGCGGATGGCGCCGGTAGAGGACTGCCATTCGCCGTCCGAAACGATGCGCGCGGTGCGTCCGTTGCGGTAGGTTACTTCCAGCTGCAGCAGCAGGCCGAGCCGGGTACCGTAGTGATTGCGGGCCTTCCCCCAGGCCAGGTTGCCGCGGTACCAGCCGTCGCCCAGCGCTACGCCGATGGCATTATCGCCGCTGCGCAGGTGATCGGTGACGTCGTAGGTCTGGTACTGCAGGCGCTCGTCGTAGGCCGTCCAGCCGGGGGTCAGCAACAGGTCACCGACGCGCTTCCCGTTGATCTCGGCTTCGTAGACGCCGTGGCTGGTCACGTAGAGCCGGGCGGAGGCGATGTTGGAGGCCAGGGTAAATTCCCGGCGCAGGAGGGGGGCGGGCATGGATTCCGCTTCGACCACCGTACCGACGGGCTCGATCCAGCGGGCGGTCCAATCGGCATCGGACAGGAGGCCCATTTCCCACATAGCGGGGGTGCTCCATTCCGATTCGCCGCCATCCGTGCTCCATACCCTCACCTGCCAGTACCGGCGCTCACCGGACTCCAGCGCGGGACCGCCGTAGGGCACCAGTACGGACTCCCCCGAATCTACCTTCCCCGAATCCCAGCTGAGCCGGCGACCGCGCCGGAGGTCGTCGGGGGTGGCCGCTACGCGGATCTGGTAGCCCGATTGCCGCACGTTACGGGCATCGGAGGAAAGCCGCCAGCTCAGGCGGGGGTGCTCCTCCCCTACCCCCAGGGTATTCGCCTGCTGCTCGAAGCGGAGGTCGTGGACGGTGAGGGACTGGGCGGGCAGGGAGCCGGTGCTCCCGGAAAGGAGCAACAGCAGCAAAATCAGGTGGGGCATGAACGGAGGGTTGATTAGGAAAGCACGGAAGATACCATTCCGTGCCCGATCCATTGCACCCGCGTCCCCGCCAGCCACGACCGACGACCCAGGCCACGTGCCGTGAAGTAGGCCGCCACCAGGCTATTGGTCAGGATCGTGAAAAAGCTGAAGAAGCGCACGATGGTCTCCCCTACCCCCGCCTGCCGGTTCTGGATCATGAGCACGAACTGCACGAGGACGGCAAACCAGCCCAGGAAGGCACCGATGCGGTCGAAGGTCCTGCGGTCCACGGGCTTAGTCGTTGTTGACCGGCGGACCGTAAGTGATGGCGGGCATGCCCTGGTCCGTGGGCTCCAGTTCGACCTGGCTGGCGCCGCTCACGTAGTACAGGGTACCGTTCGGCCGGGGCGCGAAGGTGGGGAGGGTCAGCTTGTAAAAGTTCGCCTCCTCGCCTACCGCGGTGAGCTTTCCGTTCTCCATAGTTGCGGGATAGACCGTGCCCTGGGCGTTATCCAGGCCGTACACCTCCCGGACGCGGTAGGTGTCGCCGGCCCGGGTGATCTCGATCAGGGGGTAAAAATCGGGGCCGGCCCAGGTGCCCAGGAATTCATCCTGCGCCCTGGCGGGCGGCTGGTCGGGGGAAGAGAGGTCGGTCTCGGTGGTCGTCTCCGGACCTGATTCGGTACAGCCACTGAGGCACAGCAGCAGGGGGAGGAGTAGAAAGGTCAGTGATTTCATAGTTTCTGGTATACGCGAACGTAATCTACGGCATATTGGGCGGGAAGCGACGCCCGATCCAACGGTCCGCCGTTCTGCCCGCCGGGGGCCAGGCCGCCCCGCCCAGGCTGTCGATCTCCCCGTTGGCCGGCCAGATCCCTGCTCCGACCGGGATGCGGCCGCGCAGTTCAAAGCGGCCTTCGATGAGCAGGTGTCCGTCGGCTACGGTGGCATTCTCTTCCTGGTACCACTGGTCTTCCCCGTTGCGGACAAAGCCGTGTTCGTACCCCCAGTTGCTGGTGTCCGGCCGCGTGCCCGTGTCAAATTCGTCGGCCCATACGAGCACGTAACCGTCTTCCGGGGCAGTCCCGTGGATGGAAGTATCCGGGGCGTGGCCGCCGGTGCAGGGCGGCACCCCGAGAAGCAAGGAAAGAAGTGAGCGGATATGCATCGGGTGGAGACGGCAGTCCGGAAGTGGAGGACCGGTGGGGAAAGATTGTGCGGCGAGATGTAATTTACGGCGTTGCCGTGTCGTGAAAAGCTGCTGTCTAAAATGTACTACTACCTTACCCTGCCCCGTATTCGCCAGCTGTTGCTCTGTGGTGTACTCGCCTTATTCTTCCTGCCCGCGACGCGCGCGCAGACGCCAACGGCCGACGGACTGGAAACCCTCCGCCAGCGGGTCGTTTCGGAGGCAGTGAAGGGATCCGCCGCGGCTTCCCGCGCCCGAGCGCTGGCGGAAGAATTGCGGGCCGATGGCAGCTGGCCCGGCATCGACTACATCGATACTTCGCGTACCGGATTCGAACACGCCAGGCACCTCGACCGGATGCTGGTGATGGCCCGGGCCTACCGTCAGGAGGGCGCTACCACCCGGGGCGAAGTCGGGATCCTGCGGGCTATTCAGTCCTCCCTGGAGTACTGGCTCGACGAAGACTTTATCTCCGAAAACTGGTGGTGGAACCAGATCGGGACCCCCGACCGACTGGTCCGCCTGCTGCTCATCCTGGATGACCAGCTCTCCGAAGAGCAGGTAGCCCGGGCTTCGGCAATCGCCGGCCGTGCCAACCTGGAGGCCTGGGGTGCCCGCCCAGGTGGTGACCTCATCAAGATCGCCGGTATCCTCGGTAAGCGGGGCCTGCTGGAGCGGGAGCCGGCCACGGTACGACGTGCGCTGGACGCCATGGCGGGGGAGATCCAACTAGCCATTGATCGCGGTACCCCAGATGACCTGCGCGGTATGCAGCCCGACCTGAGCTTTCACCACCGCAGCGACCACGTCACCAGCATTCTCTCCTACGGCCTCGGGTACGCCGGCGCGTTCGCGGACTGGGCCGCGCTACTGGCCGGTACGGACTACGCATTTCCCGACACGGCCATTCACCTGCTCGTCGATTTTTACCTCGACGGCATTACGCAGTCGATGGCCTTCGGTCGCTACCCCGATCCCGGTGCCCTCAACCGCGACCTTTCCCGCCCGGGCGACCTCCGCCCCCACGGCCCGGAGATTGCCGAGGAGCTCCTGATCGCCACCGACTACAGACGCGGGGAGCTGGAGCGCATCGCGCGCGTACGGCGCGGCCTCCCGGTCTCCGTCCGCCCCAGCAACAGCTTCTTCTGGAGCTCTGAATACCTTAGTCACCAACGCCCGGCTTACTTCACCTCCGTCCGGATGTTCTCGTCCCGCAACCACAGTGTGGAAGTCCCCTACAATGAGGAAGGATTGAAAAACCACCACCTGGCCGACGGTGCCAACTGGCTGACCCGCAGCGGCACGGAATACCTCGATATTTTTCCCGTTTTCGACTACCAGAAAATCCCCGGGACGACCGTCATCCAGCGAGCGGAACTTCCGCCTCCGGACTCCATCCAGCAAGCCGGCCTGACCGAATTCGTAGGCGGCGTTTCCAACGGAACCTACGGAGCGGCGGCATTTGACATGAGCAGTCCGCTCGATGACCTGCACGCCCGCAAGGCCTGGTTCTTTTTCGATGCTGCGTATGCCTGCCTCGGTGCCGGCATCTCCTCCGGAGCCGCAGACCCCGTCGTGACCACCCTCACTCAGCGGTGGTTGAGCGGAGCGGTGGAGGTAGGCACCGCCGGAAGAGGGACCCTCCGGCCGGAACACGGCGAGCAGACCTTACCCGAGGTCAACTGGGTACGCCATGACAGCACTGCCTACCTCTTTCCCGAGCCGACCCGCATCCACTTGCGGAACCGGGCAGCTACCGGTAGCTGGTACGCGATCAACCACCAGTCCGACAGTCCCCGGGATTCCCTCACCGGCGATGTCTTTTCCCTGTGGCTGGACCACGGCGTCCAGCCCCGCGATGCGGGCTATGCCTACGTTGTCGTCCCGTTTTCTCCGCGTCAACCGTCCCCCGCTGATTCGCCGCTCCTGATTCTATCGAATACCCCGGAGCTCCAGGCCGTACTGCATCCCACTCTCGGCATACTTCAGGCGGTTTTCTATACCCCGGGCGAAGTGGAACTGCCGGGCGGCCTGCGCGTCGGTACGGACCGGGCGGGCCTGGTCATGCTGAAACTACGCGACCAGGTAGTTACGGAGATTACCGCGGCCGACCCTACCCACCGCCTACCATCCATGGGCGTCACCGTCACCGCCGGAGGCAACCCGGTCACCTACGTCGTTCTCCTGCCCCAGGGCCCATACGCTGGACAGAGCGCTACCCTCGGAGAAGCAGACCTGCGCTAAACGGCGGGGGGAACTAAACGCGTACCCGTTGCACCACCTCCGCCAGTAAGCCGTAGGACTTCAAGCGGGCTTCGTGGTCGTACACGTAGGAGGCGAACATGAGCTCGTTCACCTGGGTCTGCTGCACGAACCGGTCGATCTTCCGCTCCAGGGTATCTTTGCCCCCTACGAAAGAGTAGGTCAGCATCTGCTTCACGTAGGCCTGCTCCGCCGGGGCCCACAGCGCGTCCATGGAGTCGACGGGCGGCTGCATCAGTTTTCGCTTACCCGTGACGATCCCCAGGAAGGCCTGCTGAAGCGTCGTGGCCAGGCGTTGGGCCGCTGCATCCGTTTCGGCGGCCACCCCATTCACGCACGCGATGACGTAGGGCTGGGAGAGCACGGCGGAGGGGCGGAAATTCTGCCGGTAGCGTTCTAATGCGGGCAGCAGTTGTGCGGGTGCAAAGTGACTGGCAAAGGCGTACGGCAGGCCCAGCAAGCCGGCCAGGTAGGCACTCTCCGTGCTGGACCCCAGGATGTAAATCGGGACGTCCAGTCCCTCCCCGGGGATGGCGCGCACCGAGCTGTGGCTGTTCTCCGCGGAGAAGTAGGTCTGCAACTGCTGAATATCCCGGGGGAAATCATGGGCGGCGTCAAAGCGGCTGCCCCGGATGGCCTGAGAAGCCACCGGATCCGTGCCGGGCGCGCGACCCAGGCCCAGGTCCATCCGGCCGGGGTACAGGGAGGCCAGCGTACCCAGTTGCTCCGCAACCACCAGTGGGGAATGGTTAGGCAGCATAATGCCGCCGGAACCGATCCGCAGCGTAGTCGTCCCCCCAGCCAGGTAGCCCATCAGAATGGTCGGTGCCGAACTGGCCACGCCCGCCATATTGTGGTGCTCCGAAACCCAGAAGCGGGTGTAGCCGAGCTGCTCCACGTGTTGAGCCAAATTCAGGCTTTTGCGAAAGGTATCGCCCGGTTGATCGCCCTGGGCAACGGCAGCCAGTTCGAGAACCGAGTACGAAAGGGGGGAACGGGGATTGGTGGACATGGGTCGTATAATTTAGCAGGCTTCCGCTGGCCTAGGAAAACAGGTGTTATCTGAAATGGTTGTTTCAGAACCTGCCTTCGTTCATGCGCCGGAGGCTGGCTTTCAGCAGTTCGGCCATGGTACGGATAAGGTGGGGGTCCTGAAACAGGAGGTAGGATTGGTGCCAGCCGCTGAAGCTGCTGAAGATGTAGCTGGCCGTGGCCTGCGGGTCACGCTGGGGGGCCATTTCACCGGCTTCGGCGGCTACCTCCAGGAGATACCGGAGGTCCATTATCGTGCGCATACTGCTCTTTTTGAGTACGTCCTGCACCTCCGGATTTTCCCCGGCCAGCTCGAAGCAGGATTTGATGTCGATGCAGGGATCGGCCCGGCCCACCGTCACCCCGACCATGTGGTCGATGATCAGGTCGATGGTCTGCAGGGCGGAATGGGAATCGCCCCGGGTAAGGGCTTCGTAGTCTTCCCGGCCGGCTTCCGCATAGCTCCGCAGGCACTCCAGAAAGAGGTTATGCTTATCCTTGAAGGAATTATACAAACTGCTGCGGTTGATCTGCATGGCCTCCACCAGGTCCTGCACGGAAGTGGCGTGGTAGCCCTGCCGGCAAAAGACGCGCAGTGCCTGCTTCACCTTTTCCCGGGGAATGAATGCTACTGTTCTGGCCATACTTCCCTACAACACCCGGTACTGAACCGATTGTTTCACAACGGCCGGCTTTCCCCCGTCAGCTGCTCCGGCGGAGACCAAAAATGTCCCTAACTTGCTTGCCTTACCCCCCCCCGCATTATGGAGCTTTCCGGCACGTTTGAAGTCAAGATAACCCCCCTCGAAACCTATGCCTCCGAAACCGCCGGCAGCAGCCTCGGCCGGATGTCCCTCGACAAGACCTACTCCGGAGACCTGGAGGCCAGCAGCCAGGGTGAGATGCTCACCGGGATGTCCCAGGTGACGGGTTCTGCCGGATACGTAGCAATGGAGAAAGTAACGGGTACGCTAAGGGGGAAACGCGGCAGTTTCCTTCTCCAGCACTTCGGCACCATGCGGGGAGCGGACAGCCGGCTGATTCTCGAGGTGGTACCCGATTCGGGATCGGAGGAGCTGACCGGCCTATCCGGGACCCTGCAAATTCGGGTGGAGGACGGGCAGCACCGGTACACGATGACCGCCACCTTTCCGGAGTAAACTACCTCCGACTAGTTGCTGTGCGCTCTTTTCCAGCGGCGGAACTTGCTCATGAAAGAAATGCCGGCCAGCGCATAGATGAGGGTGATCACCCCGTAGCCCACCACCCGGGCTCATCCCGAAAATGCAAGAAGGGATCGACGGTCGATAGGTTGGCAGCTACCACTTGATCGCTGCGTGGTCGTCTCCGCAACCCCCGCTCCTACCGTAGGTAATACGGCTACCGGATGCAACCGCGGCGCGGCGGGCTCGTCCCTTCTCATCGATCCCCTCACGGCTTCGGTCGACTAACTACCGCGCGCTCCGGCGGGGGGATGCACCTTGGCCCCGTACCGACCCTACGACCAATCACTTACCCAACTGCCGCCGTGAAGAACCTTTATTCCCTGCTATCGCTTGCATTACTCTGCACCTGCGTCCCCGCCTGCTTAAGTGCCCAAACGTCCGGCGTGACGGGACGTATCACGACCGGGGGCCGTCCCGCCGAATTCACCAACATCATCCTGCTCCAGGCCGCGGATTCCGCCGTGGTCAAACTCGAACTGGCCGATGCCGACGGCCGCTTTACCTTCCGGGAGCTGGGGGCCGCGGACTACTTCCTGCGCACCAGCGGCATCGGGCTGGCCAGTACCGACCACCCCGCCTTCACCCTGGCTGCGGAACAAACCCTGACCCTGCCCGACTACGACCTCGACGCCGTGGCCACCGACCTGGAAACCATAGAAGTCACCGCAACCAAGCCCTTCCTCGAGCAGAAGGCCGGCATGCTGGTGGTGAACGTGGACCAGTCGATTACCGGACAGGGCGGCAGCGTGGTCGACCTCCTCAAAAAAGTACCCGGCGTGGTGGTGGTGGGCGACCGCATCAGCATGGCCGGCAAGTCGGGCCTCACCATCCTCATCGACGGCCGGCCCACCAAGTACCTCGACATCAACAGCCTCCTGCGCGATATGCCAGCCGAGAACATCAGGTCGATCGAGGTGATCAGCCAGCCCGGCGCCGCCTTCGACGCCGAGGGCAACGGCGGAGTGATCAACATCGTCCTGAAGAAAAACCAACTGCTGGGCACCAACGGACAGGTCTACCTGGGCGGCGGCTACGGCCAGCGCGCCAAGTACCGCGGCGGGGCGGAGCTGAGCCACCAGTCGGGCCCGCTGAATCTTTCCGGCGGTATCAGCTACAATCACCGGGAGTGGGTAGAGGGGCTCGACCTCGTCCGCCGCTTCGACAACCGCACCTACGACCAGCGCAACCGGGAGTACGGCACCCCCGACACCTACGAGGCCCGGCTGAGCGCCGACTACGACCTCAGCGATCGCCACCGCGTCGGGCTCGCTGGCCGCTACAACTTCGGACAAAGCCCCAATACGGGCATCAACCGCACGGAAATCCGGGATCCGGAAAGCAACGCCCTGACGGAGGAATTCGTCACCTTCCGCGACCGCACCCGCGACTTCGACAACCTGAACCTCGACGGCTACTACCGCATCAGGCTCGACACCAGCGGGCAGGAACTCACCTTCGACGGCAGCCTCAACACCTTTACCCGCGACACCCGCATCACCCTGCGTACCGCGGGCAGCAACTACCCCGACCGCCTCAACCTAGAGCCTTCGGAGGCGCGCATCTACAGCGCCAGGGCCGACTACAAAAAGCCCCTGGCCGACCACTACGTTTTCACCGCCGGCGCCAAGGTCAGCCGCGCCAAACTCGACAACGAGCTGCTGGCCCGCGTCACTATCAACGGCAGCATGGAAATCGACGAGAACCTCAGCAACCGCTTTCGCTACGACGAGGACATCTCCGCCGCGTACACCGCCCTCGCCTGGGAGCGCGGCGACTGGACCGCCAACTTCGGCCTCCGCTTCGAAAACACTAAAACGCGGGGCTACAACGTGACCATCGACAGTACCACCGACCGCCACTTCGCCCAGCTCTTCCCCAGCCTGAGCGTAGCCGCTCCGTTCGTGGGTGATTTCGGCGTCAACCTGGCCTACAGCTACCGCATCGAACGGCCGAGCTACTATGACCTGAATCCCTTCATCTCCTACATCGACCCCCTCACCTTCGAAAAGGGCAACCCCTTCCTGCAGCCCGAACTGATCCACAGCGGCCAGCTCTCCGTCACCTACCAGAAGCAACCCTTTCTCAACTTCGGCTACGACTTCACGCGTAACATCCTCAGCGACGTCACCGAGCAGGACCCCACGACCGGTCAGGCCTTCCAGACCACCGTCAACCTCGACCGCTACATCCGCTACGGCGGCAGTCTTTTCTTCCCCCTCGACTGGATCGCCAAGTCCGTGAGCGGCTACGGCGGGGCCATGCTGTACTACAACGACTACACCAGCGATTACCTGGGCGGCACCCTCGACCAGGACCAGCTCAGCTTCACGGGCTTCATGCAGGTCAACGTAAAATTGCCGATGGAGTGGAAGCTGCAGGTCAGCGGCTGGTACCAGGGCAAGGGCATCGACGGCATCATCCGCCACGCGCCCCTGTACGGGGTGGACGCCGGCCTGGAAAAGGATCTCTTCGACGACCGGGTCAACCTCATTCTCTCGGTCGATGGCCTCCTCCAGCAGTATTTCCGGGGCACCATCCAGTACCAAGAGCAGGACCTGAGCGTTCTGAGCACCTGGGAAGCGCCCGTCTTTTCCGCCAAGGTCACCTACAAATTCGGCAACCGCTTCCTCTCGGGGCGGGAACGCAGGGGCAGTGCCAGTGAGACGGAGCGGGGGCGGCTGGACTAGTCGCGGCGCGCCCAGTAATCGACCACGAAGACATCCTTCAGCACCGGCTGCAGCACCTTACCGAAGGCCTGGTGGGCGGGGTGCGGCAGGTAAGCGTCGCGGTCCTCCTCGCTGTCGAAGGTGACGAAGAAGGCGTGGGTGAAGCCCTTGTCGAGCCCTTCGGGACTGTTGTTGGTGCCCCACTCGTAATCGCGGATCTGCTCGATCTCGTTGGGCAGGTTGCTGAAGGCCTGCTGCACCCCGGCGATCTGCTCGGGGGTGGCGTCGTCCTGGAAGGAAAAGAAAACGGTGTGGCGGAGCAGGCTGTCGGGAGCGGGGGTAAGTTCGGCATCCATGGAAGCAGGAGTTTCTACGGCGGGCGGGGGAAGTTCCTCCTGGCAGGCGAAGAGCAGGCTGGCAAGCAGGAGCAGGGAAAGGAGGCGGGGGGCGGACATAGCGATTAAGTTGATCGCTAAATGTACCGCCCTTTCTTCAACTGCGCCCGGGGTAGCCTTTGCTAATCGACGCGGCGCCTGACGAAGCCGTCCAGGCGTCCGTTCTCCCTGAGGTCGACCAGCTTGTCGAGCAGCTCGTCGCGGCCCAGAATGTGCATGTTATCCTGGTAGTAGGACATCAGGGTCCGCATTCCCGCGACCTTAGCCGCGCCCGGATCAGCGACCGGATGGGAGACGGTATACTGCACGTACCCACAGGTGAAGAGGGTCCGGGCCTCCGCGTACTGGAGGTAGGGCAGGATAGCTTCGGACAGGGTGAGGTTGACCGCGGGACTCTCTTGGACCCAGTTGTCCAGTTTCTTGGCGGCGATTTTGCGCTGGTGCGGGTCGTAGTCGGCGGGTGACTCCTGCAGGTACTGGATCAGGTCGGCCACTTCGTCGGGCATGGCCGGCAGCTCCGGCGTTTCCGCTACGTCCCTGGCAGCAAATTCGGTCTGGGCCAGGGGTTTAGCATCCGGGCCGGGGGAAGACTGGGCGACGGCAACGCCCGTACAGAGCAAAACCAGGGGTAGAAATACCTTCATAGAACCGATTTTGTGAACGCGAGCGTACTGGCGGGGAGGGAGATCAGTTCAACTGCTTTTCGATGAACCTGGCCAGCTTGCCCTTCTCCTGCAGCTTGGCGAGTTTGTCGTACTCCGTATCCCGCCCGAATACGTCGAGGTTGTCGCGGTAGTAATTGAGCACGCTTTCCATGGCGGCCAGATTGCAGGCAAGGCGATCGTCCCCGGGTTCCCGGAGGAGCTGCTTGGCGTACTCCCCCATGAAAATGATCATCGACTCTCCGTACTTCAGGTAGGGAACGGCGTAGCTTTCGAGCGTCACGGTGACGTCGGGGGTCCCTGCCAGCCACTTCAGCAAGTAGGCGGCCGCTTCCTTCCGGCGGGCGGTGTAGACGTCTGCCGGGAAATTCTGGAGATGGTTTACCACTTCCACTACTTTATCGTTCTGCCGCATGTAATCTGCAGCGGAGGAATAGGTGACTTCGGGGACCTCAAGCGGCTGGGCAGCGACCAGGACGGAGCAACACAGCAAAAGAAGAATTAGGTAAAGTTTCATGAGAGATTATCTTTAACACTGGCCCTAAAAACGTGGTTTTTGTCCTTGTCGAGGTACGTTAACATCCGGTTTGATCGTCCTAATATCCGCCCGCTACTCGCTGCACCTGTGCACCCGCCCTTTTGTAGGGGTGACTATCTTACCCACCATGACTGCTGATCTACCCGCTTCGTTCGCCGTTACCGCTGACCACGCCGTCCGGCTGATCGCCGCCGACAGCCCGGTGGAGGAAATGGCCGCGCGAACCCGCGCACTCGCCGACGCCGTGATCGCGCGCGGAGAGGCCTGCCCCGTGGGGGAGGAAGAGGACGTCCTGGACCTGGAATGCCGCCTCACCCACTTCGTCTGGGCCGAACGCGCCAAACACTTCCTCCTGCTGTACCGGGACGTGCAGTTGCAGCTCCAGATTGCCACCCTGCTGGTGAACGACGGACAGACCGATGCCGACCGCGTCGCGGGACTGTACCAACGCTCGCGGGAAGCCCTCCGGGACGCCCTGGCCGAATGGGACGCGGACCACACCTCCCGCCACCAGGCGCTGGTGCGCAACGAGCGCGCCCGCAAAAAACAGCTGAACACCTGGAAGTTGCAGCACAATCCCTGGCCACTGTACCGCCACCACCTGAAGGAGATCGCCGGGCAATCCGCCGCCCTGGCCGGGGAATTCGGGCAACTGACCGAGGCGGGCCAGCGCTTCGACCAGCTGCGCCGGCTACTGGATGAAGGCATCACGGCGAGTGGTGAAATGATGGACCGCGCCCAGCAGCGGGCCGATGAGATCACCTCCTTCATAACCGAGGGGGACACCGACCTGCAGCGCCCCGGCGTCGTTGCTGCCCGGCTGGACGACTACATCTCCGACGAGGGGGCCCCGCCCCGCCTGGATCGCTTCACCAATTCGGTCACGGCCTGTATCGCGGGCTTTTCCGAGACACAGCGGGTGACCGTGGCCTCGGAGCAGGGCATCCTGCGGTACAAGGAGGTGAATTTCCGCCGCGCGACGGACCAGTGGGTCTCCGCCGAGGTGATGCCGCTGCTCTATGAGCTCTGGGAGCTGAGCGAGCAGGTCAACAACGGACTCAACGTGGCCACAGTCAACGTACGCAACCGCGCCCTCCTGCTCTCCAACGAAGTGAATGCCGGCAGCGAGATCGTGTTTACCAATACCCAACTGGCCCAGCCCTTCGTGAATTTCCTTGACCGGACGCGGGAGCGCCAGGTGGAGTTCCGCAAGATCCGCGAACGGCTGGAAGCGTACATCGACGCGGACCTGCGGATCAGCTCGGTGTACCGTCCCGTCACCGGGTTCCTGCCTCTGCCGCTGCAAACGGGCATCAACGTATTTACCCGCCGCCAGGGCCGCGTGGTCACCGGCCTGCAGGAGTGGTTGACCAACCACGTTACCGGCTTCAACCAGCTCCTCGGCGCCGCGGCCCGCGAGGAAAAGCTGAGCATCAGCGAAAAGACCGTACGGGTGATCCGCCAGCGCACGGTGGCTACCACCAATGCCGCCTACACCAATATCCTCATGACGAAGGGGTACATCGGCGAATCCTTCCTCGTAGGCCGCGACGCCGAAACCGACCACCTGCGTCAGCTCATCGAAAACTGGAAGCTGGGCTACCGCGGGGCCGTAGCGCTGACGGGCAACCGGCTGTCGGGAAAGACCCTCTTCGGCGAGCTCATCACCAACCGCTTCTTCCCCGGCAACGCCATCCGGCTGCGTCCACATACCCAGGTAGTGGTGCAGGGACGGCGGACCAAGACCACCGGAGACCTGGCCGCCGCCCTGACCTTCGTAGAGAAGTACACCGTCCAGATCCGCCCCCTGCTCTGGATCGACGACCTGGAAACCTGGTGGGACGACGGGCACAGCCTCGCCGCCAACGTACGGGCCCTGGGCGAGCACATCGACGACTACTCCGGCCGCATCTTCTACCTGGTGTCGACCACGAATGCCGTTTTTCACCACCTGGACCGCTTCCTGGACATCGACCGGGTCTTTCAGTCCGAGATCAACCTCGACCGCTTCGCCCTGGCCGACATGCAGCGGGCGGTACTCATCCGCCACGGGGCCACCCACAAGGTGATGGTGGACCGGGAGGGCGAACCCGTCAGCGAGACCACCTTCGGCCAGATGGTCAAGCGCATCTACCGCGCCACCGAGGGCAACGTCGGCGAAACCATCAACCGCTGGGCCTACTACACCCAGCGGTACGACGAAGAGCGGGTGTACCAGCCGGCCGGGCGCCGCTACGTCCTGCCCGCCTTTCTTTCTCCCGATACCGCTACCTTGCTCACCACCATCCTGCTGGAGAAGCGGACCCGTGACTACCGCCTGCGGAAGCTCTTCGGGCCCGCCTACGCCGACCGCTATGCCAGCATTCTGCAGCGGCTGATCCGCGTTGGGATGGTGACCCGCACCAACGACGGGGCCCTGGAGGTCAACGAGAGCATCGTCAACGACATCGGCCGCATGCTGGAGGCCGAAGTCTACCTGAAATACTCCAAATAAGCCGTCCATGGACCTGTTGCTGCAACGCTATTACACCCGGATGGACTTCCTCCTCGCGGCCCTGCTGCTCTACGGCGTGTATGCCTTTCTGTATATGATCAAGGAGCGCCTCGAAAAAACGAAGCGGGTCGAGGGCTTCCGGGCCGGCGTATACAACATCATCTCCCCCTTCCTGCTGCTGTACCAGCCGCTCACCGTCCTGGTGCTGGCCCTGATCTTCCTCTTCATCAACCCGCTGATCCACGGCACCCTCCTACTGGTGCTGGTGGTAGCGGGCTTTTCCCGGATCCGGGATTACCTCAGCGGCCGCATCATCCTCTTCAACCCCCTCATCGGGGTGGGCAAGCGGATGCGCACCGATAAATCGACCGGCGTAATCTCCAAGATCAGCCGCATCGGTCTCTACCTCCAGACCGGCGAGGGGCTCCACTTCGTGAATTATACCACCCTGCTCACCGAGGGCTATTCCCTGATCACCGGCAAGGACATCGGTGGCTACTACCAGTTGCGGCTCGCAACCCCCGCAGGCGAGCCCAACGCCCTGCGGTTGCTGTCCGATCGCCTGACGACGACGCCCTACCTCGACCGCAGCTTCAAACCCGAGCTCAGCTACTCCGAGAAAGAACCGGAAAAGATCCTGGCGCGCCTCTCGGTCCGGGAGGAAAAACACCTCACCGAATTACTGGCCCTGCTCAACGAGTGGGGGTTCCCCGCCACCATCGCCAAACGCTAAGCGCACTAAAACCTCCTCCATGGAAACCGTAGACCCCTACCTGCTCATTATCGAAGCTTCGGTCATCATTATCCTGTCGTTCTTTTTCGGTGAGGTATCGAAGCGCACCAACGTGCCCTCCGTTCTGATGCTCATTGTGCTGGGCATCCTGATCAAGCTGGGGCTCGACGCTTTCGGCTTCGGTAACCTCGACTTCTTCCCGATCCTGCGTATCCTGGGCATCATCGGACTGATCATGATCGTACTTGAAGCCGCCCTGGAACTCAAGCTGGAGCGAGACAAGTACCTGGCCATCGGCAAGGCCCTGCTGGTAGCCCTCATCGGACTAATGGCTTCTACCTGGGTGGCCGCGATCATTATGGAGCGCTTCATCGACGGGATGACCACCGAGAGTGCCTGGCTATACGCTACTCCCCTCTCGATTCTTTCCAGCGCGATCATCATACCAAGTGTCACCGGACTAAAGGGCAACAAACGGGAATTTCACATCTACGAAAGTACCTTCTCGGACATCCTTGGCATCATGCTCTTCTACTTCCTCACGAGCCAGTTGCCAATCTCGGAGGCGGTCGGCGAGACCCTCGACGTGGTCGAACATACGGGAGGCGGACTGGCCTTCGCGGGCAATGTCGTGCTGACCATCGTGCTCTCGCTCATCGCCAGCTACGCCATTGTCCTGATCTTCCAGAACATCAAGAGTCACGTCAAGCTCTTCCTCCTAATTGCCGTGTTGCTGCTGCTTTATGCCGTCGGCAAGCGACTCCACCTGTCGTCCCTTATCATCATCCTGACCTTCGGACTCCTCATCGCCAACATGCGGCTCTTCTTCCAGGGCCCCCTCAAGAAGTTGCTCAACTATAAAAAAGCCCTGCACATCTACGAGGGCCTCCACGTGGTCACGGTGGAAACGGCCTTTGTGGTGCGCACCTTCTTCTTCGTCATTTTCGGTATCACCATCTCGCTGGCCTCCCTGTTTAACGTCGACGTGGCCATCGTCAGCCTGCTCATCATTCTCAGCATCTACCTCATCCGCTTCGTGATCCTGCGCATCTTCATCGGGGCGGACATCCTCCCCCAACTATTCGTCGCTCCCCGCGGACTCATCACCGTTCTCCTCTTTTACGCAATCCCCACCGAGGCCAACATTCCCAACTTCGAACCCGGCATCCTGCTCTTTATCATCATCGGTACCAGCCTGATCATGACCCTGGCCATGGTAATCGACAAGAAGCGCACCACTGCCGCCATCCGCAAGGTATCGAACATCCCCATTGGCTACGAGCGCTGGAAAGCCCCCACCCTGACTGACGCTGTTGTCGTAGAAAAAGAGTGAGTAGTTCACCGGGGCGGGCACGCAGGTGCAGGGAATCGTACCCACCACGCACATGATCCCAAGCAAAAAAATGCTCTATATCCTGGGCAGCCTCCTGG
This sequence comes from Chitinophagales bacterium, assembly GCA_038258275.1. Classification (GTDB taxonomy): domain Bacteria; phylum Bacteroidota; class Bacteroidia; order Chitinophagales; family Saprospiraceae; genus Neolewinella. Next base: position 24,108 of record JBBSPZ010000026.1, on the reverse strand, counting down.
CTGTCATCGTCCTCACCTACTTCCTCGGGCCCCGGGTGGATATCCCTACCTATGCCACCGCCTTGCCGGTAGTTCCCGTTGACCTTTCCGCCCTGGAAGCGTCTATTCAGAAAAAGGAGGCGCAGGCGCCGACCCGGTCGAACAATGAGGCACGCATCGTCTGGGCCGACCCGGTGCCCGCCGTGACCGACTACGCCTTCGTCTACCTCCACGGCTTCGCGGGAAGTTACCGCGACGGCTACCCCGTCAACGTCAACGTGCCGGCAATATTCGGGGCGAACGTCTACCTCACCCGCTGGTCGGGCCACGGCCTGCAGCCCGCCTCGGCACTGCAGGACTTCAGTCCCGAAACCGCCTGGAACGATGCGCTGGAAGCGCTGTCCATCGGAAAAGCGATCGGGAAAAAGGTGATCCTCCTATCCACCTCCACCGGCGGCACCCTGGCCCTGAAGCTGGCCGCCGACTTCCCCGCAGACGTCCACGCCCTCGTCAACATGGGCCCCAACGTGGAAGACGACCAGCCGGGCGCCTCGTTGCTCATGTCGCCCTGGGGCCACGAGCTGGCGCTGCTGGCCTCCTTCGGCAGCACGAAGAAGATCGACCACGAGGAGCCCGGTGCCGCCCGGTACTTCGACACCATTTACCCCGCCCGGGCCCTCGTCGACCTCCAGATCCTGGTACAAACGACCATGGATGACACGACCTTTCGGCGGGTAAGCTGCCCCGTCCTTACACTGTACTACAAAGAGAATTTCTTCCGGAAGGACCAGCACGTCGAGGTCAGCAGCTACCCGGAGATCCACGATAAATTTGCCACCCCGGCCGACCAGAACCGCCTGATCGCCCTGCCTACGCCCAGGACCCACTTCGTCGGCAGCGACATCAAGTCCGAGGACTGGATGGCTGCCCAGCGCGCCATCGTCGACTTCTGCACTCAGGTGCTGGGCATGGAACCCCTACTGCCCGTCGATCACCGCACGGACGCTTCCCGCCTCGAGTAGCTGTCGCTTGGCCTCCTCATACGGCAGGCCGGTAGATTCCACGATCATCTTCGTGCCGCGATCGACGAGCTTGGCGTTACTGAGCTTCATGTCCACCATGCGGTTGTCGCGTACCCGCCCCAGACGGATCATTACGGTGGTGGTGATCATGTTGAGTACCAGCTTCTGGGCGGTACCGGATTTCATGCGGGTGCTGCCCGTCACGACTTCCGGACCCACCACCGCCACGATGGGGTGGTCGCAGACCTCGGTGACCGGTGCGCCGGGATTGCAGGTCACGCAGCCCGTAAGCAGGCCGGCTTTCTGTGCTTGTTTCAGCCCCCCGATCACGTAGGGCGTGGTGCCCGAGGCGGCGATCCCGATTAAGATATCGTCGGCATTCGGTGCATACTGAACAAGGTCATTCCAGGCCTGGCCGTCGCTGTCTTCCGCGGCCTCCACGGCATCCCGCAGGGCCCGGTCGCCCCCCGCGATGAGCCCGATCACCATCCCCGGCGGCACCCCGTAGGTGGGCGGGCACTCGCTGGCGTCCAGCACCCCAAGGCGGCCACTCGTTCCGGCACCAATGTAAAATAGCCTGCCGCCCCGCTCCATTCTGGCCACGATGCCCTGTACCAGCGCGGTGAGGGCGGGGATGCACTCCCCGACGGCGGGGGCTACCAGGCGGTCCTGCTCGTTGATGAAGGTGAGCAGCTCCTGGGGGGTGCGGTCTTCGAGGTGACGGTAGGGGCCGGGCTGTTCGGTAATGCGCATGCTGAGCGGATATTGGTGTGGATACGCAAGGTAAGTAGCCCGAATCACACCCCCGGGTGGTGGGCCTCCAGTCCCGATTTTGCCCGTACCGTACTCACGCACCGAACTCGGAGATCGTCCACCCGGCAGCTAGCGGATAACCACCCGGCGTACCGCACTACCCTCCGGGGTTTCGACGGAAACGAGGTACAGTCCGGCCGGAAGTCCGTGCAGCGGAAGGGTAAACTCCTCCATTCCGCCGGCATCCACGGAGCTCAGGAGTTGACCGAGGCTGCCCAGTATCCGGATTCTCTGCACCCGCGACCCCGGCAAGCGGGAGAGATACAAGGAGCCGGAGGCCGGATTGGGGGCAAGGGTAAATCCGAAGGCAGGCCCCCGAAAGGCAGGCAGCGCGGTGGTCTGGTCGACGGGGAGATCGGTCAGAAAGTAAGTGACCCCGCCCCGCTGGTTGCCGACGACGAGCTCGAGGAGGCCATCGCCGTTGAAGTCGCCGGGCGCCGGATCGGAGAAGCCTCCGAGGTCGAGGCCGGCGACGGTGTCGTTGAGCAGGGAATAAGTGGTGGTGTAATCGGTGAATGCATACGCTTCGATGGTGCCCGAGCGGTTGCCGGTGAGGAGCACGAAGCGGTCCGGGTACTCCAGCACCACCGGTGTCGGATAGCCGGTGGAGAAGCCGGGCACGTTGGTGTTGATGCCGCCGAGTTGCAGGAAATTGCCCGGCGCGGTGGGGTCCGGGTTGAACTGCGGAACCCCGGGCGTGCCCACGTTGCGGTAGAAGCGGATGCGGCCGTCAAAGCCCCCGACCACCAGATCGTTGAGGCCGTCGCGGTCGAGGTCGGCAATGGCGGGTCTGGAGAGCTGGCCGGCGTCAAGGTCCATGTACCCGAAAACGGGGGCGGCGAAGGTAAGGGGCTGGCCGGCTCCGGCGGTATTTTCCAGGTAGATGAGCTGGCCCCCGCGCTCCCCGACGATGGCATCCGGATCGCCGTCCCCGTCGAGGTCGCCGAAGGCAGGGGCAAAGGCAGAGGTGGTGGTCTGGAACTGCCGCAGGCCGAGAAAATCATCGTCCGCAAAGGCGAAGGCCGTGGGACCACCGGGCGGCGTCACGTTGCGGAAGAGGCGCAGGCGGCTGTTGATGGTGGTGGCGTCGCTGTATTCCTCGCTGTTGCCGATCACGAGATCCGGCCGGCCGTCGGCATCGTAGTCCACCACGGCGGGCCGGGAACCACTGCCGTAGTCGATGCTCTGGCGCACGAAGAGCTGGTCGGTCTGGAAGGCGAAGTCCGGCGCGGCGTCGGTTCCGAGGTTGCGGTAGTACCAGGCGACGTTGATGTCAGCGGCACTGAGGGTCTGGTTGGGGGCGGCGACGATATCCCGCACCCCGTCCTGGTCGATGTCTAGGTGGAAGGTCGCCGGGAAGAAGGGAATGTCCGCGGGCACGTCTGCGGAGGGCCAGCGGGCATCCTGGGAACTGATAAAGGCCTGCTCGCGGGACCCGGTATTATACCCGACGACCACGGAGGTGAAGGAGATGTCTCCGAGCATGATGTCCTTCACGCCGTCGCCGTTGACATCGAGGGTGAGGACGGTCGAGCCGGCGTGCCGCACTTCTACCGGCTCCTCCCCCCTTAGGGAGCGGGCGCAGTCTCCCGGGGCGGTCGCCAGGTCGAGGGCGGGGGTGAGGCCACTTTCGAAGAATCCTCCCCAGCACTCACTTTCCAGGGTGTAAATGAGAGTGTCGGTCCCGAATCCCCGCTCCACGCTCTGGTTTTTGTAGTATTCTACGAAGCCGCCGCCGACACTGAAGGTGAGCAGGTCGAGGTCGCCGTCGCCGTCGAGGTCGTCAAAGTCCGGGTAATCCACGTTGGTGATAAATACGGGGGTACTGCCGTTGCCGAGGGGGTAGCGGAGTCCGGCGTAGGTGGGTCGGTCGGCAAAGATGAGCAGTCCCGTGGCGGAGCGCTGTCCGCGAAAGATGCGGAAACCGTCGTACCGGGCCGAATAGGTGAACAGGTCCGCGTTGCCGTCGCCGTCATAGTCACGCAGCAACACCCAGGCGTTCAGGTCGCTGGGGAAGCCGGCCGTGAGTTCCGGGGCCAGGGCGTAGTTGCCGCTCCCGTCGCCGCGTAAGGCGAGGGTGGCGTCTCCGGCCCGGTCGAAGATGAGGAGGTCGTCCAGGCTGTCGCCATCGAGATCGCAGGCGCTAAACTGGGGGGCGTTGAGGCCGCCGAGCCAGGCGAGCGGGAGGGGCTGCCCGTCCTGGCCGGTCACCGCGGGATACCCCGGGGTAAGGGTAAACTGGGCCTGCAAGACAGGGGTGACGGCGAGGATCACCAACAAGAGGAGTACGGGGATGCGCATAGTGGGTAGGCTCCGTCAAATTACGCCCCCGGCCGACTATAGGTTGTCCGGGGGCACGCATTATCTTACCGAACCTACCCTCCATGTCTTTAACCCGTCGATCCCATGCGATACTCCGCTCTGGCTATCCTCCCGCTACTCCTTACCACCGGCCTCGCCGCGCAATGTCCCGACCTGGTGTGGTCCGACGAATTTGACGGCGACACCCTCAACCTCAACAACTGGACCCACGAGATCGGCGACGGCTGCGATCGGGGCATCTGTGGCTGGGGCAACCAGGAACTGCAATCCTACCAGTCGGACAACACCACCGTCAGTGATGGCACCCTGAAGATCACCGCACGGCCCGAAGCGGTGGGAAGCAGCAGCTATACCTCTTCCCGCATCATCAGCAAGAATAAGCAGGACTTCACCTACGGCCGCATGGAAGCCCGCATCAAGGTGCCCCGAGGCATCGGCACCTGGCCGGCCTTCTGGATGCTGTCCACTGACGAAGTGTACGGCACCTGGCCGCAGAGCGGGGAGATCGACATTATGGAGTATGTGGGCCGGGAGCCCAACCAGGTACTCGGCACCATCCACTACGGGAAGCCGTACCCCCTCAACCGGTACAATACCGGTCAAATCGACTTCGCCGAACCGGTCTACGATGAATTTCACGAGTTTGCCGTGGAGTGGCAAGCAGACACTATCCGCTGGATGGTCGACGATATCCTGTTCCACACCCAGACTCCCGACGACCTGAACGGCGAAAACTGGCCCTTCGACCAGGATTTCTTTTTCATCCTCAACCTGGCCGTGGGAGGTACGCTCGGCGGACCAGTCGATGCCAGTGCCTTCCCCGCTACCATGGAAGTGGACTACGTGCGGGTGTACGGTTCCAACCGCCCTTACATCGCGGGCGAACGGAAGGTCGAGAGCGGGGCCACCGGCGTCACCTATACCATCGGCAACCTTGCTCCGGAAGTAGCGGTAAACTGGACGATCCCCGACGGCGCCACCATTGTTTCCGGGCAGGGCACCCCCGCCGTCATCGTGGACTGGGGTACGAGCGGGGGTACCGTGAGCGCGGCCACCGTGCTTGCCTGCGGTGAGCAAACCCTTTCCCTCGACGTTGCGGTTGCCCCCGCCTTCAGTCGGGAGTTCGCCCTGGAAAACTTCGACGAAGAAGCACCGCTTACCTATACCTTTTCGACCGGCAGCCTGACCGAAGTCCCTAATCCCGCCCCAAATGCCGTAAACGGCTCCGCGCTTTCGGGACTTTACGTGCGCAGTCCCGACGCCCAGTACGACGTGCTGGTTTACGATGCTACCAGCCTCGAGGATGCCACCGCCTATTCGGACGGCGAAAAGCGGTTTTACGTGGACGTCTACACCACGGCGGCGACAGGCACCCAAATCCTGTTGCAGCTGGAGACCGCCAGTGCCAGCGACGCCAATTACCCGACGGGCCGGCACAGCCGGTATCAGGCAACCGTCCGGGAACAAAATGCCTGGCATCGCCTGGAATTCGAGCCCCTCGACCGCCCTGATCCGAATGCCTCCGGTACGGACATCACCCAGCTGATCCTCCTCTTCCATCCCAATGCCTTCGTTGCCGAGACTTACTATTTCGATAACCTGGACAGTTACGCGCCGGAATCGACAGGACTGTTTTCTCCCCCGCAAACCGATTTTCCGATGGTTGCCAGCCCTAACCCCGCCGGTGACCGGTTGACCGTCCGGCTCAAGCTGGAGCGGCCGGCTGAGGTATCGGCAGAGCTGTTTTCCGTGGAAGGACGCCGGCTCGGTGACTTCTCCTTTGGCGACCGATCCGCCGGTGACCAGTTCCTGTCCCTGTCCCTGCAGGGCCTTTCAACTGGAGTATACCTGCTGCGGGTGAAGGCCGATAACGCATGGGCCACGCTCCGGATCGTGCGGGAATAGCCCGGAATCCATACGTATATTGGCCGGGCCAACCGCCTGTTATGCCCCAACTGACCCGTATCCTGTTGCTGTTCTTCCTGCTGCTGGCGGGCGGCGGCCTTTTCGCCCAGCTCGAAGACGTCACCTCCCACGAACGCGGCTTACTCGTACGCGGCGCGCCCGCGGGTGCCACGTTCACGGTGAACGGCGAAGAAATTACGGCGACCCCCGTCGGGGAGGGATTGCTGCTCGCGGTGGAACCCGGCGTCCAGCTGGTGCAGTCGGGGGAACAGACGGAACTCTACCACCTCAGCCACGACCAACTGCCCAACCGGCTGCGGCGCATCCCGCTGTGGTTGTCCATCTTCCCGCCGCTGATCGCCATCGGCCTGGCGTTGATCTTCAAGGAGGTGATCATCTCGCTCTTTGCCGGTATCTGGGTGGGGGCCTTCATCGCCGGCGGTTTGCGCTTCGAGTTCTTTCTCGGGGTGATCAAGGCCCTGCTGACGACCATCGACACCTACATCATCAATTCCCTCAACGACAGCGGGCACCTCTCCGTGGTGGTCTTCAGCCTCATGATCGGCGGCATGGTCGCCATCATCAGCCGCAACGGAGGGATGGCGGGAGTGGTGCAGCGGATGACGAAATACGCGACCAATCCGCGGCGCGGACAGTTCGTCACCTGGCTCCTCGGGGTGGCGATCTTCTTCGACGATTACGCCAATACCCTGATCGTCGGCAACACCATGCGCTCCGTCACCGACCGCTTCCGCATCAGCCGGGAGAAGCTGGCCTACATCGTGGACTCCACCGCCGCCCCCGTCGCCTCCGTCGCCTTCATCACCACCTGGATCGGCGCCGAGCTCGGGTACATCGGCGACGGCATTCACCAGGTCGAGCACTTCGCCAACACGACGCCCTACGCGGTCTTCATCGAGTCGCTGAAGTACAGTTACTACCCCGTGCTCACCCTGATTTTCATCCTGTACCTGATCTACCTGCGCCGCGACTTTGGCCCCATGCTGGCCGCCGAAACCCGGGCCCGCACCACCGGACTCGTCAAGGCCGTCAGCGAGGAAGAAGCCGCCGTCAGCGAGCAGGAAGACCTGGAGCCCGTCAAGGGTGCCCCCCTGCGGGCGCGCAATGCCGCCATTCCGGTGCTGACCGTCGTGGCCATGACCATCATCGGACTGGTCGACACCGGCCTTGCCAGCCTGGCCCGGGACATGGACGTGCGTATGAACACCAACGACTGGGGCGCCGTCTGGAACGCCCTCGACGGCGGGTTCTTCGGCAAGCTGGGCCTCACCATCGGCGCGGCCGACAGCTATGTCGCCCTCCTGTGGGCGAGTATGAGCGGGGTAGCCGTGGCCCTGGTAATGACCGTTTCCCAGCGTATCATGAACATCGAGCAGACGATCGGCTCCCTTACGGCGGGGTTCAAGGCGATGTTTTCCGCCGTCATGATCCTTACCCTGGCCTGGGCGCTGGCCCTGACCACGGAGGAACTGCACACCGCCACCTTCCTGGTGGAGCTCCTCGGCGATGCCCTGAACCCCTATTTCCTCCAACCGGTCATTTTCGTCCTGGCGGCGCTGATCAGCTTCTCCACCGGATCGAGCTGGAGTACGATGGCCATCCTTTATCCCATTGCCATCCCGCTGACCTGGACGGTGGCTATGATCTCCGGCTGGACCGAGCCCGACGCCGCCGGACTGCTCTACAACGTCATCAGTACCGTACTGGCCGCCAGCGTCCTTGGCGATCACTGCTCCCCGATCTCGGATACGACCATCCTCTCCAGCCTGGCATCCGACTGCAACCACATCGATCACGTGCGCACCCAGCTGCCCTACGCCCTCACCGTCGGTGCGGTAGCCATGCTCTGCGGCTTCTTCTCTACGGTGCTCGGCGGCGGCTGGCTGGTGTGCCTGTCGCTCATGGCGGCGGGATTGATCGTGCTGTTCTTCGTCGTCAAAACGGTGGGCCAGACCATCGAGATGGACGACTAGGAAACCCTTCCGGATGCCTCACTTCTCCCCTGGATTGGCCCTGGCCCTCGCGGCGGCTTCCCTGCCGGCCCTGTTGTGCCTGTACCTGTTCTTCCTTGCGCGGAAACCGGCCGGGCGGTGGTCCTCCTTCGCCTCGTACTCGCCGGTGCCGACCCGTTTCTCCATCCCTGGGACGAACGCTACCACACCCTGGTAGCCAAGCTCCTCATGGACTTCCCCTTCCGCCCCATGGTGCGGCTCGACCCCATCCTGCCCTACGATCCCGCAGTGTGGTGCTGCAACCACGTCTGGGTACTTAAGCAACCCCTCTTCTTCTGGCAGATGGCCGCTTCCACGCACAGGACGTGAATGCGTACCACTGGTTTTGGCCGCAACCGGAGTACGACAGCCTCCGCCGGGAAAGCTACCACTTTGCCGCCTTCCAAAACAACAACGGGCAGTTGCTACCGGATTACGTGGTCAGGGACCCGGATATCCTCATTATCGACGATCAGCAGCGGTAGGTACAGGTAAAGCCCGCAAGGCAGCAGTGATGAATGAGTCGGCGGACACAGACCACTAGCTTACCAAATAGCCGTGACTTATGGCCAATTCCCCGGGTGTATACCTGCTGAATTCATCGTGTACCGGGACGGACTCCAACTCCGGAGGTCTTCCGGGGCGATATTCTTCATGCCGGATGGTAATGCCGGCAGCTGCGTACATTTTTTGGTAGTCGGGCCAGCGGAGTCGGTTTTGCGGCTGAATGGAATTATCGATGGCCGACCATTGCCTACCGCTAAATCGCAGAAAATTGTAGATGGTGATCGTCGGGTCAAGGCCAGCCGCTCAAGATCGATATCCGGGACATACGCGGCCAGCCGTCCCGAATCATGGTAGGCCAAAATCTTACGGAAGGCGACCAGGCTCCGCTCTGTTGTCATCCAGGTCCTGATGTCTATGGAGATCACCCGGGAAAAGCCCGCCAGGTAGAGCATGGTGGGAACGATTGGATACCAGCCTGTGCCCAGTTCCAGTACTATGGCTTGCTGAGCGGGCACGCTGCCATACTGCCGGTAATACTGAATATGATCGCGGGCGGCATCGAGCTTAAACTCAAAATGCCCCTCCGTCAGGTCCACTCCCCGGGTCACGTACTTTTGAAATACGAAGTTGATGTCCTCCTTGTACGGCAGGTAAGAGATCACCTTCTGCACGGCGGCCTTCAGGATCCATTTTCTCATCATACCTTCCTTCGTTCCCAGTAATTCTGTCCCTCCACTTCCTCCAGTACGCCGAGGTAGGAGTAGTAGCGCAGGTCGGTCACCCGATCGTCGCCCTGCTCAACGGATTCCTTAACGGCGCAGCCGGGCTCGTTGCGGTGGAGACAGGAGCCCCCGAAGCGGCATTCCTCGCTTAGCGCAAAGATCTCCCGAAAGTTATGGGCAACGTCCTGCGGCTTGAGGTAATTGAAGCCGAGGGTCTTGATGCCCGGGGTATCGATGAGCTCTCCGCCGAAGCTGAGTTGGAAGAGTTCGGCAAAGGTGGTCGTATGCTGCCCCTTTCCGGTATAGTCAGACAGCTCGCCGGTGCGGAGCTCCATGCCGGGTTCTATGGCATTGACGAGAGTGGACTTCCCCACCCCGCTCTGCCCGCTGAGCAGGTTGCGCTTGCCCTGCAGGAGCCGGCGCAGTTCCTCGATGCCCTGTCCGCTGGTGGCACTGACGAGCAGCACGGTGTAGCCGATGTCGGTATAGAGGTCGTGGATCACCCGGTAGGTTTCCGTGTCTTCCTCATCGTAGAGGTCGGCCTTGTTGACGACGATCACCGTGGGAATGCCGAAGGGCTCGGTCATCAGCAAGAAGCGGTCGATGAAGCCCAGCTTTACCCCCGGATCGATGATGGTGGTGATCAGCACGGCCTGGTCGACGTTACTGGCGATCAGGTGGAGGTCGTGCTTGCGGCGCGGGCTCTGGCGGACCACGTAATTCTTCCGGTCCTCGATCCCGCGAATGGCCCCCGTCTCCGCATCGTTGAGCGTATCGACCTCGACGCTCACCCGGTCGCCCACGGCAATGGGATTGGTGAGGTTCAGGTCGTCGAGCCGGAACTTACCGGCCACGCGGCAACGCAGCTCGCGGTCGCCCTCGGGGGTGGGCTCGTCGAGCAGGACGTTGTACCAGCTTCCGGTGGATTTAATGACGGTTCCTTGGATCATGCTTAGGACAAAAGTAGCGGAGCGCGCCTAAAGTTGCGCCAATGAAGCTTACCGCACACATTAGTGAGCAGAATTACCGTTCATTATAAAGTCGATTTGCCCTTAACGCCCTGGCTTCCAGGGCAAAAGTCACCCGTGCCATGATTCGCTTGCTCTGTTGCGCCCTGCTGGTGGTGAACGTTTCCCTCCTTTCCGGACAGGACTCGGCACCTGCGGTCCCGCACGCCGAGAGCGCCTCCCTGCTGCCCAAGAGCGTAGAAAAGGGCTATTCACCGATGACGGTGCTGCACGCCGACAGCAACAGTATCCTGTATAAATACCTGTACCGGGAACCCTGCCCCGACCTTACCTTCTGCTACCGCCCCCTGCTGGTAAACGTATCGACCGACCTGCAGCACAGCCGGGTACTTACCGTAGATCCCGACCTGGCCGGCGGAATCGAGACCTACTTCACCGTCAATCAGCTCGGCGACCGCATCAACTTCTACTACCGCCGGCAAAACCGGAAAATGGGTCGGGTGCAGTACACCGCCACCACCTACCTAGCCTCCGACCTGAGCCTGGTCGAGGCAGCCGTCGAGATCGGATCCGTCGCTACCGATGCACGCGGTCAGGTGGCGGGGGCCCACTTCCGCACCAACCCCCATACCGGCCAACTGGCTACCCTGCTGCAGGACATGTCCCGCGACAAAGCGCAACCCGCCCCCATCCGCACGACCCTCTTCGACAGCTTGCACCGGGTGATCTGGAAACAGGACATCGCGACCGTCGACGGCCACGACCACCTCGACGTCATCGATGCGATGGTGCGCAACGACGGGACCGTCGCCGTCCTCCTCCGGATCCTAGACACCGAGGAACGCTACCTCGTGCTGGCCGGGCGGAAAGGCGTCCAGTGCCACCGGATCGAAGTGGAAGGCGCCGTGGAAGTGTACCCCTGGCTCGACTACCAGCAGGGAGAAACCGGTGACCTCTACGTCTTCGGCAAGTACCTCACCGCGCAGGGCAAGGGTTCCACCGGCCTGTTTCTCACCAGGTTTTCCCCGGAAAGCTTATCCCCGGCCTATACCGCCAGGGTCCCCATCCGGCTGGATGCTACGGGGCGGGGGTTGGACATCGCCGACGGCGACGCGGGGGCAAACGCGGGCACCCTCCTCGATCCACTCAGCAGCCTCCGCTTTCTTCCCACCCCCGACGGCGGCGGCTACCTGACGGGGGGATTCTTTCGCGCCGGCGAAATCCCCGGTTCCAACTCCGTGCGGTACGGCACGCGTTCCGTCCTGCGCTTCGCGGCTGACGGGACCTGCTCCTGGATCCGTAACCTCTACCGCTCCATCGAATGGCAGGCCGGGATCTCCATCCAGGAACAGGCCGGCATACACCAGGTCGGGAACGACCTGTTCGTGATCCTCAACCAGCATTCCGAGAACGCCCCCCTCACCGCGGCGCCGCTCAAAACCCTGACCTCCATCCCGGCGATGGAATCGGTTCTCTTCCGCATTACGCCCGACAACGGGGTTTTACGCCGCAATCTCCTCTCGTATAAGCTGGATAGGACTATATTGGTGCCACCGGTGACTTCCCTGTCGGCTGACGGCAACCGCCTCCACGCCGCCATCGAGAAGCCACTGGGCTACCGCAAAATTTTCTCCTTCAACCTCAACTGGTGACCCGCTCCCATCACTATCACGTAACTACCCGGTGGACGGGCAACCGCGGCAGCGGCACCCTCGACTACCGCGCCTACTCCCGCGATCACGTGATCAGCGTCAAGGGAAAATCGCCCGGTATCCACGCCTCCAGCGATCCCCTCTTTCGGGGCGATGGTACGCGGATCAATCCGGAGGAGCTCTTCGTCGCCAGCATATCCAGCTGCCACATGCTCTGGTACCTGCACCTTGCCGCGGTCAACGACATCGTGGTCCTGGAATACGAAGACCTCGCGGAGGCTACCATGGAGGAATCCGAGGACGGCGCCGGTCACTTTACCTCCGTCGTCCTGAAGCCCACCATCACCATTGCGGGGACGCAGGTGCAGCGCGCCCGGGAACTGCACGCGGAGGCCGGTAAAAAGTGCTTTATTGCCAATTCCGTGAACGTGCCCATCACCTACGTGCCCGAGATCAGGAGCACTTCCCACTGATTTCCTCCCCGCCTGCCGTATTTTCGGTCGTAGAGCAAAACTCATTAAGTAGCTGTACCCCAGCGTCTTGTATTTATTCGTTTTTAAACGCATATATTCGAGTATATACGTTTAAAAACGCTGCACCTGCGCCCCGCGCCCGTTCTTGCGGACCGAAAGCAATATTTCCCCATGGCCACCAATCCGGAGCTGGAGCTCGCCTACCGATTCATCAGTGAAACCAACCGCCACGTCTTCCTGACCGGGAAGGCGGGCACCGGCAAGACCACCTTTCTGCACCGGGTGCGGGAGGAGATCCCGAAGCGAAAGGTGGTGGTCGCACCTACGGGGGTGGCCGCGATCAACGCCAAAGGCGTGACCATCCACAGTCAGTTCCAGTTGCCGTTCGGGGTGGTGACCCCTGACCGTCTGGAGGGGGAAATGCGCAAGCACCGCCTCAGCGGGAAAAAGGCCGAGGTACTGCGGAGCCTGGACCTGCTGGTGATCGACGAGATCAGTATGGTGCGGGCCGACGTGCTGGATGCACTGGGGGCCGTCCTGAGAAAATACCGCGGAAATTCCCAGCCCTTCGGCGGCGTACAGTTGCTCATGATCGGCGACCTCCACCAGCTACCACCCGTAGTACGCGATGCCGACTGGAACGAGATGCGCACGCATTACCAGACTCCATACTTTTTCGGCAGCCGCGAGCTGGTCGATGCCGGGGTGCGCACGATCCAGCTCCGTCACATCTACCGGCAGTCGGACGCCGATTTTATCGACCTGCTCAACCAGGTGCGTAACGACCGCCTCGACGCGAAGAGCCTGGCCCACCTGAATTCCCGGTATAAAGGTCCTGACTTTCAGCCCGCCGCCGGCGACGATTACATCACCCTCACCTCCCACAACCGAACGGCCCAGTCTATCAATACCCGCCAACTCGGCACCCTTCACTCGCCCCTGCATCCCTTTGAGGCCAAGGTTTCGGGGAATTTTCCGGAGTCGATGTACCCCAACGATCCGGAGTTGAAGTTCCGGGTCGGCGCCCAGGTGATGTTCAATAAAAACGACACTTCCGAGCACCGCTACTTCAACGGCAAGATCGGGCGGATCACGGCAATCGACGGGGAGCGGATCACGGTCGAGTGCCCCGATGACGAGGAGGCGATCACCGTCCTGCCCGTCGAGTGGGAGAACCGCAAGTACGAGCTCGACAAGCAGAGCAAGGAGGTCACCGACGAGATCATCGGCACCTACGCGCAGCACCCCCTGCGGTTGGCCTGGGCCATCACCATCCACAAGAGCCAGGGATTGACCTTCGAACGGGTCATCATCGACGCGGCGGATGCCTTCGCCCACGGCCAGGTGTACGTAGCGCTCAGCCGCTGCAAGACCTTCGACGGCATCGTACTCCGCAGCCGCATCGGCGACGGCAGCGTCCGTACTGACCGCGTGGTCAGTGACTACTCCGCCCGCGCCGAGGAGCAGGCTCCTACTGCCGCGGACCTGCGGGAAGACCGCCGCCGTTACCAGCTCAACTGCCTGCAGGAACTCTTCGACTTTACCGACACCGACCGCCGGCTGGCCCACCTGGAACGATCGTTGTTCGAGCACGAAACCGCCATTCAGGGCGAGGCCCTTACTGAAATCCGCGAGATCCGGAAGCAACTGGAGGAGCAGGTCGCCCAGCTTTGCCGGAGCTTTGCCCTTCAGGTCAACCAGTACGCCCGCGCCGAGCCCCTGCCCACCGAGCACCCCGAGCTGGCGGGACGCCTGCAGAAAGCCGGAGATTACCTGGTGCCCCGCCTACGGGACGTGTATGCGGAATTGGGCAAGCTTTCCTTTATGTCTGACAACCGGAAGGTATACGATACCGTTTCCGACCGGCTGAAGGAGGCCGGCCTGGCCTTGCTCACAAAGTTGCGGGCCTTCGAGTCGCTAACCGGGGGCTTTCAGCCGGAAAAGTACGTGCGGTCCCGGGCGGATGCCGCCCTGGAGTTCGAGCAGCGGGCCGATACTCCCCAAGCGGGTACGCGCCCGAAGGTAGCTTCCCCTCACCCCGAGCTGTACGCCCGGCTGGCACAGTGGCGCACCCGGCAAGCGGAGGACAGCGGGATCCCTCCCTACCGCATTCTGCACAATGCAGTGCTGCTGGCGGTCGCCGAGGTCCTGCCCGTCAGTCGGGCGGAAATGCTGGGGGTCCCTGGCTTCGGACCGAAGTCGTACGCGTCTTACGGAGAAGATCTGCTCGGACTGGTGGAGGAGTACGTAACCGGTACCGGCAAATCGCTGCCGGCCGATGCCTCGGCCGGCAGCGCTGCCCCCCCGAGCCGCAGAAACACCCGCCAGATCACGCTGGACGCCTTTCGCGCCGGCCGCTCGGTGGCGGAGATCGCAACGGAGCGGGAACTCACCGAAGGGACCATCTACACCCACCTTTCCCACTGGGTAGCGCGGGGAGAACTTGCCGCGACCGAGCTGATCGAGGAGGAGCCCCTGAAGGTGTTGCTCGACCACCTGGAGGGGCACCCCGACCAAACGGTAGGCGAAACGTACGCCCACTTTGCCGAGGCCTATCGCTACGAAGAAATCCGGCTGGCCGGCAACGTGCGGAAGGCGAGGGCGGAGTCGGCAGATTGATCACTCAGGTAGGGACACAAAAAAAGAGGCAACAAGTTGCCTCCCAATAACCCCAAAAAACCAAATGAAAACTAAACCTTGTAAAAGCGGGCAGGATTTTCTACCGCGCTTTCGTCCTGTTAAGGTAGATTAAATTTAATCCTTACCAAGGAATCGGGCAAGTTTTTTTTGTGGATACCCAAATTTATTTCCGTTGGCCGGCAAAAAATGCTTGGGCAACCAAGCCGCGGGTCAATTCGTTATCTTTGCTCGCATGAAAGCTTGCTTCATTACCGACGGCATAATTAGTGGCCACGCTCCGTGTCCGTAGGAACGCTGTTGTACTGAATCGACTGAAAGCTCCGACGGACCCGCCCCGCCGGAGCTTTTTATTTTTGCGCGCCCAAAGTGTCCGACCTATGTATTCCGAATATAAAACCCTCGACCTGCCCGCCATCGACCGCGAGATCCTCGCCTTCTGGGAGGAGCAGGAGATCTTCCGCCGGAGCATCGAGGAGCGCCCGGCGGACAACCCCTTTGTCTTTTACGAAGGCCCCCCGAGTGCGAACGGACAGCCCGGAATCCACCACGTAATGGCCCGCACGATCAAGGACATGTTCTGCCGCTTCCATACCCTAAAGGGACAGCGCGTCGTGCGGAAGGGCGGCTGGGATACCCACGGCCTGCCCATCGAGCTGAAGGTGGAATCCGAGCTCGGCATCACCAAGGAAGACATCGGCGTCAAGATCAGTGTGGACGACTACAACCGCGCCTGCCGGGAAACGGTCATGCGGTACAAGGACGTCTGGGACGACATTACCCGCAAAATGGGCTACTGGATCGACCTCGAAAACCCCTACGTCACCTACGAGCGGGAGTACATCGAATCCGTCTGGTGGCTGCTCAAGCAGATCTACGACAAGGACCTCATCTACAAAGGCTACACCATCCAGCCCTACAGTCCCGCCGCCGGCACCGGACTCAGCTCCCACGAACTCAACATGCCCGGTGCCTACCAGGACGTGACCGACACGACGGTAGTGGCGATGTTTAAGGTAGAAGGAGTGAAGGAAAGAGGGATTGAAGGAGTGAAGGAAAGGCAGCCCCTCAATCCTTCCTCCCTTCAATCCATCAATCCCTTATACCTGGTAGCCTGGACCACCACTCCCTGGACCCTACCCAGCAATACGGCTCTCACCGTCGGTCCCGACATCGACTACGTGCGCGTAAAGACCACCAATCCCTACACCGACGAGCCCATCGAAGTGGTCCTCGCGGAGGCCCTGGTGGACAAGTGGTTCGAGGGCAACAACCAGCCGAAGGTGGAGGAGCAGAGCGCCTCTTTTAAGGGAAGTGAACTGGTGGGACTGCGGTACGAGCAGTTGCTCCCGGGTGCCGTACCGACCGACGGCGACGCCTTCCGGGTGATCCCGGGCTCCTTCGTGACCACCGATGCCGGTACCGGCATCGTGCACACCGCCCCCAGCTTCGGTGCGGATGACATGATGGTCGGAAAGGCCAACGGCATCGGCTCCCTTACGCTGGTCGACAAGACGGGCAAATTCACGGAGGACGCGGGCGAATTCTCCGGCCGCTACGTGAAGGACTACAAGGACCAGGAAGGTTACGTAGACGTCAACGTCGACATCGCCGTCCACCTGAAGAAGCGCGGACTTGCCTTCAACGTAGCCAAGTACAACCACAGCTACCCCCACTGCTGGCGGACGGACAAGCCCGTGCTCTATTACCCCCTCGACAGTTGGTTCATCAAGGCCAGCGCCGTGAAGGAGCGCATGCAGCAGCTCAACGACACCATCAACTGGCAACCCGCCAGCACGGGAGAGGGCCGCTTCGGCAAGTGGCTGGAGAACCTCCAGGACTGGAACCTCAGCCGCAGCCGTTACTGGGGCATCCCCCTGCCGATCTGGCGCAGTGAATGCGGCACGGAGCAGGTCTGCGTCGGCTCCATCGCCGAGCTGGAGGACTTGGTCGCTATGGCCAACCGGGAGCTCGGAACCGAGCAGGAAGTCCCCCAGGACCTCCACCGCCCCTACATCGACGAGGTGGTCCTCTGGCAGAACGGCAAGGAGCTCCGCCGCGAGCTGGACCTGATCGACGTTTGGTTTGACTCGGGGAGCATGCCCGCCGCCCAGTTCCACTACCCCTTTGAGAACAAGGAACTGTTCGAACGGTCCTTCCCCGCCGACTTTATCGCGGAGGGCGTCGACCAGACGCGCGGCTGGTTCTACACCCTGCACGCCATCGCCACGATGGTCTTCGACTCGGTGGCCTACAGGAACGTGGTCTCCAACGGCCTGGTGCTGGACAAGGACGGTAAGAAGATGTCCAAGCGCCTCGGCAATGCCGTGGACCCCTTCACCACCATCGACACCTTCGGGGCCGACGCCACCCGCTGGTACATGATCGGCAACAGCGATCCCTGGGATAACCTGAAGTTTGATCTCGAGGGCATCAAGGAGGTACAGCGTCGCTTCTTCGGCACCCTGTACAACACCTACGGCTTCTTTGCCCTCTACGCCAACATCGACGTCTACGACGCCACCGCCGATACACCCGTCGCCACCGAGGACCTCGCCGAGATCGACCGCTGGGTGCTGAGCCGCCTCAACTCACTGACGGCCGAAGTGGAACAACGATTCTCTGCTTACGACGCCACCCCGGCCTGCCGCGCCATCGACAGCTTCGTCAACGACGAGCTCAGCAACTGGTACGTCCGTCAGAGCCGCCGCCGCTTTTGGCGCGGAGAAATGACCACCGACAAGCGCGCCGCCTACCAGACGCTCCACACCTGCCTCCTGCGCGTGAGTCAGCTGATGGCCCCGGTGGCCCCCTTCTTCGCTGACTGGCTCTACCGCAACCTCCTCCACCCCTCCCCAGTCCCCAGCGTCCACCTAACCCTCCTCACACCCGCGGACCCCGCCCAAATTGACGCGGACCTCGAGCAACGCATGGCCTATGCCCAGCGCATCTCCTCCCTGGTGCTGAGCCTGCGCAAGCGGGAAAAGTTACGCGTCCGTCAGCCGCTGCAGAAGATCCTGCTGCCGGCCCTCGACGCTGATTTCCGCCGCCGGATCGAGGCCGTGACGCCCATTATTCAAGCGGAGACCAACATCAAGGAAGTGGAATTCCTGACCGACGACGACTTCCTGCACAAGACCGTGAGGGCCAACTTCAAGGTGCTCGGCAAACGGCTCGGCAAGCAGATGAAGGCCGCCGCCCAGGCGATTAATGCCATGAATGCCGATGACATCAATAGGCTGGAACAAACCGGTCGCTTTACGCTGGACCTGGACGGTACCCCCGTAGAGATCACCACCGACGAAGTGGAGATCCTCACCGAGGATATCCCCGGCTGGAAGGTGGCCACCGACGGCGACCTGACGGTCGCCCTGGACGTGAACGTGACCCCCGACCTCGCCCGGGAAGGGCTGGCGCGAGAACTGGTCAGTCGTATTCAAAACCTACGGAAGGATAGCGGACTCGAAGTCACCGATCGCATCGACGTCCGGCTCAGTGGCCCCGAGGAAGTGCGCGATGCCGTCGAGGCCCACCGCAGCTACATGATGGAGGAAACCCTCGCCGACACCCTCGAACTCACCACGATCGCCGGTGCAGAAACCACGGAACTCCCCGGAGGCCACCGGGTGAGCCTGAACCTGGTGCGCGTACCCCAGCCCCAAGCTTAGTATGGGAAGCACACTCATCGTACAGGGCAGCGCCCGCGGAGACGGCAACACCGCCCTCGCCGTACAGCAACTGCAGGAAGAAACCAACGGCAAGGTCATCGACCTGCTGGAATACCGGATAGCCCCCTACGACTACGGGAATGACTACCCGGTAGATGACGACTTTCTCTCCCTCGCCAAGCGCGTGATCATCTACGACCGCCTTATCCTGGCCAGCCCCGTCTACTGGTATAGCATGAGCGGGCCGATGAAGCTCTTCCTCGACCGCTTCACCGACCTGCTCACCTACCACAAGGACCTGGGCAACCGCCTGAAGGGTAAGGAGCTGGGCGTACTGTCCTGCTCCGGCGAGCGGACGGTGAATGATGGATTTTACGAGCCCTTCCGGCTTTCGGCGGACTACCTGGGCATGCAGTATGGCCCTGAATACCACGCCTTCGTGCGGGGCAGCCGGGTGGATTTGCAGGAGGTGGAAGGGCAAGGTTCACCACGGAGGTAGCGGAGGGCTGCACAGAGGTTTCACGAAGTGCACGCGTAGCGGAAACTCAGGCATCCGCCTCCGTTAGCAAGCGGGAATCCACGACAAAGCGCAGGCCAAGGGGTATTTCCGCGGAGAAACTAGCCCCCCGCCCCTTCACCACGTCAAGGGTCAGGTGGGTGTGTTTCCAGTATTCGTACTGGAATCTGGACATGTAGAACGGGCAGCCGTGGATCTCTCCGAGGAGGACGTCGTTGTCGTCGTCGAGGTACAGCTCCCCTTCCGGAAAGCACATGGGGGAAGAGCCGTCGCAGCAACCGCCGCTTTGGTGAAAAATGAGGGAGCCGTGGGTTTCCCGGAGGGTATCGATGACCTCCCGGGCCCGATCGGTGATATCTACTTTAGGCATGGTCAACTATTAAGAAAGGCCGGCCGGTACAGGATACCGGCCGACCAACACTAAACAAAACTCGGTCGTAGCCGAGACCTAGAAGAATCCAAGACGGTCCTTGCTGTAGTTGATCAGCATGTTCTTGGTCTGGCGGTAGTGGTCCAGCATCATCTTGTGGTTCTCCCGGCCGAAACCCGACTTCTTGTAACCACCGAAGGGGGCGTGAGCGGGGTAATCGTGGTAGCAGTTGACCCAGACGCGGCCGGCCTTGATGGCGCGGGGGACGCGATAGGCTTCGTGCATGTCGCGGGTCCAGACGCCGGCACCGAGTCCGTAGAGGGTGTCGTTGGCGATTTCGATGGCCTCCGCCTCGTCCTTGAAGGTGGTGACGCAAAGTACGGGACCGAAGATCTCCTCCTGGAACACCCGCATTTTGTTGTTGCCCTTCAGTACGGTCGGCTTGATGTAGAAGCCTTCGGAGAGGCCGTCCACGTGGGCGGCGCTGCCACCGGTCAGGACCTCACAGCCCTCTTCCTTACCGATCTTGATGTACTTAAGGATCTTCTCGTACTGATCGTTGCTGGCCTGGGCACCCATCATGGTGTCGGGACTCAGGGGGTGGCCCATCTTAATGGCCTCGACCCGTTCGATGAATCGCTCGATGAAGGCATCGTAGATGTCTTCGTGCACCAGCAGGCGGCTCGGGCAGGTACAGACCTCCCCCTGATTGAGGGCAAACATGGCCGCCCCCTCGAGGCACTTGTCGAAGAAGGCATCGTCGGCGTCCATCACGCTCTTCATGAAGACGTTCGGGCTCTTGCCGCCCAGCTCCAGGGTCACGGGAATGATATTTTTGCTGGCGTACTGCATGATCAACTGACCGGTCGTGGTCTCACCCGTGAAGGCGATCTTGCAGATGTCGGGGTGGCTGGCCAGGGGCTTACCGGCCTCGACGCCGAATCCGTTGATCACGTTGAGTACACCGGCGGGCAGTACATCCTGGATGAGTTCCATCAGGATCAGTATGCCTACGGGAGTTTGCTCGGCGGGCTTCAGCACGACGCAGTTGCCGGCGGCCAGGGCAGGGGCTACCTTCCAGGTCGCCATCAGGATGGGGAAGTTCCAGGGGATGATCTGCCCGACCACGCCCAGCGGCTCCCATACGTTCATGGATACGGTATCGCTGTTGAGCTCGGCCACCCCCCCTTCTTCGGCGCGGATGACGCCGGCGAAGTAGCGGAAGTGATCGATGGCCAGCGGCAGGTCGGCGGCGCGGGTTTCGCGGATGGCCTTACCATTGTCCCAGGTCTCCGCGCGGGCGATCACCTCCAGGTTGTTCTCCATCACGTCGGCGATCTTGAGCAGCAGGTTGCTGCGCACGGTAGCGGAAGTTTTGTTCCAGCTTTCGGCGGCCTTCCAGGAGGCGGCGACGGCCTTGTCCACGTCTTCCTTGGTCGAGCGGGGAATGCGGGTGAAGCTCTTGCCGTCTACGGGCGAGACGTTATCGAAATATTCTCCGTTGGTCGGGGAAACCCATTCTCCCCCGATGAAATTCTCGTACTGGTCCTTGAACTTCGGTTTTGCCAGGGTATCGGCGGTTTTGTTTGCAGTGGTACTCATGATCGTCTTTTGCGTTTTAATTAGGTCAAATCGGCGGCGGCGCGCAGGTGCGGTGCATTACCGGACGGTGGCGGCGGTCGCTTTAGTCACTAAGTTAATTAGCCCCCCCTCCCCTTCCTTGCACAATCCTACATTGCCCTTGCAGAATACTATAATCCTTCGCGCAATCTATTCGATGCCTTATATAATTAGGGCTCCAGTGATCAAAAACAGGTTTAGTACTGTACTGTAGACACCATGCTGCAAACCGACCACCTCCGCGCTACTTCCCTCCAGACGCTCGTCGAGAACCGTACGACCTACAGCCTCAACTCCGTGGAGCTCAACCTCTTCGAGACCCACGAGACGGCCTCGGCCGTGGCCCTGCAGTTCGACCAGCCCGTACTGGCCAGTATGATCCGGGGCCGCAAGATCATGCACCTGCGGGAGGAGCCCGGCTTTGCCTTCCTACCGGGGGAATCCATCCTCCTTCCCGCCGGAGAACGCATGGTGATCGACTTTCCCGAAGCCACCGCCAGGCAGCCCACCAAGTGCCTCGCCCTGGAGATCGACGAACAGGAGGTTTCCCGCGTCCTGCAACTGATGAACGAGCGGCGTCCCCGGGCCGATGGTTCCGAGTGGTCGGCCACCAACTACAATTTTCACTTTACCCAGCAACCGGCGATCACTCAGCTCCTGCAGCGCCTGATCTTTCTCTGCGCAGAGGGCCATCCTTCCAAAGACATCTTCGTCAATATGCTGCTGCGCGAGCTGCTCATCCGGATTATGGAATCGGAGTCCTGCCAGAATCACCTACGGCGGGCCGAGGAGCACGCGACGGAAAACCCGATCGACAGCGTCATCACTTACGTCCGCAGCCACCTCGACGAGAAGCTGACCGTCAGCCAGCTCAGCAGACTGGCCTGCATGAGTGAGTCGGGCTTTTACCGCGCCTTCAAGAACGAGATGGGCTGCTCACCGGTCGAATTCATCAACGCCGAGCGGCTGAAGCTTGCCGCCAGCCTGCTGCAGTACAAGGAGCGCAACATCCGCGACGTGGCCTTCCGTTGCGGGTTCAACAGCGTGAGCTACTTCACCCGGGCCTTCGGGGAGTATTACGGCAGCAGCCCGGGGGCCTACCAGTCGGAACGCCCCACGGTCATCCTTCCCAGTACCGACGGTAAGTAGGGTACAGGCTGTACTGCGAGGTACGGCGCTGCTGCTCGAAGAAGTCGGCCAATTGACGTGCGCCCTCGGCGTAGGAGTCCAGCAGCACCTCGCGTTCCGCCATGCCGCAGGCTTCCTCGTACGCCTTGACGGTACTGTCGTGGAAAGCGTCGCTGTCGATGCGCATAGATCCGATGTACTCGGCCATGAGTTCGGCGCGGTAGAAGTGCAGTTCCACCAGGTCTTTAGGATGAATAGATATTTCGGCGAAGGCCTTGATGATCTTGCGCGAAGCGCTTCTGCCCCGCTTCCCCCGCCCGCGCACGGGGAAGAAGGACTTGCGCATCTCCCGCTTGTACTTATCCACGAGCACTTTAGAATCTCCCAGTTCCATCCGGTAATACTCCCGCAGCACGGCGAAGCGCTGGTAGAGGGTTTCCAGTTCCTCCCGCAGTTCCTCCTCGCCGAGGTGATCCAGGTATTTTTTAAAGTCGCGTTTCATACCGTGTGGCGACGGCTTCAGCCGTTGGGCCGCAAGTTAAGCGGATGGGCGGGTTTCCCGTCTCGACCGTTCGCTAACGGTGCCCAGCGGTCAACTGCTCGCGCTGCAATATGGGCTACCTTTGACGGATAACTTGTCGGGAACCATCTCATGATCAAAGCATATCTCCGGAAATTTTACTACTCCCTCACGCCCGAACACAGACTCCGGCTAAGGAAACTGGCCCATCTGCCCGTGGATACCCTAAACCAAGTGATGGGTGGGGAGAAAGGCTGTATTCCTAAAAAAGGGGATATCTACGTGGGGTCGGGTGATTTTATCGCGCAGGGTCAATCACACCTGAAACTGCTCACTACTTACACCCCGCTCAGGCCCACCGATCGGGTGCTCGATATTGGCTGCGGCATCGGCAGAACGGCCGTGGCGCTCCGCTCCTACCTGAATAGTTCGGGGGCGTATTCTGGATTTGACGTGGTCAAAAAGGGCATAGACTGGTGCAAGCAACATATATCCGCCGCGCATCCCAACTTCGACTTTCTGTACGTACCCCTGTTCAACGACCTGTACAATTCCTCTACCGGGCGTGCGTCCACTTTCACCTTCCCCTATCCGGCGGATGAATTTGATATTGCCTTCCTATTTTCGGTGTTCACCCACTTACAGCCCGATGAGATCGATAAGTATCTGGGCCAGATTAACAGAGTGTTGAAACCCGGTGGTACGTGTCTCGCTACCTGTTTCGTTTACGACGACGCTACGGAAATCACCATTGCCAACCAGGGGGAGTTCAGCTTTCCGGTACACCGCGGAGGGTATCGCCTTATGAACAGCAAGGTAAAAAGTGCCAACATTGCCCTGAGCGAAACTTTGCTGTACGAAATGATCGCCAAAAATGGCTTGTTGCTATCCAGGACCATTGCCGGATACTGGGTGCAGACCAGGGAAAAGGGGCCTGACGCTTTCTTCCAGGACATTGTAATTCCTACTAAAGGGTAGCCATTCCCCTGCGGAAGTCGCCTTGATAGCGATGGCGACTACTTCAGTGCTCAGGATAGGGGCCTGCTCCAGGGTGAATTCCGGGGCGAGTACGCCGTCCAACCGCCTGAGTCGTCCAATCGTCTATTCTAACGGCACCATATTTTAGCCCAGCCTACACCTAGCCAATGTTAACCCCACGTTAAATATCATTGCCGCGCCCGCGCGAAAGTGGTGGGGCCGCGGCCCGCGGCGCCCCACCATACCCAGCCCCCCCGCACCCCCAACGGAACCCACCCCCCCCCCCCGCCGAGCC
>JBBSPZ010000025.1:0-54205 GCA_038258275.1 Chitinophagales bacterium | reverse complement strand
CCGTTCATGACGTTCCAGGAAGCCCAGCAGGATATGCGCCACGCCTACTTCGCCGGCGGACCGGGCGTCTTTGCGTCGGGACTGATCTGGATACTCGGGGGGGCCACCGCCCTGCTCGGCACCCGGCAACTTAGCGTGCTGATCTTCTTCCTGGCCGGCATGATGATCCACCCCCTGGGGATCGTGCTGTCAAAACTGCTGAAGCGCTCGGGCAAGCACCGGAAGGATAATCCCCTCGCCCCGCTCGCCCTGGAGAGTACGGTGCTGCTCTTTGTCGGTCTGTTTATCGCCTATGCTGCGCTGGAGGTTCGCCCCACCTGGTTTTACCCGATCATGCTGCTTACCATCGGTGGCCGCTACCTCCTCTTCTCCACCCTCTATGGCCGCCGGATTTACTGGTTGCTGGGGGTTGCGCTGGTGATGGCGGGAATCGGCACCCTGCTCTTCGGCACCACCTTTTACCTCGGAGCATTCCTCGGCGGAGGACTGGAGCTACTCTTCTCCCTGCTGATCACCCGGGCGGAAAAAAACCAGCTGGGGATGACCATACCGTAACGATCCGGCCTACCCTACCCGTAACGGCTTTTAACCCCGACAAGCTGGTGGAACCGGGACCGGGCGCTGAATGCCTTTCTTTGTTTCTTAGGTATGCGGGCCGACAAGGGCCTCGGCCTTAGCTTTCTCCGCCATCGACCTCCTCCGCCATCTGCCGCTCCACGATCTCGCTGTAGTAGCCCCCGTTGGCCAGCAGCTCTTCGTGGGTGCCGACCTCGGCGACGCGACCTTCGTCGAGCACGATGATCTTATCGAATTTGAGGTGGCCGTAGATGCGGTGGGTGATGATGATGGCGGTCTTGTCCTGCAGGGCTTCGTTAAAGTAGCCCAGAATCTGTTGCTCGGTGTTGGTGTCGACGGCGCTCAGGCAGTCGTCGAGGATCACGATGTCCGGCCGCTTGATGAGGGCCCGGGCAATGGAAACGCGCTGTTTCTGTCCGCCCGAAAGGGTCACTCCCCGCTCTCCGACCAGGGTGTCGAAGCCCAGGGGCAGGCCGGCAATATCTTTATAGACCGCGGCGTACTTGGCAAACTGCTCGATCTCGGCGTCGGGGGGCTGGTGGTCGGCGCCGAAGGCGATGTTGGCCTTGATGGTATCGGAGAACAGAAATACGTCCTGGGGCACGTAGCCGATCCGCCGGCGCAGGTTGGCCAGGCCGTGCTCACTGACGTCCTTACCGTCAATAAGGATACGGCCGCTGGTGACGTCGTACATGCGCAGCAGTAGGTCGGCAACGGAGGTCTTCCCGGAGCCCGTCCGGCCGATGATGGCGAGTTTTTGTCCCGGCTCCAGGCTGAAGTCCAGGCCGTCCAGGGCCCGGATACCGGTGTCGGGGTACACGAAGTCGACATTCTCGAAGGAGATGGCTCCCCTCAGGTCGCCGCGGTACTTCGGGTGGGGGTCGACGATGGTCGGCCGGGTATCCAGGAATTCGTTGATGCGCTTCTGGCTGGCCGCGGCCTGCTGTACGATGCTGGCGATCCACCCGATGGCGGTCACCGGCCAGGTCAGCATATTGACGTAGATCACGAATTCGGCAATGTTACCGGCCGATATCTCGCCGGCTACGACCTGCAGTCCTCCCACGTAAACCGTGAGGATGGTAGCGGCTCCGACCATGAAGACCATCAGGGGGAAGAACCAGGCGTCGATCTTGGCCAGGTCCACGCTCATGTTCTTGTAGACGTCGCTCTGTCCCGCGAAGTAGCTGATCTGCTGCTTCTCCCGCACGTAACTCTTCACCACCCGGATACCGGAGAATACTTCCTGGGCGATGCTCGTCAACTTGGAAAGCTGCTGCTGGATGAGGGTGGAACGGGTATGGATCAGGTTGCTGACGTAGTAAATACTCACCGCCAGTACCGGCAGGGGGATCAGGGTGTACAGCGTCAGCGTCGGGCTCACCGCCAGCATGCTGAAGATCACGAAGAGGATGGTGGAGATCAGGTTGGCGCAGTACATGACGGCCGGCCCGAGGTACATCCGCACCTTGTTGACGTCCTCGGTGATGCGCGACATCAGGTCGCCGGTATTGTTCCGCTTGTAAAATTCCAGGCTGAGGTCTTCGTAGTGGTCGAAGATCTTTTCCCGCAGGTCGTACTCGATCAGGCGCGACATCACGATGATCGTCTGCCGGGTCAGGTACAGGAAGAACCCCATAATGAAGGCCAGCAGAAGCACCAGTCCGGCAAACAACATGAGCGTATGGCTCAGGATGCTGAAGAATTCCCCCTGCACGCCGAAGCCATTGTAGACCCCGTAGGAGTTGACGTAGTCGATCACCAGGTCCAGCGCCTCCCGGATCACCTGCGGCTGCAGGACCTGAAAGTAGTTGGAGATGCAAATAAAAACGATCCCCAGCAGCAGGCGCCAGCGGTACTTCCAAAAGAATCGGTTGAGGTATTTAAGGTCGCCCAAGGGGTGGGGTTATGCGGTCCTGGATGTTTGAACGCTTCGGTGGGTGGATAGTTGGGGGGATAAGGTTGAACCCGGGAGTGCGCAGGGTTGCGGGTAGTCCTTCAGTTACAGTGTGGCACATTCGGAGGTTAGCCAGGCCAGCTCCTCGCCGTCGACCAGGGGGGAGACCCGCTTCCAGACGAGGGCGTGGTAGGTGTTGAGCCACTGCAGCTGCGCGCTCGTCAACAGGTCCCGGTCGATCAACCGGCGGTCGATGGGGAAGAGCGTAACGGTCTCGAAGTGCCGCCAGCCCTCCTGCTCGGAGGCGGTGACGACCACCAGGTTTTCGGTGCGGATGCCGTACTCCCCGTCCTTATAGTAGCCGGGTTCGTTGCTGAGCACCATACCGGGTTCGAGGGTATGCTGGGCGGACTTGGAGCGCGGATTGGGGCTGATGCCCGCCGGCCCCTCGTGCACGTTGAGGAAGAAGCCCACGCCGTGGCCGGTGCCGTGGCCGTAGTTGAGTTCGTGCTGCCACAGGGGGCCCCGGGCGAGAATGTCTAGTTGCACGCCGCTGGTGCCCGCCGGGAAGTGGGCCCTGGCCAGGTCGATGTGCCCCTGCAGGACGAGGGTGAAGTTGCGGCGCTGCTCGTCGGTGACCGGACCGAGGGCGAAGGTGCGGGTGATGTCGGTCGTGCCGTTCTGGTACTGTCCGCCGCTGTCGACCAGTAGGATGCCCTCCGCCGCCAGGGTAGCCGCGCCGTTCTCGGTTGCGTGATAGTGCACGATGGCGCCGTTGCCGCGGTAGCCGACGATGGCGTTGAAGCTCTCACTGACGTAGGTGTCGTAGCCGGCCCGGAAGTTGGCCAGTTGCTCCCCTACTTCGTATTCGGTGACGCCCCGGGAAACGGCGCCGTCGAGCCAGCGGCGGAGCTTCAGCAGGGCGACGGCATCGTGGGCCATCACCCCGCGGAGGTGCTCGAGGGCGGCCCCATTCTTGATGGCCTTCCAGCGAGGGATCGGGCTTTCAATGCCACAGCTTTCCACGCCCCCCGCAGCCGTGGCCAGGTAGACGGAGGTCGTCGCGGGGTCGAAGCCGATGTCGGCATCGCGGGCATTGAGGTGGCGCAGGTGACCGACGGTGTCCCGGTAGGGCAGGCGCTGCAGCTCGGGCAGTTTGGCGGCCCAGGGCGACAGGGCTTCCTGCTGTTCGGCGAATACGGCGTGGTCGCCCCGGCGGCCGGCGATGAAGTAGCCGACCATGAGGGGATTGAACTCGATGTCGGTCCCCCGGAGGTTCAGCAGCCAGGCCAACTCGTCCAGGGCCGAGACCAGAAAGTAGTCAATGCTATGGTTGTCCATCCAGCCGACGAGCTTTTGCAGTCGATCTTCCCACTTTTCGCCGCTGTAATTCGCCAGGTGCTCGCTCACGGGGCGGTTGGGGAGGTCGGGGCGGTCCTTCCAGATCAGGCCGATCAGGTCGATGCCGGTCTTCAGTTTAAGCTTCGCCTTTTCCAGCTTCTTCTCCAGTTGCCTGGCGGCGTAAGCGCTGAAGACGCGTCCGTCTACCCCCACGGCCTGCCCACTCAGGAGGTGATCGGTGAGCCAGTCGACGTACTCCGGCGTGTGGGGGGTCTTCAGCTTCATCAGTTGGATGCCGGTGCCGGCGAGCTCCTCTTCGGCCTGGAGGAAGTAGCGGCTGTCGGTCCAGAGGCGGGCCTCGTGCAGCGTCACGACCAGGGTGCCGGCCGATCCGGTGAAACCGCTCATCCACTCCCGGGAAGCCCAGCGGGGGGCCGGGTACTCACTCTGGTGGGGGTCGGTACTGGGGATGAGGTAGGCGTCGAGCTGGTGTTCGAGCAGCTGGTGGCGGAGGGCGTCGAGTTTTTCGGGCGTAGTCATGCGGTAATATAATTCAATCGGGCGGCGGCGCGCGGGTGCGGGGGGAGTTCGTATATTTCACCTATGTACGAATTCAACTACCGGCACGGAAAGGCACTTACAGCGGTTGGACTGACCGTTGCCTCGATCCTTGCATTGGGCCATCTGACCGGAGAGATGAGCGGGGATTGGCCGAACACGCTTTCGTTCGCCCTGTTACTGGCCTCCGTCTTCTACCTGATTTATTACTACCGCCTGCTTAACGACCGCCTGATCGTTTCCGGGCACACCCTGACGGTGGCACGCCGCATCGGCCACTCCCGGGTAGTGGACCTGCGCGGGGTCACCCGTATGATCATCCGCGAGAACCCCGCTTCCCTGGGCTTCGGCAAGCTGGTACATATGCACCTCCACCGCCCGATGCAGACTACCCGCATCGACCTTTCCCACCTGAAAGATGCACCAGCATTTATTCGGCTTGTCGAGTCTGAACTCAGCCGGAACGGCCTCAACCTGGCTGCACGTACTCTGGACGGAGAAGAATCCCTGCCGCTCAAAGCCATGAACGAATTGCTCCGCTAGCGCCGGGTAGTGCGTAGCTTTGCTCCATGTTCGACCTGCGTCATGTCCTCCGCGAACCGGATCATCCCCTGGATTCCTACCGGACGGAAGGGGGCGTGTACAATCTACTGGCCGAAGACCAGGAAGCCGGCAACTACGTAGAGCATTATCAGCGCGACGCCCTTGAATTCGACTACTTCTCCCCACCCGCGGACCCCGCTTCCCTACACGAAAGCCGCCGCCTGCACGAGGAAATTTTGCGCCACCTGCCCACCCCCGCCCGGGTCGTTCTCGACGTCGGCTGTGGCCGGGCCTGGGTAGCCGGGGCCCTCCTTGGCGGAAAGGAAGCGGTGATCTCTTTTGACATCGCCCTGCGCAATACCACGGAGGCCCTGCGGCGCTACCCCGCCCCCAATCACTATGCCGTGACCGGCGATGCCTTCGATCTGCCCTTCCGCGACGGCTCCGTGGACGCCATCGTTTCCTCCGAGGTGATGGAACACGTGCCGGACATACCACTCTACCTGGCCAACCTGCTCCGGGTAGTAAAACCTGGCGGGACCATCATCCTGTCCACCCCCTACAACGAGACGATCCAGTACTCGCTGTGCATCCACTGCAACCGCCCTACCCCCCTGCACGCCCACCTGCACAGTTTCAACGAGGCCCTGGTGGATTCGCTGCTGGCTCCCTTTCCCCACATCCGCTACCGGACCGAGAAGATCTCCAATAAGGCCCTGGTCTTCCTCCGTACCCACAAATTTCTTTCCCCCCTCCCCTTTCGTGCCTGGCGGGTGGTGGATAGGTTGGCCAACCGGGTGGTGAAGAAACCCGCGCGGCTGGTGATCGTGATTGAGAAGCTGACGGGCGAGGGGAATTAAATTCAGTAGGCTTTTCACCGCAGAGGGCAGGGAGTTACGCGGAGTCGGGTGGCCGGACGCGGGCAGGCAACTGCAGTAGGCAACTGGTAATCGGTAATTCACTCCCCTCTGTGAAACCTCAGCGACCGCCTAACTTCAGCTCACCCACCAGTACGCCACGAACATTCCCACCAGATACACGCCGTACCAACGCAGGTCAGCGTACTCCCGCCAGCGTGTGTTCGTACGGAAGCGGAGGTACAGGACCAGGCACAGCTCGTGGAAGTAGCTGGCGATCACCGTTGCCCAGATGATGCCCAGCAGGCCGTAGGAGCGCACCAGCACCAGCGAAAGGACCACATTGACGGCCAGCTCCAGCAGTCCCCAGAGGTAGAGGCGCCGGGTTTCGTTGAGGGCGGTCAGGACGGTCATCGCGAAGACGAGGCGGCACCCCACCACCAACAGGAAGGTGCGGAAGATGGGCAGGCTCGCGGCGAATGCCTCGGTGAAGACGCGCGTCCACCACCAGTCGGCCGTCAGGAGCAGCAGGAAGGTGAGGGCGAATACGTAGTGAAACAGCTTTCCGGATTGCTGGCGGAGGAGCGCCAGGCCCAAGGCCCGCTCGCGGGTGATGACGGGGATGGCGACGGTGACCATTCCGCTGATCAGGGCGGCCAGGAAAGGAAGCTCCCGCACCCCGTAACGGAAGATGGCAAAGACCTCCGGGTCGCCGTCGTACCAGTAGCTGACGATGAGGGGGTCCACCACGGACACCAGCGAGGCCACCGTGGCATAGGCCATGAGTGGCTTGCTGTCCCTTAGCCACCCTCCCAGCGGGACAGCGGGCGCGCGCGGGAGGTCGCGGGGAGTGGCCAGCGCCCACCCCAGGACGCCGATGGCCTTGGCACCCGCGAAGCCCGCCAACACCCCCATGGCCGTAAGCAGGTCGTAGCCCAGGTAGAGCGGCAGCAGGAGCGAAGTGACGAGCCCGAGGGAGTTCAGGATAGCGTAGGCTACCAGCCACCGAACGCGCCCGGTGAGCAGCAGGGCCTGCTCTAGGCAGTAAGAAGGCCAGCGGCTCAGCAGCAGCACGAAAAAGAAGTACCACCCGACCGGGGCCCGTTGCAGGTGCAGCAGTTCGAAGAGCAGGGGATGCAGCAGCGCGGCAGCCAGGAGGATCAATGCGGAAAACCCCAGCGTAGCCAGGGTAGCCCGGCGTGCAAACGCCTCCCCGGCCGCGCCGACCAGGGCTCCCATACGGATGAGGAAGCCCTGCAACAGGCCCGTGATCCAGCCGAAGGCCAGCAGGTACCCCAGGAAAACGAGGGTTTCCCACTCCCCGATCAGCTCGGTGGGCACCCCCAGCCGCGGGAGGGCCAGGGCGATGAAAATGTAGGCGCCCTGGCGGGCGGCCTGGTTGAACTGCCCGGCCCGGACGAGTCCGCTAGAGGTCAATCGTCTGGTGGGTGAACTGCAGGCCGTAGTCTTCCATCTCCTTCAGGACGGGCTCGTACACCTCGCGCATGGTGGGAATGTGGACACCGGTGGTCTGGATCTTGCCCTCACTCATGAGGCGGACAAAAATGCCGAGCGGCAGACCGACCAGCCGCGACATGGCCGTGTCCTCGCTGTTTTCCCCCTGCATTACGAGGTTGGAAAGGTCGCGCTTATGCTTGCCGTCGATCTGGTAGTCGATCTGGTGCTGCATGACGATCAGGTCCTTGTCCTCCGGTTGCAGCTTCCACTTGTCGAGCAGGAGATTCTCGAGGATGAGGGCGGGGGTGGCCCCCTTGAGCTTGATGCGCTTCTTGCGGAAGAGGCCGAGCCAGATGAGGCGCTTCATCACCTCCCCGTTGGGCTCGAGCTTGAGCATCTGGGCGATGCGGTCCTTGACGGAGCCGGCGCCACTCGGTGCCAGGGCCTCCATCAGCTCGTGGTAGGTGATCTTGTTGGAGTCGAGGATGGGAAAGTCGCCGTCGGTCATGCCGATGCGGACCAGGGCGTTCCACGCGGCACAGTAGCCGGGGTAGCGCAGGGTGCCCCGCAGGATGGTGGGAATGTCCTTGAGGCCGTACTGCTCGCGGTAGAGGAGGCTGTCGCGGTTGGCGTAGGCCTCGAATTTGCCGATGCCGTCGATCTCGACGTCCCAGGTATTCATGAAGAGCCGGTAGTACGGCAGGTACTTCAGCTTGTTGTTGTCGAGGTACTGGGCGGTGCCCTGGCCGGCCAGCACGACGTTGCGCGGGTTCCAGGTGAACTTGTAGCCCCACGGATTATCGTTGCTTTCCGGCGAAATCAGGCCGCCCGTGAAGGAGCGAAAGGCGGTCACCTCCCCGCCCAGCTCCCGGATGGTGTTGATGCGCTGCATGGCCGACATGTGGTCGATGCCGGGGTCGAGCCCCATTTCGCCCATGAAGATGAGCTCCCGGTTGCGCGCCTCGTCCCCGAGGCGGTAGAGCTCCTGACTTACGTAACTGGCCGTAACGAGGTGCTTCTTAAGGCGGATGCAATCCTGCGCCACCTCGATGTGCAGGTGAGCGGGCAGCAGGGAGACGACGATATCCGAGCGGCCGATGAGCTCCCGGCGGTCGTTGGTCTTGTTGACGTCGAGCCAGGCCGTGGTCCCCCGCGGGTGATTATTCACCTTCGCGGCCGCCGCGGCGGGGTCGGCGTCGGCTACCGTTACGTTCCACCCCAGTCGTTCGCTATTGTTCAGCGCGTATCGGATGAGGGCGGTGGACGAGCGGCCTGCACCGATGATTAATATTCTGGAGGACATGCGGCAAAGGTAGGTTAGGGTGGTAGTAGTTTATTCGGCAAACTCACGGGTGATTGGAGCTAAATTGCTCTCTAACCAGCAAACTGTAAGTATACAGCCGTTAGACCATTAATCAGTGCGGCCCCGGGATGTTTGCAAAAACCGGCGGGTAAAGCGGATTTCGGGGGCGGCCGTTTGGGTGGGTGCGGTCATTGCCGTCCGACAACCAAAGAATAGCCCGTGCCGGGCAGGAGCACCATGGAACGCCCAACGGAGTGGACGCTCAGGCTCACCCACGATGTAAAAACCCCGGCTTGATCCCCCGTTCCGTACGAACGGGAGGAATCAAGCCGGGGTGATCAGGTTATCCTACCGGGGGGGTGCCGGTGCGGGAGGGGGGACTGCTTACGCTACTTCCTCCTCTGTTTTCTCTTCGAGAATGGTGTCGTCGACCAGCACGCGGGAGCAGTGCTCACAGGCCATCAGGCGCTTGCGCTGGCTGATTTCGAGCTGCTGCTGGGGGGGGATCGCGTTGAAGCATCCGCCGCAGGCGTTACGCTCGACGGTCACCACGGCAAGGCCGTTACGGTAGTTGTTACGGGTTTTATCGTAGGCACGCAGGAGGCGGTCTTCGATGAGCTTGCGCTGCTTGTCGGAGAGGCGGCGCAGCTTCTTCTCTTCCTTTTCGGTCTTGGCGATGATGCTCTTGAGCTCTTCCTGCTTCACTTCGAGCAGCTTGAGCTTGGCGTCGCGGCGCTCCTTGGTGGCGTCGAGGGTGGCGGTGCGGCCTTCGAGGTCCTCAGTGGCGGTCTTGGCCTTTTTCTGGCTGAGCTGGATCTCCAGGCGCTGCATCTCGGTCTCCTTCATGAGGGCCTCGTACTCGCGGTTGTTTTTGACGTTGTTCATCTGCTCCTCGTAGCGGGTGATGAGCATGTCGGACTCTTGCACATTGGCATCGTGGCGGCTGATCTCGGTCTGGAGTTCGTCGACTACGGCTTCGGTACGGCTGATGCGGGTTTCGAGGCCGGCGATCTCGTCTTCCAGGTCGCTCACCTCCATGGGGAGTTCACCCTTCAGGATCTCTATCTCGTCGATCTGGGAGTCAATGAGTTGCAGGCGATAGAGTTCGCGCATTTTTTCTTCAACCGTCAGTTCGGTGGGGGCAGCAGCGGCCATGCAGGATAGCTTTATTGAGTTAAGGATCCTTTAGACGTAGTAAAGGACCGGGTTGGTGTTCCGCTTCGTCGAAAGGACCGCAAAGGTAGTGAATTCTTTAGTTAACAACTCCGCAAGTAATTGAGTTGTAAACTGTTCGCTTTCGTAGTGGCCGATGTCGCAGATCACCAGCTGCCCGTCGGCATCAAAGAACTCGTGGTATTTGTAGTCGGCCGTCACGAAGGCCTGGGCCCCCGCCCGCTTGGCGTCCTCCAGCAGAAATCCTCCGGCCCCCCCGGCCACGGCTACGGTTTGCACCATTTTATCCAGCAGGCGGGTGTGGCGGATCACCTGGACGCGCATGTACTCCTGGAGCATCGCCAGGAAATCCAGCTCGCTCATGGCTTGGGACAGCTCCCCGACCATACCCGAGCCGACCGTCCCTTCCGGGTTCTTGGCCTTTAGCAACCGGAGATTAAGCAGCCCGAGCCGCTCGGCGATCCGCTCGTTGACGCCGCGATCGCGGACGTTGTCCAGGTTCGTGTGGATGGCGTAGATGGCAATGTCCTTCCGGATGGCCAGCATCACCGTACGCTCGACGTAGTTGGCCCCGTTGAACCGCTTGAGCCCCCGGAATACGATGGGGTGATGGGCCACCACGACATTGCACCCGCGCGCCGCCGCCTCCTCGATGATCTCCTCCGTACAGTCGAGGCTCGTCAGGATACCGGAGACCTCCGTGCCGGGATCGCCAACGATCAGGCCCGCATTGTCGTAGCTCTCCTGCAGGTATGCAGGTGCAATGGTTTCCAGGTAATCGGTGACTTGCTGTACGGTGATCATGGGGGAAGGGGTAGCGGGTTAGGGAGCTAGGACTCCATCAGCCCCTGCAGGATAATGCTGGTGGAATGCCCCTCCAAAAACGGCAGCACTTCTACCGTTCCTCCCCAGCTGCGGACTTCCGGGGCGCCGATGATCGTGGCCTCGGTGTAGTCACCTCCCTTGACCAGCACGTCGGGACGCAGGGCATTGATCAGGTCGAGGGGGGTATCTTCTTCAAAGGCCACCACTCCGTCGACGAAAAACAGGCTGGCCAACAGCTGCATGCGGGCGGCCAGGGGCATCACGGGACGGGCATCCCCCTTCAGGCGCCTGACGCTCGCGTCGGAGTTGACGCCGACAATGAGGCGCTCCCCGAGTCCGGCGGCCTGGGCCAGGTAAGTCAGGTGACCGGGGTGCACGAGGTCGAACACGCCGTTGGTGAAGACCGTCCGCTGGCTCCGCGTGCGCCAGCCACAGCGGCGGCGGCTGAGGTCAGCAAGGGGGAGCAATTTGTCGTGGACCAGTTCAAGCGGCGTCATGGCGAAAATTCGCTGATAAAATGGGGTTTGCCTTCCTAAGCTACGGAAATAAACCCCCAGGGTGTACCACCGGTTGTAAAGTCTTGGTGCGCCTTCTCCCTATCGTACCCCTGCCCGGTAGCGTACCCAGGCGTTGTAAATCAGCCGAAATGGAGTAACGGCGGCAGCCACGATCGCCCAGACCCCGAAAAAGCGGTATTCGGCGTGCATGTAGCGGTCGAGGGTCTCCCCTACCGGCCCTTCGAGTGCCCGTACGAGTACGTCGGGGCCCTGCTCGTCGAAGTAAATGATGAAGGCATTGAAGGCCTGCACCATATAGAAAATGAGCGGGATAAGGGCAAGGGCCACCGCCGCCTGGACGATGAGGCGATCACGCAACCAGCTCACGTGTAGCAGGAAGAGGTAGCGGGTGAGCGTGATGGCCACCACCACGTACAGGAAGTTGGGGAGGAAGAACGGGAAGTCCGGTACCGAGTCGTAGATCGGGAGCAGCACCAGGCAGGCCAACACCAGGGCAAAGGCCCACCAGGCGAGCTCGAAGGTTACGGTGGTGGTACGTCTAGTTAGCAAAGTGGTCGCGGATCTTTTCGAAGAGTTCTACGCCGATATTGTCCTGGGCCTCGCCGGTGGCGGCACCGATGTGGGGGGATACGCTGAGGCGGGGGTGCTCGAGCAGGTCGCGGCGGGGGGTAGGCTCTCCCTTGAATACATCGAGGGCGGCACCGGCGATCTTTCCGCTGTTGAGGGCTTCGAGCAGGGCATCTTCGTTGATGACGCCGCCGCGGCTGGTGTTGGCGATGATGACGCCGTCCTTCATTTGGGCGATCTCGGCGGAGTTGATGAGGTTACCGCCGGGGACGTGGATGGTGATGTAGTCGGCCTGACGGAGGGCTTCCTCCAGGGGTACGGTCTGGAGGGTGAACTCCATACTGCGGCCGTCGGCGAAGTCGAGCTCAACGGTGTCTTCGTCCTTGTAGAGGTCGACGGGCAGCACCTTCATGCCGAGTCCGAGTCCGATGCGGGCAGCAGCGATGCCGATCCGTCCGAATCCGATAATGGCGAGGGTACGCCCGCGGAGTTGCTGGCCGTCGGCGTAGGCTTTCTTGAGCTTGTTGAAATCACCGGAAGCGGCGGTCAGCTCGCGGTTGGAGCGGTGGAGGAAGCGGCTGAGGCCGAAAAAGTGGCCGAAGACCAGTTCCGCGACGGCGTCGCTGGAGGCGGCGGGGGTATTGTAGGTCGGGATGCCCTTGCTGGCGGCGTACTCGTGGTCGATGTTGTCGATCCCGACGCCACCGCGGAGGATGGCCTTGAGGTTGGGGGTGGCATCGATGAGGTCCTTGCGCACGGTAGTGGCGCTGCGGACGATGATGGCGTCGAACTTATTGAGCTCGGTCAGGAGATCGGCCTGGGCGATTTTATCGGTGACGACTTCGTAGCCGGCGTCTTCGAGCAGCTGCTTGCCGTTGTCGGCGATGCCATCATTGGCGAGGATGCGGATCATAGGATAGATAATTTTGCGCAAAGATAGATGGAATGCGTTCGGGGCGTGTTGGGTTTAGGGAGGAGTGGAGGAAGGGGGGAGTGGATTGGTGGAGGAGTGGATGCCATCCACCGGGCCTGGCGGGTCACTCATCCAATCCTCCGCCCCTCTACCCCGCCACTCCTCCCTACCCCGTATCTTTATACCATGGTAATCGATATCATCTGTCTCCTCTTTCTCGCTTACGGTTTCTGGGTCGGCTACAGCCGGGGCATCATCTCCACGGTGCTGAGCCTGGCGAGCTACGTCTTCGGCGTCCTGGCCGCGATGAAGTTCGGGCCGATCGCGGGCGACATGATCTTCACTTCCTTCCCCGCCGTGACGAGCGCGGGAGCGTTCCTGCTCGGGGTCGTGCTGCTGTTTTTCCTCACCCTGGTGCTTTTCCGCATTCTGGCGCGTGGACTGACCGGCCTCATGGAATCCGTCAACATCAATTTTATCAACCAGGTACTGGGCGGTATCCTCTCCGGACTCTTCTTCACCTTCATCTTTTCCGGGCTCGTCTACTTCGGCGACCGCAGCCGCATCATCACCGACGAGGTGAAGGCCGACAGCATCACCTTTCCCGTCCTCATCCAGCTGCCCGATATCGTGATCGACAAGGCCAAGGCCCTCTTTCCCATCTTCTACGATTTCTACGAACAGGCCGTCGATGCCATGGACCGCCTTAAGGACAACGTAGAGCGGGGGGAGAGTGATAGTATTTTTGACCTGGAGGAGTGATTTAGCGTATAGCATATAGCTTATAGGGCCCGTTGCCTGAAGCAGCCCCTACAAGCTATACCCTACAAGCTACAAGCTACACGCTACACGCTACCTACCGATATTCATCATCTTCCACACCAGCTCCTTCAGCAGTTCGTTCTCCTCCCTTCCGGCCAGGTTGCTCCCTACCCCCTTGCTTTTGAGGTCGTATTCGCGGAGCAGGGCGAAGACGGTGTACATGCCTTCCAGGGAGTAATTGCGGGCGGTACGTTCGTAGTCGGTGAGGAAGAAGTCGAAGCGGAGACCGAGGGCCTTCATGATCTCCGGCCGGCTTTCGCGCTTGGCCTGGAGTTCCTGGAGGAGGAAGACCTTGCTGAAGTAGTTGTAGAGGCTGCCCGTGATCATTGGTAGCGGAGCGGCCTTGGGGTTGGCGCGGAAGTAGTTAAGGATGCGGGTGGCCTTCAGGGTATCGGAGTGACCGATGGCGCGCTGGAGCTCGAAGGCATTGTAGTCCTTGCTGACGCCGACCTGGTCCTCTACGATCGTGGTGGTGATCGCGGTCCCGGGCTTCAGGTTGAGCATGAGCTTGTCGAGCTCGTTGGTGATCTTACCGAGGCTGGTGCCCAGGAACTCCCCGAGCAGGTTGCTCGCCTCGGGCTCGATGGTGTACTTCCGGTCGCGCAGGTAGCCGCTGATCCAGGCCGGCACCTTGTTGTCGTAAAGGCCCTTGGATTCGAAGATCACGCCGTTCTTCTTGATGGCCTTGGTGAGGGCGAAGTTGCCGTTCAGCTTCTTGTGCTTGTGACTGATGACGAGCACCGTCGTGGGGGCAGGCTTTTCGGCGTAGGCGGCCAGGTCCTTAATGCCGCGCATATCCTGGGCCTCGCGCAGGAGGATCAGCTGCCGCTCGGCCATCATCGGGAAGCGGCGGGCGGCATCGACGACCTGCAGGTACTCGGTATCCTTACCGTATAAGATGGTCTGGTTAAATGCCCGCTCGTGCTCCTCCAGGGCATACTTCTCGATGGCCTCCTCCAGCTGGTCGATGAAGTAGGGCTCCTCCCCGTGCAGGAGGTAAATTGGGGCAAAGTCGTTGGCCCTAATTGATTTCAGGAGCGCGGAATAGTCCAAAATAGATTTACCATTTACGAAGTACCAGGTATAATGTACCATTGACGGGCTTCCTGATGCCCCCGCCGCCGGTACCCGCAAACATCGGGAATCATTGGTGGCTTTCCGCATTTCTTTGCACCCGCGACCCCGCCCGCCTATGACGCCAAATTGTAAATGGTAAATCCACCACCCCCCGCCATAGAGCTAAGCGACCTGCGCAAAAGCTACTACCAGAAGCCCGTTCTCTTCGGCCTCGACCTCACCGTGGCTCCCGGCCAGATTGTCGGCTACATCGGGCCCAACGGCGCCGGAAAGACCACCACCCTGCGCATCCTCGGGGGACTGGACCGGAAATTCGACGGCGAAGCGCGGGTGCTGGGCATCGACGTAAAGGCCGACCCCCTGGCCGTCAAACGCCGCATCGGCTACCTGCCCGAGAGCGCCGACCTCTACGAAGTGCTCACGCCCGCCGAGTTTTACCACCTGGTGGGAAGCCTGCACGGGATGACCGAATCACGCATCACGGACCGCGCTGGTCGTTTCGAGGACTTCCTGGAGCTGAGCTACGGCAAGACCCAGCGCATCGACACCTTCAGCAAGGGCATGCGGCAGAAGGTGCTGCTGACCAGTGTGCTGCTGCACGACCCCGACCTGATCTTCCTGGACGAGCCCCTCAACGGACTGGACGCAAACAGCGTCATCCGCGTTGAGGACCTCCTGCGGCAGCTCACCGAACGCGGGAAGACCATCTTCTACAGCAGCCACATCATGGACGTCGTCGAGCGCATCAGCGACCGCATCATCCTGCTCAACAACGGCCGCATCGCCGCCAACGGCACCTTCGAGGAGATCAACCGACAGGCGCACCGTGGCAATCTCGAGGATCTCTTCGCCTCCCTGACCGGCGGGGGGCTGCAGCGGGAGACGCCCCGCTTCAATTTTTCGGAGGATGAATAGGTGCTTCGTCTGGCTCACCGGCGTACTCGCCCCACTTTGGCGCAGGCTCGGTGCCGATCCCCACGCCCTCCAACTTATCTTCGATGCCAAGCTGAAGATCGGCGAGCGTACCACCCAGTTTATGGGGCAGCAGCAAAAAAGAGATAAGAACTACACCTGGGTTATGTATCTCTTCCTGGGAGCCTTCGGCCTGCTGGTGATTCTGGGATACTACCTGTTGGACGATAAGGCAACCGCCATCGGCCTGATTTTCAGCTTCGTATTCATTTACCTGGGATTCATGCTCGTCACAGAGATGAGTGAAAACATGTTTGACCTCCGGGATCTAACCATCTTGTTGAGCCGGCCTATTTCGGATACGACCTTCAGCCTTTCCCCTGCCCTGCACATCGCCTGCTTTGCAGCAAAGGGTGCGATGTTGCTGTTGACTCCCCTAGGGATTGCCCTGGTGTTGCTTGCGGGCCCGCTGGCCGCCCTGCTCTATGCGGTACTGGCGGTGATGTTGGTCATCATGACCATTTTGCTCACTCTGGGCCTGTACCTCACCCTCCTGAAACGCGTAGCGGCAGCGCGCTTCCAGCAGCTACTGGCCTACTTTCAAATCATAATCAGCTGCGTTTTCTTCATTGCATACCAGTTGCCGAATTTTCTCAACCTGAGCGGGTACTCCCCCGGTCAACTATCCCTGGTGGGAACGTGGTGGGGATTCGCGGGGCCCGGGCTCTGGCTCGGTGGAATCTGGGACGTCATCCTGGAGGGTGGAAGTAGCACCGTTCTGAGCCTACTTCAATCCGGGCTCGGGGTGACCGGAACCATCCTAAGCGTAGTGTATTACCTGCGCCAAAGCGAGGGATACGGAGAACGGCTGCT
This sequence comes from Chitinophagales bacterium, assembly GCA_038258275.1. GTDB lineage: Bacteria > Bacteroidota > Bacteroidia > Chitinophagales > Saprospiraceae > Neolewinella. The sequence continues at coordinate 37,992 of JBBSPZ010000025.1, read as the reverse complement.
GGAATTACAAATCGGGGGGTCACAGGGAGCGCCGGAACCGGAAACGCGCCCGCAACGCGTAAGGTCTGACTGGATTGTCAACCCAATAGAGCGGTATCTCACGCGGCCCGGAGTTGAACGGGCGGGCTTTCGGTTCACTTGGGCGATTATGGCGCGGGATATGCGGTTCAAACAGCAGGTATACCCCGGGGTAGTAATCATTCCACTGCTCGTGATAATTTATGTATTCCGCGAATGGTTGATGGATGAGGAAGCGGTACGGGGGATGGGATTTCACCTCATTCTAATCATACTTTACTTCTTCCTTGCGCTGCTGATTACCCCGCTGGTAACTACCCGCACAAGTACCGAACATCAAGCCGGATGGGTACTTAGGTCGAACCCGCTGGCCGACCGCCGGCCCCTTCTATACGGTCAGCTGATAGCTGTGGCCGGCCAGTTCTACCTTCCCGTCGGATGCATTGGATACCTCTGTTTGCTCATCGGTTACGGACCAGAACTTCTCGACGATATAGTGCTGAGTATAGCGGTGGTGCTACTGGGTGCGGCAGTTTTTCAGTTGAACGACTCTACTCTTGCCTTCTCCAGGGAGAAAAAGCAGGGAGGATACTCCGGTCTGGGCAGTATTCTGCTGGTATACTTGTTAGCCAGTTTCGCCGGACTGGCCCACTGGGCGCTCACCTACCTGCCCTACGGCGTAACCGCCGTGGCCGTGGTAGCCTGGGGGATCTGTTGGCTGACGTTTCGGGAGTTGCGGTCAGGCGTCGTCAAGTGATTCCAGGAGCACGTCACACGCCCATTCGATCTCCGCTACTGTGATCGTCAGCGGCGGGGCGATGCGCAGGCTCCGTTCGTTGAAAAGAAACCAGTCGGTGATCAGTCCCCGTTCCAGGCAGCGGGAGATCACGCGGCGGATCTCGTCGAAGTCTTCCAGCTCCACGGCCATCCAGAGACCGGCGGAGCGCACGTCGCGAATGCGGGGGTGCACGAGCAGCCGGCGGAAAAGGGCTTCCTTTTCCCCCACCGCGGCGATCAACTCGGGTTGCTCCACCAGGGTGCGGAGGGCCGCCAGCCCCGCCGCGCAGCTCACCGGGTGGCCGCCGAAGGTGGTGATGTGGCCGAGGACGGGATGCTTGGTCAGGTTTTCCATCACTTCCCGTCCGGCGACGAAGGCCCCGAGGGGCATCCCGCCCCCGAAACCCTTGGCCAGCAACAGGATGTCCGGCACCACCCCGTATTGCTCGAAGGCAAACAGGGTACCCGTACGGCCCATACCGGCCTGGATCTCGTCGAAAATCAGCAGGGTGCCGGTTTCATCACACCTGCGCCTGACCGCCCGCAGCCACTCCGGACGCGGTTTCCGGATGCCCCACTCGGCCTGTACGGTTTCGAGAATAACGGCCGCGGTGTGGGGGGTGATCAGCTCGGGCCCCGCGTCGTCGTTGAATTCCAGGTGGGAAATACCCGGCAGCAGGGGGTGGAAGGCTCGCGTAAAATCCTTCGGCCACATCAGGCTCGCGGCCCCCTGGGTACTGCCGTGGTAGGCGTGGGTGGCGGAGACGATCTCGGCGCGACCGGTCGCCCGCTTGGCGAGTTTCATGGCCCCCTCTACGGCTTCGGTACCCGAGTTGGTGAAGTAGACGTTGTCGAGTCCCTCGGGCAGCTGGGCGCAGAGCAGGGTGGCCAGTTCTACCTGGGGGCCGAGGATGAATTCCCCGTAGACCAGGGTGTGCATGTAGGTCCCCGCCTGCCGCTGTACCGCCTTCACCACGGCCGGGTGGTTGTGCCCCAGGGCGCTCACGCCGATGCCGGCGATGAGGTCCAGGTAGCGTTTACCGGCGGTATCGAAGAGGTAAACGCCCTCGCCGCCGGCGATCTCGAGGCCCATGGGGGCGGGACTGGTCTGGGCGACGTGGCGTAGGAAATTGGCGCGTTGCATTTCGCAAATGTACTACCCTACAACTCCTCGAGCTGGTTCACCAGCAGGCCCAGTTCCTCGGCGGAGAGGTTCGCCCGGGCGGATACGAGGGTAGTCCGGTCCTCTTCGGTTACGATGGCCAGCAGTTCCTTGACCCTTTTCTTCTCGTAGCGTACCGTGAGCGTGACGCGTTGTCCTTCCTGGGTACGCAGTTCGGCCCACCGCTCGAAGCCCTTATAGCGCTCCAGGGTGTAGAGCAGGTTGCCCACGCTGAGCTGTGGCCGGGTAAAGTCCTCGTCGAGGTAGGTCACCACCCGGGTCGTACCCAGTGAGCCCATCAGGCGGAAGAGGAGCTGTTCGTCGTGGTCGTCGGAGGAGGTCTCCCCGATGTCGCTAGCCAGGGAGATCATCCAGCCGGGCACCTTTACGGCCACGTTTTCGTCGCCGCGGCGGTGTTCCTTAATAAAGTCGAGGATGGCTTCGTCCTGGGCGTGGAGGCCGGCGGTGAGGCGGCCGAGGAGGAGGAGGAGGTGGTTCATTAGTGGAGGAGGGGAGGTGGGTGGGGAGGGGAGGAGTGGAGGTGGGGAGGAGTGGATTAATCCAGCGCTTTCTGCAGGTCGGAGAGCTTACTGAGGTCGATGTTGCCCACGAAACTGAGCATGGCGAAGTTGTCTTTGGCCCCGACCAGCAGGAAGAGCTCGTTGACGATGGCGTGCTGGTTCTGGATGAAGGCTTCGACGTTCTGCCCGTCCTTGGTCCTCACCATGAAGAGCAGTTCGTAGGCGTCGGTATCGATGCGGGCCTTGGCTTCCTGGTAAAATTTCAGCGGCGTCACGTCGGTATGTAAGACGCGGATACCCTGGATGTCCTTTACCACGTCGAGGATGGCCTTCACCTCCTCCTCGTCGATCTCGTCGAGGTCGATCTTGGCGTCGTTGAAGAGCTCGAACATCTTCCCGCTCACGTAGACCGCCGAGAAGCGGGTGTCGTCAACGTATTCGCTGAAGTAATTGGAAATCGCATCCAGCGGTAATTTCGTTTGCGCGGACGCGGGTGCTTGCGCAGCGAGGGGAAAGGGGCCCACGGTGAAGCTTAGGACAAGGAGCAAAGCGGTCAGGTATTTCATCTTGGTATATGTTGGTCGGCGGTGGCCGGGTTGGTAAGGGATTAGTCCAGGATTTCTTCCACCTCCCGCAATTCACGCAGGGTGATGGAAGGACCCTGTTGCATTTTTTCGGAGGTAGTTTTCAGCACGCCGTGCAGGAAGCGCATGGCCTCTTTCTCGTCGGTGATCTCGTAGCGGCTCCAGTCCACCGGTTGCCGTTCCGCCACGGGGAAGGAACTCAGCGGCGGCTGCTGGCTCTGGTGCACGATGCGGGCGACCAGCAGCAGGAGCAGGGCGGCAGCGATCGCCAGTACCACCCGGAGCAGCCGGCGGGCCCTGGCCTTCCGGACCGGTGCGGTCACTTCCCGTTCCAGCTCCCAGTAGCGGAAGAGCGGGGCGTAGGCGTCCAGTTCCGGTGCGGTATTGCCGCTGCGGAAGTAGTCGCGGAGCGCGCCTTCCTCGGCCAGGGTCGTTTCCCCGGCGAAGTAGCGTTCGATCAGTTGGTGGGCGGTTTCGTGTTTCATCGTTCGACTATATGTTGGTTCACCAGGAGCTCTCGCAGCTGCTTGCGGCCCCGGTGTAGGTAGACTTTCACCTGGTCCATGCTCAGCCCGGTGGCTTCGGCGATCTCCAGGTAACTCAGGCCCTCGACTTCCCGCAGGTGCAGCACGCTGCGTTGCTCGGTGGGCAGGCGGTTCATCAGGCGGTGGATATGGCTCAGGGTATCCTCGGCTTCCACCAGGCGCAGGGGCGTGAGGGTACTGCGGTCGGGCTGCGCCGCCGCCTGTTCGTTGGAGGTCCGCGCCCTGCGCGACCGCAGCTTGTCGATCGCCCGGTTGTGCGTCATCCGCAGCAGCCACGCCGGCGGGTTATCGAGTTGTACGATCTCCTCCTGCCGCTGCCAGCCGCTGATCAGGACTTCCTGCACCACGTCCTCCGCTTCTCCCCCGTCGCCCGTCATCCGCAGCGCCAGCCGGTACAGGCGGTCGCGCACGGAATCGATAAGTGAGGTAAAGGATTGCACGGGGGGCGTTTGATTGATCCACGGATCAAGCTAGGCCCTTGTTACAGGGTGATGATTCTTTTTTCGACTAAGTGGGTTCGCTGCACCGCAGATTGAGCAGATTCGCTTCACTGGGTAGCGGATTAGGCGCAGATTCACCCCGCTGTTTCCCTCACCCCCGGCCCCTCTCCAAAGGAGAGGGGAGCGCAGCGATTTGCGCTACAGGCAATCCGCGCTCACCACCAAAGGGCGTCAGCGAGCAAAGCCGTAATGACGAGCGCCAGCGAGCAAAGCCGCCAATGGTAAATGGTAACTGGTAAATTCTTAAACCTCCGCCCCCAGCCAAACCTCGCACCCCTCCGTACAATTCTGGCAAATATCGATCTCCGCCCTACCCTTCAGCAACTTCGTGCGAAAGTCATCGTAGGCGGCCCCGTCCCATACCTCGGCCAGGGTGTCGGTCTTCACGTCGCCGAGCCGGTGGGTGACGTCCTTGTCGAAGCAGCAGGGAGCCACCAGGCCGTCCCAGGTGATGACGCAGCTGTGCCAGAGTTTCCAGCAGTGGTTTTGCAGCTTGTTCTTTAGGCCGTAGGTGCCGTCGGACTTCTTGTAGTACCGGGCATACTTCTCCTGCTCCGGCATCAGGGGGTTGCCGTGTTCATAGTCGTAGAGCTGGGCGGACTTGAACTTCACCTCGTCGATGCCGATCTCCGCGGCCAGGCGGACCACCTCCCCCATCTGGTGCTCATTGGGCTTGACGACCAGGAACTGGAAGATGAGGTGGGGCGTGGCCGACTTCAGTTCCTTTTTCCACCTGACCAGGTTGCGGGCGCCCTGCAGGACGGTCTCCAGCTTGCCCTCCTTGCGGTATTGCTGGTAAACTTCCTGGGTGGTGCCGTCGACGCTGATGATGAGGCGGTCCAGTCCGCTCTCGATCGTGCGGCGGGCGTTGGCGTCGTTGAGGAAGTGGCCGTTGGTGGAGGTGATGGTGTAGACGCCCCGGTCGCTGGCCTCCTTCACCATGTCGAGGAAACCGGGATTGATGTACGGCTCCCCCTGGAAGTAAAAGATGAGGTACAGCAGCCGGTCGGCGATGTCGTCAAGGGTGCGGCGGAAGAAGTCGGCTTTAAGGTTACCCGTCGGCCGGGTAAACTGACGCAGGCCGCTGGGGCACTCGGGGCAGCGGAGGTTGCAGGCGGTGGTGGGCTCGAAGGAGACGGTGAACGGCCTTCCCCATACGACCGGACGCTGCAGCCAGCGGGTGGCGTAGTAACTGGCGATGACCTTGCCGGCATTGACGACCCGCTTCGGCGTAAGCTTACGCAAAAAGTTGAGGGTGTCGCGGAAGTAGAGGTTCGCCATGCCCCAAAGATAAAGGAACCGGTCGGCGTGCGCCGACCGGTTGTCCCTAAACAAGTAATCAACAAACTCTTGGTTTAATCACCGCAACCAACGATAAGTAACCTTCACCAAAAAGGTGTTGCGGGTGTCTTCCGAAAAAAGGTTACTCCCCAGGGCGGGAAACAAGCCGCGCTGGGGGTCGTCGTTCGCCGCGCTGCCCTGCGACCACACCAGGTAGAGCTCGGAGCCCGGCCGGTATTCCCAGCGGGCGACGAGGTTGGAGCGGAACTGAATGAAGTTGAAGTCGGGATTGGAAAACTCCAGGGGCTCCTCCGCAGCGATGCGGTAGCGGTCCGATTCCGCGTCGTAATCCACTTGTTCCGCAGCGAAAGATTCAAAGCGATCGCCAAAGTCCCGCGCCCGCGCATCCCCCGTAAATCGCTTGAAGGCCGTATACCGGCCCCGGCTGATGAAGGGTTGCCCGTAGAATTGCAGGGTGAGGTCCGGGGTCAGGTTATAGTTGAGGCGGAGGGTGGAACTAAAGGTGCGCTGGTCGACGCTGCCGACCACATACTCGGTACCCGTAGCGGTGGAGAACTGGCCGACGTACTGGTCCGCCCGGCTGAATTTGGTATACCCCGGTGCCAGGCTCAGCGAGAGGGCGTTCAGCGGCTGCCACCGGGCCTCGACGTTGTACGACTGCTGACGCTCGCTGCCGTCGAAGGCGGTAAAGCCATTTGTATTGAGAAAGAGGGTCACCTTCTTGCGGTTATCCGAAACCAGGTAGTAGAAGTAGCCCGCTCCCGGACTCTGCTGCAGGATCGGCCCGCCGCGCAGGTCGGTTTTGGAAGCGCGGTACGGCACAAAGGTGGCGCCACCACCCGTCTGCATGAAGTTAGTGAAGTTGGCGTGGGCGTTGCTGTTGAAGCCCTGAAAGAGCTGCTCGCCGGAGAAGTCAAAGGTCGAATAGACGTTCCCGTTGACCTGAAAGCGCCGGAAGATCGAAAAGGGCTCCTGCCACCGCCGCGCCACCCAGCCGAAGTAGTTGATCTCGTCGGCGCTGCGCATGAAGCCGATGTCGTTGATTTCGAAGCCCGGCGAACGCCAGGTCGCACCGGTCTCGAAGATGAGGTTCCCCCCGAGGTTGCCCACTTTCAGGGTGCCGCTGCTGCCGTGGAGGCGGGTAGCGGAGCTGTCCACTTCCAGGTGGTCGGCATCCGGGCGCTGGAAGAAGTGCTCGAAGCCCGTCTGGGTCGCTAGGATGGCCTCCTTGCTGCCCTCTACGCTCGACAGTACCGTGTTGCCGGAAACGTACCAGGCCCGGTCATCCCAGCGATGGGTAAAGTCAATGCCCCCCGAATAGGCGCGGCGGTGCAGAAAGTCGAGTTCGGGGTCGCCGTCCAGCCGCCGCTGCACCCCGGTAAAGATGGCGCCGACGTAGGTGTCGCCGCCCCGGAAATCCTGCTGTACCCGGCCGACCTGGAAGTTTGTGAAGGGTTCCACCACCGTCTCGCTGCGTTCTCCCCCGTGGTCGATGGTCGCCATTTCCCGCTCGGTGACGGTTTCGAGGAGGCCAACGGAGAGCCCCGACTGCGTTTTTCCGCTGAATTTGGCGGCCCCCAGGATGGTCGTGTTGTCGGGCTGGTCGACAAAGTAGTTTCGGCCGGCCTCGGAGTCCACGTAGCGGTGCGGACTCCCCCCGATACGCCGCGAGTAAAACAACTGGTCAGAGGTGTGATCTCCGCCGGCCTCCGCGTTGGAAAGGCTGAAGTCGAAGATATTCTGTCCCTCCACGAAGAAGGGCCGCCGCTCCTGGAAAAAGATTTGGTAGCCGTCGAGGTTCAGGGCCCCCGGGTCGGCTTCCACCTGGCCGAAGTCGGGGTTGATGGTCAGATCCAGCGTCAGGTCGTTGGTCACCCCCACCCGGGCATCGAGGCCGGCGGAAAGGCGGTTGTCCGACCCGTCGGCAAAGGGGTTACCCTCCTCCAGGGGATAGGTCGAGCGCTGGGCCAGCACGTAGGGCTGCAGTTCGACGGAACGCCGCGGCTCCAGGTCCTTCAGCCCCCGCAGTTCGCCGAAGCGACTGACCCAGCCCGAGGCGTTGCGGTCCTGCGGTTGCCAGAGCGAGCGCTCGTCCATGCGAAAGTCGCGACGGGTAGACTGGATCCCCCACACCTGGTCGCTGCCGGCGGAAAAGCGGAGCTGCGACAGCGGGATGCGCAGCTCGGCCGTCCACCCGGCGGAATCCAGCTGGGTACGGGTTTCCCAGATGGGGTTCCAGGAGCTGTCCCAGTTGTTGCCATCGTTGGAGATGAACTCGTCGCCTTTCACCCCCGAGGCCGAGACCGTAAAGGAGAAGGCCGTTCGCCGGTCGTGGTAGCTGTCGATGTTGAGCTCCACCCAGTCGCCGGGAAACTCGTCCCGCCGGCTCATCCGCTGCTCGATCAGCCCCGGCTCCTTGTCCAGGCAGCGAAAGGCGACGTAGAGGTTGCGGTCGTCGTAGAGAATTTTCAGGAAGGTCAGCTGGGTCGGCGCCTTCCCCTCATTCGGCTGAAACTGCACGTAGTCGCCACTCCACTCCACCGCGTCCCAGGCCGCTTCGGTGGGACTGCCGTCGATCTGCGGCACCGCTTCCGTCACCCGTTGGGTCTCGTAGCTGCGCTGGGGATAGGTCTTAGCCGGACTGTCCTCCTGGCCAAACAAGGCAGGTAAGTAGACCAGCAGACTGAGCAGAAGAATAAGGAGTCGAAACATACGGTTGGAAGTGAGTGGCGATAAAAAGGACGATCATCTGCTACACGGGTTGCACATCGGATGTGTTACAGGTCCTGCCGTAAGTAAATCTTCCCGTACGGCGCCTTACACTGCACCTGTGCCCCGCCGCCCCGGACCGCCCCGATGGTGCCGACCACCCGCTCAAAAAACTGCCGCTGCTCGCTGCGGGCCTCGTCGATGGCGATGTCAAAATCCGTCAGCAGCTCCCCGAATTCCGTCGTCAGCTCCAGTTGGGCGGCGGCGGCGGGGGGCAGGGTGAGGTCCACGCTGCCGTAGTTGCTGTAGAGGTCGAGTCCGGACGACGGAGCGCTGGTGGAATACACGACCGTGACCGGGCCGTAGGTGGCGTGGATCTGCTCCAGCCCGGCGACATCGGTGACGTCGACGTTGCCGTAGACGGTTTCTACGGTGACAGCCAGTCCCTTCGGCACCTGCACGATCATGCTGACCTCGAGGTTGCGGTTGCTGTAATCAGAGGTACGGACGCCCTGGATTACCGTCACTTTTCGCTTCGTTGACGGTTCCAGTTCCGCCAGGGTGGGGTGGGTTTCGGTGACGGTGAGCACCCCACCCTGCCGGCTCACCTCCAGCTTGGCGAGGTCGGGGCGCGGGGTGCCGTCGATGGTGAGGAGGTGTTCCACGATCACGTCGGGCCCGGAGCCGGTGGTGATCGTCACGCCGCTGAACTGGGCGGAGAGGTGGAGGGTAGTGGCGCCGTCGAGCGGCAGGGTGGTCGTTGCGGACTGGGCAGATAGGTGGCCCGCAGCCAGCAGGAGGCTGCAAATAAGCAAGCGTAGCATGGGAGGTGGATTTACTTTTTGCGGAGGTACAGGTTCGAATAGGTCGCGGTCAGGGACAGCAGCGGACCGCCTCCGTTGATGGTACCGGATAGCAGGTCGTTCGGCGCCTGATCGGGGCGGTCGAAGTCGGGTTCTTCCCGCCTGTTCGCGGCGGCGGCCACCGTATTCGCCTTGAGCTGGATATCAAAGTCGGTGAACATGCTGCCGTAGCCGGTCGACAGCCGCAGGTTGGCCTTCGTGGTGGCCGGGAGGCTCACGTCGACGTTGGAGTAGGTGGAGTGCAGGCGGACGTCCTGCGTCGGGGCGGTGGACCAGCGGGCGGTCACGTCACCGTACACGGCGTTTACAGCGGCGGGACCCGTGACGTTTTCCAGGTTCACGGCGTTGTACATCATGCTCACGTCGAGCTCACCGGTGAAGTCCTTCACCGTCAGGTCATCGCCCCGGTAGGTGCTCTGCTCCACCTTTACGGTGGCGGAGTTGGGGACGCGCACGGTAATGGCGTTGCCCTCCCCCCCGACCTGCTGGACCAGGAGGCGGCCGTCGCTTTCGGTGATGCTGAGGCCGTGGCCGGTATTGTCCTTCAGGCCCGCGGCGCTGATCTTGCGCAGGCCCGCCGCCAGAGCGTCACGTTCCTTGTCCGCCGGGGTTCCCCCGACGGAAAGCTCGGAGCCGGCGACGCCGACGATGGTGAGCCGGTCGATTTCCCGGAACTCGATGGTCTTGCCGGCGGCGGCGATCTTGAAGTCCTGCTGGCTCCACAACGGCGTGGCGAGGCACGTGAGCAGGAGGAGACGATAGAATGTAGTCATGGGTTAGATCAGTTTAAAGGTTCCCAGCTCCGCCGCGTCGCGTAATTGGCGCGGGATGCTGTCGTTGGTGATGATGTCCCGCAGGTAGGGCAGGACCCGTTTTTCGTTCAGCCCCACCAGGGTTTCGAGCAACTGTACGCGCACGGCGGGGGGCGGATCTCCCCCCATGGCGTCCAGCATTTCCTGGCGGGCGGCGGGGGAGGTAGCGAAGCGGCGCAGGGCATCGAGGGCCGCAAGGCGCACGTTGGTATTTTCATCGGTGCGCAGGAGCAGGCCGAGGTTGGCGATCACTTCGGGGTCGGCGACTGCGACGTCCAGGCTCACGGTAGCGGCACGCATCCGGGTGCTGCTGCGCTCGTCGTGCATCAGTTCGAGCATCAGGGTACGGGTGGCGGCGAGCTGGCGGTCCGATTCGTTCCCGTTTTCGCTGCCGAAGTACCACCCCATGGCAAAGACCAGTAGCAGCAGCGAGGCGGCAATACTCAGCAGGGCGGCGCTCCGATAGCTATCGGGGAGTTGCCGTATCCGTGGTGCCAGAGGCGGAGCTCCCGCGGGGTGGGTCGCCAGCAGGGCAGCGAAGCGCCGGTCGGTTTCCGCGCTCGGCGTCGGGTCGGGAAGCGCGGCGAGTGCACGGCGCAGGTCGTCCAGGTCTTGTGGGGTGTCTTTCATGACGGTTTGGTGTTGAGGTAGTTGGCCCGCAGCTTGTTGCAGGCGCGGTGCATACGCACCTTTACGTTAGCTTCGGTGGTGTCGAGCACGCGGGCGATGTCGGCGTACTTCATTTCCCGCTGCCAGGCGAGTTCCACCACTTCCCGGTAGGCATCGGGCAGGGCGGCCAGGGCGGCGCGGCAGTCGGTGGTCGGTTCTTCGGATTCCAGGGGCAGGTCTTCCCAGGCAAAGTGATCGGTGAGGGGCATACGCCCTTCGAGGCGGCAGCGGTCGCGGTGGGCGTTGCGGGCGATGGTGAAGGCCCAGGTCCTGAAGGCCTGCCCCGGCCGCCAGCTTCCGCGGTACTTGATGATGCGCTCGAAGGTGGTGTGCAGCAGGTCCTCGGCCGTAGCCCGATCGCCCGGGTTCCGGTTCAGCAGGAACCCCAGCAGCGGTGACTTGTACCGTTCGTACAGCGGCGCCAGGCTGCCGAGCCGGCCGGCGGCTACTTCTTCCATCAGTACTTCATCAGAGGGCGTCAATGCGTGCGGAATTTTCTTTCGGAGGGGGATACTGGAAAATTAGCGGATGGTTACACGCTGCCGGAAAAAAGATGCTCGATCCAGACACTCCAAGGTCGGCTCGGCGCCGACACTTGGAGGTCTTTCACTAATCCGGCAGGACCTCGGAGCGTGCCCCAGCACCTCCGAGGGTCCGGTTCGTCCACCACCACTAAGGCACCCGGGTGGAGGACCTCCCGGTCCGCTGCGTCAGCAGCACGGGGCATCAGCAACAAAAAAGCAATGCCCTGAATGAAACATGCACCCCAGGCACGCGAAGGCACCGCCCGAAGCAAGCGCCCCTCAATTCAACCACGCGACAACACACCAACCCAGCAAACCACGTTCCACCAGCATGTCCGCCAAAAACACCGCACCCGCGCCTGCGCCGCCGCCGCCGCAACCGAAGAAAACCTCCACCCTGAAGAAAGTGATCTACGCGATCATCATCCTGGTTGCCCTGTCGCTGGTCCTCCAGGCCCTGGGCGTAGGCGTGATGGACCGCCGCGAAAACGACAAGCTGATCGAGCGGCCGCACGCTGGATAGGCCGGGTGCTTAGAACCAGCCGCCCTGCAGCCCCGCCCGGAACGGCCAGGGAATGGAGAGCAACATGACCACCAGGCCGAGGGTGTAGAAAACGGCGATGGTCTTCCAGCCCTTGTTGAGCTCCGCCTGCCGCTTCGCCCGGCTGTACCCGAAGGTGATCAGGCCAATGGCGATCAGCATGCCCGTGATGTGCTCGACGGTGTAGAAGCGGACGATCTTATCGCTCATGACGCCCGCTTCGAAGCGGACGTAGGGGCTCAGCCACAGGTACAATACCAGCCCAAGGAGCAGCTGGACGTGCACGGAGATCAGCCCGAAGAGGGCCAGCTTATCCTTGCCGGGGTAGACCCCGCCGCCCCGCCGCCGGGAAAAGGCCCGGACGATGGCGGCGACGAGTAAAATCAGGACCACCCAGCGAAGGCCGGAGTGTGCATGTTGGACGGCGGTATAGAGTACTCCCATAGGTAACGTGTGCTAGCGGGCCGCAAGATAGCCCGCCCGGGCTAATCCTGGCCCAGGAGGTAAGCGTAGTCCCGCATCCCGTCGAGGTGACTGAAGACGATGCGCAGAATCGCAACCAGGGGAATCGCCACGATGGCCCCCACCGCGCCCCACAGCACCGTGAAGGCCAGGACCGCCACGATGGTGGTGAGCGGGTTGATGTCCACCTTGTCGCCCACGATCAGCGGGGTGAGGATGTAGCTTTCCAGTACCTGGGCCAGCGACATCGTAATCAGCACCCCGATCATCGCTTCCGGACTGCCGCCGCCCGCCAGCGCAATGGCCAGGGCCAGTCCACCGCCGATGATGTTTCCCAAATACGGGATGATGCTGAGGACCGCGGCCAGGACGGCCACCACCACGGCGTAATCCAGCCCCGAGATCAGGAAGCCGGCTGTATACAACACCGACAGGATCACGATAAGAATGAGGCGGCCCCTCAGGTAGCGCTGGACCACCGACGTACTCTCGTTGAGGGTGCGGTGGGTCAGCCCGCGTTGGTCGTCGGGCATGCGCCGCAGGACGAATTCCCGCAGCCGCTCCTTCTGAAAAAGGAAGAGGACGACATACACCAGCACGATCAGGAAGTCGCCCAGTACGCTCAGGGTGGTGGAGAGCAGACCCGTGATCTGGCTGCGGTCGACCGGCAGCTGACTGACGACGCTGCCGGTGGTGTTGCCGTCGCCGGAAGCCGCCAGGGGCAGGCCGGCATCGCCGCTTTCCGGTTTGCTTTCCGATGAGCCTTCGGAGCCCGAGGCGATGGGCAGCTTTTCCTTCACCGTTTCGAGTTGCTCCTCGAGCCGCTGCTCGATCTCCGGCCAGTTGTCGACGAAGCTTGCCGCCTGCTGGCCGATGGCGAAGAAGAGGCTCGCAAACACCGCCAACAGTACCAGGACCGCCCCGGAGATGGCCAGGCCGGGCTTCCACCCCCAGCTGCGCAGCTTGTTATCGATGGGATCGAGCAGGACGGCGATGAGCCCGCCGAGCGTCAGGGTCAGCAGGACGGACTTTCCGAAGTACAGGATCGCCACGATGCCGATGACAACGGCCAGGCGTAAGGCGAGGCCGGCAAGTTTTGAGTTAGGGTGCATGAGGTGGGGGGATTGTTCCTTTGGTAGGTCGCAGGGGACCGCACTGTTCACTCTGCCGTACTTTTACCCCGTACCCCAACCTCGCACCCGTGGTCAATCAAACCAGTTTTCGCCTTTCCGCCCGTCCCCGCGGGTTTCACGTGATCACCCGGGAAATCGTGGAGCACCTGCCCTCTCTGCCCCAGACCGGCCTGCTGCACCTCTTCATTCAGCATACCTCCGCGGCCATCACGGTCAACGAGGCGGCTGACCCCGACGTGCTTACGGATTTCGAATCGATCTTCAACCAGCTCGTGCCCGAAAACCTCCCCTTTCTCGTCCACACCCTGGAGGGCCCCGACGACATGCCCGCCCACATCAAGGCCGCCATGATCGGCAACAGCATTACCCTGCCCATCACCCACGGCCGGCTGAACCTGGGGACCTGGCAGGGTATCTACCTGTGTGAGTTCCGCAACCGGGCCTCAGGCCGCGGGATCGTGGCTACGGTCTACGGTTGATCGCCAGTTGAGGTAGCCGTAAACGGCCATTCCCACGTACAGCACCATCAGCCCCGCAAAGAGCAGGGCTCCCGAACGGAGGTAGATATAGACGTACACCGCGTCGATGACTACCCAGTACAACCAGTTCTCGAGCCGCCGCCAGATCAGCAGGAAGGTCGCGATGATGCTGAAGGTGGTCGTCATGGCATCCAGGTAGGTTTGGGTAGCCGTAGCCAGGGACCCTACCACGAAGCCCAGCAGGAGACCGAGGGCCAGTCCGCCACCGATCACCAGGGCGTGCTCCCGCCCGTGCATCTGCCGGATACCGGTTTGGGCGGCCTCCGCGGGTGCAAGGGCTACGCTGTCGAGCATATCGTTCTCCGGACGGGCCGCCCGGGCCTGTTGCCAGCGGAAGAGGCCCACCCCGGCCATGGCGAAGTAGAAGACCTGCAGGATCGCGTCGGATACGAGCTGGTACACGACCAGCGACTGGTGAGCCCACAAAACCGCGCTCACCGCGGCAAACAGCCAGCACCAGTTGCTGTCGCGGGCGGCGAGGTAGACGTATACCAGGGCGGTCAGGGTAGCGATCCACTCGATCACCCCCGTGTTGCCCACCTGCTCCAGTAACGTTCCCATGGCCGGTGGCTAGAGGTTCACGTTCATCAGGCTGACGAAGCGCTTCACCCGGGCGTCGATCTGTTCGCGGTCGAGGGTCTGCATGCGGCGGGTGCCGAAGTCCTCCACGACAAAGCTGGCCATGGCGGAACCGTAGATCACGGCCCGCTTGAGGTTTTCGAAGCTGAGGTCGTCGGTGTCGGCCAGGTAGCCGATCATACCACCGGCGAAGGTGTCGCCGGCACCGGTGGGGTCGACCACCTTGGGCAGCAGCAGGGCCGGGGCGGAAAAGACCTGCTCGTCCTGAAAGAGCAGGGCACCGTGTTCGCCCTTTTTAATGATGAGGATTCTGGGGCCCATTTCCACGATCGCCGCGGCGGCCTGCAGGAGGCTGAGCTCGCCGCTGAGCTGGCGGGCTTCCTCGTCGTTGATGATGAGGATGTCGATGCGCCTGAGCACGGCCTTGAGGTCCTCCAGGGCGTGGTCCATCCAGAAGTTCATGGTGTCGAGGGCCACGAGCTTAGGCCGCTCTTCCAGCTGGTCGAGTACGCGCGACTGCACGGCCGGCGTCAGGTTGCCGAGCATTACGTAAGGAGCCTTAGCGTAGCCGGCGGGCACCTTGGGGTCGAAGTCGGCCAGTACGTTGAGTTGGGTATCGAGGGTGTCGCGGCCCATCATATCGTCGTGGTAGCGCCCGGCCCAGTAGAAGGATTTTCCGTCGGGGATCACCTCCACGCCCTCCAGGTCCGCACCGCGGCGCTCCAGGTCGGCGAGGAAGGCATCGTTGTAATCGCCGCCGATCACCGACACCAGTTGCACCGGCTGTACGAAGTGGGTCGCCGCCATGGCAATGTAGGTGCAACTGCCCGCTTCGATCATTTTGACCTCGCCGTAGGGCGTGTAGACGTCATCAAAGGCAAGGGTTCCGACAGCAAGCAGACTCATAATTTATTTTTTGGGGCCACAAAGATTGCAAAATAAAACCGCACGGCGTAAATTTGCGTCCGCTTAAGCGTCCGCCTCAGTAGCTCAGTTGGTTAGAGCGGCGGACTGTTAATCCGTAGGTCAAAGGTTCGAGCCCTTTCTGAGGCGCATAAGTTCAAACGCCGGCTTTCCGCAAGGGAAGCCGGCGTTTTTCGTTTACCGCAGTACCTCGGCCAGTTCTTCCGGGGGGCGGTCGTAGGACCTGATCCTCCCCGCTTCGTCCACGTCGATCCAGTAGGGCAGGAGCGGGCTGCAGTTGAGCCGGCGACAGGTATTCGGGGCGGCCAGGTAGACGGGCAGGTCCAGTGGCCGCTCCGCCAGGAATTTCCGTACCGGCTCCACGGCATCTACGCGGTTGATCAGGACCACCTCCACTTGCTCCCGGCGTGCGGGCGGCAGGGCGCGGTAGAGGCTATCGATCCGCCGCACGTCGGAGCCCAACGGCCGCTGGCTGCCCAGGCTCCAGAAGTACAGGACCAGGACTTTGCCCCGATGGGCGGAAATCGTGCTGGCCTCGCCTTCCAGCGTACGCACGGGGACGGCGCGGAGTTGGCGGTCCAGCTCCGCGGTCAGGGGCTGGCTCCCGGGATTTTCCAGGTGGCGGATCACCAGCTTGCTGCGAGTGGAGTCCAGCGATTCCACGTAGTAGTGGCGGCGGCCTACCCGAAAGACGGTGCGCCCACCGATCGCCCCTACGTTCGCCTGCCCGGGGGCAACGGTCGAGCGGGCAGTTCCCCAGGGCAGCAGAATCAGGTAATCGGGGTGGGCGATGGGGGTGCTGTCGCGGAAATCGAATTCGATGCGCTGTACGACCCCGAGGCGGAGGGAGTCGTTGCCGAGTACCAGGTCGGTCGCGACTACGTGGGCGGAGTCGCGCTGCCTGCCCCGCCACCGGTAGCTGGTCCGCAGGTCGGCCATCACGTTCTGGTCCAGGGTGAGCGCGTATCGGTCCGGCGGATCCGCAGCACCGCAGGCCAGTAACAGCCACCATAGAGCCAGGTAACCGGCCGGTCTACACACTTCCCTCCCGAAGCTTATCCAGAAACTGCCGGACGCCGTGGTGGCTTACGGTCCGGCTCTGGAAGAAGTCCACGGTCAGCTGCCGTTCGGGCGCGCTGGCGCCCAGGCTGGAGAGAATATTTTGGAGGTGCATTTTCATGTGGCCCCGCTGAATCCCGGTAGTCACCAGGCTGCGCAGGGCGGCGAAGTTCTGGGCCAGCCCCGTGGCCGCGGCTACGCACATGAGCTCCTCGGCACCGGGGCGGCCCAGGATCTCCAGGGCCAAGTCGGCCAGGGGGTGGAGCCGCGTGAGACCCCCTACGGTGCCCAGGGCCAGGGGAACCGTGAGTTCGAAGTGAAAGACCTCGTCCACCACGCGACAGCTGCTCAGGGAGCGGTAGCGGCCGCTTTCGGCGGCAAAGGCGTGGGCAGCGGCCTCCACGGCCCGGAAATCGTTGCCGGTAGCGAGTACCACGGCGTCGATGCCGTTCATGATGCCCTTGTTATGGGTGACGGCCCGGTAGGGATCTTCCCGCGCGATGTCCACCGCCAGCCGGAAGCGCCGTACGAAATCCGCCGCATCCACGCCCGATCCGGCGAGGTTCATGGCCTCGATGGGGCAGTGGACGCCGGCGCGGACCACGCAGTTGGGCGTATGGTTGCTGAGGATGGCCATGATGACCTCCAGGTCGCGCTCCGCCCCGGAAAGGGCGGTGGAGTCCGCCGACCAGCCTTCCAGTTCGGTGGCGTAGGCTTCCAGTACCGTGTTGATAAAGTTGGCGCCCATGCTGTCGCCGGTACCGAAGCGCACGAGTAGTTGGTAGCACTGGGGGTGGACCTCAGGAAGGTGCTTCCAGCGCATGCCCCGCACCCCGCCGCCGCGACTTTCCATGCGGGCGGTCAGTTCGGTGGTAGCCCGGTAGAGGCGGGCCTCGAGTTCGGGCAGGAGGGCACCCCGGCGTTCGGGGCTGCCGCCCCAGCGGAAATGGAGTTGGCCGAGTTTTTCGGTGGCCAGCACTTCGGCCCGGAAACCGCCGCGGGTGAGCCAGTACTTAGCCGCGCTGCTGGCGGCCGCGACCACGCTGCTTTCCTCGGTCACCATCGGTACGGCGTACGTCCGGCCGTTGACCAGTACGTTGGGGGCCACGCCGAAGGGCAGCGGAAAGTTGGCGACGGTATTTTCGCTGAAGTTGTCCAGGACGTGCTGGAGTTCGGGGCTGTCGGCGTCGAAGAAACAAAACCCGTCCTCCGTGTGCTGCGGCAGGAAGGTATCCATCAACCACTGACGGCGCTGCACCTTGTCGAGTTTGCTGAACCCGTTAATCCGACCTGTATCCTGCCTGCGCTCGGTCACTGAGTGAGTAGTTGATTAGTGCCGGGGGCGAAGATAGGCCTTGGCGAGCTCGAGGCCCCGAAGCTGGGTGGCCACGAAGCGCTCGAGGCTGCCGTATTCTTCCCGGGCGTGCCGGAGGAAGGCCGAGGCTTGTCCGTAAATGGCCGGCAAGCGGGCTACTTCCGTGAGGTAGTAACCATCGAGGAAGCCCTGCACCCCTCCGCTGATGATGAGGTGCTGGCAGCGCACCCGCACGTCGGGCGACTGCACGATGGCGTTGATCTCCCTGACCATCTCCTCGGCGGAATGCCCCACCTGCGTCAGGCCGCCGTAGGCCACGCGCGCCAGCTCATCGGAGCGGAAGAGCTCCAGCTTGCTGAAGTTAGTACCGCCGTTCGCGGCCGTATCCAGGGCCAGGATGGGGAGTTGCAGCAGTGCACGCAGACTGGCCGGGCCCATCCCCTGCCCCACTTCCTTTACGATGACCTGCAGGTCCGGCAGTTCCCGCAGCAGGCCCCGGATGCTTTCCAGTGGAGACACCGTGAAGCGGTCGCCCTCGGGCTGAAGCCACTCCTGGAGGGGGTTGACGTGGATGATGAGCCCGTCGAGGTCCAGGGCGGTGATCAACTGAGGGACCAGGTGCGCATCGCCGTCTTCCAGCAACCGCTGCACCTGCGCCGCGCCCAGATTGGCAAAAATCGGAACGTCGTCACCGGCAACGGGGCGGACGTTGAAATCCTGGAACCGGTGGTCGTCGTAGAGGAGGCTACGGCAGGATCCGAGCCCCATGCCGAGCCCGAATTCCCCGACCGCGCGGGCCAGGTTGTGGTTGATCGTGAAGGCCTTTTCCGTGCCGCCCGTCATGCTGCTGACCCATAGGGGGGCCCGGAGGGTCCTGCCGCCCCAGGCGACGGGGGCAAGGCTGCCGGGCACCGGATGGGCTGCCAGCAGGGGCTCGTAGTCGAAGCGGGGATCGAGACTCCCCCGGCTGACCTGTGATTGAAAGGCCAGCTCGATGTGGTCCTCCTTCCGACCGGGAGCGGTAGGGTCTTGGGGGGCCGCGCCGGGCAGTTGAACGGGGGAAGATTCGGACATAGTAGTGGCAACGCCAGGTCAATCGAATGGTTTAACGCATAAAAAAGGGAGCGCCTAAGTGGCACTCCCTCTAAAAACGGTCTTTCCAAAAAGCAAACACTTGACTAAAATTCTTTACCCCCGCCTCCGTGAAACCGGAGGGGCAGTTATTTCCTTTGGGTGATTAGGTTTATATTAATCCAGGTATTTATCGTCAACAGCCTCTACAGATGAAGTCATCCGTTCTCGTTCCTGTCATCCTGATCGTGTGCCTGGTCGCACTCGCTTTGCTGATCTCTCAGGCGTTTTCTGCCACACAGCCCGGACAGGTCTCGCCGCAAGATAGTACCAATAGTGGTTCAGCTCCAAAATCTCTGGCGGTAGATTCTGCGGACATCTATGATGCCCAAGCCGCCATCGTTGCCGATACCGGTGGGGGCCCGGCGGAATTGGAGCAGGTCGCCGAGGCCGGAGATGGGAACTTACCCACCGATAACCAGGGCGTTGAGCAGGAAGGGGAGTACCTCGTCATCGCCGGCAGTTTTCGGCAAGTATCGAATGCGCAAAGCCGGGTAGCGGCCCTCCGGGAGGCGGGGTTTTCGGCCACGGAAATGTCAAAATTCGATCGCGGTACCTATGCGGTAGCTCTGGTAAGCCGATCGGACGATTACACCGAAGCCATCACTACTGCCGGGCGCGTTCGTGCGGCAGGTTTTGAGGCCAAGGTGTACCGCAAACGGTAGGCTCCCTCCACCGCCCCTAGCCCTGGTAGGCGAGCATTCCCCCTTCGAGGTTCCTTACGTGCTTGAAGCCCGACTGCCGGAGCAGCTCCTGGGCCATTGCCGAACGCTTTCCGCTGCGGCAGTAGACGATGATTTCCTGATCGCGGTAGGGCGTGAGCTTGTCCATCGACATGCTCAGTTGCCCGAGCGGTACGTGTACGCCACCCACGTTGAATTCCGCCCGTTCGTAATCTTCCCGGACGTCCAGCAACACGAAGTCGTTCTTGCCTGCTTTCTCCCGTTCCTTCAGTTCTAAAACCGTAGCTTCCATGCTCTGTATACTTAGCTTGCTAAAGTGGGGCCAACACCGCAGACCGCAAATAGATTAATGCCTGACGATCTTATGACGACTCAGCCGTTCTCCGGACCGGCATTCCAGCAGGTAAATCCCCGCTGGTAGCCGACCGAGATCGAGGCGAGCTTCGCCGCTGCCCTCCGCTACCCGCTGTCCGGCACTGCTGTACAGGGAATAACGGAAGCCCCTAATTATCAGCGTCTCCAGCGGCAAAATGTTCACGATGCCGGTGGTTGGATTGGGGAAGACCTCCACGAAAGGCTCCTGGGGTTGGGGCTCCCCGGTGGCCGTGGGCATCACCTCGGCACCGGCCATGAGGGGACGGATCATGATGGCCCCCCGGGTAGCGCCGGAAAGGGCCTGCCACCCGCTTCCGGCATCGAAGAATTGTACGCCGGCGGGCTGGTTGTTGCGGTCGAAGCCGACGGAAAGCGCCCGGTCGGCGTCGGGCTGCTCCCAGCCGACGAAAAAGTCACCGACGGGCAGGTCCAGGGGTGCCTCCAGCGCGTAGCTGCTGAAGCCCTGCAGGGAGTCGGTGTAGTAATCCTCGGGGTACAGGATCGGCTCTTCGAAGGAGTAGAGCAACTCGCCCGGACGCCCGTCTTCGCCCGCTCCGAAGACGACAAAGTTGATGTTCTGATTTCCCGGATTGCCCAGTACCCGCGGCAGGCGGATCCGGATGCCGATAAGCTGGTCCGCCACGTAGGCGGTGTAGCGCTGGACGATGACGTTGCCGGTCTGCCCCTCGATGGCCACCTCCGCGCTGCCGTCGTCGTAGGCGAAGTAATCCCCGAGCACCGTAAGCTGGGTGGCGCGGTCGTTGCGGGTGATGGCCGGGGAAAAGCTGGCGTCCTCGGTCGCCACGGTCAGGACGTAGGTCGTGGCGACGGTATAGTTCTGTGCCGGGTCGAGGCCGAAGAGAAAGCCCCGGATCTGGGGGTAGGTCGGGAGCTGGTCGAAGGTGGCCTGCCGGATGTCGGAGCTGCTGGGCGCGATGCCGTTGTCCTGGCCGAAGAAGGTCGAGGGAAAGAGTCCGCCGCCGAACTGGAAGGGCGGGGAACCGAGGTTCCTGACCGTATAGGTCGACTGGGTGACCGGCGTCACGTCCGCCCGGTGGTTCCAGAGTTTGAGGAAGATGGAGTCGGCCAGCAGGGCCTGTCCGGCCGCCTGCAGGTGACGTACAGGCAGGCTGGTGTACGGGGCCACGAGCCGGAAGGGAGCCTCGATGAGGGCCAGGTCCTGGGTGACCAGGCTGGTGGAGGTGTTGCTGAGCTTCACGTAGTCGAGGTGCCAGTTGTCCACCGCCCCCTGCTCCGTGCTCAGGTTGAGGAAGCGAAACTGGAAGCCGTCGTACTGGTAGCCGGCCGGCACGTCGATGAGCTGGCCCACGAAGGGAAGCACGACGGAGTTACTCTCGGTGTTCAGGCGGCCCGGTTGGCCGTAGACGGTGTTCCAGTTGCCGGAAGGGTCGAGAAACTGGACGAGGAAGCTGTCCTGCAGTTCCGGCCGGTTGCCCAGCCCCTTGGGTTGCAGGTAGAAGGAGAGCACCGTTCCGCTTTTGCCGGCGAGCTTGACTGGAGCGGAGGTGAGGTAGTCGCGCGGCATCGTGCCCTGTCCGTTCCCCCCTGCGGCATACGACTGCCCGGCGTAATTCACGGCATCGAAGGTGGCTACGCCGATGGAGGGCGGCAGCACGCCGTAGTTGCGGTTGATCAACACGTCGTTGTCCTGCCAGAGGGTGATATCCGGTCGGACGCCCTCGTAGGAAAAATCGTCGAAGAAAGGGAGATCCACGGCGGGCCGGTCTACCGTGAAGGTGGAGCGGTAGGTATCGCAGAGGCCGAATGCGTTGCAGACGATCAGGCAGACGGCGTCCGTACCCCCGTAGCCCGCCGCATCGTAGACGTAGCTGTTGCCCTCCCCGAAGCGGTTGAGGAAAGCCGTGCGCTGGCTCCGCCCCCCGTAGTTACTGCCGCAGTCGGCGATGGTGCGGCATACGGCCCCGTCGGGCAGGGAGTCGGCGGGAACGTCCACCTGCACCCGCGTTCCCGGCGGAACGAGCTGGTTGCCCAGCTCGATGGTGCGCCCGGGTCGCTGGACGAGCAGGATGAGCGGTACGGTATCCGAGCAGACGCCGCCCGGCGAGCAGACAAAGAAGTTGAGCGTATCCAGGCCCTGCTCCACGTCGGGAAAGGGCGTATAGCGTACCGTGTCGGCGCTCAGCGTCACGGTGCCGTAGCGGGCCGTGCTGCAGCCGATGCAGCGGTAGTCGGAGAGGCCGCTGCCGAGGCCCACGGTATCCAGGTCGATGCGCACGGCGCGGCTGCCGCTCGTCAGGATGCGCTCGATACCGGGCAGGTCGGGGTTGCCGCATTCGGCGCGAAACGACACCTCCGCCGGCCGGGGCCCCTCCTGCAGTTGCGGGTGCTCCATCAGGGGCACGATGCGTTGGGCGTGGAGACCACCCAGGGCGAGCAGCACGAAGACCGGAAGTAGAATGCGTTTCATAAGTGTCGGTTAGCAAGAACTAAACGCGGCAACGGCGCGGGAATTACTCGCAGCCGGCCGGCGGGGCGTCGCTGAGTACGAGATTCACCTTCTCGCCGGTCTCCATCACGGTGCCCGCCGCGGGGTCGGTGCTGACGATGTAGGCCTGGTAACGTTCCGTAAATTCCCCCTTGACGCGGCCGATGACGAGCTGGCTGCCGGTGATGGCGAACTCGGCCGTCCCGAACTGCTGGCAGCGGTAGTCGGGCAATTCCACCTTACTGCCCCGTCGCTCGGTGATCACGAAATCGACCGTGCTGCCCATCGGCACCTTCACGCCCTGACGCAGGTCCTCGTCGGTGATCTTCCTGCCGTCGTAGTAGAGATACAGGATCGTACCGTCTTCCTGTTTGGCGTCGAATTGCCGCTCCCGGATCTGGAAGCGGATATTCTTCACCTTCAGCAGGCGCACGTACTGGTTGTAGTCGTAGTTGCCGACGAGGCTGGGCAGGGCCACTTCCGGGGCGTCTTCACTCAAAATGGTGAGGTACACCGTGCGGTTGTTCTTTACGCGGCTGCCGACGCGGGGTTGCTGTTGCACGACCAGTCCGGCGGGCTTAGCGGGGTCGAAGGGGCCGACGGTGACGTCGATGTTGAGCCCCTGATCGTCCGCCACCTCCCGCGCCTGGTCGATCTGCATGCCCTCGAAGGTAGGAATGGCCATGCTCTTGCCGTGGTTGGTGTAGGCGTTGAGGCTCGTGCGGAGCACGAAGAAGAGCAGCGTCAGGAAGAGTACGGCCGCGACAACGTTCTTGACCATGACCAGGAGGGGATTTTCGGTAGGCGCGGCCGCGGGTGCGGAGGAAGCCCGGGCGGGAGCGATGGGTTCCGGTTCCCGCCGCGGCACCACCGGCGCAGTAACCGCCCGGCGGGTCCGTTCCTGCGCAAAACGCAGGATGGCGGCGATAAATTGGTAGGGCTGATAGCCCGCAATGGCCGCCTGGTGGAAGATGGCGGTGGCCGGCGTCATGCCGGGCAGGCTGTTCACCTCGATCACGATGGTTTCCACTTTGCCACTTTCGTAGACGCGTACGAAGGCATCGATGCGGCAGTAGCCCTCCACCCCGAGCAGGCGCGCGGCCCGCTCTAGCTCGGTCTTGACGCGGGAAGCCACGTAGTCATACCCATAGCGGCCGGTGGCCAGGCGGGCGGGGGTGAGGTTTTGTCCTTCCCCCGCCAAAAATTTTTCTTCGAGGCTGAGGACTTCCCCGCCGGCCAGGGCCTCGCTGGGCTCGAATACTTCGTAGTAAAGCTCCCCGTCCTCCCCGTAATGGGTGAGCATACCGCCCGTGATCTCCAGGAATTTCCCCGCGCCTTCGGCGGTGATGGCCGATTCGAAGAGGATGGTGGACTTGCCCAGCGGCCACTCTTCTTTTTCGCTCAGCTTAAGGACCTGGCGGGCCTCCTGCTCCTTATTGCCTCCCGGCTGGAAGGTCAGGCGGCAGTAAGCGACCAGCTCCGCGCGGCGGCGGAGCAGCTTGACGGCGGAGCTGCAGCCGTCGTCGACCGGTTTGGCGATCAGCGGGTACTCAAACCTGGCCTCGACGCGGTCGAAGAAGCCCTCGGCGTTGAGCAGATAGTCGTGGCGGTCGGCCAGCCACTGCTCGGTCACGGGCAGCCCCCCGTCGTAGAGGGCCTGCAGGGTAGCGTATTTGTCAATGGTTACGGAGGAGCTCTCCGGTCCGGACCCGTTGTAAGGAAGTCCCAGGCGGTCGAGGTGGCGCTGCACCTGTCCGTCTTCCCCGGGGCGGCCGTGGAGGGCGATGAAGACGGCGTCGGCCACCTCGGGCAGCGCGTCGAGGGGGATGTAGACCGGGTGGAATACGACATCGGGATCGGCGTAGCGGTCGGTAATGCCCGCGCACGAACGGCGGATCTCCGCGATGGCGGGATGTTCATCCGGGTGGGCCAGCTTGTCGCGGATGTCGTCGGCATTGTCCTTCAGCAGGAGGTTGACCGGCAGCTGGTAGAGGGCGAAGTCGTAGTTGGCTTGCTTCCCGGTCAGGGGGGTGGTGAGGAAGAGCGGCAGGGGCCGAAAGTCCTCGCTCGAGCTCAGCTTCTCGTAGATATTGCGGCCGCTTTCCACGCTGATGTGGCGCTCGAAGCTCGTACCCCCAAGGAGCACCGCTACCCGTTCCTTGGCACCCGCGCCCGCGCGCAGGGCTTCCAGTTGCCGGTCGAGCTGGGCACCCAGTTCGTCGTCTTCCCGCTCCTGCAGGCTGGTGCGGATGATGTAAGTGAGGAACTGGGAGGGGCTCAGGCCGATCTCGGCCGCCTGGTGGAAGAAGAACGACGAGGGCATCATGCCGCTGGTCGTGTTGGGGTCGTTGAGGTAGATCCTGCCCTCCGGCGTGTAGAAGCCGTCGATGCGGGCGTATACGGCAAAGCCGAGCTCAGTGAAGAGCCGCTCGGTCTCGCGGCGGATCTCAGTAATGGCGGCGGCGGGCAGGTCGATGGGCGTCACCTTGCGGCTGCGGCCGGGCAGGTACTTGCTCCGGTAGTCGAAGAGCTCGCCTGCGTACTTGACGATCTCGGTGGGCGGCAGGGCCACTACCCCGCCGTCGGGCTTGCGCAGGACGATGGTAGAAAACTCCTTGCCGGTGATGAATCCCTCGACGAGGACGCGCTCCTCGCTCTGGTGGCCGTCGAGTACGACGAGGGGGTAGCCGCCGTCGGCAGCGGCCTCCTCGAGGTAGGCGTGGAGGTCGTCCGGGGTGTAGAGGGTGAGGCGGTGATCGCCGCGCTGGGCGTCCAGGGGAAAGGCGATGCCGTCGCGGAGGTCGCTGAGGTGGCGCACGTACTCGATGCGGTCGGCCGGACTCCGGTCGGCGTAATCCTGCAACAACAGGTTTTCGCGGAAGAACGCGGCATTGACGGCCTGCTCGAAGCCGGCCAGTCCTTCCTCCTCTTTAAGGATGTAGACCCCGATGCTGCTGCCCTGGCGAGCGGGGCGGATGACCATGGGCCAGCCGATGGTTTCCTCGGAACGGCGGAAGAGTTCCTCGATGGCGGTGTCGCCGAAGGCCCCGCGCTCGATCACCAGGATGGGCGGCGAGGGATAGCCGGCGGCGGCCATGAGTTCTTTCTGCACGGCTTTGTCCATACCGATCTCGCTGGCCTTGACGCCACTGCCCGTGTACGGGACGCCGGCGTATTCGAGTTCGCGCTGCAGTTGTCCGTCCTCTCCGTACTCGCCGTGGAGGGCCAGGAAGGCGATGTCGATGAGGTCGGGCAGCTCGTCGCGGCGCAGGAGGCGGCCGACGTGACGGCCCATCTCGTCGAGGGAGAGGGCATCCTGGGGGCCGAGGCTTTCCTGGTACACCTGGAAGCCGTGGGCGCTCTCGGGCGCGAGGGCTACCGGGGGAAAGAAGTCGCGGATGCTGCCGCGGTAGAGGTACTGCCAGTCGAGCAGGTACCAGCGGCGGAAGCTATCGACGAAGATGGGTACGGCTTCGAACAGCGACTTGTCGAGGTTATCGTACACGGTCCGGCCCCCGGCAAAGGAGATTTCCCGCTCCCGGGAGGGTCCGCCAAAAAAGATGCCAACTTTGATACTCATAAACGCGCCATACTAGCCGGCGAAGGTACGATGCGCTCAGTGAAGGTAGAGCGGTGGCAGCCCCTCTTCCGGCCGGAAGACAAAGCTCATCTCCTCGAAGCGCGGCTTGCGGAACCAGCTGCGCAGGGGCCGGCTCATGGCCCAGGGCTCGGCCGGCAGGCCCAGGAAGTTGGTATCGAGCTCCCCGTTGTCGTTCGCGTCCTGGAATACGGCAATGGCGTACGTCCTGCCCACCACGAGTCCGTCGATACGCACCTCTTTGCGGCCCGTCCCGGTCACCTTCCGCTGTTCGAGCCGGCACTTGTCGCGGTTCAGGAAATCGGCCGGCGACTCGTAGATGCCGACCCAGAGGGTGCCCTGGCCCAGCTCGATATTGTCGACTTGCAGGACCAGGGTGGCTACGCTGTCGCCTCCCGCCGGCGGGGCGGGGGCAGCGAACATCGTGAGGAGAAACAAGAGGACGTTCATGGCGGGTGTATAATGCCGTCGGGGCGGCACCCGTGCTAGGTGTCGCCCCGTGGCAATTCAATTTATCCGGTGGGAATTCCGGTTAGCGGACGATGGCGTAGCTGTAGGTACGGGAGGGGTCGTCGGGGTAGATTCCTTCGAGGGCTACGGTGCCCTTACCGTCCTTCAGCAGGCGCTGGAGCTGGTCTACGTTTTCCACCTTGCGGCCGTCGACCTTCGTCAGGACGAAGCCGGGGCGAACGCGGGTCTGCTCGGTAAGCAGGCCGTTTTCAAGGCCGGAGACAATTACTCCACCCCCGATGTTCAACTCTTTCAACTGTTCCGGGCTGAGGTCCTCAAATTGGGCACCCAACGCAGCGACGGCTGCGGGTTGCTCTTCGGGGCGTACCACGTCGGTATTGCCGTCGGAGTTTTTCAGTACGGCGGTAAAGTCGCGCTCGCTTCCGTCACGGTCCACTTTAATGGAGACTTTGTCACCGGGGCGGTGGCGACCCAGTTGCTCCAGCAGTACGCTGTTGCGGAGGGTGGTCACGCCGTCGACGCTGAGGATGACGTCGCCCTGCTTGATGCCGGCCTCTTCGGCGGCACTGCCGGGCATGACCTCGGCGATGTAGACGCCATTGCTGCGGTCAATGTCATTCTCCTGGGCCAGGCTGGTATTCAGCTGCTGGATCTTGGCACCCAGCAAACCACGCTGTACAACACCGAACTCCCGCAGGTCTTCGGCCACCTTCTTCACGATATCGGAAGGAACGGCAAAGCTGTAGCCGGCGAATACCCCGGTGGGGCTGCTGATGGCGGTGTTGATGCCGATCAGGTCACCGTTCTGGTTGACCAGGGCGCCGCCGCTGTTGCCGGGGTTGACCACGGCGTCGGTCTGGATGAAGGACTCGATGGCCATCTGTCCGGCGCTGCGGGCTACGATGTTGATGTTGCGTCCCTTGGCGGATACGATACCGGCGGTGACGGTGCTGGTGAGGCTGAAGGGGTTACCCACGGCCACGACCCACTCGCCGACCTTCACGTTGTCGCTGCTGGCGAACTTGATCGGGGTCAGGCCGGTCTCCTCAATCTTGATCAGGGAGATGTCGGTGGTCGGGTCGGTACCGATCACCTTGCCGACGTAGCTGCGCTCGTCGTTGAGGATGACCTCGAGGGTTTCGGCTCCTTCCACCACGTGGTTGTTGGAGACGATGTAGCCGTCGGCACTGATGATAACGCCGGAGCCGGAGCCCTGCTGAAGGGGCATCTCCCCGTCCTGACCGCCGCCCTGGCCGCGATTGCCGAAGAGGTCGCGCAGGCCATCGGGGATCTGACCGGGATCGATGCCGAAGGGCATCTGCCCACCGCCGCCGGCGTAGCCTTCGGCGCGTTTGCTGGCCTTGATGTGTACGACGGCCGGCAGGGAGCGTTCCGCCGCGACGACAAACCCTTCGATCGGGGCGGGGACGACACGGGTACCGGGGGCCACATCGACGAAGTCGGTGTAGCTGGCGGGCGTACCGTCGACCTTAACGTATTTGGTTTGGCCCCATCCCAGGTAATTGGCACCGCCCAGGGCAATCAGGCCGCCGAGCACGGCGACCAAAACGACTAACAGTAGTTTTTTCATTTTATGGTTTGTTTATACTTCAGAGAAGGTTATTGGTGGCAGAAAGCACTGCAATAAGACCGTTCCCCGGCAACTTTAGTTGGTGCGGGGGAACGGCCTTAACAAATTTTAACCGGATGCTGACCCTGGGGTTACACAACTGGCGCTTCGGCAGTTACGCGCTCTCCGGCCCGGGCCTGCCGGAAGACCACCACGTCGTCGAAAACATCGAGCACGATCTGCGATCCGGGCTTCACGTCGCCCGCCAGCATCTGCTTCGAGAGTTCCCGCAGTACCCGCTTCTTGATGACCCGCTTCAGCGGACGCGCACCGAACTCGGGGTTGTACCCCTCGGCGGCCAGCCAGTCCATGGCCTCGGGAGCCACGGTCAGGGTGATTTCCTGCTCGCTCAGCAGGTGCTTGACCTCCCCGAGCTGCAGCTCCACGATCTGACGGATATCGCCCCGGCCCAGCGGACGGAACATCACCACGTCGTCGATGCGGTTGAGGAATTCAGGGCGGACGGTCTGCTTCAGAACGTTGAAGAGGGTCTCCTTGGTTTCCTCGATGATCTCCTCCTCGTTGCCGGGGGTGATCTGGGAGAACTTCTCCCGGATCACCTCCGAACCGATGTTGGAGGTCATGATGATGATCGTATTCTTGAAGTTGGCGACCCGGCCCTTGTTGTCGGTCAGCCGGCCGTCGTCCAGCACCTGCAGCAGGATATTGAACACGTCGGGGTGGGCCTTCTCGATCTCGTCGAGCAGCACGACGCTGTAGGGCTTGCGGCGCACGGCTTCGGTGAGCTGTCCGCCCTCCTCGTAGCCGACGTAGCCCGGAGGCGCGCCCACGAGGCGGCTCACGGAGTGGCGTTCCTGGTACTCGCTCATGTCGATGCGCGTCATCATGTCGGCATCGTTGAAGAGGTAGTCGGCCAGGGCCTTGGCCAGCTCCGTCTTGCCTACCCCGGTGGTGCCGAGGAAGAGGAAGGAGCCGATCGGGCGGTCCTGGTTGTTCAGGCCGGTGCGGTTGAGGCGGATGGCGTCGGCGACGGCCTCAACGGCCTCGTCCTGTCCCACCACCTGCTGGTGCAGGGCCTCCTCGAGGTGGAGCAGCTTCTCCCGCTCGCTCTCGAGCATGCGGGTGACGGGGATGCCGGTCCAGCGGGCGACGATCTCGGCGATGTCCTCGCTGTCGACCTCTTCCTTGACGAGCATCTTGGCGTTGGACTGCATCTCCACCAGGCGCGCGTTGAAGCCCTTCAGTTCGGCCTCCATGGCGGGGATCTGGCCGTAGCGGATCTCGGCTACCTTGGTATAGTCGCCGGCGCGCTCCAGGCGCATGGCTTCGTTCTTCAGTTCCTCGATGCGCTGCTTCGACTGCTGGATGCCCAGCACCACCTCGCGTTCGGTCTCCCACTGGGCGCGCAGCTCGTTGCGGCGCTCCTCGAGGTTGCCGAGGTCGTGGCTGATGCGGTCGATCTTGCTGCTGTCGTTCTCGCGCTTGACGGCCTCCCGCTCGATCTCGAGCTGGCGGATGCGGCGCTCGATCTCGTCGAGCTCCTCGGGCATGGAGTTCATCTCCAGGCGCAGGCGGGCGGCGGCCTCGTCGATCAGGTCGATGGCCTTGTCGGGCAGGAAGCGGTCGGTGATGTAGCGCTCCGAGAGCTGTACGGCGGCGACGACGGCCTCGTCCAGGATGTTGATCTTGTGGTGGGTCTCGTAGCGCTCCTTAAGTCCGCGCAGGATGGAAATGGCGTCCTCCTCGTTCGGCTCGTTGACCGTCACCTGCTGGAAGCGGCGTTCGAGGGCCTTGTCGGTCTCGAAGTGCTTCTGGTACTCGGCCAGGGTGGTCGCACCGATGGCGCGGAGTTCCCCACGGGCGAGGGCGGGCTTGAGGATGTTGGCGGCGTCCATGGCCCCCTGCCCCTTGCCGGCCCCCACCAGGGTGTGGATCTCGTCGATGAAGAGGAAGATCTGTCCGTCGGCCTGGGTGACCTCGTTGATCACGGCCTTCAGCCGCTCCTCGAACTCGCCTTGGTACTTGGCACCCGCGATGAGCGCCCCCATGTCGAGGCTGTAAATGTCCTTTTCGCGCAGGTCCTCAGGCACGTCGCCGTTGACGATGCGGTGGGCGAGGCCCTCTACGATGGCGGTCTTGCCGACGCCGGGCTCGCCGATCAGGATCGGGTTGTTCTTGCTGCGGCGGGCGAGGATGTGGAGGACGCGGCGGATCTCCTCGTCGCGGCCGATGACGGGGTCGAGCTTGCCGTTGCGGGCCCGCTCGTTGAGATTGATGGCGTACTTCTCCAGGGAGTTGTAGGCGTTCTCGGCGCTGTTGGACGTGACCCGCTTCCCGCCCCGCAGTTCTTCAATGGCGAGTTTGAGTTCCTTGGCGCGCACGCCGGCGTCCTTCAGGACCTGGGTGGCCGGGGCGTTGATCTTCAGGGCACCCAGCACCAGGTGCTCGATCGAGACGAACTCGTCGTTCATCTCCTTGGCGGCGAGGTTGGCCTGCTGCACCAGCTCCACGCCGCTGCGGCTGAGCACCTGCTGGGCACCCGTCACCTTGGGCACCCCGGCCACGATGCTGTCGATGGCGGAGCGGATCGCGGTGAAGTTAACGGCCAGCTTCTTGAACAGGAAGGGCGTCACGCTCTCGTCCACCTCAAAGATCGCCTTCAGGAGGTGCGCCGGCTCGATGGACTGCTGCTGGTTGCCCACCGCGATCTCACTGGCCCGCTGGAGCACCTCCTGGCTTTTGATGGTGAAGTTGTTGAAATTCATAGATTCTTTATGTTGGTGGCTGCCGGCGAGGATCATGGACACTCGGGCCGGACAGCATTTTGTTTTCAAGTTAGCGCCTACTGGAGAACCGGGAGCTGGTATTTCCGGGTTCGCAGGCGTGCACGCATACTAAAGGCAAACTACGCGCCCGCGTGTAGTATCGGAATTTTTGTCAGGCTGTGTTGGGGGTTGGGTGACTTTTTTTCAGGCGGTTTTGGGCGGGTGGGGTGGGAGCAACTGACTACCCACTCGGAGGTGCTAGGGCACGCTCCGAGGTCCCGGTGAGCGGCAAGACCTCGGAGGGTTGGCGCGGAGCCACCCTCTGGGTGTCTGGATCCTTAAAATGCCCACCCGTCCCTCCACCGATTGCCGCGAACAGCTCATCAAGCGCCTGGAACTGAGCGAAGACATCCCCGAGGACAACTGCCCGTAACGGGTCACCCTGTTCCAGCTGGACGGAACCTTTTATTACCTGGTGGCCAACATCGGCCCTAACCTGTAACTCTGTGGACGCCCTACGGGACAGCCGGCGGCACCCTAAGCCAAACCACCCGAGCAGCGTACTTTCACGCCAGTCATGCTCCGGCACCCCAGCCTATCCCCCCAAAAGTCCCTAAACAAAGCTTACCACAAGGAAAAGGTCGCCCGCGCCGCCACCTCCCTCGAAGCCCAGATCGACCGCCTAGTCTACCCCCTCTACGGCCTCCCCCACGCCGAGGTGCTGGTGGTGGATCCGGAGTTTGGGCTGAGTGTGGAGGAGTATGAAACCAAAGATATCGAAGGCCATGACTGATACCGTACCCGATTTTCAGACCTTTTTCCGGCCGCTGCTGGAAGCAATCAGCAACGGAGAAACCTTTCATGTCCGTGACCTGTACGAATCGCTCGCCGATCATTTTGAACTGAGTGAAAAGGCACGGCAGGAGCAAATCCCCAGCGGAAAGCAACTGACTTACCACAACCGTATTGCGTGGTCAAAGACCTACCTGAAAAAGGCGGATCTGGTGGAGCAGCCCGCCCGGGGTTACGTGAAGATCACGGAGAAAGGAAAGAGCGTCCTGAGGTCCACCAAGGGCCGGCTGGGCGTGAAATTTTTGACGGATTACTCCGATGAGTTTAAAGCCTTTCATTCCGTCGACGGTACTGGCGAGAGCTCGAAAGAAGAGAACACGTCCTCAAGCAGTTCCCCCTTGCTTACCGAGCAGGACACGCCGGAAATTCGCCTGGCCACCGCCTACAAAAGCATCCGCAAGGCCGTTGCCGACGAGCTCCTGGAAAAGATCAAGGCCAATACCTTCCAGTTCTTCGAGCAACTGGTGGTCGATTTGTTGATCGCCATGGGCTATGGCGGTGCGAAGGCCGAGAACGGCATGGTCACCCAGGCGACCGGCGACGGCGGCATCGACGGCGTCATCAATCAGGACAAGCTCGGGCTCGATAGCATCTACATCCAGGCGAAGCGCTATGACACCACGGCGATCGGTAGACCCGAGATCCAGCGCTTCATCGGCGCGTTGGCACCCCACGGCGTGCGCAAGGGCATCTTCATAACCACTTCCACCTTTGCCAGCACCGCCCGCGACTACCTCGAGCGCATTGACTACCGCATCGTCCTCATCGACGGCAACGAGCTTACCCAGCTCATGATCGACTACAACGTGGGCGTCTCCATCCGCGAGACTTACCACGTGAAGCGAGTGGATACGGATTACTTTGAGGGGGACGTGGTATAACACACTATCTAATCAGGTAACGCTCGGCCAACAGCAGACTGATCATTCGAACGCCGATTTACTTGCTATTTTGATCCCACACCACCCTCAGGTCGCTAACTCAACATTATGCGTTCTGCTCCGGAACCCATTCTCCACCTTACGCACTCATCCATGAAGCTATCCTTATTCTTTGCTCTTCTGTTCCTGTTACTCAGTTGTACGGAAAGTGTTGGGCAAGCTGCGCTGATTGAGCAAGGAATGATTGATCCATCGCTGACCGACACCGAAGGATTGACCGCTAGCGACTACGCCAAGCGGGCCGGGGCGCAGGAATCCCTGGCCTTGCTGAAGGCCTTGTAGTAAGCTCCCGCACCCGTGTACCCGCCTGACTTCCGATTAGCTTCTCCAATCTTTCCAACTTCTGCACTTCCCGGATCGCCACCCACAGCGGCGCGATGCAAATCCCCCCGAACGAGCAGGGGAAAGGCCGTAACCCCTACGATGAAGAGTTCGAGCATCACGATAAGCAGGCAGATACGAATTTTGGTGAGGGACTCCATGGGGCAAAGTTAGCCCCCTCCGCTGCGGATACCCTGCGGGATGGCCGGGGGAATCCCCGGGCGGCAAACTCCGGCCTGAAGGTTGGGCCGCCGCCCCCTGCACCCGCGCCCCGCCGCACTAAAATATGAGTAGATTTTTACCCTACCTTATGGGCCAAAGCCTGTTACGATGCGCCTGCTCCTCCTATTCTGTCTGCTCTACGGCTCCCTTGGGGCCCAGTACCGCGTCACCGGCTATGTGGTAGACGACGTCACCGGTGAGCCGGTTCCTTTCGCCAGCGTATTCCTGAAGGACAACCAATCGAAGCGAGTATTGACCAACGAGCTGGGAGAATACACCATCACCCTCGACAGTACGGAGCGGTACCGGGGTAGCCTGGCGTTTACCTCGATAGCCTACCAGACGAAGTTCGTGGACCTGGCGGACGCGCTCCCCCGTCCCGCCGTAGGATAGACGGATTGGCTAAACGCCAACTGGAAACCCAGTTCGTGGAGCTGCCGGGGGTCATCGTGCTCTCTGACCTGGGGCTGCGAAAACTGATGCACCGTGCCCTCCAGAAAGTGCCGAAAAATTACGGGGCGGAGGACTACCTAATCAAGGCCTACCACCGTTCCTACTTTGCCACGAATGCGGGTTTCGCCCAGCTGAACGAGGGGTACCTGACGATCCGGGACACCCCGTATTCCGGAACGAACTTTCGGGATCGAAAGCGTAATCAGACCTGGGTCGACCAGCTGCGGGTGAAAAACGGGACGGAGGCAGTGCCTCCACAAATCCGGAAATTTTTCGACCGCCAGGGGTTTATGACGGGAGGGTACGATTGGTTAGGAAATCCGGTATACTTCCAATCCCCCGGCAACTTCCTCGGTATCGAAGGCGGAGAAGACCTGCATCACCTCACCTTTCAGCAAGTAGGGGAATATTTCGACGGTAGGGATACCCTGCTGCGTATTCGCTATACCATCGATTCGCTGGTTCATGCGCGGGAGCGCCCGGCAATTATCCCGGTCCGGGTGATTATTTTGGGGAAGCCGTGATCAATAAAACGAATTACGCCATTTTGGAGATCAGGGGCTGGTCCCCCACGGAAACTTCGATCATTTATACAGCGTATCAGCAAGTGGACGGAAAGTATTATCCCCAGCGGTCGAGTTTCAGCTGGGCGCTCGGGGAAGACTTCCAACAATTTCCCCGCGTCTTCAATATTTTCTTCTACGTGACCGACGTAGTGACCGATCCGCGGGAAATCAAAGCGTATAGAAAAGGAAGGCGGCTGGTCGGGGCGGAGCCGATGTCGGAGTTAAAGATCCGCGACGATCCGGCCTTCTGGAACGGCGAGGAAAGACTCCTGCAGTTGCCGGCGGATGAAACGCTGAAATTTGAACTGCGCAACTTGCTACAGCTGCCGGAAGAGCGTCGCGATACGGTTTCGCGGGATAGTTCTAAGTGAGTTGGCTGCCTGCCGCGGCCCGAGAATGACTGATAAGTAGCTATGAAAAGACACCTACGTAACCGGCTCTGCCTCCTCCTGGGGCTTTGCGCGTACCACTCCCCGCCCGCAGCGGCCCAGACCATGATCGAGGAGGATCCGGCGCGGCTCCACAGCGTCACCGAGCGGTGGGAGCTGGACTCGGCCTCCCGGAAGGGGGTGCTGCGGCTGACGTACTACAAGCCCTTTTATTTGACGGCGGGGCGCTGGTCCAATAATCCCAACGTACGGCCCACGAGCCTGAATCCGGTCTATTCGGTACCGGATGCAGTGGACTACAACAACTACGAAGCCAAGTTCCAGCTGAGTTTCAAGACCAAGATCCTCCAGACCATCTTCTGGGGCTACGGCGACCTGTGGATGGCTTACACCCAGAAGGCACACTGGCAGATCTACAACACCGAGGTGTCCCGCCCCTTCCGCGAGCTCAACTACGAACCGGAGCTGATTCTCAATTTCCCCATCGACTTCCGGGTGCTGGGCTTTCGCGCGCGCACGCTGGGGACCGCCCTGAACCACCAGTCCAACGGACGCTCCCTCCCCCGCTCGCGCAGCTGGAACCGGGTGATGTTCCATATGGCCCTCGAACGCCCCCACTGGATGATCGTGCTCCGGCCCTGGATCCGGCTCCCGGACGAGGACGACGAGAACCCCGGGATCACCGACTACATCGGCCGGGGAGAGCTGACCGTGGCCTACGGGGCCGGCCGTCACCAGTTTTACCTGGTGGCGACCCACCCGCTGCGCGGCAAGTATTTCCACCGGGGCAGCAGCCAGCTCAACTGGGTATTCCCGATACGGGGACAGGTGCGCATCCAGGTGCAGGCGTCGACGGGCTACGGGGAGACGCTGATCGATTACAATCACCGGCAGACTACCCTGGGCGTCGGCGTATCGTTCATTGATTGGTAAGGGAAGTACCCAAACGCGGAGGAAGCGCAAGCGGGACGCCGGGCCAACCGGCTATACGACTAGTTCGGACACTAGCCGTTCCGGGACCGTAATCCGATGACTACGGTATTCCGCACCTGCGCGCCGCCGCCGGAGAAAACCAGCTGCTGCTGCTGCGGAAAGCCGAACGGCCC
Organism: Chitinophagales bacterium; assembly: GCA_038258275.1. Lineage (GTDB taxonomy): Bacteria > Bacteroidota > Bacteroidia > Chitinophagales > Saprospiraceae > Neolewinella. The sequence continues at coordinate 2,523 of JBBSPZ010000025.1, read as the reverse complement.
GAACGGGTCCGGCGGACGGTTAAGTAGGAGTACATTTACCTGCCTGCCGCCGGGGATGGACCACCCCTCAGCAGCCTTCCTTCACCGGACCTTAATTTGGATTCTAAGAGGTCGGAGTTCCGGGTACAGCTCGGGTCTTTACCAGTTTCTCACCTTGTTCAACTTATCCGATCATGCACCCACCGCATCCACGACGGTACCTGCTTTTCCTCCTCCTCTTGTCGGCCTCGTGGGTGAACGCCCAAAACGACGGCTGGCACATCACTACGGATTCTCCCACCGACTATACGGGGCTGGCCATCGCCAACGGCCGGATCGGCATGCTCACCTCCGAGAAGCCACTGGAAATTCAGCACGTGGTACTCAACAACGTGTACGACGTGGACCCCTTGCTCAAGGTGAGCCAGGTACTCCTCGGGATGAATTTTGGGAACCTGGACCTGTCCATCGACGGGGAAGCGGTCACCGCGGCGAACATCACCAACTGGAAGCAGACCATGGACATGCAAAACGCGGCCCTGACGACCTCCTTCGACCTGGGGGAAAAGGCCCGGGTTTCGTGCACGGTCTACGCCCTGCGCAACGTGCCTTACTCGGGGTACCTGGACGTAGCCATCGAGGCCAGGCAGAATATCGAAGTGAGGGTTGCCGGTAAGATCCTGATCCCGGAGACCTACCAACTCCCCGAAAACCGCTTTCAGGTGCTGCGGGACGTGGAGACGACGATGCCGATCCTGCAATCCGTGGCGGAAAGTCCGTTCGGCAAGCATACCGTAAGTACTTCCGGCACCTTCATCTGGCACGCGATCAATTCCTCCCGCGAGGACCAGCGGCCCGTACTCACGCATACGGTGGTTTCCGACTACGAGAATACCTTGTCCTGGGAGTTGCCCGTTCCTCAGGGGGAAACGCTCGAATTTGCCTGGACCGGAGCCCAGTGCACCACCCAGAACTTTTCCGACCCGAAATCGGAATCCGAGCGCATGGTCATCTTCAACCTGCTGAATTCGCGGGAGGTGCTCCTCGGGGCGCACCGGGAACGGTGGGCGGAACTGTGGGAGGGGGATATCGTCATTGAGGGGGACCTGCAATCGCAGCAGGATGTCCGCCTGGCCCTCTACCACCTCTACGCGTTCGGACGCGGGGATTCCGACCTGAGCATCGCGCCCATGGGGCTGTCGGTGCAGGTGCCCTACAACGGACACATTTTCTGGGACACCGAGCTGTGGATGTTCCCGCCGCTGCTCCTGCTGAACCAGGATATTGCCCGCTCGCTGGTCAACTACCGCTCCGACCGGCTGGCCCCCGCCAAACAACGGGCCGTGAACTACGGCTACCGGGGGGCCATGTTCCCCTGGGAGAGCGACGCTACCGGCGAGGAGGCCACCCCGCCGTTTGCCCTGACCGGTCCCTTCGAGCACCACATTACCGCCGACATCGGCATCGCCTTCTGGAACTACTACCGCGTTACCCGGGACCTCCGGTGGCTGGCCGAAAAAGGGTTCCCGTTGATGCGGGAAGTCGCCGACTTCTGGGTCAGCCGGGTCACCGCCAACGACGACGGCACCTACTCCATCAACAACGTGGTCGGGGCAAATGAATTCGCGCCGAACGTCGACGACAATGCCTTCACCAACGGTGCCGCGATCACGGCCCTCGAGTTCGCGGTCGCCGCTTCCCGGGAACTGCAGCTGGAACCCGATCCTAGGTGGCAGCAGGTCGCCTCCCACCTCCGGATACTGAAATTCCCGGACGGCACGACCCGTGAACACAGCGCCTACGCCGGCGCGATCATCAAGCAGGCCGATGCGAACCTGCTCTCCTATCCGCTGAACCTGGTCAGCCATCCCGACACTATTCTCCAGGATCTGCAGTACTACGAACCCCGGCTCGCTCCCGAAGGTCCGGCAATGGGCAAGTCCGTTTTCGCCATCCTCTACGCCCGCAGGGGGGACGCGGAAAACGCCTTCCGCCTGTTCAAGGAGAGTTACGTGCCCAACCAACAGCCACCCTTCGGGGCCCTGTCCGAGACCGCCACGGCCAATCACTCCTACTTTGCCACCGGTGCGGGGGGCATGTTGCAGACCGTACTATTCGGCTTTGCCGGGCTGGACATTACCGAAGACGGTATCGTGCAGAAAAATCCCATCCTGCCCGACGCCTGGACGTCCCTGACGATAAAGGGCGTAGGAGTAGACAAGCAGGTGTATCGGGTGACGAAGTAAGCCGGGCGGGCGAATTCTCACCAGTGAACGCGCGTTACCGGCCTAGTGGGCTGTCAATCCTTAAGATTAGGGTTAGGTGCTGGTAGATTTTGGTGGAAGGCGAGGCGCAAAATTGCTTGCATAGCCGTAGCTACGGAAGTGATTTTGGAACGAAGCCTCCCGCCGAAAAATGCCGCAGATAATCCCAAGATTTAAGGTTGACAGCCCACTAGCGTGCCGGGTTCCTCTGGCCAATGTGTTTAGGGTATAGTCTGGTGTTTGCTTAACCGCGAAAAGCTGCGTCCTACCCTTGCCAGAT
>JBBSPZ010000024.1:0-54606 GCA_038258275.1 Chitinophagales bacterium | reverse complement strand
ATCGGTGGTCTGGATGGAGCTGATGTTCTCCCCGTCGGCAAACCAGCGGGCGGAAAAGTCCCAGCCGGATTCGGCGCCGGAGCGCAGGTGGCGGGCCACGGTCTGACTGTCGCGCGCGCTTTCGCGGATGGTCATCACGTCTTCCCGGTAGCTCTCGGCGCGCGGCCGGTCGCCGGCGTCGTAGTAGCGGTTGAGTACGGTGCTGTCGGCCAGCCAGACGACGTGATTGACGGCCTGGTCGCCGGGCCCCACTTCGTCCTCTCCCTGCATCCAAAAGGCGTGCTCGGCCTGAAGTTCCTCGAGAAACTCGATGTAAACCTCGTCCCCCTCGACACCCGCCAGCACATCGACCATCAGCGCAAAGAAGGGCGGCTGGGAGCGCGTCAAATAATAGGTGCGGTTGCCGTTGGGAATGAAGCCTACCTGATCGATGAGGTAGGCGAAGTTTTCGACCATATCGCGCACGAGGGTATCCCGCCCGGCGGCAGCCAGTCCCAGCATGGTGAAGTAACTGTCCCAGTAGTAGACCTCCCGGAAACGACCGCCGGGTACCACGTAGGCTTCCGGCAGGACGAGCAGGCTGCCCGCGCTGCCTTCGTCGCTCCCGGCGCTGCGGGTCAGTACCGGCCAGAGGGCAGCGATGTGCTCGGTGATGGAGTTGCTGCCGTCGGTGGTGAAACCGCTGTTAGGACTGGCCGGCGGATCGAAATTGGCCTCCACGAAAGTCTTGAGGTCGAAAGTTTCGGTACCCTGCTGATGGTCGTAATCCGCCATGATCTCCGCGGCGCTGCGCTTAGGGATCATGTCCACGAAGGTTTTCCCGTCGGCAAAAACCTGGTCCATCTGTACCCGCTTAAACAAGTCGCCAAAGAGTACGTCCGGCGGTTCCAGCCGCTCGGGGTCTAGGGAATCGGGCTGCACGCTGACGGTCTGCGGACCGTCGATGGCGTCCGGCGACTTGGGGTCGGCATTGCAGGCAAACAGAAAAAGCAGGAGAGCCAGGGGAGTAAAAATGCGCATAGTGGACGGGTCAGGCAGAAAGCTACTAAAATTAACCCGCCTGCTATCTTCGCGGCATGACTTCCTACACCGCCGATTACCTCTACCCCATTGCCCAGCCCCCAATCAAGAATGGTGTCATCACTCTGGACGACGACGGGCGCATTGCGGACATACAGGATCCTGCCTCCCCCGATTACGCGGCACCCGCGACCCCGCCCCGTCGGGAGGACGGTATTTTAATCCCTGGTTTCATCAATGCGCACTGTCACCTGGAACTGAGTCACTTGCAGGGTAGGAGCCAAACCGGGAAAACGCTGCTTCCCTTCCTAGTAGACGTGGTGACCCTACGCGAGGTTCCGCAGGAGCAGATCGACGCAGCGATCGAAGAGCAGGACCGGCTCATGTGGGCAACCGGCATCCAGGCCGTGGGCGACATCTGCAACAAACTCGATACGGCCGAGGTAAAGCGGAGGAGCCCCATCACCTACTACAACTTCGTGGAGCACTTCGACTTCCTACAGGGCCACCGGGCGGAGGCGACCAAAGCGCAGTACGCAGCGGTCTACGCAGGACAGCCGGAGCCGAAAAGCGCGGTCCCCCACGCCCCGTACACCGTCAGCGACGCGCTCTACCCGATGATCAATTCCCTGAACACCGGCTCCGAGACGGTCAGCATCCACAACCAGGAGACGGCGGCCGAAGACGAGCTTTTTGAAGCGGGTACCGGTCCCTTCCTAGCCTTCTTTGCCGGATTCGGGGTGACGCTGGACGACTTCACGGCGCCGGGCACCCCCTCCATTTTCCACGCCCTGCAGCGGATGGATGCCACGAAGCGGACGCTGTTCGTGCACAATACCCTGACCACCAAGGAGGCCATCCGTGCCGCCGGGGAGTGGGGCCAAAACGGCGTCTACTGGGCCACCTGTCCCAACGCCAACCTCTACATTGAAAACCGCCTGCCGCGCTACGAGCGCTTCCTGGACACGGGCGCGAAAGTCTGCATCGGCACCGACAGCCTGACCTCCAACTGGCAGCTCGATATTCTGGAGGAGCTAAAGACCATCAGCAAGTACCAAAGCACGGTCCCCTTCGCCGACCTTCTCCGGTGGGCCACCCTCAACGGTGCCGAAGCCCTGCAACTGGACGACCGACTGGGCAGCCTGGAGGTGGGTAAGCAACCCGGACTACTCGCGCTGAGTGGACTGAGCGGCAGTGATCCAGACACCTTTACCATCGGGGCGCGGACGCAGGTGCGACGGCTACGGTAGCGGAGCCAACCCAGCCGGCGTACCCGGTGTCTATAGTGTATGCTGCGACTGATTCTATTTCTCTGCGGAACGAGCGTGATGGCCCAGACGGCCCAACTCGACCGTACCAAGGTTACCGAACCCACCAAAAGCTGGGAGGAAGACCACCGCTGGGAGCAGGTCGACGACGTCGATGGCCGCTTCCGTATCGAGACGCCGGGCACGTTCGAGCATAAGATCGACACCCTGGAGACGGCGGTGGGCGAGCAGGCGTTCCACACCTACTTCTTCAAGGTACCGGAGTTGGAACGGGCAGAAAACGTGATCTACGTGCTGAGCTATGTGGATTACCCCGAAGGGAGCCTGCGGCAGGACAGCACGGAGATGGTTGCCGAGTTCCTCACCTCCACCGAGGAAGCCGCCGCCGAAGCCCTGCGGGGCGAAGTGGTGTATGCTACCGAGCGCCAGGTAGACGCCTACCCCGGCCGCATCTGGCGCATCGATTACAAGGACGGCGAGGCAAGCGCACGTACCCTCGCCTTCGTGGTGGGTCGGCGGTATTACGAGCTGAAGACCTTTTCCCTCACCGGGGGCCGGGGGCTCAGCGAGGCTTCGGACAAGTTTTTCCGCAGCTTTCGCTACCTCGGGGGGAAGGATCGTGATTTGCGATAGGCCACCGAACCCGGCCTGTACGCGAACGTTGCACCGGAAATATCAGCCATGAACATCAATCTATCCGGCCAGACGGCCATCGTCACCGGTTCCAGTTCCGGGCTCGGTCGTGCCTGTGCGCTCGGACTGGCGGCGGAAGGCATGAACGTGGTCGTCAATTACCACAGCAGCGACAAGGAGGCACACGAGGTGGGTAAACTGATCTCGGAGCTGGGAGGAAAAGCGATCGTGGTGCAGGCGGATGTATCGAAGGAGACAGACGTCCAGCGCCTTTTTCAGGAATGCATGGATGCCTTCGGTGACCTGGACGTGGTCGTTTCCAACGCCGGCCTCCAGGCCGATGCCGCCTTTACCGAGATGACACTACAAGAGTGGAATAAAGTGATCGATGTGGATCTGACCGGCCAGTTCCTGGTGTGCCGGGAGGCCGCCAGAATCTTCCAGCAGAAGGGCGTGCACGGGCACGGCCGCGCTTCCGGCACCATCATTTGCATGAGCAGCGTCCACGACCGCATTCCCTGGGCCGGCCACGTCAACTACGCTACCGCCAAGGGAGGCGTCAAGATGATGATGGAAAGTCTCGCTCAGGAGCTCGCCGCCGACAAAATACGGGTCAACTCCATTTCCCCCGGCGCCATCCAGACCGAGATCAACCATGACGCCTGGGAGACCAAGGAAGCGTTGAATAACTTACTTACGCTCATCCCCTACGGGCGGATCGGCCAGGCGGAGGACGTCGCCAACCTGTGTGTCTTCCTGGCCAGTGACGCCAGCGACTATATCACGGGGACAACCATCTACATCGACGGGGGAATGACCCTTTATCCCGGTTTCCGCCACGGTGGATAGGCCAGCAAAAGGGTGAAACAGGTAAAGAGCGTGACCCCGACCGAGCTTTCCAGCGTATTTTCTACCAGGCAACTGAGGAAAAAGATCGTCCAGCCGCTAAAAAATAACGGATCCCGCCACCTGCCCGCGCCGAAGCCAAGGGATAAAAAACAGGCCAGGGTGACCGCGAGGTCTACCACCCCGCCGCCCGCCAGGGCGGTAACGAATTGATTATGGGGACGCTTGGGTTCCTCGCCGGGAAATTGAGCCGCGTACCGGACGTCCACTTCGTGCTGTAAGTTGCCGACGCCTACCCCCCAAACGGGGTGTTTTTTCCATATCTCCACCCCCATCCGAATGCTGGCCATGCGTCCCGCGTCGGAGTACGGGCGCGCATCCTGGGTAGCGTCGCGGTGCCACAATTCGTACCGCATGTAGTCCATTCGCGTCCGGAAAGAAGGCAGCGTAAGGTAGGCAGCGACGGGTATTGCCAGAATAGCTACCGCACTGCCCGCGAGCAGGCGATAGTTTTTATGCAGAAATGCTGTCCACGCCAGTACAAGGCCGTAGCCCGCGTAAGCGGCAACCAATCCGGAACGCACGGCCAGCAGATGGAGCGCCAGCAACAAAAACAGGGCCATCCCCAGGAGCAGTCGGTCCCGGAACCGGAACCAGCCTTCTATCCCGATTGTCCCGCAGAGGGCCACCAGTAGGCTGAAGCGGATGTGATTGTCGCGGGGCACCGGCACGGCCTGTCCGCGTTCGATGAGCCCATTAATCTCCCGGAAGTGCAGGGCGTAGTTCACCAACACGCCGGCCACCACCAAGCTCGTAAACCCCACCAGCAGCCACCGAAAGATCAGCTGACGGCGGATTGGCCCGAGCCAGTCGCGGTCTACCCCCGCCCAGGCAAAGGGCAGCAGCAGCAGGGGCACCTTGACCCGTAGCCGCTCGAGGTAATAGGGCCAGTCGTCGGTCTGCCAGGCCGAGAGCAGCATTACCAGGTACAGACCGGCCAGGCTCCAAAACAGGGAACTTTTGAGCAGGGCGGGGGCGTTTCGCCGCCACACGGGGTTGATACCTCCGGGGCCTCCCAGCACCAACAACAGGCAGACCATGATCAGGCCGATGGAGAGTACGACGGGAGAAAATACCAGTCCAACCACCACCCCGGCAGCCCCGACAGCCACCAGGCCCGATCGGATGCGTTGCAGTCGGGAGAGATCCATGGGGGGCAAGATACCTTCACTCGACGCTTCGTTTCTATCTTCGCCCCCCAAACTGCCCCGAGCCATGGACGTATTCGATCGCGTAAACCAGCTGATCTCCGAAATTCAAGCCGCGGAGGCGCCAACGCCCGAAGCCGTGGAGGCCTTCCGCATCACCTACCTGGGCAGCAAGAACGTGCTCAAGCCCCTGATGGGCGAGATGCGCAATTTGCCCGACGAGCGCAAGCGCGACTTCGGTCAGCTCGTCAACCGCGCAAAGGAGGTTGCCCAGGAAAAGTTTGACACCCTTAGAGAAGCCTCGGAGAACGGAGCCCAACGTACCGGACCGATGCAGGATCTTGACCTCACCGCCCCCGCCGAGCCCCTGCCCCTCGGCAGCCGTCACCCGATCGCGCTGACCATGCGGCGCATCGTGTCCATCTTCGAACGCATCGGGTTTGCCGTGGCGGAAGGGCCCGAAGTCGAAGACGACTGGCACAACTTCTCCGCCATGAACACCCCGGAGGACCATCCGGCCCGGGACATGCAGGACACCTTCTACGTTGCCGCCGGCCTGCCCGCGGGCCCCGACAACGCCGCCATGCTGCTGCGTACCCACACGAGCTCCGTACAGGCCCGGACGATGGAACAACAGCAGCCGCCTATCCGCATCATCGCTCCCGGCCGCGTGTACCGCAACGAGACGATCAGCGCCCGCAGCCATGCCCAGTTTCACCAGGTGGAGGGACTGTACATCGCCGAAAAGGTGAGCTTCGCCGACATGAAGGCCACCCTGCTGCACTTCGCCCGGGAGATGTACGGCGAGGACACCAAGATCCGCCTGCGCCCCAGCTATTTCCCCTTCACCGAGCCGAGTGCCGAGATGGACATCTGGTGGGGCCTCGAAACCGAACACGATCACCGGATCACGAAAGGCACCGGCTGGCTCGAGATCCTTGGCTGCGGTATGGTCGACCCTCAGGTGCTGACCAACTGCGGCATCGACCCGGAAAAGTATACCGGGTACGCCTTTGGCATGGGCATCGAGCGACAGGCCATGTTGCTGTATAATATCACCGATATCCGGCTCATGTTTGAGAACGATGTGCGGTTTTTGCGGCAGTTTTCCAGTGTGATTTAAGCGGGGTGATCACCCCAGCGTTCGCGGCGTGCTTACGGGGAAGCGCGCTGCGCACGTGGGAATTCTTCTCAGATTGTGCTAGGCGTCGCCGGTGCACGACCTACACAAACGGTACGGTAATTATGGAGTCCACTCCTTCCGTGCCGCGGGAAAACTCCGCGTTCCGTTACGTATTACCCCTTTCCGAACCCCTCACACATAAATATCCAAAATACTGATCGCCCCAAAGGTCAGACTGGCAATGCCATTCGTGGTGAAGAACGCCAGGTTGACCCGGCTCAGATCGCCCGGCCGGACTACGGTGTGTTGATACGTGAGCAGGCAGAGGAAGATCACCCCGGCCCCGAAGGTGAGCGGACCGAACTCCGGATACCTTCCGTGCTGGATATCGAGGGCATACAGCAAAATACAGGCGCAGATGAAGTGCAGGATGCGTCCGAGCCGCAGGGCGTTGCGGGTGCCCAGGCGGACGGGGATCGAGTACAGTTGCTCTTTGCGGTCGAAGTGCTCGTCCTGTAAAGCGTAGATGATGTCGAAGCCGGATACCCAAAGCAACACGACGGCACCGTAGAGGACCGGCAGCAGGGCCCACTGGGCCGTCACCGCGAGGTAGGCCCCGATGGGCGCCAGGGCGAGGCCCAGTCCGAGGACAAAGTGGCAGAGATATGTAAAGCGCTTGGTGTAACTATAGCCCAGGATGACGAGGAGGGCCACCGGAGCCAGGGCCAGGCAGACGGGATTGAGGAACCAGGCCGTAACCAGGAAGCAGACCGAAGTGAGCACCACGAACCCCAGGGCGGCGCGGGAGGAGATCGTACCGGCCGGAATCTCCCGGATGGCGGTGCGCGGGTTCCTGAGGTCGATCTTGCGATCGAGCCAGCGGTTGAACGCCATGGCTGCCGAACGGGCGAAGATCATCGCCAGTACGACCAGCAGCAGCTTCCGGAAACTCAGTACGCCGTGGTCCAGCACTCCCAGGAAAAAGCCCAATAAGGCGAAGGGCAGCGCGAATACGGTGTGGCTGAACTTGACGAGCGATAAGAAATGATTCACCCGGCGCAGGGTAGACATAAGCGGTGGCGGACTGGTCCTCGCTGTAAAAGCGGGAAGGGAGAAAAGGTTTTTTCTCCACGCGCCAACGTTCGAGGGTACCCCCTGCGTCTGACGGGTAAATGCCTCCGATGAAACCATTGTTCTTCCTGCTGCTGCCCCTGCTGCTGACTGCCTGCCTCGAAGACGATTGCCAGGAAACCGTAACCTTCCGGGCTTTCGATCCCATTACGATCACGGCAAACGAATGGAGGAGCGACGTCTTCACCCCTACGGCCGCCGAGACAGTTTGTGACCCGAGCGGCTTTTACGTGTACGGCGATTACCTCTTCGTGCTGGACCGCAATGAAGGCCTTCACCTCATCGATAACCGCGACAACGCTAATCCCCGGCCGGTGGCCTTCGTCCCGATCCGCGGCGGCCAGGGTATCGCGGTCCGCAACAATGTCCTCTACGTCAATCAGTACATAGACCTCCTGGCCTTTGACATCAGCTCCCCGGAGTCCCCCCGCTTCCTCAGCCGGACGGAAGACGCCTTCAATCCCTACACCGTATTCTCCTCCGGTATGGTGGATACCGACCACTATATCATCGGGTACACTGCGCGAACGGAAACTTATGAGGCCAACTGCCGCTCCCCCTACCACGACCGGAACTGGTTTTTGGAAGACGGGGTATACTTTGCGCTCAGCAACACTCAGGTTGACCGCTCTACTGCTTCCGCAGGAACAGGTCAGCCGGAAACCGTCGGCCAGGGCGGTAGCCTGGCGCGCTTTACCATCGCTAAAGGCATGCTCTACGCAGTGGATGAAAGCAGCCTCCGCACCTTTTCCCTGGCGAACCCCACCGTACCGGAGTTTATCGGCATCAGCAACCTGGACTATGGGATCGAAACCATCTTTCCCCAGGGAGATCACCTCTACATCGGTGCCAACAACGGGCTCCACATCTATAGCGTGGAAACACCCACCGAACCCGAGTACCTCTCCACGTTCGCTCACGTCCGCAGCTGTGACCCGGTCGTGGTGCAAGGCGACCTGGCGTATGTCACGATGTGGGGCGGCAGTAATTGCGGCAACCAGGGTGATCAGCTCATGGTGGTGGACGTCAGCGATCCGCGAAAGCCCACCCTCGTGCAGGAAACCCCCATGGAAAACAGCCACGGCCTGGGCATCGACGGAAACCGGCTGTTTCTGGCCGCCGGGGACAAAGGGGTCAGGGTCTATTCCCTCCTCGATGACGGTCGGCTCGGCCCCCTGCTGCACCAGGCCACGGGATTCAACGCCAAGGACGTGATCGTACTGCCCTCGCAACAGCGCCTCATTGCCTTCGGCTGGGAGCAGGCGGGCATCGAACAGTATGACTATACCGAAGACGGAGCACCGACTGCCGTCAGTCACTTCTCCGTTTGTAACTAACTTTCGGGTACCCGATCCGCCGCCATGAAACCGTTCCTGCTCTCCACCCTCCTGTTCCTGACCGCTTACCTTACCGGGCAGGTTACCACGTCCTTTCTGGATATCGTGGAACTCAAAAAAGGGGAAGACCAACGGGGCACCCTGATCGGCTACCGCTACGGGGAAATGGTCACGCTGGTAGCCGAGAACGGAGATATCTTGGAGATTCCCTGGAAGGACGTCCGGCGGGTTTCCTTCCGAAGCATCCGCGAAGCAAAGCAAGCCCCGGAAATTCAGGATATCGACTCGTCCGCGGTCTCTGCCCTGCCGGACCGAAAGTGGCGGCATACCATTACCACCTGGGTCGGAATTTCAGTGACTTCCTCGGATACGGATTTCTCAACCAATGGCTTCGGGGGCCGAGAGCATTTTGTCGGCACGGGGGTCGGATACCATTTCCTCCGGCAATTTGGTCCGCTGGCGGTTGGTCTGGGCCCCGGTTTCGAGGTAATGAACGGGGAACGGAAGGAGCGGTTGGCTTCCCTGACCGCGCTGGTCGAATACCGCTGGGGTAAGCGGCGCCTGCAGCCCGCGGTCCGGTTCCGGGGTGGCGCGAGTATCCCCATCGGCCACCCGGACTTGAACGTCGAGACGCGGCAGGTGAGTCCGGTGTTCCACCCCTCCGTAGGCATCCACCTGGCCCCGGCCCGCGGACATTGGTCCGCCCTGGTCCTTGACCTCGGCTACCGGTTCAGCCAACTCGACGTGACCGTGGTCAATCAGAACCTGGAAGTCGTCGACCGGAAAATCCAGTACCGCCGCTTCACCCTTTCCCTCGGGACTAATTTCTAGCCCTTGCCGCACAACGAACTGGAACGAAGCTTGGTCGCCGCCTGTATTCGCGGAGACCGCCGGGCGCAAGAAGCCTTCTATCGCAAGTATGCCCCGGCGGCCCTCACCATCTGCCGGAGGTATGCGCCCGGCCGGGACGAAGCCATGGCTCTGCTCAACGGTGGGATGATGAAGGTATTCGAAAAACTGGACCAATTTCGCTGGGAGGGCAGTCTGGAGGGATGGGTAAAGCGGCTGGTCTTCAACAGTTCCATCGACCAGTTCCGCCAGCAGCGGCGTCGCCCCACGCTGGAGATCGCCGATTGGGACCAGTCTACCGAAGCCACCGCTACCCACCGCCTCTACGCCGACGACCTCTGCAAGCTCATCGACCTGCTCCCCGAAACCAGTAAGGAGGTCTTCTGGCTCTTTGCCGTTGAGGGCTACAGTCACGCCGAGATCGCCGGCAAGCTCCACTTCAGCGAAGGCAACAGCCGGTGGCACCTCAACAAGGCCCGCCAGTTGCTGCGCGAGCGCCTCCAACACGAATCACTCCAACACAACCGCTATGCCGGATAGGAATACCCCAACCTGGACCCCCGACGATACCTTCTGGAACGAGGGCTGGGCCGACATGGACCGGCGCCTCACTAAAAAACGCCGGCGGCCGCTCTTCCTTTTTCTTCTCTTGTTCGGCTGTATCACCCTGGCGGGAACGCTGGCGCTGTATATGCCGGAAATGCGCGACGCGTCAGGTACTCAACCTACCGGGGAACAGCGCACTGAAAGCGTAAAGGAGAAACGTATAGCTGCTGCGCCTCCCGTACGCGAATGGAAGCCGTCCAACCTGTCGGAGCCCGCTAAGTCACCGCGTGCGAATCGGCTACCAACCACTGCACCTGCGCCCCCCGCCCCGCGGTTTGAAGCCATTGAAGTGGAGACGTATGCGTACCTGGAGGTTCAAGTCGTGCGGCCGCTGGAGACAGCCGTGCATTTTTTACCCACAGACCAGGGTCCGCCCGTCCTGCTACCACGTGTGCCCCCCGTAGATACCACCGCGGAAGCCTCGTCTTTTATATCGGCATCCGGGACCTCAGGATGGGTGTTATCCATTGGGGCGAATGCTTACGCAGGCAGCTTTTTACCGGGCGGCTCCGCGGCAGTGGAATACCGTTGGGGTCAGGGCACGTGGTACTTTCCCCTCTCCCTGCGGTACGACCACTCCCGCCGCAAGTTGCATTTCGGTAGCACCTCGGAATTGGAGGATGCCATTCCCCAGAACCCCCCGGGTGGCGTGGCGAACGGGTTTAGCGGCAGCACCTTCCGGTCGCAGGTGGAGTCCAGCTCCCTCAACCGCGTGACGACCCACTCCCTCGAGTTGCGGGCGGGGGCGGGACGAAGCGTTTCCGACCGATTCAGGATTTCCGGAGGCCTGGGCCTGTCCTACCTCCTGAACGGGCGGGGGCCGGTGATCGTGAGTTACATCGACAGTACCTACTACGGCCTCACGGTGCAGCGAGACCAGTTGGCCTCGGGCAACGCTTACGCAGACCGGGCTGTGGGAGGTTCTGGCTCGGCCCTCAATACTTCCGTCAACCGATTCGGCGCAACCGGGTGGGTGGGAGCGGACTACCGGATCGGTAAAAGCTGGGCCGCTGGAGTCGGAATTACCCGCTGTTTTACTACCTTTTACCGGGAGGACGTACTCGATATCGAACGGACGCGCTTTGAAATTAGGATTACCAAAGCGTGGTAAGGTCTCCGCGCTGGCCGTCAAAAACGTATCTTCGCGGCCAATTGCGTAATAGTCCATGAAAAAAGATATCTCACCCCCCGAAGTAACTGACGTAGTCGTTGCCGTAGTACCCAGGAATGAGGACCTGGAGGACCTGTGGGACATCTACCTCATCAACTTGGGAGAGGACTCCCTCGAGAACATCCTGATTACCAGCCAGGGCTACGGCAGCATCGAAGGAGTCGACAAAACGACCACCATACTGCGGCACTATCACCAGCAGTTGGGAGCACGCGACTCCATCAAGATCGAGCCCATTCAGCCCTCCCTCTTCGGGATCAACAACGAATACTGGGTGAGCTTCAACGCCGGCGGACACATGCTGGATAAGCGGTTTACTTTCCCGGCCGGTACGATTTCCGAGCGTGCAGTGACCACGCTTCCCGTGCTTAACCGTCTAGGAGTTATCGTGCAATGAGCCGGCCCGAAGCCAAGCGGGTAGCCCAGAGCTTTACGACCATGTCGGAGCTGGTGATGCCCAACGATACCAATCCCCAGGACAACCTCATGGGAGGCAATATGCTGCGGTGGATGGACATTTGCTGCGCCATCTGTGCCGGCAAGCACTGCGCCCGGCCGGTGGTGACCGCCAGCGTGGACAACGTCGCCTTTCGGAGTCCCATCAAAAACGGCGAGGTGATCACCCTGGAAGCTTCCGTGACCCGCGCGTTCACCACCAGCATCGAGGTATACGTGGAGGTCTTTGCCGCCACCATGCAGGGTACCCATCCGCGCCGCACCCACCACGCCTTTTTTACTTTCGTGGCCCTGGACAAGGATAATGGTTCTCCCGTTCCCGTGCCGGAACTGATTCCCCTCACGGAAATCGAACACCAGCGGTTCGAGGCCGCCCAGCACCGGCGGGAACTGCGCCTCGTCCTGGCCGGTCGCCTCAAGCCCGACCAGGCCCCTCATCTTAAGGAACTCTTCGCCCGCCCATGAATATCGTCACTTACACCGGTAACGGCATCCGGGCCGCCCTCCGTAAGGGAATCGCCGAATGGGCCGCCGCCACCGACATCGACGTGCTCTGCCTGCAGGAAACCAAGGCCAGTCCCGAGCAGGTAGACCTGGCCGAGCTCGAAGCCGTCGGCTTTGCTCACGCCGCCTGGCACAGCTCCACCATCAAGAAGGGGTACTCCGGCGTCCTTACCCTGAGCAAGGTGGCGCCGGACCTGGTGCAGGAGGGCTGTCAGCTGGATATCTATGACTGCGAAGGCCGGGTGATACGGACCGATTTCGGCGACCTGACCATCCTCAACTGCTACTTCCCCAACGGCGGACAAGGCGATCACCGTCAGCAATATAAGTACCGCTTCCTCGATGATTTCCTGGCCTTCGTGCTGGAGCTCCGGAAGACGCGGCCCAATCTGCTGGTCGTGGGCGACTACAACATCGCCCACCACGAAATCGACCTGCATGCGCCCAACCGCAACGAAGGAACTACGGGCTTTCTGCCCGACGAGCGCAAGTGGATGACCAGGTGGTTCGAAACTACGGGCCTAACGGACGCGTTCCGTCACCAGCATCCCGAAAAAGTAGCCTACAGCTGGTGGAGCTACCGGGCCAACGCCCGCAACAACAACAAGGGATGGCGCATCGACTACCACAGCTACCCTTCCGAGCTTTCCGACCGCATAAAGCGGGTGGAGCACCTCGATGATGCGCTACACTCCGACCACTGCCCCATCCTGTTGGAACTAACCGATTAAGCCCGTGCACCGCATCTTCCTCGACAACGCCGCCACTACCCCCCTCGATTCCGAAGTACTTCAGGTCATGACCGAGGTTATGCAGGACACCTATGGCAACCCCTCCAGCATCCACGCCGAGGGACGCAAGGCCCGCAGCCTCATCGAGGCTGCCCGCAAGACTGTCGCGAATACCATTAACTGCAGCATCGGGGAAATTTTCTTCACTTCGGGAGGCACCGAGGCCAACAACATGGCCCTAAAAAATGCCGTACGCGACCTCGGCGTCACGCGCATCATCAGCTCTCCCCTGGAACACCACTGCGTACTGCACAGCCTGGACAGCATCCAGGCGGCCGGCACGGCGCGGGTAGAGCAAGTCCGCATTGACGAACTCGGCCACGTCGACCTCAACGACCTGCGGAAACGGCTGGTCGCAAGTGAGGAGAAAACGCTCGTCAGCCTGATGCACTCCAACAATGAGATCGGCAACCTGCTTCCTTTGGAGGAAGTAGCGGCCATCTGCGCGGACGCGGGTGCCCTGTTCCACTGCGATACGGTACAGACCGTAAGCTATTTCCCCATCGACCTGACCGCTACGCCGGTGAGTTTTCTTTCCGGTTCGGCCCACAAGTTCTACGGGCCGAAGGGCATCGGATTCGTTTACATCAGTAACCGCAACCTCATCAAGCCTTACCTCGACGGCGGCGCCCAGGAGCGCAACATGCGGGGAGGGACGGAGAACATCTACGGGATCGTGGGCCTGGCCCGGGCGATGGAAAAGGCGGTAAGGGAGCGGGAGGAGCGCATGGAGAAGATGGCGGAGATCAAGCGCTACTTTATTCAGCAGCTTACTGCGGTCGTTCCGGACGTGCGCTTCAATGGCGACCCGGAATGCAGCCACCCGAAAGTGCTATCGGTCAGCTTCCCGGAATCGCCGAAGGGCGACCTGCTGCTGATGAACCTCGACATGTCGGGGATCTCCGCCAGCGGAGGTTCGGCCTGTTCGAGTGGCATCGACGTGGGCAGCCACGTCGTGGCCCACCTGCATCCGGATTCCCCCCGGCACACCATCCGCTTTTCCTTTAGCCACCACAATACGCGGGAGGAGGTGGATTACGTAGTGAGTAAGTTGGGGGGGATGCTGTAACCCCCGGAGACCGGCGTGGGCGAGTGACCTGAACGGTGACCCAACTTTACTGAGGAACAAGCAGACCGGACGGACGGAGTCTGTTCAAGGGAGCGTTCCCGAATTTTTACGCCTGAGCAAGGCCGTGGATTTGCCGGACGGTCAGACTTTTTGGATTTTCCTGCTACCTGCCCTCCGCAAAATCCACCTTGCACAAGGAGTGCACGCGCTGGACCTGAGGAAGGAAGTTGCTACGGTGAGTGAGGGATAGGCATCAAGCACGCCAGAAGGAAGTTACCCTTCCCTCCAAGATCCGCAGGACGGGGTATCTTCACCGGCACATGATCCACTACGAAACCGTCATCGGACTGGAGACCCACGTCCAGCTGGCCACCGCTTCTAAAGCTTTCTGTACCGATCGGAATGCCTTCGGCGCCGCCCCCAACCGGCAGATCAGCGAAGTCAGCCTTGGCTACCCCGGCACCCTCCCCTCCCTGAATACGGCACAGGTCGCCTGCGCCGTAAAGCTCGGCCTGGCCCTGGGCTGTGAGATCAGCCGCCGCAGCACCTTCGACCGCAAGAATTACTTCTACGCCGACCTGCCCAAGGGATACCAGATCACCCAGGACGAGCACCCCATCTGCATCGGTGGCGCCCTGCCCATCCGCCTAGGGGAAGAACGCAGTTCCATTCAACTGCACCATATCCACATGGAAGAGGACGCCGGCAAGTCCATCCACGCCGAGGGAGAGCCGTTCAGCCGCGTTGACCTGAACCGTGCCGGCACCCCCCTCCTCGAAATCGTCACCGAGCCCGAATTGCGCAGCGCCGAAGAGGTCGACGCGTTCATGAGCGGCATGCGGCAGCTCGTCCGCTGGCTCGGGATCAGCGACGGCAACATGGAAGAAGGTAGCCTGCGCTGCGACGTCAACGTCAGCGTACGTCCGCAGGGACAGCAGGAATTCGGTACCCGCTGCGAAATCAAAAACATGAACTCCATGCGCTTCGCCCGCCGCGCCATCGCCTACGAGGTGGAGCGGCAGGTAGCCCTGCTCGAAACCGGGGGTAAGGTGACACAACAGACCCGGCAGTTCGACCCGCAGTCGGGCACCACCTCCGCCCTGCGCGATAAGGAGAACGCCCACGATTACCGCTATTTCCCCGATCCCGACCTTCCGCCCGTGCTGTTGTCTGAGGCCTACATTGAAGCGATTCGCCAGGACCTGGGTATCCTTCCGTGGGCGGCCTTCGATCACCTGATCGCGCTCGGGGTGCAGGTGCACGATGCCGGACTGATCAGCGAAGAGAAGGAACGCTACCTCACCTTTGTACGCTATGCAGGGCCCTCCCCCAATGTCCAGGAGCTTGCCAGTTGGTGGGTCAACCGGGTACTGCCCTTCCTCCAGACCCGCGAACTCACCCTCCAGCCGGAGCAGTTTGCCACCGTTCAGCAGCTGGTCTCCGCGAACCAGGTGAGCCCGGCCAGTGCAGTTTCCCGCCTGCTTCCCGACCTCCTGGAAAGTCCGGGTGATCCGCTCGAACGTGCTGATCAACTGGGGCTTATCCAGAATACGGATACCAATTACCTGAAGTCCATCATAGCAGAAGTGATCGCCGCCAATCCCGGCGAAGTGACCGCTTACCGGAAGGGCAAGAAGGGCCTCATCGGCTTCTTCATGGGCGAGGTTATGAAGCGCAGTACAGGGAGTGCCGAGCCCAAAGCGACCCAGGCGCTGCTTCGCTCCCTCCTCGAATAACCGCCCGATCATGACGCAGCCCTACGCAGATTACCAAGCCGAGTGGCGACTCCGCGAGGACGACGCCCTGACCGATTACGTGCAGGGCAAAACTACCTACGTCCACGGTCTCGCTCCCCAGCGCGCCCTGGAATTCTCGGGCATCAAACTTGCCGGCATTTTACGCGAGCGCCTCGGCACGGAAACCTTCCTCGAGGCCCTTGACCCGGGCATCGACGTGCCCGGCCACCTGATCGACCGCCCCGACGGCGAATGGCTAAAATCCTGCCACACCGTAGGCATTAACGTGCGCACCATCGGCAGCTTCTGGAACGTGCTCAAGTATGCCCTGACCCTCCCGGACCACATCCGCGGCATTCACCTCCTCCCCATCTGGGAACCTGGCGTCGTCGGTAGCCTCTACGGCACGGCCAGCTGGAACCTGAACTGGGAATTTCTCGACCACGAGGCGCTGCGCATGTTTCCGCAGTTGCGCTCCCTCGACCATCAGCTCAAAGTCACCATCAACCTGCTCCACGCCCTGGGCAAGGTGGTGGGCATGGACGTCATCCCCCACACCGACCGCTACAGCGAGATCGTGCTGGCCAATCCCTCCTTCTTCGAATGGCTTCGGAGAAACGACCTGATCATCGACGACCACCGCGAGGATCTTCACGAAGCGGCCGAGGCCGCGATTCTCGACTGGCTCCGCGAAAAAGATCACCCGGCCGACTACCAGCCCCGGGAATTCTTCACCGAAACTCCGGAATCCGAGCGGCTCGCGATCCTCTTCGGTGCCCCCTCGGAGTACGACGCCCGCCAGGAACGCCGCGTCGATCTGGTCGACTACCTCTACCACCGGGGCCTGGAACCCGTACCCGCCACCATGGCGCCGCCCTACCGTGGCCTCGAAGTAGATCCCTCCCCCGGGGCGCTCACTGTCGACGAGGCGGGGCACCGCTGGCGCGATTACCGCATCACCCGGCCGCAGGGAATGAGCCGGGTATTCGGGCCGCTCACCCGCTTCAAGTTTTACGGCCGCAAGGCCGATAACCGGGATTGGGCCATTGATTTCGACCGGCCGCGTGAGCAGGTCTGGGAATACTTCACCCGGAAGTACGCCGAGCAGCAGTCCCGCTTCGGCTTCGACTTCATGCGCGGTGACATGTCGCACGTCCAGATGCGGCCGGAGGGCGTACCGGATCATCCCGACGCCTATTACGACCCCCTGCGGGCGGTGAAGCACCGGATCACCCGCGACGTCCCCCACTTCGCCTACTTCGCGGAAAGCTTCCTGGCGCCTCCCGGTACGATGGCCTACGGCGATGAAGTCCAACACCTTATGGCGAGTGACGCGGAGGTGACCCTCGGCAATCTGCAGAGTATGGTCCCGGGAACGGAAGAATTTCAGGACGCCCTGGAGTCCTACCTGGAGATCGCCGAGGTGACGCCCCTCACCCCCGCTTTTTGTGCCATCTCCGGGGATAAGGACGACCCCCGCTTCGACCACTTCCACCACCACGGCGAAGTAGCGCGGCTCTTTACGGGACTCTTCCTGGGCAAGCTTCCGCTCTACTTTTCCCTGGGCTTCGAGCAGCGCGACCGCCACTTCCGGCCGGCCCCCCACGAGGCCTACACCAAGCTCTACGTTTTTCGCGAACGCAACGGTCCTAAATCGGTATCCGGCCCCTGGCAGTGGGGCAGCAACCTCGCGCTCTTCGCGGCCCTCCAGGAAGTCCACCGGTTCGCGGAGGGTACCCTCCCCCATCTGGGCGCGGCCGCGGGTGCCGTGCGGGTAGACGAAAACGGGCTGGTCCACTGGTCCCGGCCGGACACCTACGGAGACAGTAGCTACCTCTTCGTGGTCAACTTCGCGGCGGAGGAGCGGGAGGTTTCCCTGCCATCGGCGACCCACTTCCGCCAGGCCGACCTGTTATTCGCCTGGCCGGCGGCGGTGCATCACAGCGTGGTGACCACTCCCCGCATCGAAATAGCCGCACTCGGCGGGGGCAGCGTCCGGTGTTACCAGCTGCGGTGACCACCCCCTGCACCTGCGTGCCCGCCCTAAACCGTTTGCGGCCTGACCGGGTTAGGCGGAAAACCACTCCAAGTGAAGTATTCCCGCGTACGGCTGATCCTGGGCGACCAACTGAATGAGCTGCACTCCTGGTTCAGGGAGGTAGATCCGGAGACTGTATACTGCCTCTTCGAGACCCACTCCGAAGCGACCTACTGTGAGCACCATATTCAAAAAATCACCGGCTTCTTTCTGGCCATGCGGGCCTTTGCCGATCGACTACGGGAGCTCGGCCATGCGGTCATTTACCGAACCCTCGACGAAACCAGGGCGGCCGGTTTGGAAACGATCACCGGGAATGCCGGGGCGCTGCTGAAGGAAGTAGGTGGCCGGAGCTTCGCCTACCAATCTCCGGACGAATGGCGCTTAGATCAGGAATTGAAATTATTTTCAGAAAGAGTCGGAGGAGTAATTTTTGATACGGAGCATTTTCTTTCTGCCCGCGATGACGTCGCGAAGCTCTTCCGGGGAAAGAAGACGTACCTGATGGAAACCTTCTACCGGGAAATGCGCAGGCGGCACGACGTGCTCATGGACGCCAATGGCGAACCGGCTACCGGGAAGTGGAACTACGACCAGGAAAACCGGGGAAGCCTTCCGAATACCATTACGTTTCCCGCCGCTACGGTCTTCGAGCGGGACGCAACCCACCTCGTGGAGCTGATCGTGCGCCACGGGATACCGACCATGGGCCGCATGAAAGGCAACCGCTTCACCTACCCCGTCACCCGGACGGAGTGCCTGGAGGCCCTCGACGACTTTTGCCGCAACCGGCTGGGCAATTTTGGCCGGTACCAGGATGCGATGACGGTGAGTGATCCCCTGCTCTACCACGCCAACCTCAGTTTTGCGATGAACGTGAAGTTGATCTCGCCAAAGGAGGTCATCGATGCCGCCATTGCGGCCTGGCAGCAGGATCCGGAGGCCATTTCCTTTAATCAGCTGGAGGGCTTCGTGCGGCAAATCATCGGCTGGCGGGAGTACATGCGGGGCGTGTACTGGGCCCAAATGCCGGAATTTAAGCAGCGCAACAGCCTGGAACACGACCTGAGTCTGCCGAAGTGGTACTGGACCGGCCAGACCAGGATGAACTGCCTGAGTCACGCCATCAATCAGAGCCTCGACCTGGCCTACGCCCACCACATCCAGCGGCTCATGGTGACGGGCAACTTCGCGCTGGTCCTGGGGGCCCACCCTGACGAGGTCGATGCCTGGTACCTGGGCGTATACATCGACGCTATCGAGTGGGTGCAGCTCACCAACACCCGCGGCATGAGCCAACGGGCCGACGGGGGACTGATCGCCACCAAGCCCTACTGCAGCTCCGCCAATTACATCAACAAGATGAGCGACTACTGCAAGGGCTGCCACTACGATCACCAGGCGCGTACCGGAGAAACTGCCTGCCCCTTCAATAGCCTGTACTGGGACTTTCTGGACCGTCACCGGGAGCGCTTCGCTTCGAACTACCGCATGGGCTTCCTGTACGGCAACTGGGATAAAAAATCTTCAGACAAAAAGATAGCTATCTTGCAACGGGCCGCGTGGGTGAAGGAGCACCGGGACGAACTGTAAGGTTTCTTCCGCTTCGGTACGGGGTCCGGACTTATTTGGGTGCATTTCCGGTAGCAACTTTTACTGACAATCCAGCTGCGACGCCGTAGGTCACGCAGGAGAATACACCCGAGAATGTCCTTCAATTCGCTGGAATTCGCCGCATTTTTGCCGCTGGTATTCCTTGGTTACTGGTTTATCGCCGGCGGTGGGTTCCGGCAACAGAATTTATTTTTAGTCGCTTCGAGCTGCCTCTTCTACGGCTGGTGGGACTGGCGGTTCCTGATCCTGATGGCCGCCAGCACCTTGTTCGATTTCTTTATCGGGCTGCTCATCTACCGCGAAAATCATCCGGGGAAGCGAAAAGGCCTCGTGATGACGAGCGTCCTCTTCAATTTAGGAATCCTGGGGTTTTTCAAGTACTTCAACTTTTTCCTGGCGAGTTTCATCGACACCTTTACCCTAATGGGTGGATCCGTCGACTCCTGGGCACTCCACATCATTCTGCCGGTAGGCATTAGTTTCTATACGTTCCAGACGCTCAGTTACAGCATCGACGTATACCGCCGCAAGTTGATCCCGACGACTGACGTAGTGGCCTTTGCCTCCTTTGTTTCCTTCTTCCCCCAGCTCGTGGCCGGCCCGATCGAACGGGCTACCGACCTGCTCCCGCAGATGCAGACCAGGCGCACCTTCGAATACGAGGAGGCCATTCGCGGGCTGCGTCAGGTGCTCTGGGGATTATTTAAGAAGGTCGCCGTTGCGGATAATTGTGCCATACTCGTCAATGACATTTTTGGCCACTACGAGCACTATACCGGCAGTACACTCTTTGTCGGCGCGCTCCTGTTCGGGATCCAGATCTACTGCGACTTCTCGGGGTACTCCGATATGGCCATCGGAATCGCCCGCCTGTTCGGCATCCGGCTGAGCCGAAACTTTGCTTACCCCCAGTTTGCCGCCAGCATTACGGAGTTCTGGCAGCGGTGGCACCTCACCCTCACTCACTGGTTCCGGGATTATCTCTTCCGGACCCTCCCCGGGTCCCTGCGCAGCAAATCTTCCATCGCCCTGCGAATGCTGGTGGTCTTTGTCATCACCGGCTTGTGGCACGGCCCCAACTGGACTTACGTCCTGTGGGGCACACTCAACGGCCTGTGGCTCAGTACTTCCCTTTATTTCCGCGGCAGAAGGCGTTCGTATCCCCTCCCTCCGGCTACAAACCGCAGGTTCGGAGTCGGCCGCGGCCTCCGAATCGTAAGCACCCAGGTGGTCTGTGCGCTCCTGTTGGTGCTCTTTCGTTCGCCAAGCATCGGTGATGCCTGGGGATACCTGTCGGGTATCTTTTCCCCTAGCTTCTTTGCCCCCGTGGGCTTTGCCAGCATGTCGGCGCGCAACCTGATCGCCGTGCCCTTACTCGTGTTGATGATGGTGGTGGAATGGCTGGGCCGACACGACGACTTTGCCCTGGAAAAACTCGGCCTCGAGTACCCCCCGGAGCGCCGCTGGCTCGCCTACGCGGCACTTCTCCTGCTAACGGGTGCGGTGGCGAGAGACTCGATTCAATTCATCTACTTTCAGTTTTGACCCTCCCACCCGGGCAAAGTAACCGGCAGACCTCGGAGGAAAAACGGTCCGCGCCGGCACGGTTGAGGTGATCCGCGTCCTGAAACTGCAGGTCGGGATAGGCCCACGTCAGTCCGTCGATTGTTTCGACCCCGTTTCCGTTCAGCTCGGCTAGTTTGGCCCGGTAGGCCACCATGATTTCGGGAGGTACGGCCTCCACGTATGCCCGCTGGTGGGGGGTGATGACTACGATGGGGGTGATCCCCTTCAGGCGACACAGGCTTACCAGGGAATCGAGGTAGCTGATCATCGAGGTACTCACCGTTGCGGGAGGAATCCCTTCCTGCCGGAAGTGGCGGTGGATGCGGTCGGTTGCGGTATTAGACTGGCTGTCTTCCACCGCAAAGTAGCTTCCGACGAACCCGTGCTGGTTGCGGTTGGGATAGAACAAAAACTTCTTCGCCAGCGTGGTGATCAGCTTTTTTCCGTTCACCGGGAAGTCACGCAAGAGCGTCTCCAGCTCCAACAGCCGGTATCCGATATTAAATTGGTAGGTAGCAGAGGCATCTTCCAGGAACATGGCGTCCGTGTAGCTGGACATATTTCCCGGCGAAAAGCTAAGCAGTACGGTATCTGGTTTAACTACGTCCACGATCTCGCGCAGCTTCCAGTAGGTCAGGGCGTACGCCTCGGCGTAGAGCGAGACATTCTGGGCATCGGGAAAGGCCCCGGGATCGAGGGACTGCCGCAGGTGAGAATCCCCCACGATCAGGAGGCCCGACTGCCGTACGGGAAGGGGCGTAAGCCGGTAGATGAGTTCATTGAAACCGGCCATCAGGGTGCAGTACGCCAGCACCAGGCCGAGGAAGAGCAGCGTCCTGCGGATAAATTTATTCATCTGAGGCTATCAGGTAGCATATGCCGTAAGATACGGTAGCCCGTATGGTATGTGGTTCGCGCGCGTCAAATCCCCGTGTCACGCGGGACTTGCCCCGGGCCAGGAAAACCGGAAGCTTCGGGGGATTAGTAAGGCCCGGTTCATCGCAGTGAATGCAGAATTCTGCGCTTGCCTTGCGTTGATCCCAGTACCCGCAATTCCGGCGATGACCGGGGAAACCCTGCACCCGCCCGCCGTGGTCCAACTTTTTCCTACCTTCACGACCCACCAAAATATCACCCCATGAACCTCCACGAATACCAGGGCAAATCCATCCTCACCAAGTACGGCGTACCGATCCAGAGCGGCTACGCGGCCGATACCGTCGAGGAAGCGATGACGAAGTACGACCAGCTCGCCCGGGAGACCGGCAGTCCGTTCGCGGTGGTCAAGGCCCAGATCCACGCCGGCGGGCGCGGCAAGGGAGGTGGGGTAAAACTCGCCAAGAACCGCGACGAGGCCAGGGAGCACATCTCCAATATCCTGGGCATGCAGCTCAAGACGCCACAGACCCCCGGTGGCATGGAAGGTAACGGAAAGCAGGTCAATAAGATTCTGGTGGCCGAAGACGCCTACGCCCCCGACTTTAGCGCCAACAAGGAGTACTACGTCTCCATCCTTATGGACCGCCAGCGGAAGCAGAACGTCATCATCCACTCTACCCAGGGCGGCATGGACATTGAGGCCGTAGCCGAAGAGACCCCGCACCTGGTGCACAAGACCTACATCGACCCCGAGCTGGGCATGCAGGGGTTTAACGCCCGCGAAGTGGCCTTCAACCTCGGACTGGAAGGCACCGCCTTCAAGAACATGACCAAGTTCATCGCCAAGCTGTACCAGGCCTACCTGGGGGCCGACGCCAGCCTGATCGAGATCAACCCTACCCTCCACACCGGCGACGATCGCATCGTGGCCGTCGACTGCAAATTCAGCGTGGACGACAACGCGCTGTACCGCCACAAGGACATCGCCGAGATGCGCGACACCAGCGAGGAAGACGCCACCGAAGTCGAAGCCCAGAGTTACGGACTCAACTTCGTGAACCTCGACGGCAATGTCGGCTGCATGGTGAATGGCGCCGGACTGGCCATGGCCACTATGGACATCATCAAGCTCTCCGGCGGTGAACCCGCCAACTTCCTCGACGTAGGGGGTACGGCCGATGCCGCCCGGGTGGAGCAGGCCTTCCGCATCATTCTGCGCGATGAGAAGGTCGAGGCTATCCTGATCAATATCTTCGGGGGTATCGTGCGCTGCGATCGCGTCGCCCAGGGAGTGGTGGATGCCTACAAGAATATCGGTGACATCAAGGTGCCGATCATCGTTCGCCTCCAGGGGACCAACGCTGATATTGCCAAAGCACTCATCGACAATTCCGGCCTGAACGTCCGCTCGGCGATCTCCCTGCAGGATGCAGCGGAGGAAGTCAAAGCCGTGCTTGCCTAAGCATCAGTCCGCGGCTTCTTCCGCGCGGGTGATATCTACCCGGATCTCCCGCACCCGTACGCCGAGGTGCTGAACCTGGGGCAGATCGCTGACAATTTCCTGATCCCCGTACAGCTGCCCGTCGAGTCCCTCGGCGGGCAGTCGTTCCGGGGAGTAGGTCATGCGTAAGAATAGTCCCGTCAGCTTCCCTTCCTGCCAGTCGGTGACGGTGCCCCCGTAGCCCCGGCCAAAGCCGGTAAAGCGGAATGGTTTTCCGTTGAGGGCGTTCAGTTCGCTCAGCGTCGTGCCGATGGTCACCCCCGAAGGAAAGGCCCACGAAGAGCGGGGGTTGGTGATCGTCACGTAGGCCGGTTGCCTGTTCTCCCCGAGGGCAATCTCCAGCTCATCGGAAGAACCCGGAAAGAGCAGGTAGCCGGGCAGCGGCTCGCCCGCTCCGGCCTTGACCTCTTTGCTCTTCAGGTTTTCCGATCCGTACAGATTTTCGATCTGGGCCATGGGCATGCCCGGCCGGATAAGCCCCACGCGCTCACCCGGAACGAGGGTCCGGTCGGCCTGGGCCATTTGTGCCTCGTTTAGGGGGGGCGGGTTCGCGGGTGCAACGCTTCGCGGGTCGTCGGCGGCATCGTCTCCGCTGCCCATACAGGAGGTCAGTCCGGCAAGTAGGAGCAACAGGGATAGGAATAAGGGCATAACATCAATCGGCTTTCCCTACAGGACCGTTGAATGACCCATAAGGTTTAACCAATCCGCACGACCAGGTCGTTGGTCTCAACCAGCGTCTTCTCCTTGAGCGGGATGAGGGTGACTTCGCCGTCTACCGGACTGGTGATCGTAGATTCCATCTTCATCGCCTCGATGACGAAGAGGGGATCGCCGGCACTGACGGCATCGCCGACCTTCACCAGGATACGGCTGAGGTTGCCCTGCAATGGACTTCCGACTTCATTAGCGCCGCTGGCCTTCATGTGCGCGACGACCTTGCTGTCGATGTCGTTGTCGCGGACGGTGATGCTCCGGGTTTGTCCGTTGAGGCTGAAGAAAACCAGGCGGTTGCCCAATTCATCGGCGTTGGTCATGTTGAGGTACTTGACCGCAATGCGCTTGCCCGCACTGAGGCGAACCAGAATTTCTTCGTTAGGCCTGAGGCCATAGAAAAAGGCGGAAGTGGGCAGGTTAGCTACCTGGCCGTATTCCTGTTGGAACTCCTTGTAGTCGGCAAACACCTTTGGATACAACTGCTGGCTGAGCAGGTCCATCATGGTGGGCTCCTCTTCGAATTGTTGCCGGTAGTCCGCCGCAACTTGCTCAAAGTCAACCGGTTCCAGGTGGGCATTGGGACGATCGGTGTAGGGCACCTCTCCCTTCAGCACCATGGCCTGCACTTCCTTGTCGAAGCCGCCCTCGATCTGGCCGAGGTCGCCGCGCATCAGGCTTTTGACGCTGTCCGGGAAATCGAGTTTTTCTCCCCGCTTGCGGACGTCCTCCGACGTCAGATTATTGCTGGTCATGAACATCGCCATGTCGCCCACCACCTTCGAGGAAGGCGTCACCTTGATGAGGTTCCCGAAGAGGGCATTGGCCGCGGTATAGTTCTTTCGAATGGTACCGAACTCTTCTTCCAGTCCGAGTCCGCGCGCCTGGGGGCGGAGGTTGGAGTACTGCCCACCGGGGATTTCGGTATCGTAGATGGTGGCGGTACCGGCCCGGAGCTCCGTTTCGAAGGGGTAGTAGTAATTCCGCACCGTCTCCCAGTAGTCGGCGTACTCGTTGAGGAGGGGGAGGTTGACGGGATTTTCGCGGGGGTGGCCCTGCATCATGGCCACGATGCTGTTGTACCCGGGCTGGGAGGTGAGGCCCGACAGGCTGTTGATCGCTACGTCCACGATATCGACGCCCGCATTGATGGCTTCCAGGTAGGTAGCACTCTGGATACCACTGGTGTCGTGGGTGTGCAGGTGAATGGGCAGGGAGGTTTCCTCGCGCAGGGCGGTGATCAGTTCGCGGGCCGCCAGGGGCTTCAGGAGTCCGGCCATGTCCTTAATGGCCAACAGGTGGGCGCCGGCGCCCTCGAGGCGCTTAGCCAGGTCAACGTAGTACTTAAGGTTAAACTTAGTCTTGGTAGGGTCCGTGAGGTCACCGGAGTAACAGATACATGCTTCGGCGAGGCTGTCGGTGTTATCCCGTACGGTCTTGATCGACACCTCCATGTTCTTGACCCAGTTGAGGGAGTCGAAGATGCGGAAGAGGTCGATTCCCCCGGCGTAGCCTTTCTCTTTTCCTTCGCCGTCGTAGAGCAGGGAACCCCGGGCAGCTTCCTCGATGAACTTGATGATGAGGTTGTCGGGGTACGCTTTGTACCCTACCGCGTTGCTCCCGCGCAGCAGCATCTGGAAGATGGTGTTGGGAATCGCCATGCGGAGTTTACGCAGGCGACGCCAGGGGTCTTCCTTGAGGAAGCGCAGCGCCACGTCGAAGGTGGCGCCACCCCAGACTTCCATGCTGAACAGGTCGCCGGGTTGATTGAGCGCGTAGCTGCGGGACACATTCAGCATGTCGATCATCCGCATCCGGGTGGCCAGGAGGCTCTGGTGGGCATCGCGGTAAGTGGTATCCGTGTACTGGATCCGTTTTTCCTGCTTCAGCCAGTCGATGAAGCCATCGCGCCCCAGCTCGAGGAGGCGGTCGCGACTTCCCGGGGGTATCTCGCCGTACTGGTCGAAGGCGGGCACGACGGGTTTGAGGAAACTCCGCTTCTGGTCGATGGCTCTGACGTCGGGGTTGTCGTTGACGATCACGTCGGCCAGGTAGCGCAGCAGCCGGGTGCCGCGGTCCTTGAAGTTCGGGAGGTCCATCAACTCCGGGTGATCGGGGATGAAGCGAACCGTGGCCTTTCCTTCCTGAAAATCCTCGTTTTCCAGCAGGTTCAGGAGGAAGCCGATATTGGTCTTGACGCCCCGGACCCGGAACTCCCGCAGGGCGCGGTGCAGCCGTTCGGCGGCTCCTTTGAGCGTACGGCCCGAGCCGGTAACCTTGACGAGCAGGCTATCGAAATAGGGGGAGATGATCGCTCCGGGGAAGGCCGAGCCGGCATCGAGGCGAATGCCCATGCCACTGGCGGAGCGGTAGGCGATCAGGGTTCCGTAGTCGGGCTTGAAGTTATTGCTGGGATCCTCGGTGGTGACCCGGCACTGGATGGCAAATCCGTTGGCCTGGATGTCTTCCTGGTTTTTGATGAAGATCGTAGGGTGATCCAGGCGGTAGCCCATGGTTACGAGGAACTGCGTACGCACCAGGTCGATCCCCGTTATCTCCTCGGTGACCGTATGTTCGACCTGGATGCGGGGGTTTACCTCGATGAAGAAGATCGACTCGTCGTGGTCGACCAAAAACTCCACCGTGCCGGCACAGTAGTAATTGACCTCCTTGCCCAATTTCAGGGCATATGCGTAGAGCTTGTCCTTCGTATCCTGCGAGAGGTTGGCCGCGGGGGCGACCTCTACGACCTTTTGAAAACGGCGTTGGACGGAGCAGTCCCGTTCGTACAGGTGGACCAGGTTCCCGTGACGGTCACCCAGGAGCTGCACTTCAATGTGGCGCGGATTCTCGATGAATTTTTCCAGGAATATCGTGCCGTTTCCAAAGGCTTTTTCCGCCTCGCTGCTCGCCTCCTGGACCTCCGCCCGGAGTTGTTTTTCGTCGCGCACTACGCGCATCCCGCGACCGCCGCCGCCGGCGGCGGCTTTAATGATGACCGGATAGCCAATCTTGGCGGCTTCGGAAGCGGCAACCGCTGGATCCGAGATGTCTTTGTCGCTGTCCTGAATCAGGGGTACCCCTACCCTGCGGGCCAGTTCCTTGGCCGCCACCTTATCGCCAAGCTGGTCCATGCTATCGGGCGAAGGGCCGACGAACTCGATGCCTTCGGCGAGGCAGGCACGGGCAAAGTCTACGTTCTCCGACAAAAAGCCGTACCCGGGATGAATGGCATCCACTCCCTTATCCTTCGCCAGCTTGATGATGGCCTGGATGTCGATATAGGGGCGCAGGGGCTCGTCGTCGGGACCGATCTGGTAACTCTCATCCGCCTTGTAGCGGTGCAGGCTGTAGCGGTCCTCGAAGGTATAGATAGCAACCGTGCGCATCTGTAATTCACTGGCGGCACGCAGGATACGGATGGCAATCTCACCCCGGTTGGCGACGAGGATCTTCTTAAAGCGTTTCTTGTACTGGGGGAGCATAGTGTAGGCATTGGGGTGGGCTTAAGATACACCTACCTAGGAGCAAGGTATCCCGCAGCAGCTAGATCACCACCCATTTCCGGCTTCAGTTCTCCTACATTCTCGAGATTATTTCCGGTTGCCGAAAGCAAAATGCACCTTCCCCGTTTTCGTCCGGACCTGACTATTGGTCATCATAATTTTATTTAGACAAGTTAAAAATAGTGAGCTACAGGTTTGGTGGTTATTCCGGAGGACTCTAAATTTGCGCTTATTAAGACTTAGTACAGATAACAAATGCGCATGACCCGACCACTTACTCCCCTACTCTTGCTCCTCCTATTTTCCTTGTCTTCCTGTGAAGACGACGTGATCACCCCGGCTGTAAGCCTGGAAGTGCCCGCTACCTATTCCTTTGACCGGAACGGACAAAGCACCGTGAATTTCAGCGGGCAAACCACCCGGATCGCGATGTCGGAAGAATTCGTGGCCGCGCTCAGCAACCCGGAGAACACCCAGCTGACACTGGAGAACATGTTTCGCAACGCCGGCCCGAATGGCGAGGATGTAGCCCCTTTCGCCACCGACGAACTCAATGCCTCCGAGAAATCCGTCCGCAGCAAAGTCGCCGCGAGCGTCGACTACTTCTCGGCGGACGCCGCTGGATCCGCTGCCGTGCGGGCCGACTTCGACGACCTGATCGCCGCCCAGGCCACCACGGTCTTTCCCCGCTGGATGGAGCTGGCAGCTCCCGGTGAGGCCGGACAGGTCGCCACGGGCACCCAGACCCGCTACGTCAACGGAAAGGGCCTGGAACTCAACCAGGCCGTAGCTAAATCCCTGCTCGGTGCCCTGATGCTCGATCAGGCGCTCAACAACTACCTGAGCCCGGCCGTACTCGATGCCGGGCAGAACCGTGCCGAAAACGAAGCGGGGATTACGGTGGCAGGAACCAGCTACACCGACATGGAACACAAGTGGGACGAAGCCTACGGCTACCTCTTCGGGCAGTCTACGGATCCGGCCGACCCCCTGGCCACCCTGGGCGAAGATGATCAGTTCCTCAATGAATACCTCGGCCAGGTGAATAAGGATCCGGACTTCACCGGCATCGCCGAAGAAGTCTTCCGGGCCTTTGTGCGCGGCCGCGCCGCCATCGTCGCCGGGGCCTACGAGGTACGGGACGAACAGGCCGCCATCATCCAACGTGCGCTTAGCCGGGTAGTCGCCGTGCGCGGCACGTTTTACCTGTCCCGCGGAGCCACCGCTACCGAGACGGAAGCCGTCCGCGGCCCCGGATTCCATGCCCTCAGCGAAGCCTACGGTTTCGTCTATTCCCTGCAGTTCTCCCACGACCCCACCACCGGGGCTCCGTATTTCTCCCGGCAGGAGACGCGGGACCTGCTCAACCAGCTCACCGCCAGCAGTGAAAACGGGCTGTGGGACGTGGAGGTCGCCAGCATTCGCGGTATAGGTACCACGATCGCCGATCGCCTCGACTTTTCATACGCCCACGCCACCAACTAATTCCCGGACATGTTTCGATTCTTTCCCCTCCCGTTCTTTCTGCTCCTGGTGATGTCCTGCGGCAGCGAGGAAACGCTAAGCGACCCACAAAGCTCCTTCGACCGCCAGGCGATGCTGGTGCACTGGGCCGATAACTACATCCTTCCGGCCTACGCCGACTTCACCGCCGAAGCGGCCCTGATGGATCAATCCGCAAACGCTTATGGGGCCGACCGCAGCGCGGATAAACTGACCAAACTCCGACTCGATTTTGCATCCGCCTACCTGGCGTGGCAGCGCCTGAGTCCGTTTATGACGGGGCCGGGCGAAGCGCTGCGCCTCTCCGAGCAATTTAATATCTACCCCACCGACACTGCCCGTCTGGCCGCTCAAGACCGCAGCGACCTCGCCTTGCCCTCCAACCTGGACGTCCAGGGGTTCCCGGCGCTGGATTACCTGTTGCACGGCACCCGCGACCCCGCCGCCTATGCCGAAAGCATCCAACGGCTGACGTCGCGCATACGGAGCTTGTCGACCCAAGCCCAGGCGCAGTGGACGGACGGATACCGCGACACTTACGTCGCTGCAAGCGGAAACAGTGCCACCGCATCCGTGGACCGCACCGTAAACGACTTCATTTTCTACTACGAGAAGTACCTGCGGGCGGGCAAGGTCGGTATCCCCGCCGGCGTATTTGCCGGTCAGCCGCTGCCGCAACTCGCCGAGGCGCCCTACCACGGCGCACTGAGCAAACGCCTCTTCCTGGAGGCCCTGGCAACTTCCAGCCGGTTCTTCAGCGACGGCAACAGCCTCGGTGCCTACCTGGACGCCCTCGGAGTATCCCGCGACGGCACCCTGCTGAGCACCCGCATATCCGACGGGTTTGCCGCTGCCCGGGAGCGTGCCCTTCCGCTGAATGACGACCTAGCTACTCAGGTGAGCATGGACAATACGGCCATGCTCCAACTGTACGACGCCCTGCAGGCCAACGTCATCCTCCTTAAGGTGGACATGCTGCAGGCACTCGGGATCAACGTAGACTTCGTGGATGCGGACGGAGACTAGCGCGGCGCCCCTGGTGGTCTTCCGGACCGGCTTCGGCCTGATGATGCTGCTGAGCATCGTCCGTTTCTGGGCCAATGGCTGGATCGATAAACTGTACCTGCAACCCGGCTTTTTTTTCTCCTACCGGTATTTCGAATGGGTAAAGCCGCTGGGCGAATGGACCTACGTGCTCTTCGGCGCGGTCGGGGTGGCGGCTATCTGCATCACGGTAGGTTACCACTATCGGCTCTCGATGGTTGCCTTCTTTCTCGGCTTCACCTACATCGAGCTGATGGACAAGACGACTTACCTGAACCATTACTACTTCGTCAGCCTGCTTTCCTTTCTCCTGATCTGGATCCCCATTCCAGCCGGTTTTCGGGCGGGACTACGACGCAACGGTGGAACAACTAACCCTCTGTATGGCGGGGCAATCATGCTCTTCGTGGCCGTGGTGTATTTCTACGCCGGTCTCGCAAAGCTCAATTCCGATTGGCTCCTTCGCGCGCAACCGCTTGCCATCTGGCTTCCGGCGAACTACAGCATTCCGATACTCGGCGACTGGTTGCAGCAACGGTGGGTACACGTTGCCTTTGCCTGGGGCGGGGCGGCCTATGACCTGGCCATTCCCTTTTTACTCCTCTGGCGGAGGACGCGGGTGCTGGGATTTCTACTGGTGGTGCTGTTTCATGTACTGACGCGCGTACTGTTCCCGATCGGCATGTTTCCCTACATCATGATCGTGAGTGCGACCATCTTCTTCGGCCCGGCCGTCCACGAGCGCATCCTTTCCTTGCTGGCCCGTATCGAGGAAACCATACGGCGGCGGTTCGGCGGCGGTGCTCCCCCTACCACCGGCCGCAGCCAGGCTCCTGCCTTCCGCCTGGCCTGGGTGCCGATCGTTGCGTTGCTCCTTTTTCACCTCCTGTTTCCGTTTCGGTATTTAAACCGGCCGGGGGAGCTCTTCTGGACCGAAAACGGGTACCGCTTTTCCTGGCGGGTGATGCTCATGGAAAAAGCGGGGATTGCCACTTTTCGGGTAGAGGATACCGGCAGTGACCGCCGGGTACAGGTTGACAATCGAGCGTTTCTCACCACCTTCCAGGAGAAACAGCTGGCTACCCAACCCGATTTCCTGCTCGAGTATGCCCACTTTCTGGCGGATCATTTCCGTAAGCAGGGGTTTACCAGGCCGAGGGTCTACGTTGACAGCTACGTTGCCCTCAACGGGCGCTTGAGCCAGCGCTACGTCGATCCCGCTACCGACCTTACGACCATCTCTATCGACAGTCCCCCGGAAACCTGGCTGCTCCCGTTTCAAGACACCATTTATGGATTTTAAGCAGCTGTTCTTCTATTTCCTTGCCCTCCTCCCGGTCCTGGTCTCCGCCCAGGTAAGGATCAGCGTCACGGTCGTCGATACGGCCGCGGCGGCGATTCCCTACGCCGAACTGTTCATTCCCGAAACCGGCCGCCTGGCGACTACCGGGCAGAACGGGCGGGCCGAGTTGCTGCTCCCCGCAGGAGATTCCGTATACACCCTCACGGCCTTCGCGACCGGATTCACTACCCGCCAGTTGCGCCTGAATGCCGCGGCTTCCCGATCCCTGCGCATCGTGCTTTCCCCGCTTAGCCAGAACCTGAGCGCGGTCACCATCGTTGCGGAGGCCCGCCGGCGGGAGGCCCTTACCCGATTGCGGGCGGTGGAGGGGACGGCCATCTATGCCGGGCGAAAAACGGAAGTGGTCACCCTGGACGCCCTCACCGTGAACCTGGCGACCAACCAGGCGCGACAGATCTACGCGGAAGTGGCCGGCCTGAATATTTACGAAAGCGACGATGCCGGCCTGCAGCTCAGCATCGGGGGTCGGGGACTGGACCCGAACCGTTCGGCCAGCTTCAACACCCGGCAGAACGGCTACGACATCAGTGCCGACGTACTGGGCTACCCCGAAAGCTACTATACCCCACCCGCAGAGGCGCTGGCCAGCGTGGAGGTCGTGCGCGGAGCCGCCAGCCTGCAGTACGGCACCCAGTTCGGTGGCCTGGTCAACTTCGTATTCCGCGCGCCCAACCGGACCCGAACGATCGAACTCATCAGCCGGCAAACCGTGGGATCGAACGCCTTATTCACCTCCTTCAACAGCCTCAGCGGACAGGTCGGGCCCGTCGGGTATTACGGCTTCTATAACTTCAAACGGGGAGATGGTTTCCGGCCGAATTCCGGCTTCCACTCCCACAATGCCTTTCTGCACCTCGACTTCGCCCCGGCACCGTCCACCAAGATCAGCGTGGAGTATACCTACCTTAATTACCTGGCCCAGCAGGCGGGTGGACTGACCGATGCCCAGTTCTACCGCGATCCCTTTACCAGCAACCGGGCGCGGAATTGGTTTGGGGTCGACTGGCAGCTGCTTAGCCTGCGCCTCGACCACGATTTCAGCGAGCGGACCACCGTTAGCCTCAACCTCTTTGGACTGGCTGCCAGCCGGGAAGCGGTCGGTTTTCGCAGCAACCGGGTGAGCCAGACCGACGACCCTTCCTCTCCCCGCGACCTACTGGTAGGGCAGTTTCGCAACCAGGGTGCCGAGGCCCGGCTGTTGCACCGCTACCGGCTGGGGGGGATGGACGCCGTTGCCCTGGTCGGCACCAAGTACTACCGGGCGGAAAACACGGCGCTGCAGGGACCCGGGACCGCAGGTGCCGATGACGACTTTACGCTGGCCACCGACCGGTTTCCCTCCTACCCCAATCAGTCTACCTTCGTTTTTCCAAACCGGAACCTAGCCGTCTTCGCCGAGCACATTCTGAACCTGAACGACCGCTTCAGCATCACTCCCGGCGCGCGCTTCGAATACATCCGGACGGAAAGCCAGGGCACCTACGCTCGTTTTGATTTTGACCTCGCCGGAAATCCGATCCGAGCGGAGGAATTTACCGACGACCGCATCTTCGAGCGGCAGCTGGTCCTCTTCGGGATCGGGCTCAGCTACCGCCAAAGTGACGCCCTGGAGCTCTTTGCCAACCTGAGTGAGAACTACCGATCAGTCACCTATAACGACATTCGAACCGTCAACCCCAGCTTTGTGGTCGACCCGGCGATCAGTGACGAAAATGGCTTTACGGCAGATGTGGGCCTGCGGGGAGAACGGAAAGCGTTTCACTATAACCTCAACGCCTTTGCCATTCGTTACGGGAATCGCCTCGGTGAGGTACTGGCCCCGGAACGGCGAAC
Organism: Chitinophagales bacterium; assembly: GCA_038258275.1. GTDB lineage: Bacteria > Bacteroidota > Bacteroidia > Chitinophagales > Saprospiraceae > Neolewinella. Next base: position 21,297 of record JBBSPZ010000024.1, on the reverse strand, counting down.
CGCGGCCGATGGAACCTCGCTGGAAACCGGGCGGCTCGTAAGGCGCAGGGGTAACATTGGTGCCGCTTACCTCTACGGTCTCGAGTCCCTGCTGGAATGGGATGCGGTAAAGGCCACTACTTCCAAACAAGTCCCCTACTCCCTCACCTGCTATGCCAACACCAGCTTAACCGACTCTCGCTACACCCGTTCGGAAATTGCGGGAGTCAGGGGAAACGAGGTGGAATTCATTCCCCGAATCAACCTAAAGACAGGACTGCGTTTTGGCTACGGCAACCTGCTGGGCTCCCTGCAGTACAGTTACCTTTCCCGCCAATTCACCGACGCCAGTAATGCCCTTCAGGACCGGACGGACAACCAAAGTGGAATCGTCGGAGCCATTCCCGCATACGGGGTGGCCGACCTTAGCCTGGCTTACCGGTGGAAACTCGTCAGTCTGGAAACCGGCGTCAACAACCTCACCAACGCCAGGTACTTCACCCGTCGGGCAACGGGGTATCCCGGACCGGGCATCATACCCAGCGCTCCGCGTACCTTCTACCTTACGGTAGGCGTGAGTTGGTAGCGATCATCCGGGTATATGGCTACTCCAATACTACGACATCCCTCTCCGGGCCGAACTTGACCTGGATGTTGTCGCCCAGGGTAGTAGAGAGTACCATGCCGCTGTAGGTCACGTAGATGGGCCAGCTCTTGTGGCGTCGGTCGACGAGCACCGCTACCTCGATCTTGGAGGGTAAGACCTTCTGCAGGGCCCCGAGGGCATAGAAGAGCGTTCGCCCCGTGTTGGCCACGTCATCGACGAGGAGTACCGGTTTACCCTCCAACTCCCTTACGTCGTGGTCGAGGGTGGGCCCCGGATCCAGTGGGTTCTGCGGACTGATGTGGAGGTTCCACAGGTGCAGGGGGGACTGGGACATTTCTCTCAGCTCGCGCGCGAGCCTCCGGGCGAGCTCCATTCCTCGGGTATTGATTCCGAGAAGATAGAGTTCTCGTTCTTCGGTATTGCGTTCCAGGATCTCCATGGCCAGCCGGGTGACCTTCGCGTTGATCTGGAAGTGGGTAAGCAGCTGCACGGTAACGTAAGTTGTAGGAAGGCTATTCCTGGATCATCTGCAGCAATTTACGCACCTGATCCACAATGTTGACCTTTCGCTTGCCAGCGGACGTCTGCGTGGACGTGCGAAGTTTCAGGCGGAACAGGTAGATGCTGCGGGGTCCCAGCAGAAAGTTATCGTCAGCGAGGTATTTTTTCTCCGCCGGCACCCCACTGGTATGGCTGTCGAGCAGGAGCTCCCATTCGGTGACTTCCTTTACTCCCGGGAGGGTGAACTCGACCCCCTCCCAGTATCCGTTGAGAATGAGCAGGAAGATATCGTCCTTGATCCGGCGGCCGCGTTCGTCGTACTCGTCCATGCCCTCGCCGTTGAGGATCATACCGAGGCTCAACTGGTTGCCATCCAGCCAGTTCTCCTCCGTCATCTCGTGACCGGTAGGGTTGAGCCACAGGATATCGCCCAGGCTCTTGTCGTGGATTTTCCGGCCGTTGAAGAAGCGACGGCGGTGAAATACCGGGTTTTCGCGCCGCAGCTGAATGAGGTAACGGGTGAACTCGTGCAGTTCCGTCTGCTCCTTCGACCATTCCCAGTCAAACCAACTGATGCCGTTATCCTGGCAGTACGCATTGTTGTTCCCGAGCTGGGACCGCCCGTACTCGTCGCCCATAGAGATCATGGGAACTCCCTGGCTCAGAATCAGCGTGGCCAACTGGTTGCGCTGCATCCGCAGGCGAAGTTTGCGAATTTCGGGATCCGAGGTCGGTCCTTCGACCCCGCAGTTCCAACTGTGGTTGTGGCTTTCCCCGTCCTGGTTATTCTCCCCGTTGGCCTCGTTGTGCTTTTCGTTGTAGCTGTAAAGGTCGCGGAGGGTAAAACCATCGTGGGCCGTAACGAAGTTAATGCTCGCGGCGGGCCGCCGTCCACTCAATTCGTAGAGGTCACTGCTGCCGGTGAGGCGGTAGGCCAGGTCGGAGATCCCGGTGGAATCGCCCTTCCAGAATTCGCGTACGCTGTCGCGGTACTTCCCGTTCCACTCTGACCAGAGTACCGGGAAGGCGCCTACCTGGTAGCCGCCCGGACCTACGTCCCAGGGTTCGGCGATCAGTTTCACCTGACTGATGATGGGATCCTGGTGGATGGTATCGAGGAAGGTGCTCAGTTTGCCGACTTCATAAAGGCCGCGCGCGAGGGCGCTGGCCAGGTCGAAGCGGAAACCGTCGACGTGCATCTCGATCACCCAGTAGCGGAGGCTGTCCATCACCAGCTGCAGGGAGCGGTTATGCAGCATATTGACGGTATTGCCGGTACCGGTGTAGTCCATATAGAACTGCTTGTCGTCCTCTACGAGGCGGTAGTACGCCTGGTTATCCAGCCCCTTCATGCCGAGCATGGGCCCGTAGTGGTTTCCCTCTGCGGTGTGGTTGTAGACCACGTCGAGGATGACCTCCAGCCCTGCCTTGTGGAGCTTCTTGACCATGTCCTTGAACTCCTTCACCTGCTCTCCGGCGTGACCGGAAGCCGCATAGGCGGCATGCGGGGCGAAGAAACTGAGGCTGTTGTATCCCCAGTAGTTGCTCAGTCCCTTATCCACCAGGTGGCTGTCCTGGACGAAGTGGTGGATCGGCATCAGCTCAACGGCGGTAACGCCGAGGTTCTTCAAGTATTCAATGATCGCGGGGTGCGCCAGTCCGGCGTAGGTACCGCGGAGTTCCTCGGGGACGTCCGGGTGGAGTTGAGTAAGTCCTTTGACGTGCATCTCGTAGATGACCGTGTCGTGCATGGGCGTCTCCAGCAGCTCATCGCCTTCCCAATCGTAGGAGGGATCGATGACCACCCCCTTGGTGAGGAAGGGTGCGGAGTCGTGCTCGTCCATGGTCAGGTACCGATTCGGGCCGGGGTCACCTAGTGGATAAGGAAAGACGGCGGGGTTCCAGTCGATCGTACCGTCGATAGCCTTGGTGTAGGGATCGATCAGCAGCTTATTGGGGTTGAAGAGGTTTCCGGCCTTAGGGTTCCATTCTCCGTGGGCCCGGTATCCGTACCTCCACCCGGTTTCCAGGTTGGGGATGAAGCAGTGCCAGACCTGGTCGGTCTGCTCCATGAGCCGGATCCGGTATTCTTCCGCTTCGGGGGTCTCCTTGCGGTAGAGGCACAGATCGATTCGCGTGGCGCGCTCGCTGAAGACCGCAAAATTTACCCCGGAGGGGCTCCAGGTGGCGCCGAGGGGATAGGGTCGTCCGGGCCAAACTTCGATGCCGTCAAATTTGCCGTACGGCTGCTTTTCCTGGAGGTTCGTGATTGAATGTTCCTTTATCATATCGTGGGTTTACATCGCAGCGCCGGAGCGAAATACTGTGCTTTAAACTATTCCCAGTGCAAGGACCGGGAAGAAATTTGGTTGTTAGAACGAACCGCCGGCAAGCATCACGAGGGTACAGCCACGTACAACCTCGATACTGTTTTCCCGGGCAAGTTTCATCAATTCGGGGTTCTCGGTGCCAGGGTTAAAGATGATCCGCTTGGGGGCGATGCGCATTAACCAACCATAGTATTCAGCCTGATGTTGAGGGCCTACGTACATGGTAACGGTGTCCACCTCCGGAACGTCCGGTTTACCGTGCAAAATTTCTTTTCCCTGCACCCTGCCCTCTTTGATTCCAACCGAAATAATGTCGTGACCGTGCGCCGTCAGGCGTTCGGCTGCGAGGTAAGCGTAGCGGGAAGGGTTGGGCGTAGCGCCGAGAATCAAGGTAGTTTTCAACGGTGTGATTTTAAGGGTAACGACACCTCTCCGGTGGATGTGCGACTATTTCCGCATCAACTCCACCTGGGGCCAAATGTCCCCGACCAGGCTGACGACTCCGTAAATCAGCAACTGAATACCAATGGCCATCACCAGAAAGCCCATGATGCGGCTGAGGGCGGAAAGCCCCGCACGGCCCAGCAGGCGAAAAAGCAGGGGGGCATAATATAAAACGGAGAAGATGATGACGGCCAGAACAGCCATGGCCCCTACGATCAGGATGCTGCGGGTCCAGCCCGGCTCACCAACGGATAGCCCGATCAGGAAGGAAATACTGCCGGGCCCGGAAAGCATCGGCATGGCCATTGGCGTAAAGCTGATGTCGTCCTTGGCCTGGGCCTCCTCCGCGATCTCGGTGGTGATGCGCCGGCGCTCCGACTTGTTATTGAGCAGTCCGTACCCGGCATTAACGATAATCAGCCCTCCCGCAATCTGGAGCGCATTCAGGCTGATTCCAAAAAAGTCGAGGATCAGGTTGCCAGCAAAGTAAAAGACCACCAGGATGGCAAAGGTATACGCAGCCGTCCGCAGGGCGGTTTGCGACCGTTCCTTGGTGGAATAATCATCGGTCAGGGTCAGGTACATGGGTACCGCTCCCAGGGGGTTAACCATGGTGAAAACCGAACCGAGGGTGGAGAAGAAGAAGCTGATCATTCCGGTGCAAACATAGGGGGCTCGAGCATAGTTTGGCTCGCCTTTTTACAAAAGGAACGGGCCAACTCGCCCGATTTTGCCCGTTCTCCCCTTCACCCTCACTTCGTGTGGAAGCGCGCATCGTCAACGCAATTGCATTGGGTGGATTCAGCACCGCACCCGCTTTTGGCCAAAATCTCAGGGAAAAAGTTTTCTTGAAATCTTCCGCGAAGCCGAAGTTTCCCTCCAGCGCTTACAGGAGTTCGTAAATCCCCGCAATGCCCTGACCACCGCCGACACAGGCAGTAACCATGCCGTACCGGAGGTTACGGCGGCGCATCTCGTGGAACAGCTGGATCGAAAGCTTGGCTCCGGTGCAGCCCAGTGGGTGACCGAGGGCGATCGCCCCCCCGTTGACGTTGACAATCTCGGGATCCAGCCCGACCTCCTTAATGACGGCCAGCGACTGGGTGGCAAAGGCCTCGTTGAGCTCTACCAACTGAATGTCTCCGAGTTGGAGTCCGGCCTGCTTAAGCGCCTTGGGGATGGCGACGCACGGGCCGATGCCCATGTAGAGCGGGTCTACCCCAGCCACCGAGCAACTGACCAGGCGGGCGACCGGCTCCAGGCCGAGTTGCTTCACCATTTCCCCACTCATGACGATGACGAAGGCCACCCCATCGCTGGTCTGGCTCGAGTTGCCGGCGGTGACCACTCCATCGGCCTGGAATACCGCCCGCAGTTTGCCGAGCGCCTCCATGCTGGTACCCCGCCGAACGCCTTCGTCGACCGATACCGTATGGCTGGAAGTCGCCCGTTTGCCGTCCTTGACAAATACGTCTTCGATGGTGATGGGCACGATCTCTTCCTGAAAGAGGCCCTGGTCGATGGCTGCGGCCGCCCGCTCGTGGCTGCGGACCGCAAAGCGGTCTGCCTCCTCCCGGGTAACCTTGTATTTCTTGGCGACCGCTTCGGCAGTGATGCCCATGCTGACTACGTAGTCGGGGGTCGTGCTGGCTACCTCGTAGCTTGGGGCCAGTTTGTATCCCGTCATGGGGATCTGGCTCATGCTTTCCGCGCCTCCGGCTACGTAGCACTCCCCCATACCGGCCTTGATCTTGGCGACGGCCATCGAAATCGTTTCCAGGCCGCTGGCGCAGTAGCGGTTGACGGTCACTCCGGGTACCGGTTTGCCGAGGGCCCGCAGGCTGATCTGACGGCCGACCTGGAGTCCCTGCTCCCCTTCGGGATTGGCACAACCGACCAGCACGTCGTCCACTACATGGGGATCGATGTTGGGGTTTTGCTCGAACAGGTGTTTAATCACCCGGACCGCCAGGTCGTCGGACCGGAAGTTCTTGAATCCACCCCGGCCGGCCTTGGCCACGGCGCTGCGGTATCCGCTGACTATATATGCCTCTTTCATGATCGTTGTGTTTATGAGTTGGGGGGATTAGTTGCGCAGCGGCTTATTGGTCTGCAGCATGTGTTGGATCCGCTCCAGGGTTTTCTGTTCGCCGCAGAGACTGAGGAAGGCTTCCCGCTCGATGTCGAGCAGGTACTGCTCGCTTACCTGCTGGGTGCCCGTAAGATCACCGCCACAGAGTACCCAGGCAATCTTCTTGGCGATCTTGATGTCGTGGTCGCTGGCGAAATGCCCGCGCTTAAGTTCGTTGGCCGCGGCGTAGAGTGCGGCGAGGCCGCCGCGCCCGAGCACGGTAACGTCCTCGCGTCGCTGCGGCATGGTATAGCCGTCGTCGGCGAGGTCCAGGGCCATGCGCTTGGCCTCGGCGAGGTTGCGGTCCTTGTTCACGACCACTTTGTCGCGTCCTTTGGTCAGGTAGCCGTAATCGTAAGCTTCGTAGGCACTCGTGGAGACCGAGGCCATGGCGATCGTCTTAAAGCGCTCGATGAGCGTAGGGATCATCACGTCGCCCTCGAAGAAGCTGTCGCTGGTGCGTACGGCAAACTCCTTGGTGCCCGCTCCGGCGGGGATCACCCCGATACCTGCCTCCACCAGTCCGATGTAACTCTCCGCGGCCACCGCTCCGCCGTCGCAGTGCATCAGGCTTTCGCAGCCGCCGCCGAAGACGTAGCCCTGGGTAGCGGCGATGATCGGAATGGAGGAATAGCGCAAGCGCATGACACTCTGCTGGAAGAGATTGACGGCCATATTCAACTCATCGAACTCCTGCTGGTAGGCCAGCTGGGCGATCATCATGAGGTTGGCCCCCACGCTAAAGTTATCGGCGTTGTTGCCCAGCACCATGCCGCGCCAGCCCTCTTCCTCGAGTTTGGTGATGGCCTCCTCGTAGCCGCGGAGTACGCCCTCGCCGATGCTGTTGTAGGCACTGGTGAATTCGAGGCAGGCTACGCCGTCCCCGATGTCGTGCAGGGTCACCTCGCTGTTCTGGTAGACGGGCTTGCGGTCGCGCAGGTTATCGAGAATGATGAACTGCTCGGTCCCGGGCTTTACCTGGTAGGACCTGGTGGCGGTGTCGTAATACTTCTGCTTTCCGTCCTCCTGCTTGTAGAAGCTCGTGTGGCCGGCGGCCTGCATTTCCTTTACCCAGGCGGGGATGGTATTGCCGTCGGCTTCGGCGGCTTCGATACCGGCCTGCAGGCCTACGGCGTCCCAGTATTCGAAGGGGCCCATCTTCCAGGCGTAGCCGGCGCGCATGGCGTCGTCGATGCTGTAGATGTTGTCGCTGATCTCCGGAATGCGGTTGGCGGAGTAAGCAAAGAGACCGGCCAGGCTGCGCCGGATGAGTTCCCCACCCTTGTCTTCTTCCTGGAAGAGGGCCGCTATCCGCCGCTTGGGATCGTCGATCTGCTTACCCATCTTCAGGGTCTTCAGGTCTTCCCGCTGGCTGGGTTCGTACTCGAGCGACCGGAGGTTGAGGCCGAGGATCTGGCGGTTGCCCTCCTCGTCCATCACTTTTTTGTAGAAGCCCTGTCCGGACTTGTTGCCAAGGAAATTCTTATCGAGCAGGAACTCGTAGTAGCTCGGAATATTCATGACGGCGGACGCCTCATCGTCGGGGGCATTGTCGCGGATGCCGGTCATGACGTGGGCGGCCGTATCGTGGCCAACGAGGTCACCCAGCCGAAAAGTGCCCGTCTTGGGACGGCCCAGCAGCGGGCCGGTCAATTTGTCGACGGTCTCGATACGCAGGCCTAGTTCGTCGGTCAGGGCGTAGATCTTGGCCATGCTGTAGACACCGATACGGTTCCCGATGAAGGCCGGGGTGTCCTTGGCCATGACGGTGGTCTTACCCAGGTACAGGTCGCCGTAACGCATGAAGAAGTCCAGGACTTCCGGTTTGGTGTCCGGTCCGGGGATGATCTCGAAGAGGCGCAGGTAGCGGGCGGGGTTAAAAAAGTGAGTGCCGCAGAAATGCTGGCGGAAATCTTCGCTCATGCCCTCCTGGATCATGCGGATCGGAATGCCCGAGGTATTGGTCGTGATCAGGCTCCCCTTGCGCCGCACCTTGTCTACCTGACCGAGCACCTGCTGCTTAATATCCAGGCGTTCCACCACCACTTCGATGATCCAGTCGTACTCGCCGAGCTTGTCCATATCGTCGGTGAAGTTGCCCACCGTGATGCGCTTGGCGAAGTCTTTACTGTATAGCGGGGCTGGCTTGGACTTGATGGCCGTCTGCAGGGCCTGGGTAGCCACTGAATTGCGTACGGCCGGATTCGTCTGAGTGGCCTCCATCTGGCGGGGAAGGATGTCGAGCATCAGGACATCGAGCCCCACGTTCGCGAAGTGGCACGCGATCCCGGAGCCCATTACTCCCGAGCCCAGAACGGCGACGCGGCGGATGTGGCGAGTGGTGTTTTTAGTCATGGCATGATCTTTTAGCGAAAATTCGCTGGCTAAGGTAGATAAAAGTGTGGGGAGGTGCAAAGGTTGACTGCAAGCGGAACGCCCGCCTTACCCGGGCAGCGGACGTAACCTGGAAACGATCACGGAAACCTCCGCCTCCGTCAACACCTGGTACTCCACGTCCCGCGAAAAGGGAAGGTCAGCCGGCGGGAGGTCGTCGGCCTGGATGGTACGGAAGGCGGATATGAAGAAATGCCCGCCGCCACCCGCTACTCCTGCCTCGGCGTTCTTTACGGTGACCGGCCTTGCGGGTTCCCGCAGCAAGGAGAGGAAATAGGTTTCAACCGGAAGGCCCCACGACATGCCGAAGTAGGGAGCTAACGCACTGGCGGGTACGAGCAAGGCCTTCTCCTTACCGATCTCCCGGACGGCCTCGTTCAGTATCCCCAGGTTCTCCAGCCGGGTATCGAAATAGGAATAGCTGGTGGTTATGTAGGCGAGCCGGATGCCGAATATCAGGACCATCAGGCCCGTTACGGTCAGCCGGCTCGGGATCCGGGGCAAGAAGTGGAGCACGAACGGCGTGGCGAGTATCAGCCCGAATGCCTGCCATTCGCTCTCGAAGTAGAACAGGTACTCCCGGCCGTACTCGCTCGGGTAGGTAATGCAGACCAGGCAGAAGTAGCCCAGCGCTGCACCAGCGGCAATCGGCAGCATCCACCACTTCCGGCTGCGCAGGGCGCCGTAGGTCCCGCCCAGCACCAGCGGGATCAATACCCAGTAATTTTTCAGCACCAGGTGGTACATCGTCTTGGCTTGCCCCGAGGTGAAGGTGGCCAGCAAGTCCGACGGGCCGAGGTTGTAGAATTCCGGCAGTTTCGCGCTATCGTATCCCCCACCCTTACTCATCCAGTAGCGCAGGCCGATGGCCACTGCGATGACTACCGTATAGGCTACGGTCCGCAGGCTGATCACCTGCCGGATGGACTTCGCATTGAAAAGATTCAGGTACACCCACAGGAAGGCGAGCGGAGCCGCCAGCAACAGGTGGGTGTTCGCAGCGAGGAACACTACGGGAAGGAGAAGGAGGTGATCGTACACCGGCATCGGTTTCCCGCGCCGGGAGAAGTAGCGGCCCAGGAAAAGCATCATCCAGGCTACCGCCTGGTGAATCTCGTTGTTGGGCCAGTAAAACACGTCGCTGACCACCAGGGTAAAGTATAAGGCGAGCAGCGTGGCGAGACCGTACTGCTTCCAGACTCCACCGACCACCAGCGCTACCCCCAGGTAAAAGGCGTAGAAACTGCTAGAATACAACAGTAGGATTGTATCCAGCGACAGCCCAAGACGGCTGCCCACCAGCGGGGCCAGGTGGGTGATGAAGGAACCGTACCGTTGCTCCATGATGAAGATGGAGTCGGTCACTATCACCTCCAGAGTAATGAAGGAAGGGTCCACGAACAACATCCGCTGGAGGTAGCAAATCCCCGAAGCCAGGAGCAAGGCCACCAGTACACCCACCGACACGCGGTACGCGCTCCGCAACGGCAGTGGATCGGGACTGATTCGGACACTCATTCCCGGCGGATCAGCGTCTGCCGGATGATGTAGCCCTTTTCGGCTTTCTCCTCCCAGGAGAGGTCCAGACATGCGCCGGTGTCTCCCCCACAGCAGACGCGGCACTGGGTGTGGCGGGCATCGACGAAGCGCTCCACCAGGCCCAGCCCCGGGGCATAGGATTCACTGGCCGTCCGCAGGTCGATCAGGTTATCGATGGCTGCTTGCTCTACGACCACCACGCTATCGACCGTCAGGCCGGTAACCAGGGTGGCGGAATTTCCCACCGCCCGGTAGGTGTACTGCCATCCGTTGTAGACATCCAGGAATTCACCGCCGACCGGTACGCTCCGCGTTTCGTCAAAGGCGGCATTCCCGTCCCACCGGTTACCCACGCGGAGGGGAAGGACGAGTTTCGTAAAGGTGAGGTTGTCCTCGCTGCGGCTGACGGTCCGGGCGTTCGCACTGACGGTGTAGGTCTGCTGGAAGGTGAATGGAGCGGAATCGTTCTTCCGCTCCCACCGTTCGCCGCGGTAGACGAGCTGCCCGTCCCCCCCCAGGAAGGTTTCTACGAGGGTTTCGCGGGCTTCCACCTGGGCGGTATCATACCTGACGCCCCCTACGGTATTGGTCAGCACGATGCTGTCGACCTGGTAGTAGGCCGGGCGGTTGAGCTCCAGGGGATAGTAGCGCTCCAGGTCGGAAGTCAGGCTCGGCAGTGCTGTGGTTTCGTCACAGCCGGCGGCGGTCACCAGCAGTACAACGCCCAGGAGGAGGGCAACTAGGGATACAGGCATCTTCATGAGGGCAGCGTATTGGCCGGCCCTGCACCCGCGTCCCCGCCCGGCTTGATTAGCGGATAGGCGATCGCGGCGATTACGGCCAGCAGGATCAGAACGCTGCAGATGAGCGAGATGGTACGCCCCAGGGTGTAGGTAGCCGGCGCGAACGCCATTACGATCTCGTGCTGACCGGCCGGTACGCGCAGGGCACGCAGTAGGTAATCCGCCCGGATCAGTTCAGCGGGTTCGCCGTCGATGGTGGCCGTCCAGCCCAGGTCGGGACCGTACCAGATCTCGGAAAATACCGCGAGCTGTTCGGAGGAGGAGTTGAAGGAATACGTCAGGCGGTTAGGCGCGTAGGACGTGAGCGCAATACTCCCCTTTCCCGTGGGATCGAGGGCGGCAAGCGCGGGTGCAAAGGAATTCTCCACGACTGCCGTCCGCCGCAGGTTTTCAACCTTGCCAAGCGCGCTGAATTCGGCGTCCGCCCCGTCGACGAACTGGAGATTATCGACGAGCCAGGCGTTGCCATAGGCATCCGGATTTTGCTGGGCGCGCAGTTCCCCGTTTTCACCCGGGATCAGGAAATACTTGGTGTTCAGCATATTGAGGACGTTCGGGTCGCGCTGCCGGAGGTAGCCGTCGATGAGGTCCTGGTAACGGCGCAGCTTGGCCGCCGAATAGCCCCCCAGGCTCTTGTGGAAATAGCTGGTGAAGGCGTCCTGGTCCAGCGCCCGCGAGAGGTTGAGCACGCGGTAGTTAGGATCGGGATCCTGGAGAATCTGCTGGTCGGCCGGGCTGGCTTGCACGGCGTTGGCCACTACCCGGCTGGGCTGGAAGTCGTCATAACTGAGGTAGCGGGAGTTGATTCCGGCAAAGTCGGCCAGGCCGAGCACGCCCAGCGCCACGGCGGCCCAGGTCAGGGAGAGGGTTCCCCGCCAGTACAGGTACAGGCTCCCGAAGGCCAGTCCGACAAACAGAAAACTGCGCAGGGCATCGCCGAAGTAGACGTCCGCCCGGGTGGATTCCAGGGAGCTCACCAAGGGCCCCACCTCGCCCTGTCCGCCGGTAAACCGGGCCAGCTGCGCGGCATCCTGCGCACTCGAATAATCCAGGGTGAACCCGAGCACCACCACGAGGAGGCCGAGTCCGGCGGCGGTCATGCCCGCGGTGCGCAATTGACGGGCGGCCAGGGTGGGTTCGGTCTTCAGGGTCGTGATCCAGCGGCTGATGCCCAGGATACCGAGGGCGGCCATGAGGAAAGTGGCTACGCTGAGGGCGGAGTTGGGGGTGCGGAAGTTATTGAGCAGTGGGAGGTGATCAAAGAGCAGCCGGTTGAACCCCTCGGCGTTCTTGCCCAGGCTGAGGAGAAAAATCAGCAGGGTGCCTCCGCCGAGCCACACCCGGGCCGTCGTCGAGGCGGCGAACAGGCCGAAGAGGAACAAGGCCCAGACCACCGCGCCGAGGTAGATCGGCCCCTCGGTAAAGGGAAGGCTGCCGTGGTAGAGGGGAGCGGGAAAGCTGGCGGGTACCCGGAATCCGGCGCGGATCATGGCCTTACCGAAGTCCGATTGATTGCTCACCTCCTGCCCGCTCCCGCCCCCGGCGGCCATCGGCGCGTAGGTAGACAGCATGTCCTTAAACCCGTTGCTCCAGGCCATAGCGTACTCCCAGTCCAGCCCCCCCGCGGGATCGGCCTTACCGGCCTGATCTACGGCCTCCGTAGCCGAACCCGAAAGGATGGCCCCCCCGCGAATCGTCTGGGGCAGGTACTCGGAGGTCGTGAGCAGGTTGGTCGCCCCAGCGCCCAGCGCCAGCGCCAGCCCGAGCAACAGCGCAGCCATCGCCTTTCCGAACACCGGCAGGGTTTGATCCCGGTAGTGGCGGATGAATTCGGCGACGCCCAGGAACGGCAGCGTCAGGCCGAAGTAGTACAGCATCTGGGGGTGATTGGCCAACACCGCTAATCCCATGCCGAGGGCGAATACCGCGCCGCCAACGAGGTAGCGCCGGCGAAAGGCCAGCAGCACGCCGGCAGCGACCAGGGGCAGGTAGACGATGACGCCCAATTTACTGACGTGACCGGCGTGGTAGAGTACGACGTTGTTCGTGGCAATTCCTACCATGATGGCCCCTGCTACTGATAGCCAGGGGTTTATGCCCAGAAATATCATCATCAGGTAGAAGGTCAGCATGCCACAGAAGACGTAGCCGGCCGGACCGGACAAGAAGCCGAAAAAGGCCCGGTTCGCAAGCCGCAACTGGTTGCCCTCGGTGACCGCCGAGATCTGGTAGGTCGGCATCCCCCCGAACATGGCGTTGGTCCAGTTCGTCCGTTCCCCGGTCTGCTGGCGGTAGTCGTTCAACTCCCGGCTGGCACCGCGGTACTGTACGATGTCGCCCTGCTGCAGCGACTTGCCCTGAAACTGGGGCAGAAACAGCACGACCACCGTGACGAGAAAGAGGACGACGGCGGTGAGGTGGGGCAGAAATTTCTTGAAGTTCATACGGCGGGATTAAAGGAAATCAACGTCGACGTCGTAAGGATAGGTGATCAGGTAATTCATGGCCTCCTCGACCGGATAGCCTTCGAAAACGATCTGGTAGAGCATCTCCGTAATGGGCACCCGCAGGCGCATGCTCCGGGCCAGGTGACGGGTGATCATCAGCGTGCGGACTCCCTCGGCGAGTTCCTGGCTGGTGGCCGCTACCTCCTCCAGGCGCTCGCCGGAGCCGATGCGGTAGCCAAACATGTAGTTGCGGCTCTTCTTGGAAGTGGCCGTAGCGATGAGGTCACCGATGCCGGCCGTGCCGAAGAAGGCGCGCTTGTCGCTGCCCAGCGCCTGACCGAAGTGGACCATTTCCACCAGTCCCCGGGTGATAAGCATCGCCTGGATATTCTTGCCCAGTCCCACGCCCTTGAGGATGCCGGAGCCCAGGGCAATGACGTTTTTCAGGACCCCGGCCAGTTCCGCGCCGAGCATGTCGTGGGTGCCGAAGACGTGGAGTTGGTGAGAGGCCAGGACCAACTGTGCGCGGTCGATCACCTCGTCGAATTTGCTGGCGATAACCGAGGCGGAGGGTTGTCCGTCGAGGAGTTCCCGCGCCAGGTTCGGCCCGGTGAGGGCGCCGACGCGCACGACGACGCTTTCCTGGCGGATGACGTCGGTCATGGTGTGCACGTTCTTGCGCTCGATGCCCTTGTTGCGGATGTCTGATTCCTCGATACCAGTGACGTCGAGGCCCTTGGTGCCGTGGATCAGCAGGTGGTTGGGGCGCAGGTGATCGGTGATGCTGCGCATCATCTCCCGGAAGGAATCGGAGGGAACGATGGGAAAGATCAGCTGACAGCGGTCGGCCACCTGGCTGAAATCGCTGACGATGGTCACCCGGTCGTGCAGCTTGACGCCGAAGCGGAAGCGCTCCCGGTTGAGGCGTTCGGCGAGTTCGGCGTTGCGGCTGTACACGAGCACCTGGGTGTTGAGGGCAAGCAGGTTGGCCATGGCGGTACCGAAGGTACCTGCCCCGATAACGCCGACGGGTTCCGCTTGAGGCATGGGAAGAGTTGAGCGGCGAAGGTAAGCAGCAGCCAGCTAGGCGGGAAAACCCGGGGCTAAACCTCGTCGTCCCACAGCATATCTTCCTTGAAGGTATCGATGCTGCGCCGTTCGAGCTTGGTGGGCCGCCCGGCACCTTTCTCCCGGAATTCGCCCTGGGTTTTCCCGACGAACCAGTCCTTGTACTTATTCATTTCCTCCTCGGTGGTGTGGTTGACGTAGCAGGTCACGGCCAGTGGCGCACCGACGCGCTTGTTGAGAAGTTTGACGACCTCCAGATCGATATTGAAGCCTTCCTTCTGTACGATCAGGCGATCGCCCACGGTCACGTTGCTGCTGGGTTTCACCGGGTCACCGTTGAGGCGCACCTTACCCTTCCTGATGACGTCGGCGGAGAGCGTCCGGCTCTTGAACACGCGGATGGCCCATAGCCATTTATCGATACGTACTTTATCCATTATTCCTCGATGTCGTACTCGATGTCGAGCTTGCGGAGTGCCCGGTAGGCGGAGCTGTTGTTGAACGAAACTTCGATCTCGACGGGGCTTCCGGCGAGGAGGATATCGGTGAGCTCGGCGGCCAGGTTGGCATCCATATCATCGGCAATGTCTTCGATGGTACGGGCAATGGCCCGTTTGTCGGGCCGCAGGGCGTCGCAGCGGAGAAGGGTTACGGTCATAAGGGCGGTAAGTTACGCACGCTTTGTGGTAATACAAAATGTTTGAATCAGCCGCCTGTGCGCGCGGCCGCCCATTCCCGCCGCAGGATGCGGTACTGAATTACCGTCTGGGGCACACCGTGCTTGACCACGTAATCCTCCAGTTCCGCCTCCTGCCGCATGCCGTTGGCGCGCATGGCTTTTCCGGAAGGCTGGTTGGAATACTTGTGCATGGCCTGTACCCTCACTACCCCCAGGTGCTCGAAGGCAAAGTCGATGACCGCACCGATGGCCTCAGTCGCAAAACCTCTGCCTCGGTAAGGTGCTCCGATCCAGTAGCCCAACTCGGCGGAGCCGTACAGGGGATGCAGGTGGACGCCGATGGCCCCGATGAGTCCGGCACTGTCGGCTTCTCGGATAGCAAATACGTAGGCGGTGCCTGCCTGCCGCCGTTCGCTGACCGAGTGGAGCCAGGCGACCGCGTCGATTTCCCCGAAGGGAAAGGGGATGGAAAGGGTCATTTCCGCCACCAGCGTATCGTTTAGCAGGAGAACGAGTTGGGGAATGTCTTTTACGGCCGGTGGGGTCAGGCAAAGACGGGAGCCGGCGAGTTCGGTGGGAGGTGGCATACTGGGTAAACCAACTGAAGGAGCCTTTTAGTTGCCCTGCGCTGCACCTGCGGACCCGCCCAAGTGGGACGGGGGGACGCTACCGTATCTTCCCGCTAAATCTCCCCTTCATGGATCGCCGCCGTTTTCTCACCTCAACTGCCGCACTTACCCTGGCTAGTCCACTGGCCCGCCTGCTCGCCCAGCCCGCCCTTCTCGCACCCGGCCAGGTACGGCTGATTCGTGGAAACGTAGGCTACTACACCAATAGCGGGGGTACGATCGGCTTTTACCTCCCTGCCTCGGGAAGTGGTGGCGTGGTCGTGGATACCCAGTTTCCCGATCCCGCCCGTGACTTCCTGACCACGGCGATGCAGGGCAGCGGGCAACTGGACCTGCTGATCAACACCCACCACCACGGCGACCACACCGGCGGGAACGGGGTGGTGGCTCCGCTGGCCACCCGGTACGTGAGTCACGAACGCGCCAAGGAAAATCTGGCGGCCAATGAGGCCAGGCGCACCGAGGGCGATCCCCTGCCGCTACCGATCACCACCTTCAGCGACGAATGGAGCCTGGCCCTTCCCGACGGCGCGGAACGCCTGACGGCCCGCCACTTCGGCGCGGCTCACACGGGAGGGGATGCCGTGATCCACTTCGAAAATGCCAACGTCGCCCACGTCGGAGACCTGATGTTCAACCGCCGCTTCCCCTACGTCGACCTGAGCGCGGGCGGTAACCTGACCAACTGGACCCAGGTGATGCGCAAGGTGCGCAAGGCCTACGATAAGGATACCGTCTTCATCTTCGGCCACGCCGCGGAGAGCTACCCCGTGACCGGCACCCGCGACGACCTGAAAGCCTTCGAAAATTACCTCTCCGCCCTCCACGATTACGTGCGGGAGGAAAAGAAACGAGGCACTACCCTGGAGGCCCTCAAGGCCAAGACCTTCGCGATACCCAAAGCTCCCGAATGGCGGTACGGGGAGCGGCTGCGGGACGTGAATTTGGAGGTGATGTGGGAGGAGGTGTAGAAAGGTGCCCCCCAATTTCATCCCTGGCCCCTGCGCAAAAACCAACCTACCACCCTCATTTTTGCACAATCTTGTAAATTTGACACAGAAGCCGGAGCAGCGGACGGTGGGATCATCGGGGGATTCCTATATTGTCCGCACAATGACTACGACCCATCACCGCAATCCGATTGTCGCCGAGCACTTCCTGCTGCAGAACGAAGCAGCCCGGGAGCTCTACCATGCGTACGCCGCCGACATGCCCATCATCGATTTCCACTGTCACCTCCCGCCGGCGCAAATCGCCAACGACCACCGGTTCGAGAACCTGACTGACATCTGGTTGCGGGGGGATCACTACAAGTGGCGGGCCATGCGCGCCAACGGAATCCCGGAGGAAGGAATCACCGGATCGGCCACCGACCGCGAAAAGCACCGCTACTGGGCCGCTACCCTGCCCTATACGATGCGCAACCCCCTGTACCACTGGTCACACCTCGAGCTGGACCGCTACTTCGGCGTCAGTGAATTACTCGGACCGGAAAATGCCGACCGGGTGTACGACCGCTGCACCGGCATGCTGGCCACGACGGACTTCTCCGTTCACTCCCTCATCAGGTCGATGAACGTCGAGGTGATCTGCACGACCGACGACCCCACGGATTCGCTGGAGCACCACCAGGCCATCGCGCAAGATTCGTTCACCACCAAGGTTTTCCCGAGCTTCCGCCCGGATAAGGCCCTGTTTATTCACCTCGGGACCTACAATGAATATATCGATAAGCTGGGCGAAGCCGCTGACCTGGAGATCCGTAGCTACCATGACCTGTTAGAAGCCCTCAATGCGCGCATAAACTTCTTTCACGGGCTGGGTTGCCGGGTCTCCGACCACGGGCTCAACCAGCTCTTCGACGTTTCCTACACCCAGGGGGAGATCGACCGCATCTTTGCCAATCGGCGAGCGGGTAAACCCGTTAATGAGCGGGAGGCCCGCCAGTTTCAGACCGCCGTGCTCGTCGAGCTCGGCAAGCGCTACCATGCCCTGGGCTGGACCCAGCAGTTCCACCTCGGAGCGCTGCGGGACAACAACGACCGCATCCTGCGCAAGTTGGGTTCCGATGCCGGCGTTGACAGTATCGGTGACTTCAGCCAGGCCGCCGGTATGCGCTGCCTGTTTAATACCCTCGACGGAACGGACGAGCTGGCCAAGACGATCGTCTACAACCTGAATCCCGCCGACAACGAAGTAATGGCCACCATGGTCGGCAACTACAACGACGGCAGCCTGGTGGGTAAGATGCAGTACGGCTCCGCGTGGTGGTTCCTCGATCAGCTCGATGGCATGGAAAAGCAGCTAAACACCCTGTCCAATATGGGCTTGCTCAGCCGCTTCGTAGGGATGTTGACTGACAGCCGTTCCTTCCTTTCCTTCCCCCGGCACGAGTACTTCCGCCGCCTGCTGTGCAATATGTTCGGCCAGGATATCGAGCGCGGGCTGTTGCCCGACGACCGGCCCTTCATTGGCAAACTTATCCAGGACATTAGCTACAACAACGCTAAAACCTTTTTCAATTTCCCTTCATGAAAGTTGTCACCTTCGGCGAGATCATGCTCCGCCTCACTCCTCCCGGTCACCTGCGCTTCAGCCAGGCCGCCAGTTTCGACGTCGTCTACGGCGGCGGAGAGAGCAACGTGGCAGTCGCCCTCGCTAATTTTGGACTGGACGCTCATTTCGTCACCCGACTCCCCAACAACGACATCGGCGATTGCGCCCTGATGGAGCTGCGCAAGCGCAACGTCAAAACGGACGCCATCATCCGCGGCGGCGAACGCCTCGGCATTTACTTCCTCGAAATGGGCGCCGTCCAGCGCGGCAGTAAGGTCGTCTACGACCGCGCCCACTCCGGCATGGCCACCATCGAACAGGGCATGATCGACTGGGATGAAGTCCTGAAGGATGCCGACTGGTTCCACTGGACCGGCATCACGCCCGCCCTCTCCCAGGGAGCTGCCGACGCCTGCCTGGAAGCCATCCACGCCGCCAACCGCCTCGGCGTACCAGTATCTACCGACCTGAACTACCGCGCCAAACTATGGAAGTACGGCAAGGACCCCAGGGACGTAATGCCCGAGCTCGTCGAAGGCTGCGACGTCATCCTCGGCAACGAGGAAGACGCCGAGAAGCACTTCGGCCTACACCCCGAGGAAGTGGACGTGACGGCCGGCGGAGAAATGGACGGCACCAAGTACCTTCCCGTACTCAAGGAGCTGATGAACCGCTTCCCCCGCTGCAAGATGACCATCACCACCCTACGCGGATCGGTCAGCGCGAGCCACAACAGCTGGGCCGGCGTGCTTTACGACGGGGATACCCTCTTCGAGACCAAGACCTACCAGATTACGGACATCGTAGACCGCGTCGGCGGGGGCGACAGCTTTATGTCGGCGCTGATTTACGGATTGCTCACCTTCAAGAACGATAAGCAGCGTGCCCTCGACTTTGCCGTCGGTGCCTCCTGCCTCAAACATACTATCTACGGCGACGCCAACCTGGTCACCGTCGACGAAGTCACCAAACTCATCGAAGGCGACGGCTCCGGCCGCGTCGCCCGCTAATTTTTTTACCGGGGGCGGCCGCGGCGGTCCCCGGCCCCATTCTGCACTTCCTATGGCTTTACATTCCCGCCTACAGGCCCTTTCGGTCATCCACGAACAGGGCATTATGCCCCTCTTTTACCACAACGACGCCGAGCTCGGCAAGGAAGTCCTCCGCGCCTGCTACGAAGCCGGCGGTCGTTTGCTGGAATTTACCAACCGCGGGGACTTCGCCCACGAGACCTTCCGCGAGCTTAATCTCTTCGCCCGCAGGGAACTTCCGGAGATGGTGGTGGGCGTCGGCTCGATCAACGACGCCGCTACCGCCGCCCTCTTTATGCAGCTGGGGGCCAGCTTTATCGTTTCGGCCTCCCTCCGGGAGGACATGGCCCTGGTCTGCAACCGCCGCAAGGTGCCCTACCTGCCCGGCTGCGCTTCGCTCTCCGAAATCGGGCGGGCGGAGGAACTCGGCTGCGAGATCGTGAAGCTCTTTCCGGGCAGCGTCTACGGTCCCGAATTCATCAAGGCCATCAGCGGTCCCCAGCCCTGGACGAGCATCATGCCCACCGGAGGCGTGACCACCGAGCTCCACAACCTGAAGGCCTGGTTCAGCGCCGGTGCGGTGTGCGTGGGACTTGGTTCCCATTTAATCGGGAAATCAGTGTTGGTGGATCGTAACTTCAGCGAGCTTACCGAGAATTTGCGCGGAGCCCTTGCCACCGCTAAGCAGCTGCGATCATGACGAATATTTCCCGGCTCCGGCGCCCCTACCATACCTGGGCATACTTCTTGATTTTACTGGCCTTCCTGCCCGGCTGCGGGGCGGATGAGGAAACGACCGTACTGCGGCTTTCTCACGGCCTGGATACCAGCCACCCGGTGCACCTCGGCATGGTGTACATGGCCGAACGTCTGGCCGAAAAGTCGGACGGCAAGCTCACCATCTCCATTTATCCCAACCAGCAATTGGGCACGGAACGGCAATCGCTGGAGTTGCTGCAGATTGGCAGCCTCTCCATGACCAAGGTATCCGCCGCCGTCCTGGAGAACTTCTCCCCCGAGGCTACGGTGCTTTCTCTCCCCTACCTCTTCCGAAGCCGGCAGCACGTCTACGACTTCGAAGACAGCGACCTGGGCCGGGAGATCCTCAAGAGCAGCGAACCCTTCCGGCTGCGCGGCCTCGTATACTTCGATGCGGGCCAGCGCTCCTTCTATACCAAGGACCGTCCCGTCCATACTCCGGCGGACCTGAAGGGACAAAAAATTCGGGTGCAGCAAAGTGCCACGGCAATCGAGATGGTGAAGGCCCTGGGTGGGTCCCCTACCCCGATTTCCTACGGAGAGCTCTACACCGGCCTGCAGCAGGGCGTGGTGGACGGGGCCGAGAATAATCCCCCCAGCTTTTATACCAGTCGCCACTACGAAGTCTGCAAATACTACACCCTCGACGAGCATACCGCCGTACCCGATGTGCTGATCATCGGCACCGAAGCCTGGCGCCGACTGACGGAGGAGCAGCAGGGCTGGCTGCAGGAAGCGGCGGACGAAGCCGTCGTCTACCAGCGTGCACTCTGGCAAAAGGCGGAACAGGAAGCACTGGACTCCGTGGAGGCCGCCGGGGTAGAGATCATTCGTCCGGATAAGGGCCCCTTCATCGAGCAGACCAAGCCGATCCTGGAGTCCTACCGCGACCAACCACAAATCTATTCGCTCATCGAGCGCATCATCGCAATGGCTCCCCATGAAGGATAAAGTAGACCAAGTACTGGGCATCATCCTGGTCGCCATGCTGGCCGTTATGACCCTCGACGTGCTCTGGGGTGTTTTCACCCGCTACGTAATGTCCAACCAGGCAAGCTGGTCGGAAGAGCTGGCCCGCTTCCTCCTGATCTGGATCGGCATTCTCGGAGCCGCATACGCCAGCGGGCAGCGCATGCACCTGTCGATCGACTTACTGGATAACAAGCCCGTTCGCCTCATCGCCGCCCTCATCATCCTGTTCGCCCTCGCCGTCATGGTGGTCGGTGGCAGCCGCCTGGTGATGCTTACGGCAGACCTCGGCCAGCGCTCGCCGGCCCTGGGCATCCCCATGGCGATCATCTACGCCGTCGTGCCCATCAGTGGCCTCCTCATCATCTTTTACCGACTGCCCGATCTCAAAGCCACCTGATGGAAGTTGCTATTCTCGTTCTTTCTTTTGT
>JBBSPZ010000023.1:0-57483 GCA_038258275.1 Chitinophagales bacterium | reverse complement strand
GAACGCGTGAATATAAAGTCCTAGATGGCAAAATTTATCAGAGTTCGATTTTGTCTAAAAGGATAGGAAATCTTGAGTTTTTCCTCGAAAACGTTGGTAAATCTAGAAACGTAATTAGGAAGTTATTTATACGCACTCCCTAAGCTGAGCCCGCTGTTGTTCTATGGTTGACATCCCCCAAAAATACTCCTCGTTCGGAACTTATTTTTACACGATCCCTAGAGCTAACTGCTCTTGCTAATCAGATGACATTTATATATATATATATAATTCGTTGCCATTCACCTAATGTAATTGAGGCAGTTAAGGCGAGTGTCATTTACAATACCTCTAAAAGGGTACCGTCAGTATAAAAGCTCAGGAAACGAATCCAATAACTATTGAGTCGATTGGTTGATATTGGGAAGGTGTCTCATACAGCAGTCATTATGAAATATTCATTTTTAGGTTCTCCAGATTGACGTTTAGATTGTTATGCCCTACAGAACAATCAGTATCGGGCGACGAGTACTGAATAAATATATATTAGAGACATACCCTAACACCCTAATACCCTAACCGACCATCATCTATATGATCGAATGGACTCAATGTTGCACTCTATTTAATATGAGTATAAAATAAAGCCCTTGAATATTTCAGTAATTATCCCGGTATATAATGCCGAGCGCTATTTAAAAGAGGCAGTGATGTCAGCAATCAAGCAAGAACACCTGGGAGAGATAATTTTGGTAGAAGATGGTTCCCCCGACAATTCACTGCAAGTTTGTAAGGAATTGACTGAAGCATTCGACAATGTTCGATTGGTCCAACATCCGGATGGGAAGAATAAAGGTGCCGGACCGACACGTAACCTAGGACTAAGTCAAGCTCGGTTTCCGGTCGTTTCTTTTCTGGACGCAGACGATTTCTATCTGCCAAATCGCTTTTCGACTGCCGTGCCAATTCTACATGATAACCCTGAGATTGACGGAGTATGGGAAGCAGTGGGTACGGTATACGAGGGTGGGGTACCGCAGAATGCTAATTTCAAAGAATTAACTACAATAAACTATCCGGCCGCACCAGCAGATCTCTTTTCCATTCTTATACGGTCCGGAGGACCTGGTCATTTCCAGACTAACGGAATTACTTTTCGGAAATCGCTACTGGAAAAGAGTGGGATGTTTGATGACGGCCTGCGATTGCACCAAGACACTCATTTGTGGGTGCGCATGGCATACTACGGTCGCCTCGTTGCCGGCCGGTATGACGAGCCCGTTGCCATGCGCAGGCTCCATGGGTCGAACCGTATAACGAACAGTAACTACCAATCTAAGCAACAGCTAAAAGTCAAGCAGTTTCAGTATTTCTCAACCAGAGATATTGATGCTGGCGACTACCGTGCGCTAACGCGTTCCTACCTGTACTATCATCCTGAGCGCAAACATCCGGGCAATAAATTGAGCAATGCTATTGATTGGGCCCGCGTAGCAATCAAGTCTACGCTCAATGGAGAAATTCAATTGCAGAAACTCTGGTGATTGTCCGTTAGACTCTCCTAATTCACCGGCCCAAACACAAAATGAAAAAAGTATCAGTAATCATTCCTGTCTACAATAGGGAGACTACGATCGGGCGGGCCATCGACAGCGTGCTTGCCCAAACCTACAGCGATTGGGAACTAATTCTGGCGGATGATGGCTCTTCGGATCAAACTGTACAAGTTGTAAGCTCATATGACGACCCTCGAATTCATTTGGTCCGTAGACCGCAGAATGGAGGTAATGCCGCCGCCCGTAATACTGGGCTGGACAACGCCAGCGGTGATTACATCGCCTTTCTCGATAGCGATGATACCTATGAACCCCAATTTTTGGAGAAATCACTAAGCAACCCAGAGCTGAGTGGAGAAGCAGGTTTTTCTTGGGTAGGCACTCAACAGGTCGATATTGATGGAACGACAACGGACAAACCCTGCTGGCAACCAAAAGCCAAGTACTGGAACAATCCCTACCACTTCTTCCACGAACTTAATATTGGTACGGGTAAAGGGATAGTTCTGCGCCGCGCTTGTATTGAAGGCGGAATGCGCTTCGACGAACGACTGAAGGTGGCCGTAGACACGGACTTTTTCCTGCGCTTACGGCAGCAGTGGAAGTATACTTTCGTGAACGAGCACCTTTACACGAATTATCTGCAACCCGGAAGTGTGCGCACCAACACCGAGCAAAAAATGCGATCGTACCGGCTGATGCTGGACAAGTACAGCGATATCATCGACTGCTCCGAATCGTTGACGAATAGGTGGTACTACAAGTATATGTGGCTTTGTCTGCACAATAAGCAGTGGAAGGAAGCTAAACGGGCCATGTATAGGCTTCATGGCAGACAGGTCAAAGCTTTCGCGCTCTACGCAGGCTTCAGGCTGTTGCCTCATTCCGTCGCCAAGTTTCTGCACAGGGCAGTGGCGCAATAATACCTTTGAATGGCTGCTTCTAGATCATTACTTTACCGTCTTCTGCAATACGGCGCACCGGCCGTTTCCGCGCTTACCGCAGACAAATTGCGCGTGCTTGCCTACCATACAGTACCGCAACCAGATAAATACGACGATCAACTGGCGTACCTGCGATCGAACTATAATTTGGTATCTCTTGCGGATGTGCTGACGGCAGTACGCAACAAAACGGAACTTCCTAAACGCTCGGTATTGATCACTTTCGATGACGGAGAGCGTAGCGTTTACGAAGCAGGGCTACCCCTACATATTAAGTACGGCTTGCCCGCGGTGCTCTTCATCATTACTGGTCTGATCGGTACCAACGAACCTTTCTGGTGGAAGAAGGTAGAAATGCACTATGCTGCCCAGGGATTAACCTATGTCGACGCACGGAATAAAGTAAAGGAACTGAAAGAGCTACCGGATAGCGACCGTAGAAGCTACCTGGGCACATTGCCGACTACCCTGTACCAGACACAGCTGACGAGGCTAGAGTTGCGAGAACTAGATAACGGTGGAATAACGCTGGCTAATCACACCGCTACCCACCCGCTGGTTAACAAGTGCTCCGAAACAGAATTTAAGGAAGAACTGATGGCTGCTAAGCGGTTTTTCACTTCACTTGGCGTGGGTTACCCAAGAGTATTTGCATACCCAAACGGTAATGCCACCAGTATGGCAGAAGCCGTTTTGGTTCAACAAGGAATTGACACTGCGTTCCTGTTTGACCACGCACTGGCGACCCAGCCCCTAAATCCATTACGTATTTCGAGAATACGTGTCAACACTTACGATCCGCTCCCTGAGTTCAAAGCCAAAATAAGTGGTCTTCACTCTTTCATTTACCACCGACAATTCTCATGAAAATAATGTTACTGATCGACACCTTCGGCGCCGGGGGGGCCGAACGGTCGACGCTGGAACTGGCCCGTTACCTGGTAAAGACCGGCGAAAATCTGGTCGCCGTAGCCCTAAAGCGCCGAGAAATAGGGGTGGAGAAAGAATTCAGGGCCCTGAATGCTAAAGTGTGTATCGGAGATACATCGAACAAGCGTGAACGCCTGGCCTATATAAAAGAGATCATCCGGGCGGAGCGGCCCGATATTGTCCATTCTGCAATTTTCGAATCGAACGTACTGCTACGGATCGCAAGACTCAGCACTCCACCCTTCGTGCTTGTACAGAGCCTGGTCAATACTCCCTACGTACCGGAAAGGGTGATTCCCGGTAAAGTGGCGAAGGCCAAGTTTTGGGTGGCAAAAATGATCGATGGGCTGACCGCTCGGCTGTCTCCGATCCACTACCACGCCGTTTCCCAGACGGTGGCCGACCATTACCAGTCCCTGTTTGGCTACCCCCCCGAACGGTGTACGGTCATTCCTCGCGGGAGGGTGAAAAATGAACTTTCCCACATAATCAGCAGGGACCCGGGCTTGCGATTGGTGAACGTAGGGCGCATGGAGTTTCAAAAGGGGCAGGACCTGATCGTAGAGGCGCTACGCATATTGCGCGACGACAAGTCTATTACCGATATCCAACTGGACATCTATGGCCGGGAGGGTACGGAAACCGACAAGCTGCGCGCGATGACCGCTGAATACGGGCTGGGAGAACAGGTCAGATTGATGGGTTTCACTGACCGCATTATGGTGGCCCTCAGTAGAGCGGATGTATTCGTACTCCCCTCCTACTTCGAGGGTGGGGCAGGGGCCCTGCTAGAAGCAATGGCGAGTGGTCTACCGTGCATTTGCTCAGACATCGATGTGCTGAAGGAAATAATGGGCTCGCCGGAGGCCGCCCTGTTTTTTCCCGTAGGTAACGCTAAGGGACTCGCCAAATCGATCGAGATCGCCTATCATCAGCCCGGAGTACGGGAGCAGCTGTCGGCAGCGGCCGAGGACCGGTT
The DNA here is from genome assembly GCA_038258275.1 of Chitinophagales bacterium. Classification (GTDB taxonomy): domain Bacteria; phylum Bacteroidota; class Bacteroidia; order Chitinophagales; family Saprospiraceae; genus Neolewinella. The sequence goes on along the minus strand of JBBSPZ010000023.1, from coordinate 53,095 downwards.
TGACGCTGCCTTCGAACTGGAAAGCACTCTGCGGCAAATGAGGCAATTGTACTATACTGTTTCCGACCTATGACCATACGTCCACTCGACTATTCGACTGACGCGGCCGGGGTTACCGATTTGCTTTCCACCAGTCTTTCAAAGTCGGGAGGTGCCGACTGGCTACGATGGAAACACCGCGATAACCCTTTCGGAATTTCACCGGCTTACGTAGCGGTGCTCGACGGTAAAATCGTCGGTACCCGCTTTTTTCTGTGTTGGCAATTCATTCGCGATGAGCAGATAGTTCCCGCCCTTCGCCCGGTCGATACCGTGACCCACCCGGATGCCCGGGGGAAGGGGGTCTTTAAAAAGCTGACGCTACACGGTCTGGCCGAGCTGACCCCCGAGAAAGACCCCCTAATCTTCAACACGCCGAACAACAACAGCCTGCCCGGATACCTGAAAATGGGGTGGGATGTGCTGCCCCGCACTTTTTCCTATTACTACTGCCTGCGTGGGCTGACCCGCTTACCCGAAGTACGGCTATCAGCTGACCCCCTGGGAAAAACCGAGCCGGTCTACCAGTCGGGAACATACACCACCCAAAAGAATCTTCCTTTTTTAAGCTGGCGGTATAAGGGTGAAGAATATTCATTTGCTACCTATGCAGACGGCACGCCCGGCGAGTTAGTCTACCGGATCATAAGAGTAAGGGGCGTGCGCGCACTTTCCGTATCGGACTTTATAGGTCTGCCCGACCGGGCCAAGAAGCTGATCGACGCTACCGCTGCTCAACTCGGTATCTGGCTGATCCACCTGCTGGATGGAGAAGGCCCAACCGCAAGAGCGTGGGGTATAAAGTTGCAACGCGGCAGTAGTCTAGTGGCCATCCGGACCAGTTTGCCGCCCGACGTGTTGAAATTCGACTTTTCGTCCGGCGACTTAGAGAGTATCCTGTAATGCGCATCCTCCAACTAGTAACCTCCCGCCAGTACCGCGGTGCCGAGGTGTTCGCCTCCCTGTTGTCGGAGGAACTCGCGGAAATGGGCCAAACGGTTCACTTTGTAGGGCTTTACGACCCTCCGATGCAGGTGCTTTCCGCAAAGGGCTGCACCAACGCCGATCTGGGAGGCACCAAGGCGCGCGGATTTTCGCCGGCCCTGCTCTTCAAACTGCGCGCCTACTACCGCACCCACCGCCCCGAGGTCATCCAGGCCAACGGCTCCGATACCCTTAAGTACAGCGTTGCCCTGAAGCTACTCGAGCCCGGCGCCAGGATCGTTTACCGCAACATCAGCCTCTTCAGCGTATGGGTGAGCTCCGAGCTGCGCCGAAAGGTCCAGGAGTTCCTGTTCCGACGGGTGGACTACGTAACCTCCGTCAGTGAAGAGAGCCGGAAGGACCTCATAAAAACCCTCCACTATCCCCCCGACCGAATCGAAGTACTACGGCGGGGAGTACGCATGAACGCCGGTACCAGCCGGGAGGAGGCCCGCCAACAATTGGGTGCAGAAGGACCGGTTATCGGATTGGTCGGCAAACTGTCGAAGGAAAAGAACCACCGCTTCCTCCTGGAAGCCTTTGCGTTGCTAAGGCAGCGACTTCCGGAAAGCAGTTTGTGGTTTATTGGGGACGGTCCGGAAAAAGAGCAATTGCTCAGGTCCGTAACCGAACTGGGATTGGAAAAGCAGGTGAAGTTTTGGGGGGTCCAAACCGATGTCACTCCCTTTCTGGCCGCGGCCGACGTACTGGCCATCACCTCGACGGTCGAGGGCATCCCCGGCGTGATCCTGGAAGGGGGCATGCAGGGTACGCCGACCGTGTCCGTGAACGTCGGCGGCGTAAAGGAAGTACTCCAGCACGAGCGGACCGGGCTGCTACTGGAAGGGTACGATGCCGCCGGCTTCGCGCTGGCGCTGGAACGGGTACTGACCGATAAGTCCCTGCGGGAAAGTCTGGGGCGGGCAGCTTACGAAGAAGTAAACCAGCACTACGCACTGGACCGGGCCGCCCGGCAGAGCTTACACATTTACCAGAAAGTAGTCGGGGAAGCATGATCAGAGTCCTACACCTCATCAAATCGCTCGGTCGGGGCGGGGCGGAAATGCTCCTGCCCGAAACGCTGCGCGTCCACGACCAGGGGAAGTTCGCCTTCCGCTACGTCTACTTCCTGCCCCACAAGGGCCAGGTAGCCGAAGACCTGCGTGAGCTCGGCGTCACGGTGGACTGTATCGCGGCAACCAACAACGCCGCTATCCTCGCCAGGACCCCGCAGGTGGCCGCGATCGCCAGGGAGTGGCGGGCCGACGTCATCCACTGCCACCTGCCCATCGCGGGCGTCGTGGGCCGGCTGGTCGGTAAGCTTACGGGCATCCCCGTGGTCTATACGGAGCACAACAAGCAGGAGCGCTACCACTTCCTGACGCGCCACCTGAATCTCCGCACCCTCGCCTGGAACAGGCACGTCATCACCTGCTCGGGCGACGTGAAGGACAGCATCGAGAAGCACATCCAACTGCCGCATACCCCCGTGGAGCCCTTGCTTAACGGGGTGAATACCGAGCGTTTTCGCCGCGCCGACTTTCCCCGCACCCGCGTCCGCGCCGAACTGAGGCTGCCGCCGGATAAGTTGATCATCGGGACGGTCTGCGTATTCCGCACCCAGAAGCGCCTGCACCACTGGCTCGTCCTGGCCGCCCGCCTCTACGCCGCTCACCCGGACCTCCACTTCGTGATCGTCGGGGATGGACCGGAGGAAAGCCGGTTGCGGGAGCAGGTCACCGTCCAGGGCATGCAGGACGTCATCAGCTTTCCCGGACGGATCCAAGAGGTGCGCCCCTGGCTCGGAGCCATGGACATCTACCTGATGACCAGCGAGTTCGAGGGCTTGCCGATCGCCATGCTGGAAGCCATGAGTATGGAACTGCCGGTGGTCGCCACCCAGGCCGGCGGTATCGGGGAAGCGATTGACGACCGCAAGGAAGGCTTCCTCGCCCCGGTCGAAGGCTGGGAGGAACTGGAAGGTCCCCTCCTCGCACTCATTGCCGACGCGGCACTCCGGACGGAGGTCGGGCGGGCGGCGCGGGCGCGGGTACAAAAAGACTTCAGCGTGGAACGCATGGCCACCGAGCTCGAGCGCATCTACACTAAAGTTAACGACCGTTGAGGTTCAGAAACGCGGGGCCGGAAGACCAGGCCGCCATCATCGACCTCCTGCGCCTGAGCCTGGGGGAGGGGAGTACCGAGAAAAGCGAGGCCTTCTGGCGGTGGAAGCACGTCGATAATCCCTTCGGCCCCTCCCCGGTGCTGGTGGCCGAGGACGGGGGCCGCATCGCGGGCGTGCGCGCCTTCATGCGGTGGACGTGGCAGTCGCGCGAGCGGAGCTACCGCGCACTGCGGGCCGTGGATACGGCTACTCACCCGGACTACCGGGGGAAGGGGATCTTCAAGAAACTCACGCTGCAGCTCGTAGACGAACAGAAGGCCGCGGGCGACGATTTCATCTTCAACACACCCAACGACCAGAGCCGGCCGGGCTACCTGAAGATGGGCTGGCAGCAGCTCGGGAAATTACCGGTGCGCATGGCCCCGCTGCGGCCGTTGCGGATCGCCCGGCAACTGGCTTTCGGGGGTGAGGTAAGGCCGCTGCAGCTCGACGAGACCTCCTTTGCCGCGCTTGGAGAGACCCAACGGCTAGGCTGGTTGACCGATGGAAGCCTGCTGCCCGCTAAAGGTTGGCGCACCCCGCCGACCCCCGAATTCTTGCGGTGGCGGTACGCGGATTGCCCGGCCCGCCAGTATTACCTGTGTGCCGATCCGGATAACTACCTCATTTTCTATTACGGGCGCGAGCAGGCGGTGGGCACCGAGTTGCGTATCGTGCACTACCTGGTACGGCCCGGGGCGGAAGCGCGGGCAAAGCGCGCACTGGGAGAGCTGCGTAAACGCATCGCGCCGGCCGTGATCACCGCCGCCCCCGGGCCCGGTCTTCCGGTATACTTTTTACCCCCCCTTCCCCTGGGGCTTATCCTTACCTTTGCGGGCCTTAGCCTGACGGAATATCCGCCCCTGGCCCAGTGGCACTACGCGATGGGCGACCTAGAGCTGTTCTGATGACCCTGGTACTTGTTCTCTTCTTCATTACCCTTTGTACGGCCGCGCTCATTTCAGCGTACGGAAGTCAGTTCCGTCACTCGAAGGGCGCGATCTGGGGGCTCTTTTTGTACCATACCTTCTTCTCCCTGGTGTACTACATATGGTCTTTGTCCAACAACTCGGACTCGAAGGCCTACTTCAGGGACACGATCAACAACCGACGCGGAGAGACCTGGCTGGAGATATACGACTTCGGTACGCCCTTTATCGAATTCATGGCTTACCCCTTCGTGCATGGCCTGGGCTTCAGCTATACCGCGACGATGTTCCTTTTCGGGTACTTCGGTTTTCTGGGCTTCTTCTATCTGTACCTGTTCGTGGTCGAGCAAATACGGTTTCGTCACAAGCTGTTCGGGATCGACGTGGTCCTGTTGCTGTTCTTTCTGCCGATTTCTCACTTCTACAGTGCCTCCCTGGGTAAGGGATCGGTCATCCTGATGGGCATCGGAATGCTGTTTTATGGGCTCAACCGCATACAGCACAGACTGCCCCTGATCCTTATCGGTTCGGTGTTGGTGCTTCACGTGCGCGCGCACATCATGGTAGCCGTATGCGGTGCGGCGGTCCTGGCTGCCATGTTCAGTAACCGGGGCATCAAGAACTGGCAAAAAGCGGTGGTCATCGTCGTGGCACTGGCCGCCATGGGGCCGCTTTTTCAGCAGACCTTTGCCTATGTAGGCGTAGACGCCTCGGATACGGAAGCCATCGAGGAGTGGTCGGAAAGCCGTACTGCGGCCCTGAAATCAGCCAACTCAGCCGTGGACATCGAGAACTACTCCCAGCCGATGAAGCTGTTCACCTTCCTCTTCCGGCCGCTGTTCATCGATTCGCCGAACGCCCTGGGGCTGATCGTGTCGGTAGAGAACCTGATCTATTTATTTCTCTTCCTGCGGTGTTTTAGTCCCCGTTTTATCAAGTTCATTATCCAGTCGCCCTGGATGGTGAAGATGGCCCTGACCACCTTTTTCGTCGTGAGTATCGCCCTGGCCCAGATCAGTTCCAACATGGGCATTGCGATCCGCCAGAAGTCTCAGGTGATGTACCTCTTCGTGCTGGTGCTGCTGGCGTACGCTGACTATGCCTATCGCGAGGATAAAAAGCTGGTCATCGGTGAGTAAGCCCGGTGCTTTCATCATTTCCCTCGACTTCGAACTCCACTGGGGGCTGTTCGACCACACGCCCCTCACGGACACCAGCCGGGCTTACTTCGACCGGACCCGTACCCTGATTCCGCCTACCCTGGAGCTCTTCGCCGCCCACGGCATCGCCGCCACCTGGGCGACCGTCGGTATGCTCTTTGCGCGGAACAAGGCCGAGTTGGAGGAATGCCTGCCGACCATCCGGCCCGCCTACCGCAACCCCTTGCTGGATCCCTATCGCCTGCTGGAAGAAGTGGGGGAGGACGAGGCCGCGGATCCCTACCACTTCGCCCCCGGCCTGATCGCCCGGGTGGCGGCGACCCCGGGACAAGTCTTGGGCAGCCACACCTTCGGCCATTACTACTGCCTGGAGGAGGGGCAGGACGCCGCCAGTTTCGGGGCCGACCTGCAGGCTGCCCAGGAGGTCGCCCGACGCAGCGGGTATGCCCCGGCCTCCGCGCTGGTGTTTCCCCGCAACCAGTACCGGGCGGACTACTTCCCGACGCTCGGAACCCACGGCTTTTCCGCCTACCGGGGTAATCCCGACCTCTGGTTTTGGCGCAGCACTTCCGGGAGCGACATTACCCGGCGGCAGCGCGCCGTGCGCCTGATGGACAACTACGTTTCCTTCATCGGAGACACCTTATTCGAGGATACCGGCTTGCAGAACGGTCGCTTGTGGAATATTCCTTCCAGTCGGTTCCTGCGTCCGTACGTCCATAAAATCGATGGATACGGCGGGCAGCGGCTGAAGATCCGCCGCATCCTGCGGGAGATGGATGCCGCTGCCCGCCAGCAGAAGAATTACCACCTTTGGTGGCACCCCCATAATCTGGCTACGCACCCGGAGAAAAACATGGCCGGGCTCCGGGAGATCACCGGCCACTACCGGGCCCTAAACAAGCAATTCGGGTGGGAAAGTCATTCCATGGAATCTTACCTGAAGAAAATCACTCCGCCCACTCCGTGAGCTCGCCCGACGAACCCACCGTCCTGAGCGGGCTCACCGTGGCTATCGTGGTCAATACCACCTGGAACATTGTCAATTTCCGGGCCGGCCTGGTGCGTGCCATGCGCAAGCTCGGGGCCCGGGTGATCGCGATCGCGCCGCCCGATGAGCATTCATCCCGGTTGGAAGCGGAGCTCGGGGTAACCTTCGTACCCCTGCTCAAGCTGAGCCGAAAGGGGACGAACCCCGCCCAGGATCTTTCCCTCGTGCTGGAACTCGCCCGGATCTACCGTAAGTTCAGGGTCGACGTCGCCCTGCACTACACGATCAAGCCGGTCATTTACGGCTCCCTGGCCGCCAGGGCCGTAGGGGTGAAAAACATCAGCACGCTGACCGGATTGGGTTACGCTTTCCTCACTTCGGGTATGGTCAACCGGGTGGTCAAGCAACTCTACCGCCGGGCGCTGCGGTCGGCCTACTGGATCTACTTTCAGAATGCCGACGACCGGCAGTTGTTCCTGACCAACCGCCTGGTTCCGGAGCAACGATCGGCCGTGATTCCAGGATCCGGCATCGATACCAACCGGTTTTCCCCCTCCCCGGACGCGCAACCGGAAGACCTGCAGTTCTTATTCATCGGGCGCCTGCTCTACGATAAGGGCGTCGTGGAATTCCACGACGCCGCCCGCAACCTTCGCCGGCGGTACCCGCACGCCACCTTTCACATCGTGGGCGGGCTGGACGAAGGCAATCCCTCCGGAGTCCCCTCCTCGATGGTAAAACTCTGGGAGGATAGCGGGGACATCGTCTACCACGGCCAGGTTTCCGATACCCGCCCGTACATCGCCCGGTCGGCGGCCGTCGTACTGCCCTCCTACCGGGAAGGGCTGCCCCGCGTCATGCTCGAGGGGATGGCCATGGGAAAACCCCTGGTCGCCTCCGACGTGCCGGGGTGCCGGGATACGATAGAGGACGGGCGCAACGGGTTTTTGGTGGAGGCGCAGAGCGCGGTCAGCCTGGCCGCCGGAATGGAGAAGATCATCAACAGTTCCCCCGCCCAACGTGCCGGTATGGGGGCCTGGGGCCGGCAACTGGCGCTGAATCGATTTGCGGAGCCGGTGATCGTGCGGCAGTACCTGCAACTGCTACAGGAAATAAAGGATAGGCAAAAAGCCTAGGGAACCCTCAAACCTCTTTTCCGTTCCCTTTCGTACCTTATTTCCGATAGGTAAGTCTTCGGACCGTTCATAACCCAACTTCTCTTGCCGGCGGATAAGATCCTCTTCCTCACCAACTACTTCCCGCCGCGCCCCGCCGTGGCCGGTCGCCGGCTGGGCCACCTGGCTACCTGGGCGCAGCAGCACTACGCGCAGGTGTTCGTCATCCGCGGCGACCGCAATTTTGCCGGCGAGGACCTGCCGGGCCTCCACGTTACCGCCATTCCGGCCCGTGACCTGCGCGCGCTCATCGGCGGGTCCGGTCCGGCCCACACCCTGCCCCACACCAGCTCCCGCCGCCGGGTGTACGGACCGCTGTTCAAACTACGGCAGTCCTTCCCCTTCCTCTACCTGACCGACGACGGCGGCCCCCACTACCGCCACCACGCCTACCGGGAGGGCGTGCGCCTGATCGAGCAAGCGGGCATCACGACCCTCTTTTCGTCCTTCCGCCCCTGGTCCGACCACCTGGTCGCCCGCCGGCTCAAGCGGCGCTTCCCCCACCTGCACTGGATTGCCGACTTCCGCGACCTGCACGCCGACCCGGTCCGCCGCGACGTCTGGTGGTCGGCCCTGCAAAAACGCTGGGCCCGGTGGGTGGTCTCCCCGGCGGACGAGGTCTGGGGAGTGTCCGAAGGCCAGGTCCAGTACCTCCGGGAAATTTACCCCGCAGCTACCGTACGGCGCAACCGGCTCTTCGGCCTTCCCCCCGTTTCCACGGCCCCCCGGAGCGAACGCTTCACCATCGTTTATACGGGAAGTCTGTACGAGACGCTGCAGACGATCGCTCCCCTGGTAGCGGCCCTCAATGCATTGGTGGCGGAAGGGAAGGTGGTGGCCGAGGAAGTGGAGCTCATCTACCGCGGGAAGGACGACGACCTCTGGACCCGCTGGGTAGCGACCCTGGATCCCAACATCCACTGCAATATCCGTCCCTACGTGGCACCCGCGGCCGCGCAGAAGCTGCAGGAGGAGGCCCAAGTACTGGTGTTGCTGAACTGGGCGGCGGAAAATTACTACGGCGTACTCACCGCCAAGCTGTACGACTACCTCTCCACCGGCCGGCCGATCCTGGCCCTGGTGAACGGACCGGCCGACCCGGAGCTCACGGAGATCGTCGAGGGCACCCGCGCCGGCAGGGTCTTCGCGACCGGGGCATCGCCCGCCCGCTGGCTGCTCGGCTGCTACCAGCAGTGGAAAACCAACGATAAGCGCCTCGCATGGAGCTCGGATCGCGGGGCCATGGCCAGCTACCTGGAGAATCAGCCGGTGGGGTCGAAGGAAGGGCCCGTCCTCAACGGCCAGTGAAGCAAGCGGCGGCCGACCCCTGGATCCGGTGGCTGCTGGTCGCCTACATGTTCCTGCTGCCCCTGCGCAGGATCTACTTCCTCCCCGGATTCGGCAGCCGGTTTCAACTGACCGAGCTCGCCTTCCTGCTGCTCGCGCCGCTACTCGCCTATCGCCTCCTGCAGCTGCGGGAGTGGCCCAAAGCTTCCGCGCTCACCCTGGGCTTTGCCGCCTACCTGTCGGTCCTGGCGGTCTCCACCTTCGCTCCCCCTACGGATGCGCGCAGCCTCGTTGAATGGCTGGGACGTAGTTACCTCCTGCTCCTTTTCGCAGGGGTCGCGGCCTACCTGCACCGATGGCCGGATGGCGTAGCCCGGCTCATCCGGGCCTGGAGCCGGGGCAGCCTGGTCATGGGCGCTTCGGCCTACCTGGGCTACGGCTTAGCGATGGCCGGCCACCTCACGCCGCTGGTGAGCGTGTACGAAAACTACCCCTACTTCGGTACCCTCTACCGGGCCACGGGGGTCGCGGGGGGCGCTACGGCCTTCGTCCTGCTCAGCATCGTTCCCTGCGTGGCCAGCTGGCTGCGCTGGCGTACCCGGGGTACCTTCCCCTTTGTCCTGCTGTTTCTGGCGCTTCCCCTGGTCCTGACCTTTTCCAAGGAAGTCCTGCTGCTGGTACTGGCCGTCGGAATTGCCGATCCGGCGGTACGCCCCCGTAAGTGGATGCTGTACCCGGCGCTGGTGCTGGGTGCCGGGCTGTACTGGTTCACTACTCACTACATTGTGCAGCCCGTGCAGGAGATTGCAGGCAGCGCCTACGCGCAGGAGGAGTTTACCTCCGGCGAAGTGGTCTGGCGGGGAGAAGACTTCCAGCTGTTGGAGACCTCCTACGTTTCACTGAAGCGGGCCGCGCTCCTGGTCGGGCTCCGGCACCCCTGGGGCGGGGTGGGGGCCGACGGCTTTCCCCTCCAGCTGCCCGCCCTCCGGGCCGAGGGACGCTACCCCGCTCACCTGCCGGATTACATTCCGCACTCCACCTGGTTCGGCGCATTCAGCGAAGGCGGTTTTCCCGGGCTGGCCGCAGTATTCGTGATGGCGTGGAGCTTGCTCCGGCGCGGACGGGCCGTGGCCGCGCGCATTGCCGAGGACGACCTGCAGTGGTGCCTCGTCGCCTTTTTTGCCGCCGTGGCGATCGGCAGCCTGAATATGGACCTGCTGCACCTGCGTTTTTTCTGGATCGCCGCAGCCCTACTGGTGGGCGGCGGTCTCCCGGCTCACCGAACTGCTGATGTCCCTTAGGTCCCTCCTTCTCCCGCTCTACGCGGTGGCCACCCTCTTCTCGCGCTTGCTCACCCTCCCGGGGCTTCCCGCCCAGGTACAGGTCACGGAGCTGCTATTCCCCCTGCTGCTGTGGAGCTTCCGCCAAGAATTGTGGACCCAGGTACGGCGCTTTCCCCGCTACTCCTGGGCGCTGGCCGCTTACCTCGGTGCGAACCTGGCTTCCGCCGGTTGGGCGGGGGACGCGGGTGCGGTGGTGGAAGCGTTGGCGCGGGTATACCTGGGCATCCTGAGTTTCCTGGTACTGGCCAATGAATCCTGCTACGGCAACGGCCGCCTGCTGGCGTGGTGGAAGTGGTCGACGGTTGCGGTGTCGGCCGGTTGCCTGCTGGTGTACGGCTGGGTGATGCTCGGGGGCACCACCCCCGCGGCGATGGTCGCCCGCATCGCCGAGTATCCCTACCTGGGGAGTGTCTACCGCCTGCGCGGGACCGCGAACGTCTACGGCATGCTGTACCTGCTCCTCCTGCCCGGCCTGTTCCTGGCCTACCGGGAGTGGCGGCAGGGACGGGGATCCGGGTACCCGGTGCTGCTTATGCTGGTAGCAGGAATACTGACCTTCGGCAAGGAAAACCTGCTCTTCCCCGCGGGCGTCCTGCTGTTGGAGGCCGCCCGGTACCCGCGGTGGGCGACCCCGCTCCGGCTGGCTGCCCTCGCCCTGGTGGCCTGCCTCCTGTTGGGCACCCACCTGTTGGTGCAGCGGTCCGGGTCCGAACTGAGCGAGCCGGGCTACACTTCGGGCCGCACCGTCCTCACCCTGGGCCGCTACCACCTCGACGAAACCAACTACGTGGCCAACAAGCGCGCCGCCCTGCTCATCGGTGCCGCGCATCCCTGGCTCGGGGTAGGGCAGGGGCAGTTCCAGGAGTACACGGAGGCGCTGGTCCCAAGCGGCCGGTATCCCGCCCACTACGGCCGCTTCAACCCCCACTCCGCCTGGACGGGCGCCTTCGCCGAAACCGGCCTCCTCGGTTTACTGGGCCTGCTCGCCGTCGTGGCCGCACTCTTCCACTTCCGGCCGCCGGAGCAGCTGGGCGTCTTCGCCGCGATCCTGCTGCTCTTCCTGGTCGCCAGCGTTTTTAAGGACGTGATGAATTTCCGGGGGCTTTGGGTGGTGGTTGGGGTATACCTCAGTGAGTGCAAGCGGGAGGGGAAGTTTGCCATGGCACCACCCCCCGAATAAAAGCTATTCATTAGATGAATGCACGAGGGTGCTACGGGGAAAATGACGGTTCTCAGTAAGTAGGACTACCCCTGAACGATGCACAATCTGGGCCACGTAGCACTCGGTTGTCATCGACAAAATGGCCGATCATCCGCGTGCAACGATCCTTGCAGGAGCCGTTAACCGATTAGTTTGTGGTCCCTTACCATGTTAGATTTTTCGGTATTCATTCCTTTGTAGATGAAGATCATGTTGTGGTAAAAGTGGACGGAGGTGATGTGCTTGTCGTAGTAGGACGGCTGATAGCCCGGCCGCAGCAATTCCACGTAGTTCAAGGAATCCGTGAGCTGTTTGAAGTAGTTCATAATGGTATCCGGTCGCTGAAGATTTTCGCTTTCTCCGCCGTAATCCGGCCAGTAGGAGGTCTGCGTATCTTCGATCGCGTAGATCCCCCCATCCTTTAAATGGGGGAAAAGGAATTCGAAGGTGGTGATCACGTGGTCGTTCACGTGGCTGCCATCGTCGACGATGAGATCGAGGGGGCCGGTTTCCCGAAGCATGCGCTGTAAAAAATCCGTGTCGACCTGGCTACCCTTGAATATTCTGATTCGGTTTTCTTCGAAGAATGATTTGTCGTAGATATCCAGTGCGTAGATCTGGCCCCGGGAAAAGTATTCTTCCCACATGCGCAGGGATTTCCCCCCCTGGTCGGGGGCCGCATATCCGCCTACGCCAATTTCCAGCAGCTTGACGCGCTTGTCGCGCAAGTGGCCGAAATGATGCTGGTAGTGTTGCGTATAAAAGTGGACCCCGGTTTTGTCCGTGCCGTATATTTCTGCAATCCGCGTCAGGTTCTTACGGTTCGGGATCGATCGGAGCTTCTGATACGCTCGTTTGGCCTGGAGGAAACTGGTGGTCGAAAGACGTTCTTTCAGTAGGGCCTCGATTTTCTCTTTCAAATTCATGGAGCAGTACTCTGTAGCAGCATAATCGACGGTCTGCGGCAACAAAGCTACTTCTTTTCTCCCACGAGACTACATCGGGCATCGGGTGGTCTTTCCGGTCGGGAGGCGGTACCCCCCGGGCTTGCGCGAGCTCCGAAGGGAAAGCCTGGGGTTGTCTTACCTTTGCCCGGATGACATTATCCGCTCTGCTGAAATCGCTGGTTCCCCGATCCCTCAAGACCCTGCGTCGTAAGCGGCGCGAGCGGCGGGAGTTAACGGCCTGGGAGAATGCCGGCCGCCCGGCACCGCCGCCCCACATCGTGAAGCAACGGACGATAACGCGGTACCGGGAACGCTTTGGGTACGGCGTGTTGGTGGAGACCGGTACCTATCTCGGCGATATGGTGGAAGCACAACGTGCGAATTTTGATCGGATCTACTCGGTTGAGCTGAGTGAGGAACTGTACCGAAAAGCGGCCAGGCGGTTCAGCCGAAACGCTCACGTAACGATCATCCAGGGCGACAGCAGCCACGCTATCCCCTCGCTGGTGCAGGAACTGAACCGCCCCGCTATTTTCTGGCTGGACGGGCACTATTCAGGAGGGGAAACCGCGATGGGCGATAAGATCTCTCCCGTTTTGACGGAGATCCAGGCCATCCTTCACCGTCCCGGGGCAGGTCATGTGCTGCTCATTGACGACGCGCGCCTGTTCGTGGAAGGAACCGGATATCCGACCGTGGCGGAGGTAACGAAACAGGTGGAATACCTGGCACCTCATTACCGGTTCAACGTGTCTGATGACTGCTTACAATTCTTTCCGGCTTGGCCCGGGGGCTTTGGTCCGCTGGCGTGACGCCCGTTTACCGGCAGACGCTTCTGTACACCCCGGAATCACCCCGTCCTAAATGAGTTTCCAGCGCGAGATCGTCAGCAATTTTTTGAAGGTTGGCTCCCTCAAGTATTCGAGCCTGTTAGTCACCTTTGTAGGAAGTGCACTCGTATCCCGGCAGCTGGACCCTGAGGAGTACGGCATTCAGGCGATCGGGGCGATTTATTACGGGGTGGTCACGCTTTTCCTGGACGCCGGGTTTTCGCTTGCGGTGATCCGCGAAATTGACGTGCCGGCCTTTCAACGCAGTGTCCGGCTGTTTGCCATCGGGGGCGGAGCTGTACTTGGATCGGTACTCCTGTTGGCAGCCTTCCCCATCAGCCAGTGGTACGAGCGGCCGGAACTGTTCTCCGTGCTCGCCCTGTATGCAGCCTGTGCCTTCCTGACCTCCATCCCGATAGTCGATGAGGCCATTTTGAGCCGCCGGCAGCAGTTTGGCCTGATTGCCCGGATATCTCTCCTGGCGACTGCCGTTCAGGTGGTGCTGACGTATGTGCTTGCCATCGCCGGGTTTTCGTACTATTCGCTGGTTTTACCCTTGCTTGCCGTGCCGCTGGTCAAATACGCCTTCTATGCCGGGCGGGTGAACCTGGGCTGGAGCCTGGATCGAGCCCGCACCCTGCCGTTGCACGCTACTTTCACCCGCATTCGCAGTCTCCTGGTAAACCTGTCTATCTTCCAGGTGCTGGTGTACGTCTCGTCGAATATCGACAACCTGTACTTAAGCAAGTTGCACTCCACGGCCAATCTCGGGTTGTATAACCGGGCGTACAGTTTCAACCGGCTTCCCCTCAATATCGTAGCGGGGGTGATATCTACGATCCAGCTGCCTATGTTCGAGCGGATTCGGACGGAAGGACTCAACGTCAAGGAAGAATTTACGCAGTACATTCACGTGCTCGGGAGCATTGCCTTCCCGGCGGTGGTGATTTTTCACCTGTTTTCCTACGATATCAGTGAGCTGATCTGGGGCAGCGACTGGCGGGAAGTAGGAAGGTACCTGCATCCCCTTTCTATTTTGCTGCCGATCTCCCTGATGATCAGCGCCTGTGGCAATCTCTTCATCGTATTCCGGGGAGAACGCCTGTTGGTGTACAACACGATCGTCAGTTCCCTCGCCCAGATAATCGGGGCATCGGTAGGGGTCCTCTATTCCATCGAGGGGATGATCATCGGCATCATACTCGGTTACCTGTTGGGCTCCATTCCCATCACCATGTACTTGGGCTTTTACCGGCTTTTCGGGTACACGTGGAAGGAGATCTTCCAGGTCTGGGCCTTCAACTATGGTGCCACCGTAACCCTGCTGGTCTGTTACATTTACGGGAACCTGACCGCCACCTACTGGGCCCTGGCGATCTACAGCCTGGTTTCGATTTATTCCATCGCAGGCTACATCAAAGCTAATTATTTTGGCCAGGACGCTTAGCATCATAGTCACCTACCAGGCTGCGACGTGGTTGCCAACCTGTATGGAATGTATCCGGGGGCTGGGGGAACTGACCGATACGGTGGTGGTAGACAATGCCTCCACCGACGGGACACAGGACCTCCTGAGCGGCCAGTACCGGGAACTGATCACTTATTTTTATCCCCTGCGTCGCAACGTGGGCTTCGGCAAGGCCCACAATTACGTTTTTAACCAATCGTACATCGGGGCGTATGACTACGTCTTCCTGCTTAACCAGGATGCCGCTATCTCCCGGCCAGACTTCGAGGCGTTGCTCCACAAGGCCGAAACACGGACGGAATACGGCCTGCTCAGCCCCGTGCATTACCGGTCGGAGGGCAAATTGGATGCGGCAGTTGAGCGCTACCTGCGGAACGCAAATCCGGCAACAAACGGAGTACGTGAAGTTCCCTTCGTGAATGCCGCGATCTGGCTCCTGCGGCGGTCCGTTATTGATGCGATTGGCTTCTTCAATCCAGTTTTTCCACACTACGGGGAAGATGAAAACTTTGCGACTCGGATGAGAATTGCGGGCTATCGCCTCGGCATCGTTACCGATGTTACCGGCTACCACTACAGGAATATGGTGGCCGTAAGCCAGCGGCTCGACATGTCCCCCTATGCCTTCTGGATCGTAGGCCTGCTTCGGGTGGTTGACCCTGGCAAGGGGGTGGGGAAGGCGGTGCTGGTCACCGTGTGGGATTACCTTAAGTTGGTGGTCAGGCTGGTGACGATGGGTAAGGTCCGGAGGGTATCCGCTCACCTGCGGTTCCTACTCCGTTTTCTCACCTGGCTCCCCCGGTACGTGAGGTACCACCAGCTTGTCATCCGGGACACCGGCATTACCGCAGCAGATGAACCCTGAACTCGCGTCCATACTGGTACCGGTCTTCAACGCTGAACAGTACCTGCCCGACCTGATCGCCTCGGTGCGGGCCCAGGACTACCCGCACTGGGAGCTGATTTTCGTCGACGACAGGTCTACGGATGACAGTTTCCGTTACCTCCAGGAAGTGGCGCAGTCCGATCGTCGGGTCAGGTTGTGGCGAAACGACGAGAACCTGGGACCCTCGGCAACCCTCAACCGGGCCGCTACGCATGCCCGGGGGGAACTGTTGTTCCGGCTGGATGCGGACGACCTGATGCTTACCGGCAGGTTATCCCGGCAAGTGGCCTACCTGCATGCGCATCCCCGGGTGGGGCTGTTAGGCAGTGCATACAGAGACATGAACGCTGCCGGGAAGCGGGGGAGGGCGGTAGGGTCCACGATCTCCTCTTCGGATGGCGTGAAGGCGAAGTTCCTGTTTGCTAACGCGATGGGACACAGCACCGTCGTTTACCGACGAGGGGTCTTCGAACGCATTGGAGGGTATGATGAGTCGTTGCGGGCTTCCCTGGACTACGATCTCCTGGCGCGCATGAGCGTGGCGACGGAATGTCACCTCTTGCGGGAGGTGTTGGTGCTGTACCGTACGCATAATGAAAACATCACCTCCCGGCAGCGCCAGCTGCAGGTCCGCAACGCGGGGTCCGTTCAGGAACGGTTGTTGGTCCACTATGGATTCCACTTCACCCCCGCCGAGCTCGATGTTCACCTGCAAATGGCACACGGGCCACGCGCGGATGATCCGATAGGTTATCGCTGCTTTGTTCGGGAGGCAAGAGCCTGGCTGCAGAAACTGAATGCGCAAAACCAAGGCCTGCGGGTATTCGACCCCCACCAGTTTGCCGAGGTGCTCGCCGAAGTACACACCCAATTGTTTGCACGGGCCGCATCGCCCCTGCGCTTACGAGACTATATGGCTATGTTTACCCCGGAATTTGCCTCGCTCCGGCCAGGCCACTTTCTGAAGCAGCTGGCCCATACCCTCAAGAATGGCCTGTAAACCTAGGTCGCAGCATAGGTTGTCCCGACGCGGGGGCGGCCAGGAACTTAATCCCTAAGCCTTGTTCTGGATCATCGATACGCCGGGTCAGCTTTGTAACAGGTTGTGGTCTTACGCTGCATTCATCAGCTATGCACTGGAGCACGACCGCCCGCTCCACATTCTGTATTTCGCCCGCTATCAGGAGCTTTTTCAACACCTGGATGTGCTGCCGGGGATAAAATTTCACCACCGGATAGAATGGACGTATGCACCCATGCAGCGGCTATTTTACCTGATCAGAAAGTTTCCTGCGCCCTGGCGACGACTGGGCGTGGCAGTCTTGGCCACCGACGTGGTCGGAATGGAAGCGCCGGCCACCTCCGGGGATAATGTGTTACTGCTGGTACAATCCTGGGCGGCCACGGTACCCGGCCGCTACCTTCAGCTTCGGCATGCGGACATCAGGCGGGTATTCCAACCCCGGCAAAAATATGTGAGGCGGGCAGAAAAACTGATTTCCGGTCTTCGCCGCTCCTCCGATCTGCTCATTGGCGTTCACGTGAGGCGGGGAGATTACCGCGACTACCTCAACGGCAGGTATTACTTTGACGACACCACCTACCGCCGGGTGATGGAAGAACTCGCCGAGCAACGGAGCGATAAACAGGTCCGGTTTTTTCTCTGTTCGAACGAGCCGATCGAGCTGGACAACTTCGCCGGATTGCCCGTCTTTACGCTTCCCTCGGCCGCGGGTATCGAGGATCTCCACGCCCTGTCCCTGTGTGACTACATTTTCGGACCGCCGAGCACCTATTCTATGTGGGCATCCTATTACGGGCAGGTGCCGCTACAGTTCATCACCGAAGGTAAGGATGCCCTGGCGCTGGAGAAGTTCAGCCCGATCGTAAGCCAGAACACGTTTGCCAACGGCACTACGGTTTAGCCTCCCTGCCCCTGCGTCCCCGCCCTATGCTACGCTTACCACCGCTTTTCACCGTCATCCTCTGCACCTACAACCGGGCGGAATTACTGGTCTACTGCCTGGAGTCGCTGCTGGAACAGGAGTCTGCCGGCCCTGACTGGGAGCTCCTTGTCGTAGACAACAACAGCACCGACGGTACCCGGCGGGTCGCCGAAGCCTTCTTCCGGGAACACCCGCAGCTGACGGGCCGCTGCATCACCGAAACCCGGCAGGGGCTCAGCCACGACCGTAACCGCGGCTACCGCGAGGCGGCCGCCGGGTGGGTCCTCTACCTGGACGACGACGCCAAGGCCGACGGGCACCTGCTGAGCCGCACCGCCTGGTTGGTCGCCAACGGGGGGTACGAGATCGTAGGCGGGGTGTACTATCCCTGGTATCACTACGGGCGCCCGCGCTGGTGGCAAGACCGCTACGGCAGCAACGCCCTTCCCCACCACTCCCAGCTTGCCGTTCCCGGCGGGAATTACGTGGCGACCGGAGGGGTGATGCTGTGGCGGCGGCAACTGCTGGAAGACCTCGGCGGCTTCGACCCCCGCGTCGGGATGGTGGGCAAGCGGATCGCCTACGGGGAGGAGACCTACCTGCAGGCCAAGGCCCGGGCGCGGGGCATCGCGGTAGCCTACGACCCCGGGCTGATCATCTACCACGTGGTGATGGCGCAGAAGCTTTCCGTGGACTGGTTCTTCCAGTCCTACTTCGCGGCGGGCCGCGACGCCGTGCTCGGCGGGCAGACCGCCCCGGGACCGCGCTCCGCCGCCGCGCAACTCCTGCTGGGACTTGCCGTTATGCTGAAGGACCTGGTGCTCCATACCCCCCGGCTGCTGCGCGACGGCTACTACCTGGAAAACTGGTTGATTGACGTCTTCCGCAAACTGGCCAAGCGGGTCGGAGCGGCCTATACCGCGCTGCTGAACCAGAGATAGCCGCCCCATGATCGACCTCCTCATTACCAACCCCCTCCTCCTGCTGTTCGCGGTCATGGCCATCGGCTACGGCGTGGGGGAGGTGCGCATTCGCGGGTTCAAGCTCGGGGTGGCCGCGGTCCTGTTCGTGGGCCTGGGCTTCGGCGCCCTGGATCCCCGCCTCGAGGTGCCGCAGTTCATCACCTTCATGGGGCTGGCGATCTTCGTCTACACCATCGGACTCAGCTCGGCACCGGCCTTCTTTGCCAGTTTTCGGCGCAACGGCTTTCGCGACATCTACTTCGCCTTGGGCACGGTGGCCCTGTCCGCCCTGCTGGCCTACGGCATCGGCACCTGGTTCGGTTTCGACCCGGCGACCACCAGCGGCCTCTACGCCGGGGCCAGCACCAATACGCCGGCGCTGGCGGGCCTCCTCGATGCCATCCAGAAGAATGCCCCGCTGACCGGGCAGGACGCCATGAGTCAGCAGGCCGTCGTGGGCTACTCCCTGGCCTATCCCCTGGGCGTGCTGGGCGTGATGCTGGGCCTCTTCCTGCTGCAGCGGCTGTACAAGATCGACTACGGGGCCGAGTTCAGGAGCCTGCAAAAGGAGTACCCCATGGGGGAAGCGTTGATCAGCCGCACCTTCCGCGTCGAGCATCCGGACCTGGCCGGGCACACCATCCGGGAGTTCCGGCGGGTACACCGGGTGGGCGTCGTTTTCGGCCGGATGCTGCACGAAGGGCAAACGACCCTGACTACCTGGGATAGCCGGCCGGAGCCGGGCGACCTGATCGTTCTCGTCGGCTCCAGCGACGCCATTGCCGAGGCCGCCGCCTTCGTGGGGCCGGCCGTGGAGGGACAGCTCAACCACGACCGCTCCATCTTCGACGTGCGCCGCATCTTCGTGTCCAACGACGCGATCGCCGGCAAGACCATCGCGTCGCTCAACCTCCAGGAAAAATTCAACGTCCTCATCACCCGGGTCCAGCGCGGCGACATGGACCTCCTCGCCGACGGGGATACCGTGCTGGAGCTCGGCGACCGCATCCTTCTGGTGGCCCACCGCGACGACCTGCCCGAGGTGTTCCGCGTCTTCGGCAACAGCTACGAGGCCCTCTCGCGCATCAACCTGCTCTCCTTCGGCCTCGGGATGACCCTCGGCCTGCTGCTCGGCATGGTCACCTTCGCCCTGCCCGGCGGCTACTCCTTCAGCCTCGGCTTCGCCGGTGGCCCCCTGATCGTCGCCCTGCTGCTCGGTCACCTCCGCCGGACCGGCCCGATCGTCTGGACCCTGCCCTACGGCGCCAACCTCACCCTCCGCCAACTGGGCCTCATCTTCCTCCTCGCCGGCATCGGCATCCGCTCCGGCCAGACCTTCTTCCAGACCCTCCAGACCGACCTCGGGCTCAAACTCTTCCTCGCCGGGGGCATCATAGCCCTCCTCACCACCGCCGCGACCCTCGTGATCGGCTACCGCCTGCTGCACATCCCCTTCAGCTTCCTGGGCGGCATGGTCGGCAGCCAGCCCGCCGTCCTCGAGTTCGCCGTCGAGCAGGCCGGCAACAAGTACCCCACCATCGGCTATACCCGGATGCTACCGGTGGTGCTGATCGGGAAGATCCTGGCGGTGCAGTTGTTGTATAATTTGTTGAGTTAGGGTAGGGAGGGAGGGATTGAAGGAGGGAGGGATTGAGGGATTGAGGGATGAGTGGAGGAGTCGATTAGTGGAGGAGTGCCCATCCCATCCTCCACTCATCCCAGTCCTCCACTCATCCTAATCCTCCCATCCTCCAACTAAAAACTAATATACTCCCTCGGATCCACCACCAGCCCCTCGTACCACAGCTCGAAGTGGAGGTGGGGCCCCGTACTCTGGGTACCCGTGTTGCCGATGATGGCGATGGCTTCGCCGGCCAGGACGCGGTCGCCGACCTGCTTGAGGAGCTGGGAGTTGTGCTTGTAGAAGCTGATGAGGTTGTGGTCGTGCTGGATGCCGATCACGTTGCCGTTGGCATTGGTGAATTCGGACATGAATACGATGCCGGCCCGGGTGGCCTTGATGGCGGTATTCTGGGGGGCGAGGATGTCCACGCCGGTGTGCTCGGAGGTGAGGTTGAAGGCGGCGCTGATCTCGCCGTTCACGGGGGCGACGAGGTAGACCTGGGCCAGCGAAACGGCCTCGCTGCCGGGAGAGGGTGGGGGCACCGCCGTGGTTCGGACGGCTCCGCCCTGTCGCTCCTCCTCCATTTCCCGCCGCAGCTGGATTTCGGATTCCGAGGGGGGGAGGGGGATCACCTTTTCCCGGTTCACCAGGGCGTCGCGGGCATCGATGCTGTCGGCCGTGATCGCTTCGCCGAGCACCGTTCGCTTCAGGTTTTCGATGTAAAGGTTCTGGTCCTCCACGAGGGTGGTGAGCTCCGTCAGGCTGGCGCGCAGCTCGTGGAGTTGCTCGCGCTGCACCACCTTGCCGTAGCCCGGGATGTACTCCCGGAGCGGAGTGAAGGCGATCAGGAGGTAGACGAGGGCGGCGACGACCAGAAACACCGTCGATACGGCCAGGTAGAGATTTAGGGGCGTAAGCTTGTAGGTGCCCACCGCGTCGTAATTTTGCGTATTGCGCACCACCAGCTGGTATTCGCTGCGGCTTTTGGTCCGGAGCCGCCTCCAGCGGCTTTCCTTTGCGGTTCGTTCCTCCATGCGTCGGGTAAGTTAGGCGGGGTCGCGGGTGCGGCGTAAGTACAATTAAGCGGGCGGGCGGGGCACTTTCCGTCGGGTGCCGCGCGTTTGCCTGGGGCAAAGATACGGCGGGAGCGCCAGCCGGAACGTTCGGCCCGTGCCGCGGCAGACACTAAAACTAACTCCGGATTTGAAAACCTTAACGCAGCTGCTGTTGCTTCTATTGGCCTTCCAGGTAGTGCTGGTGAGTTGTTCGTCGACCAAAAGCCGGGAGGAGCAGGGCGTCATCGCTAAGGCCTGGCACAACACCAACGCCCACTTCAACGGCTACTTCAACGCCCGGGAGATCATGGACGAGAGCCTGCTGGCCCTCAATGAGGTGCACGTCGACAACTACAACCAGCGGCTCGAGATGTTCCCCTTCCTCGCCGTAGACAACCCCAGCATCGTAGCCGAGGAACTCGACCGCGCCATCGAAAAGGTCGCCATCGTCGTCAAAAAGCACCCCTACAGCAACTGGACCGACGACAGCTACCTGCTGGTCGGGCAGGCCCAGCTCCTCAAGCAGGACTACGAAAGCGCCGAGCGGACCCTCGATTTCACCGTCACGGAATTCCGCCCCCGCCCCGAACGCAAGAAGGCCAAAAAGGGAGAAACCGTAGCAGAGAACGAAGACGATTTCGAAAGCCGCCGCGAGGTGGGCACCACCCAGACCCAGAGTCGCCGCGACCGCCTCCGGGCCCGCCGCGACGCCCAGCGGGAGCGGGCACGGACGACCAAGCAGCGGCAGAAGGATCGCAAGGCCGAGCAAAAGGCCCGCGATAAGGAGCGCCAGGCCAAGATCCGCGCCCGCAAGAAGGGCATCCGGCTGCCCGCTAAGGTGAGTCCCGCCGATACCTCCGCCGTAGTGGGCCTGGACAACGAGCCGGAAGCGGAGGAAGGAGCGGTCACCGAAATGGAAGAAGGGCCCATCGGCATGATCTCCATCTTTAGCAACCGGGACGAGGGGGATGCGGAAGGGGGAGAGTACGGCAAGAAATCCGGTTCCTACGTCCTCAAGCACAAGCCCGCCTACCAAGAAAGCCGCCTCTGGCTGGCCTGGACCCTGGTCAAGCGCGACAACTTCGACCGCGCCCAGATCATCCTGGAAGACCTGAGAAACGACCGCGGCACCTTCGCCGAAGTCCGGCGCAAAGCCATCGCCGTGCAGGCCTATCTCTACCTCGAGCAGGATCGCCTCGCGGAAGCCATCCCCTACCTCGAAGCCGCCGCCGAAGTCGCCGAGGAACGCAACGAACGTGCCCGCTACTACTACATTGCCGGCCAGCTCAATCAGGAGCTGAATCAGCCCGGCTCCGCACTCGACGACTTCCGCAACGTCGTGGCCAGCAAGCCCGCGTACGAACTGGAGCTGGGTGCCCGCATCAACATGGCCCAGAACGCCTACCTCAGTGGCGGGGGCAGTCCCGACGAGGCCCTCCGGGAGCTCGAGCGCATGACCAAGGAGGAGAAAAACCTCGAGTACGAAAGCCAGATCCTCTACTCCATGGCCGGTATCGCCATGCGGAGCGGGAACAATGCCGCCGGCACCGATTACCTGCGCCGCGCACTGGACAGCCCCTACGGGGGTTCCACCACCCGGGTGGAAGCCTACCAATTGCTGGGCGACATGGCCTACGAAAGGGGGGATTACCTCAATTCCAAGCTCTACTTCGACAGCACCCTGCAGGTCATGGGGCAGACCGACGTCCGCTTCCCGGAAACCACCGGGCGCCGCGATCGCCTCACCGAAGTGGCCACCAACCTGCAGGAGATCACGCTCAGGGACAGCCTCCTCCGCATCGGTATGCTGCCCGACGTCGAACGCCGCAGCTGGGCCGAACAGGTCTTCGAGCTGCGCCGGGCCACCAACTCCGCCGCTAACTTCAGTACGCCGGCCGTACGGGGCAGCCTCCCGGTCAACAACGCCGCCGCCTTCGCCGCTTCGGGCACCAACAGCGCATTCTGGGGCTACAACAGCCAGGCGATCCGTCGCGGGGCCCGCGACTTCGAACGCCGCTGGGGCGACCGGGGCCTGGAAGACAACTGGCGCCGGAGCAGCCGCACCGATGCCGGCCTCTTCACCGACGCCGGCGACGGCATCGCAGCCGGAGATCCCACCCGCCAGGAAATGCAACTCGTCACCGAGGACGAGATTAGCGGCATCCTGGCCGATATCCCCATTGACGAGCAGACCCAGACCGTCATGCGCGGCCAACTCGCCAAGTCCTACTTCACGCTGGGCCGGGAATACCGCGACCGGCTGCAGGACAATCCCCGCTCCATCGATGCCTTCGAGCAACTGAACATGCGCTACCCCGGCTCCGACTACGAGGCCGAGAGCTGGTACTACCTCTACCTCCTCCACCAGGACGCCGGCAATATGGCGGAATCCCGGCGCTACGCCAACCAGCTGAACACCACCTACCAGGACAGCAAGTTCGCCCGCCTCGCCAACGACCCGAATTACGCCAACGAGCTGATCGGGCAGGAAGGAACGCGCAACCGGGAGTACGAGCAAGCCTACGCGGCCGTTGTCCAGGAAAACTACGCGGAAGCACGCCGCCTGATCACCACCACGAGCCGGAGCATTCCCGGCGACCATCCCCTCAAGCCACGGTACGACCTGCTGCAGGCCATGGTAACGGGCAAACTGGAAGGCCGCGCCGCCTATGTGAGCGCCCTGCAGCAGGTGGTCGCCGAGTACGACGGCAGTCCCGAGCAGAGCCGCGCCCGCGAGATCCTACGCCTGCTGGGCGAGGGGGGAGCCCGGCTCCCCGGACGCGCCGGTACCACCGCAGCGGGTACGGACTTCAAGGAAAGCATGGACGAGATTCACTACGTGCTCATCGTCTTCGACGACGCGCAGGCGAAACTGAACGACCTGAAGGTGGAGCTGGAAGACTACAACCAGAAGTACAACAAGCTGGATCGCCTGCGCGCTACCCCGATCTTCATCGGCAGTGATAACGAAACCCCCGTGCTGGTCATGCACCGGTTCAAGAGCGGAAGGGAAGCCAACGAGTACTACCAGACCGCTCGGAAGAACTCCGGGGAATTCCTGGCCGGCAGCGGGCAGCACTTCAAGGTGTACCCCGTCTCCCAGACCAACTACCGCGAGATCCTGAAGGCCCGTTCCTTCGAAGGCTACGAGGAATGGTTCCGGGACAATTACTGATGGTCGGAGAGGCCCCCGACCGGCTCCCTCCTACACGATCCGCCAGCAGCGGTGCAGATTTTTCTTCCGGAAATCGGGGGGCAGGGTTTGCCGGGTGAGCTCCCTGGCCGTCCCGTTGATCTCCTCCTCCGCGAGTTTGAACCGGCGGTAGTTCGTGCTGAAGTAGAGCTCCCCCTCCGGCGCCAGCAGGGCCAGGGAACGGTTGATCAGCTGTACGTGGTCGCGCTGGGTATCCAGCACGTCCACCATCATTTTGGAATTGGAGAAGGTCGGGGGGTCGAGGACGATCAGGTCGTAGGGCTCCCCCGCGGGCGCGGCCAGCCACTGCAGGGCATCGGCGCGGATGAAGCCGTGGCGCTCCGGCGCCAGCCCGTTGAGCACAAAGTTTCTTTCGCCCCAGTCGAGGTAAGTGTTGCTCAGGTCCAGGTTATCCACCCGCCGGGCCCCGCCGCTGGCGGCGTAGACCCCGAAGGAGCAGGTGTAGGCAAATAAATTCAGGACCCGCTTTCCGTCCGCCCGCTCGCCCACCAGGCGGCGGGTTTCCCGGTGGTCGAGAAAGAGACCGGTATCCAGGTAATCGGTCAGGTTGACGAGAAACTGCCGGCCGTATTCGGCGACCGGGAATTCCTGTCGCGCCCCGGCAAGTTTTTCGTACTGCTGCTTGCCCGTCTGCCGCTGGCGCAGCTTGAAGTAAATCTCACCGGGGGGGACGGCGAGCGTATCAGCGATTTGCTCGCGGTAGTCCGCGGTCGCCCCTTCTGCTTCCGCCCCGTAGAGGGCGACGTAGAGCCGACCGACGTAGCGGTCGATGGTGACCGGGAATTCCTCCAGGTCCGCGTCGTAAATGCGGTAGGCCTGCAGCTCCCGCCGCCGCGCCCACTTATCGTAGTGGCGCGCCATCTTGCGGAGGCGGTTGCGGAAGGGTTCGTAGTCGGTCACCAGTCGATGCCTTTACGGAGCAGCTCCAGGGTGGCCTCCTCGGCACTGCCTGCCGCTGCCCGGTAATCGTAGGTCCATCCGGCCAGGGGGGGCAGACTCATCAGGATGCTTTCGGTACGTCCGTTGGTGGTCAGGCCGAACTTCGTGCCGCGATCCCAGACCAGGTTGAACTCCACGTAGCGGCCCCGGCGGAGTTCCTGCCAGCGCGCCTCGGTGGGGGTGACCGTCTGGTCCTTGTTCTTTTCCAGGAGGGGCAGGTAAGCAGGGAGGAAGGTTTCCCCGACGGCCGCCGTAAAGTCAAACAGTTCGCGTTTGGTTTTTTGCTCCGCTACGGGCTCCAGGCGATCGAAGAAAATGCCCCCGACGCCGCGGGTCTCCTCCCGGTGGGGGAGGTAGAAGTACTCGTCGGCCCATTGCTTGAAGCGGGGGTAGTAGGAGGCATCGAAGCGGCCGCAGGTATCCCGAAGCTGCCGGTGAAACCATCCGGCCTGTTCCCGGTCGATGTAGTGGGGCGTGAGGTCGATGCCCCCGCCGAACCAGAATCGGCCGCTGTCGAGCTCGAAGTAGCGGATGTTCATGTGGATAATGGGGACGTGCACGTTGCGGGGGTGGAGTACGATGCTCACGCCCGTGGCGTGAAAGCCGGTCTCCCCGGGTTCCACGTGCAGGCTGGCGGCGGCAGCCGGCGGCAGTTCGCCGTGGACGAGGCTGAAGTTGACCCCGCCCTTTTCGATCGTGTTGCCCTGCAGCACCCGCGCGCGTCCGCCCCCTCCCCCGGGTCGTTCCCACCCATCCTCGGTAAAGGCAGCCCCGTCGGCCGCGGAGAGGCGGTCGCAGATGCGATCCTGCAGGTCCCGGAAATAGTCCGTGATTTCTTGTCGGCTGGGTGCTTCAAGCATGGAGGGCGGCTTGTGCGGCGGCGGCGGTCTGCTTCGCCCGGCGGCTGAAGAGGGATTCGTGGGTGCCGGCCAGGGTGGCGAGGTGGTCGGGTGTCAGGGGATTCGTTTTGATGTCCACTATCTCCAGCCCGGAGTGCTCTCCGAGTTCGTTTCGGATGCGCCTGCAGGTACTGCAGCCATCGAGTTGGTACAACGTTCTCATGCCGCAAAGGTAGTCACCGATCGGAACCCTCCCGCCAGCGCCGCGATCCCCCCACGGTCCTCAGCGTCCGTCTCGCTTCCCGCGCGGGGAATACGTCCTCCGTACGTTAAGAGGCAGGAATAGTAGCCAGGGGGCGCATGCGGTTCGTCTTGATCCAGAAGTAGTTAATGGACCCGACCAGTTCCCGCAGGTCCTGGAAGCGATTGGGCTTTACCAGGTAGCCGTTTGCCCCGAGGTCGTAGGCCTGGGCGATGTCTTGCGGCTCGTCACTGCTGGACATGATAATGACGGGCAGATTTTTCATCCGGTCGTCCGATTTGATTTTCTGCAGCAATTCCAGTCCGTTCATACCGGGCATCTTGATGTCTAGAATGGCCAGGCGAGGCAGGTTTGCGGCGTCGCTCCGGTCGCTGAGTCCCTGGAAGGCTTCGGTGCCGTTCTTGCACCAGACCAGGTCGGGGGGGGAATCCAGCCGGTTGATGGCCCGGCGGAAAAACTCCGCGTCGGTAGTGTCGTCTTCGGCGAGCAGAATTTGGTTAGCGTACATGGGGAGTTACTTGCGAGCGGAGGAAAAAGCCCTGGTCAAAAATGGATCAATTACGGAGATAGCCTACTGAAATTCACTTGTTGTAACCGGCAAAATCTTAGTTGGTTCAGTCTAAGCTGGGATCATAAATTGGTGTAGAACAGGAAAGTAGCTCCTTCGTTGGTGCTGCTCTCGATTCTGATCTCTCCGTTATGCCGTTGGATGATCCGGCGAACGATGGCCAGTCCTACCCCGTTGCCGCCGTATTCTTCCTGGGTAACCAGGCGATGGAACATGCCGAATATGCGCTGGTGGTGCAGGGGAGGGATGCCGATGCCGTTGTCCGAAATAAAAAATTCCCCCTCCCCGCGGCCGGTATCCCGGCGAAATCCTACCCCGATCCGGGGGGGGCGTTCCGCGGCACTGAACTTCACGGCATTGGAGATGAGTTGCCGGAAAACTACCCCGAGCTGCTGGCGATCTCCGCACAGGAGGGGCAGGTTGGGTGCGACGTCTACCTTCACCACCGCTATGCCCTCCTGCTTGGCCACCTCCCGGGCGGACTCGTCCACCAGGGGCCCTACCTCGATCTCATTCACGATGAGCTTCGCCCTTCCGATCCGGCTCAACTCCAGGATGTCGGCGATGAATTGATTCATCCGTGCGGCGTTGTACTGGATCACCTGGATCAGCTCACGGCCTTCCTCGTCGATTCCCTGGCCGTAATCTTCCAGCAGGATCTCCGCGAAACCGTCTATCGCCCGCAGCGGGGCGCGCAGGTCGTGGCTGACCATGTAGCTGAAATCCTCCATATCGGTATGGGCGGTCTTCAGTTGCTGGGTGATCCTGCGGAGCTGGCTGGACCGCTCCATGATAATATCCCGGACGAAGGACTGCAATTCGGTGGCCGCCTCCAGCTGGCTGCTGGTCCAGGGCTTCGAGTAAGCCCGCCGCGCTGCAACACCGGGCCGGAACCAGGCGATCCATTCCGTTCTCCGGGAATTGAGCGGCACGAGGAGCGCGCCGGCTGCCGTAGCCCGTAGGCGGCCGTCCGTGGCGTAGCTGGTTTCCAACTGGTCGGAGGCGTAGATCGCCTGCCCCTCCTCCAGGTCCGCGGCCCACTGCAACAGCTTGCCTACCTCCTCCTCCGGGGGCGTGCTGCCCATTACGACCAACCGGTCCCCGACGACGGCGGCGGCACCGCTCGTACCGTCGATGTAATCGAGGAGGGAGGGGGCCGCGCCGGTCAGTCCTTCCAGCAGGGTCGGGGCAGCGGCGATAAATTCCCGGAGCCGGGAGCGGGTAAGGTCGGACTGCAGCGCGTGTCTTCCCACCCGGTCGACGATGTGGAAGGTGATGGATTGACCGGCCAGCGTACCCATGAGGTGGAGGAAGGTGCGGAACTGGTAATCCAGGCGGATCGTCCGCTGCGCGGCGCCAACCACCACCCCCCACGGTTTGCCCCCGACGGACAGGACGATACGCACCACGGTCGCAACGCCCGATTCCCGGGGGTAGGGGGCGGGTACGGGATAGGGGGTTCGACAACCGAGGCGGTGAGTGATCGCAGGGGCGGCCGGGCCGGGATCCCCGACCATCGGAACGTCGGGCGTATCGGTCACTACACAGGCGAACACGGACTCCTGATCGGGCAGGCGGTAGCCCTCCTCCCCCGGGAAAACTTCCGGCTGAAACCGGAGATGAGGGAGGGAAGCGAGGGTGCCGTTGTTGAACGCATGGCCGCTAACGCCAGGGCCGCTGTCTTCGAAGGGGTAGACTACCACGCGGTCCAGGCCCACCAACTCGGCGATCGCCGCGCAAACGTAATCGAGCACTTCGGGGAGGTCGCGGGCGGCAGCGAGCCCCTCCGTTACGGAACGAAGGGCAACTTCCCGGTCGTAGGGGCGGGGCGGATCGACCACCGGCTCCACCTCCAGCACCAGTAGGTCACCGACGAAAAAGGGGATGACCTGGCGGTTGCCCCAGGCTACGGGACCGGTGGAAGGAAGCGCCGCGGGAAAGGGAACCCGCCGGTGGCGGTTCTTCCGGACCTGGTCCAGGGTGGAGGAGGGGAAAAGGTCCGTGGCGGGTTTCCCGATCACCGCACCCGCGTCACCGCCTACGTACTCCAGCAGATTTTCGCTTACCGCGCAGACCTCCAGGGAAGTGGCGTTGAGCACCACCACGAACGCGTAGGGCTGTATGTGGGTGTCGGCAGGCATATGGATTATAAAGCGCAGGAGGGGAGCAGCATGTTTGTCTGGCGAACGCAAAAAACGGGGGTAATAATAAACCACGCGGCGGAATCAATCTTATAGTACCTATGGAGTCAACCGAGCGTATGCTACGCCATCCGGGCCTCGTGCCGCTTTGGAAAAGTTTGGAGCGGGAGCACCGGGCCAAGCAGTTGTCGGCCCTCGTGCTGGTCGTGCTGGGACTGACGCTGTGTTTGTCCACCATCCGGACCTCCGCGTCCTTACCCTTCGCGGGTTCCCTGCTGGCCTGTCTGGGGCTCTACTGGATCTTCCGCCTGCTGCGGGAGCGACCCGCCGCCGCCTGGCGGGAAAAACTCCGCACCTCCCCCGCGCGTATCGTATGGGTGTACGGCTTGATCACCGAGCGCATGCCCTTCGGGCTCAACCTCATGCGGTCGGCCACCCTTTACCTGGTGGAGGCCGACGGGAAGGTCCACGATTTCAGCCTGCCGTCGGGGCAGCTCCTGCTCGTGACCAAGACCCTCAACCGCCTGCTGCCCCACGCCGAATTCGGCTACACCGAGGAACGGGAGCTCCGTTACCGCGGTGAGCTTACCCGCTTTAAATAACCACCCCATGCCCACCTTCTGGCAAAAAGTGACCGCCCTGTTTGACGCCGCCGAGCAGAGCACCCCCTCGGCACCCGCCGTCCACGAAATGATCGAACGCGACGCCGGGGAACTGGCCGACTACGACCGGTGGAAAAAAACCCTGGCACGCCGCCGGCTCTTCGACTGGATCCTGGACCAGTACGTCCTGCACCAGACGACCGGGCAGACGGACGGCAACGTCAGCTTCCTGGATACCCCGAGCAGTAAGGGCTTCGTCCTGCACTTTCAGGGTACCCACTATACCCGCAGCGAAATCAACCACTTCTTTCACTACCTCAAGGAGCGCGTCCTCGAGCTCAATTACCGCACCCAGATCAGCGACCGACGTGTCTTCAGCCGCCCGGAGTGGGTCGAAACACAGGAGCGGCACTACCTCAAGCCGCGGACCCGCAAGCAGCGCGCGGCCGCCCAGCTCGAGCGCGGGGGCCTGGATCAAAAGTTCGGCAACGTAACGGTAGAGCTGGAATTACGGGACGACCTCCCCTGGAACCTGCGGCTGCGGGCCACCACTTACCAGGATGCCCTGTACAATACCCCCGAAAGCTTCCGCTCCCTGATGATGGCCATCGCCGGAACATCCGACTAAAGGCCTCTGTTTCAGCTACATGAAACTGCTCCTGCCCCTCGCGCTCCTCCTCATGCTTCCCCTCTCCGCCGCCGCCCAGAGCCTGGACGATTACCGCTGGCAGACCCGCCTGCTGTTCGTCTTTACCCCCTCGATCGGCGATCCGCTCTTCGTGGAGCAGTACAACCTGCTGAAGGAGGCTTCCGGCGAACTGCAAGAGCGGCGCCTCCAGATCATGCTGGTCACCCCGGACGGAGCGCAGGCCAATACCGGCATCTTCCTGACGGAAAGTAATTCGGATTACTATTATGACTACTTCAGCGTCGAGCCTTTCCAGCTGGAAGTCGTACTGGTGGGCCTGGACGGGACCGAAAAATTCCGCGCCAAGAATGCGGTGACGCCCGTATCCGTGCTGCTGAACCTCATTGACGGGATGCCGATGCGGCAGCGGGAGTTGATCCAGGGCTACGGCAACGACAGCCAGATCCACCAGAACGAAACCGGCAACCCAAAAAATAACGGCGGCGGGTAAGCAGCTTAGCGAATCAGGTCCTTTACCGCGTAAATCTTCGGTTTCCAGTAAGAAGAGGCCAGGATGTTCTCCCGGATCACGCCCCGGCTGCTGGTCGGATGGATAACCCAGATCTCTCCTGGCCGGGCATCGACGATCATGGACACGTGAAAGACCGGCTGATTCGCGGCCCGGCGGTAGAACACCAGGTCGCCGGGTTTGGCCCGCGCGGGATCGATCTCCTGGCCCTGCCGGGCTTGATCCCGCGACACCCGCTGGATGTCCAGCCCCTGATCGTTGTACAGGTATTTCACGAAGCCCGAGCAGTCGAACCCTTCCCCGGGCGTATTGCCCCCGTACTTGTACCGGATGCCGAGCAGCGCTTCGGCCTCACTCACCAATTGATTGCGTACCACCGCGGTCGGTCCGCTGGCGGTCGGCGCGGGGCGCGGGTCCGGAGTGGTTCGCGTCCGTACCCGGGGTGGGGGAGCGGGCGTCCGCTCCCGGGGGGCGCGGTGCTGTACTGTAGGATTGGTCCGGGGGGCACGCGACGGGTTGCGCACGGTGGAGGCCGGGCGGAACGAGCTGCAACCGGTCAGCAGGCCGGTCAGCAGGAGTACGAGTGCAACGGATGGTCTCAAGCGGTTCAATTGTGGGGTAAGAACGTCAATATTTTCAAATTTAGTTTAGCTTTCACCCGTGGCGTTCCCATCCTCCCCCTTTGTGATCCACTTAACGCACCTCTACCTGGGCGACCGCTTCTTCGTGGTGGTCGGGGTCGCCGTGGTGCTTTCCGCGCTTGGGTTCTGGTACCCGGCGGCGTTCTGGGCGGCGGTGGCCGGGCTCTGCGCCCTGGTGCTGATGACGCTGGCGGACGTTTACCGCCTCTACGCCGCGGTACGCGAAGTGTCGGCCATACGGCAGCCTCCCCGCGTATTTTCCCTGGGCGATGAACTGTCCGTCCGGGTCCAGCTGGAAAATCGCGGGGCCACTCCCCTCCACCTGACCGTCATCGACGAGCTGCCGGCGCAGTTGCAGGTCCGCGATCACCGCCTTTCGCTGCAGCTGCCACCCCGCGGGCGGCGCACCCTGGCGTACGGCGTCCGTCCGACGACCCGCGGCGTTTACCGCTTCGGGGACCTCAATGTTTTCCTGCAGACTACCTGGCGCCTCGCCGAGCGTCGGCTCGTGGTGGAGCACGCCCAGGAAGTAGCGGTATACCCGAGCATCGTCCAGATGAAACGCTTCAGCCCGGGCAACCGGGCGCCCGTATCCGCTGCGGGGAGGCGGCAACCCCGTCCGGTGGCCAAGAGCTACGAATTCGACCGGATCAAGGAGTACGTGCGCGGCGACGACCTGCGCAGCGTCAACTGGAAAGCCACGGCCCGGCGGGGGCAGGTGATGGTCAACCAATACGAAACCGAGCGCGCCCAGCGCATCTACTGCCTCCTCGATAAGGGGCGCACCATGCGGATGCCCTTCGGCGGACTCAGCCTGCTCGATTACGCCATCAACGCTTCCCTGGCCCTCTCGAACGTGGTGCTCCGGCAGCAAGACCGCGCCGGCCTGCTCACCTTTTCCGACAAACTGGGGGACGTGCTCGTCGCCGACCAGAAGCCCGACCAGCTGCACCGCATCTTCGAAACCCTCTACCGCCAGCAGGAACGGGAGGGAGAGAGCGATTACGACCTGCTGTATTACGCCACCCGCCGGTTGCTGCCGGGCCGCAGCCTGCTGTTGCTCTTTACCAATTTCGAAAGCAACTACGCCCTCGACCGCGTGCTGCCCGTTCTGCGCCGCATTGCCCGCAACCATACCCTGTGCGTGATTCTCTTCGAGAACACCGAAGTCGCGCAGTTGCTGGATGCTCCCACCCCGGACGTCGAAAGCGTTTACCGGAAGAGCACCGCCCGCCGCTACCTGCAGGAACGCCAACTGATGGCCGCCCGGCTCCGGCAAAACGGGATACGGGTCGTACTGACCCGACCCGAACACCTCACCGGCGCGGTCATTACCCACTACCTCGACCTGAAGGGCAAGGGCGGCATTTAATGCAGGCCGGGAAAGAAGACGTCCTCGTAGTGGTCTAACCGGTAATCGGCGGCGGAGCGCAGGTGGATAGCAATGAGGTCGAAGCGGATCTCCCAGTCGTAGTCCGTTTCCTCCATGTACATCGAGGCCGCCCGGCTGACGCGGCGCTGCTGCTCCGGCTTGAAAAAGATGCTGGGGTGCCCGAAGGCCAGGGAAGTACGGGTCTTGACCTCGATGAAGACGAGGATCTCCCCGTGACGGGCAATGAGGTCGATCTCCGTACGTCGGTAGCGGTAGTTGACGGCTTCGATGGCGTACCCTTTTTCTTCCAGGAAGGCCCGGGCCAGTGATTCTCCGTAATCGCCCGTCTTCTTGCGGTCGGTCATCCGGTCAAATTAAGGCTTTCGGGGGGATTGGCTGCCGTGCGTCATACGGGGCAGGCGTAAAAGGTCTTGCGGGCCGTTATCTTTGTACCGTAAAAAAATCCCTATGAATCGTTTCTGTCTATTTCTCCTGTTTTCCTTTCTGTTGTCTACCCTAACCTACGCCCAGATCAGGGAACGGGAGGCCCGGGAAGACCTCGGCTACGGTTCCGCAGGGCGGACCCCGGCCGTGAACGACGGTGGGGATATCTGGTACGGGGCGGGTGCCCAGCTCGGATTCCGGGGGGGGAACAATTTCAGCTTCTTCCAGATCGGCGTCTCCCCGATGGCCGGCTACAAGCTGAACAACTTCCTGAGCGTCGGCCCCCGCGTCAGCGTTACGTACAACAGCTACCGCGATGACTTTGTCGCCATCAAGGATAAGTACATCAGTTGGTCGGCCGGCCTGTTCACTCGGGCCAAGATCTACCGCGGCCTTTTTGTCCACGGAGAGTACAGCCTCGTAAGCGATATCGACTACCTCATTGCCGGCGGTAAGGAACGCGTGACCCGCGCCATCCCCTTCCTGGGAGCCGGATTTAGCCAGGGCGGGGGACCGGGCAGTGCCGGCTTCGAACTCCTCCTGCTGTTCCGCCTGACCCAGCGCGAGCGACTCAACGACGCCCCGTACGAACTGAGAACGGGCGTCAATTACAACTTTTAGTCCGCAACCCCATAAAAGAGCCCCGGTACACTCAGTGTACCGGGGCTCTTTTATGGGTTGAAGGACCTACTTCTTGTCGTTCATCAGGTAGCCGAAGTTGCTGCGCAGACCGGCCACTTTCATCGGGTTCCATTTTCCCTGCTGGACCTGGGCGACGACGTGGTTGACGATCTCGCTCACCGTAATGTCGGAGGGGTTCTGGCCGCTCGACAGGCGGGCCTGGTAGATCTTACCGGTTTCGGCGGTCATGAATCCGCTCAGGGCCGCCTGGGTGGCTCCGCCGACCAGGAATTTCAGGGGGGAGAAGGCTCGGGTGATGCTCGTGGCGATGCCCGTAAGCAGGCGACCGGCGAGGGAGGTCACGCCGGTGGTGATCGTCATGCGGATCATCTGATCGTTGACGTCGTATTCGTAGAGTTCGGCGAGCTCCTTGATCATCTTGACCTGTACGGCCGTCAGAAAGGCTACATCCAGGCCGAACATGGGAATCAGTGCCGTTCCCGTTCCGTAGAGGGCGTAGCGGCGGATGATGGCGTTGGCCTGCTCGTCCTTATTCTCGAGGTTGGTCTTGGCGGGAAGATTTTCTTTTTTGCTGTCGTTTGCCTTGGGGGCGTTGGTAGGTTGCTCGGTGGTTGCCATAGTAGCGGTTAAGTTTAGGTTAGTACTGGGTACAACCGGTCCGGGCACAGCAAATGTTCGTTGATTCACCAGATTACCCCCCGCTACTCTCCGTACTGATCCAGCAACAGGGAGGCCAGTTCTTCGCTGTTGATGGTGATCTTGCCGCTGGCCTCGTCGATGTGGATCTGTCCGTTGCGGAAATGGTCCTTGGTGCAGGTGAGGCTGATGCCGCCGACGCCGGCGCGCAGGTAGAACTGGTTCCTCAGCGCCTTGCGGTCTACCCGGAATCCGTCGGTGATGGGGCTGTCCTGGTCGGCGAGCATGTCCTGCAGCGGTTTGTCGTTGCCGTAGAAGTGGGAATCGAAATCCTGTGCCCGGATGGTCTGCTGGGGGGCCTTGGCCGCGTACTTCACCAGGGCCTTCTCGAAGTCACCCTCGTTCATGGCGAACCCCGTCTCCCGGTCCTTCGGCACTGGCAGCTCCTGCACCATCTCCAGGAAGGAATGCGTCAGCTCCGAGCTCGTTTCCGCCTGGTCGATGCCCACCCACTCGGTGAAATACTGGCTGATGCTGCTCTGGGTACGCGCGTGGCGGATCATCTGTACGTTGCGGCCCGGCCCCGCGAGCAAGCGGGCGGCCATGGCCATGTCCTGGATGTTGAGGTAAGCCGTGGTCTGTAAGCGCAGGGCATCCCGTTCCTCGTCGTCGACGAAGATCATCCCCTCGGTGTTGCGGATGAGGTAGATGCCGAGCATGCGCTGCTCCTCCATGGTGTAATCCGCAAAGAGCAGGTACCCCCCCTTTGCACCGACCACCCCCTGCAGCTTATCTTTAAGGACGGACATCGCGTCCTGACTGAAGGTGACGAAGGCCGGTCGGTTGCGCCCCTCCTCCAGCCAGTTTTGGTAGTAGGCGGGGAAAAGCCCCTCGTCCGGCTGCACCAGGAAGCCCTGCAGCAGGTCGGATTTGCGCTCGAAGGTCTGGTCCAGCCGCCCGATGAGGTCGATCGACTGCTCCGTGATCGCCAGGGTCTGGCTGCTCAGCAGGAGGTCGGCCTCGGCCATCTCCGGCTGCTTCTTGAGTTCGTGGACGATGAGGTGGTGAACGATGAGCTGATCCATGCCGCAAAGGTAGCATGCAACACGCGGGCTGCACCCCCCGAACGGCCGCCGAGTCCGCTAATTTTAGGGAAACTATTTTTTGAGGTACCGGTTATAAAGCTATTAAATGTACCTACATCAATTATCTTATGAACACCATTTATCATCCCGCCGATTCCCGTGGTCACGCTGACCACGGTTGGCTCACTACCCACCACACGTTCAGCTTTGCGGGCTACCACGACCCGGAGCGGACGCACTTCGGCGTGCTGCGCGTGCTCAATGATGATGAGGTCGCTGCCGGTCGCGGCTTCGGCAGCCACGCCCACGACAACATGGAAATTATCTCCATCCCCCTCGCGGGCGACCTGGAACATAAAGACAACATCGGCAACACGACCGTCATCCGGGAAGGCGACATCCAGGTGATGAGTGCCGGTACCGGCGTCGTTCACTCCGAGAAGAACAAGAACCCCGACCGGGACGTCAGGTTCCTCCAGATCTGGGTCTTCCCCCGCGAACGGAACCTGCCGCCCCGCTACGACCAGATCAGCATGGACCTCACCCGGGAGCAAAATACCTGGCACCAGGTGCTCGGCCCCGCGCCCGCCGACGGGGCCGTCTGGATCAACCAGGACGCCTACTTCAGCATCGGCCGCTTCGATGCGGGCACGACCACGGAGTACACCATCCGGCAAGCCGGCCACGGCGTCTACCTCTTCGTACTGGAGGGTTCCGCGGAGCTGGACGGTCACCGGCTGCACCGCCGCGACGGACTGGGCATCACGGCTACCGACGGCTTCCGCCTCACCGCAGGCCCGGAAGGCGCCCGCATGCTTGCCATGGAAGTGCCGATGAACTAGCCGTTATCGGCTCGGCTCCTCCGACCGCCCACGGAAATCGATCACGCGGATGTCCTCGGCTCCGGCCGGGAGCCACAGCGTGCGTGTCCGCTGACTGAGGTAGCCGCTGCCGTAGTAGACTTCGGCCACCGTCCGGCGCCCCTCCAGGGTATACGTCACCCGCTGGGCGTCGGGAGGCAGCGTAAGCCCCCGGCTTCCGCCCTGCTGGAGGTCGAACGCCCGGGTCGGGCCCTTATTCTCGGAGGAAACCACGACGGCCGCTCCCCCGGCGTTCACCACCGTGAGGCTCCTGCCGTTGCCGGGGACGAAAAAGTCCTGCCACTGCATAGGGTCGTAGGTGAAGGCCCCGGCCGCGGGATCGAAGGTGAGCACGATCCCGTTCAGGGCATCCAGGGTGCCCATGCCGGTTTCCGCCCCGTAATCGTTGCCGATGGCCAACAGGTCCGGATAGCCGTCCTGGTTCACGTCCATCACCTGCATGCCAAACAGCGGAGCGGCCTGCGCGAAGCGCGGCAACTCGTGGAAGGCGAAGGTGCCGTCTCCCAGGTTTTCGATCCAGGCGGAGCGGAGGTAGTTCGCCTTCAGGACCGTGACCTCCGCCTCGGGATAGTTGGCCACTACCTCCTGGATGGTCGCCCGGCCGAATTCGTCGTGGCGCTGGTAGCGGTGCTTGACGCTGATGAGTTGCTTTTCCGTGTCGGTCCGCTGGTTGTGCGGAAACTCCTGGTAGGTGCCGTCTTCGGCCAGGGCGTAGTCTCCTACCAACAGGTCGTAGCCGCCGTTGCCGTCGAAATCAGCGCCGTACAGGCCGACGTAGTCGCTTTTGCCCTGACTGTACAGGTTGTTGATGCCGAAATTGCCGGCCACGTAGTCGATGTCCCCATCCTGGTCGAAATCCCCGGCATTCAGGCTGTTCCACCAGCCGACGTGCCCGCCGAGTCCGGAGGCCGCCGCTTCCACGAGGGTCCCTTCCCGGTTCGCGAACAACCGCAGGGGCATGCCCTGCCCGGCGATGAGCAGGTCCGTCCATCCGTCGTTGTCGTAGTCGGTCCACAGGGCATCGCACACCAGTCCCAGGGCAGTGAAGGCGGGCGGGGACGCGGGGGCAAAGTGACCGCGCCCGTCGTTGATCAGCAGGTAGCTGTCGACGGGTTCGGGGAAGCGGGCCGGCTTCAGCCGGCCCCCCACGAAGAGGTCCAGGTCGCCGTCGTGGTCCATATCGGCCGCGCGCACGCACGAGCCGCTCGACTGAAGGGCGGGCAGGGCACCGGACGCCAGCGTGAAGTGGCCGGCGCCGTCGTTGAGCAGCAGCCGGTCCAGTAATTCGGGACGGTCGAGGCTGTACTCACTGCCTCCGCTCACGAGGTAAAGGTCCTGGTCTCCGTCACCGTCGGCATCGAAGAAGAGGGAGCCCAGTTCTTCGGGCCCCTTATCCGCGCCGAGGTCGCCGGCCAGGGTGAAGGTGGGATGCCCGTCGGCGTCTTTCCCCTGAAGGAGCAATTGTCCCCCGTAAAAGTGGGAGCCGGAGCGATAGAGGTCGTCCAGGCCGTCCCCATTGACGTCGGCCACCGCCAGGCCGGGCCCGTACTCCGAAAGCTTGTGGGGCAGGAGGGGCTGTACGTTAAAATCGATGAACAGGCAGTCGCGGTGCATCGGAAGTTGTCGCAGCAGCTCCGGCTCCGCTACGAGCTGGGCCACGGGCGCTCCGGAGGGTGGGGTAGTGGGGGCGGGTTGCCCCTCGCCTTGCCGCAGCACTACTTTTTGGTCCCAGCGCACGTCCTTATATATAGCGTTGCTGCCGTCCGGCCAGGTGACCGTCACCCCGGTCAGGGTATCCCCCGGACCGAATCCGAAGTGCAGCACGTCCGCCACGCTCGAGAGGAAGCCCCGGGTAGGATGGTTGAAGGCCGTCATTGGCCGCCCGCCGGTGCCCACCGTGACCCGGGCCCCGATGCCCTGGGTGTTGGCACCCTCGCCGGCCAGCTCAATGCCCAGCCAGTGGGTGGAGTCGGGCCGCTGGTCCCCGCGGATCAGGTCGTTGCGAAAGAGGAAGCAGCTGTCGTTGATGTTGTTGACCACGTAATCCAGGTCGCCGTCGTTGTCGAGGTCGGCATACACGGCCCCGTTGCTGAAGGAGGGGTAGTCGAAACCCCAGGCCCGGGTACGCTTGGTGAAGGCGGGAATTTCCCCGCCGTCATTTTCGTAGGCGTAGTTGGCGATCTTGATGGAGGGGATCTGGGCGAGGCGGATCTCCCGGCTGGCGAGTTTGCTCATCTCCACGTTGTAGTCCATGAAATCGCGGTCGGTCACGTCGCGGGGAAAGCCGTTGGTGATGAGGAGGTCCCGGTCGCCGTCGTTGTCTACGTCTACGGCCAGGGGGCTCCAGCTCCAGTCGGTGGCCGATACGCCGGCCATCATACCGACTTCGCTGAGGATGAAGGTGCTGTCCGAGAGTCGGCGGTTCAGCTGCAGCGCGTTCCGGGTAAATTGTTGTTGGTAGCCGAAGCGCTCGTTATTGAGGTAGGCGTTGTAGTTGTTGGGCGGCATCATGGCCTTGCGCCGCAGGTTGTTTTCGGGAAACATGTCGACGGTGATGACGTCTTCCAGTCCGTCGCCGTTGAGATCGGACACGTCGTTGCCCATGGCCGAATAGCTGGTGTGCTTGAGGTAGTCGGGAGCCCGGTCGGTGAAGGTGCCGTCGCCGTTGTTGATCCACAGCAGGTCGTTGCTCACGTAATCGTTGGAGACGTAGAGGTCCGGCCAGCCGTCCTGGTTGAGGTCGCAGACGCTGACGCCCAGCCCGTAGCCTTCCTTGAGGATGCCGGCCGCGCGGGTGACGTTCGTGAAGCGGGGGAGGCCGTCGGGGCCGGGGCCGTCGTTGCGGTACAGTTTATCGTTTTTCCGTCCGCTGCCGTCGGTCTTCTTGGGGAGGTAGCGGTTGGGGATGCTGCGATCGTCCATCTCATTGATCAGGAGGTAGAGGTCCAGGTCGCCGTCGCGGTCGTAATCGAGGAACGCTGACTGGGTGGTGTGGGAAGTGTCGGCGATGCCGCAGGTGGCGGCGACTTCGGTAAAGCGGGGGACTTGCATTCCGTCTTCGCTTACTTCATTGCCCGTGTTGAGGTAGAGCAGATTTGCGCGGCGGCTACCCGGATCGAGAATGGTCGCGCTGACGTAGAGATCGGGTCTGCCATCGGCATTGACGTCGGCTACCGTGACCCCGCTGCACCAGCGGCCCCGCCCGAGTACGCCGGCGGCTTCGCTTACGTCCCGGAACTTCAGGTCGCCTTGGTTAAGGAAGAGGCGGTTCTCGGTAGTGTTGCCGGTAAAGTACAGGTCGGTGAGTCCGTCGCCATTGAAATCCGCGGCCGCTACACCGCCGCCGTTGTACACGTACTCCAAATCCAGAATATTGAAGGTATCGTTTTCGGTGATGCGGTTGGCGAAGGTGAGCCCGCTGGTTTCCGCGTCAATGCGCTGGAATAGGGGGGGCGGAGTCTCCTGGCAGCCGAAGCACAGGAGGAGGAGGAAGAGAAGGGGGGAGTAACTTAACCAGTTCATACGCAGAGCAAAAGAGGGGACAAGATAACCACTGGAGGAGCTGGGCGGCAAACAAACCCTAGGGTCCCGGTTCAGAATAGCTGATTATGTAAAGCTGCGGTCAGATTAAATAATTTGCCGGGAAGTAGTTATTGCAAAATTCAGTATGTTAGCGCTTCGTTAGGACTCATTAGGTGACCCCCTTTGTGGTTCTTCCCAACTAATCAACGACTCACTAACATAATTTCGATCATGAAACAACTATTAAGCCTGTTTATGGCGCTGCTTTGCTCGGCAGCCGTCTACGGGCAAACCACCCTGAGTGGCACTATTACGGACTCCGACGGCTTCCCGCTGGTGGGGGCTACGGTGTTAGCCCGGGGTACCACCGTAGGTACCGTCGCCGACTTTGACGGCAAATACGAGCTCACCGTTCCCGCCACCGTCGCGGAACTGGAATTTTCCTATACCGGCTACGAGACCCAGACCATCATCCTGAGCGGAGAGACGATCGTAGACGTCGTGATGAATGAAGGAGTGGCCCTCGACGAGATCGTCGTAACCGGCTACTCCACCACCACCAAGCGCCAGACCACGGCTGCTATCTCCACGGTATCCACCGAGGAACTCTCCGCCGTTCCCTCGGGTAACGTGGAGCAGCAGCTCCAGGGACGTGCCGCCGGTGTCACGGTTATCACGAACGGTCAGCCGGGTACCAACTCGCTGATCCGCATCCGTGGTTTCGGTTCCTTCGGAGGCAACCAGCCGCTTTACGTTGTGGACGGCGTGCCCGTCGGGGGTATCGGCTTCCTTTCCCCGGACGACATCGAGGCCACTTCCGTACTTAAGGATGCTTCTTCCGCTTCCATCTACGGCGCCCGCGCCGCGGGTGGCGTTATCGTAATCCAGACTAAGCGCGGACCGAAAACTCCTACTCCCCTGAGCATAAGCTACGACGGACTGGTAGGCGTCACCAATCCCGGAAACGGACAGTCGATCCTCTCTCCTCAGCAGGATGCCGACAAGACCTGGGAAGCGCTTCGCAACGACGGCCTTTTGCCCGGTGACGACAACTGGGGCCATCCCCAGTACGGAAACGGTGCTACTCCCGTACTTCCCGATTATATTATGGTCGGCGACCGCCTTGGCGTAGTCGGCTCGATTGACCTCGAGGCAGCCCGCCAACTTTACAACGTTGACGCGAACGCCGGAGGGCTCTACCAAGTAATGAAGGCCAACAAGCAAGGCACGGACTGGTACGACGCGATCACCAATACGGGTATACTCCAACGGCACACCCTTGGCCTTCAGGGCTCTACCGAAGACACCCGCTATTATGTTGGCATCGGTATCCAAACCATCGAAGGCATTCTGAAGAACAACGGTGCCGACCGCTACAGCTTCCGGGCCAACACCGAATTCAACCTCGGCAGTAAGGTGCGGTTCGGAGAAAATCTCCAGTTCACCTACAGTACCCAGCGTGGATTTACTGGTGGCAGTGGCGGACAGAACGTACCCCGCGACGAGAACTCCATCCTCGGTGCCTTCCGCATGAACCCGCTCATTCCGGTGTACGACGAATTCGGCGGATATGCCGGTACGCGCGCCGCGGGTTTCAACAACCCCCGTAACCCGGTTGCCGAGCGCGACGGGGTAGCCAATAACCAGAACTTCAACACCAGTGCGTTCGGAAACTTCTACGTGGAAGTGGACCCGATCGAATCCCTGACGCTTCGGTCCAGCATCGGCGGCGACTACGGGGCCTACAACGGCAACAATTACAACCGCCAGACCTACGAGAACTCGGAGAACAACGGCAGCTTCGGCTACGGGGAGTACCAGGGCTACGGCTACAGCTACACCTTTACGAACACGGCGAACTACAAGCAAAGCTTTGGGGCCAACAACATCAGCGTCCTGGCCGGTATCGAGGCGCTCTCCGCCGGGAACGGCCGCAACAGCGGAGCCAGTGGCATCAACCCCTTCAGCCGCGACATCAACTTCATCAACCTCAGCACGGTCACCCCCAACCCGCCGAACAGCTCCTTCAACGTTCCGACGAAGTTCTTCTCCGTGTTCGGCCAGTTGAACTACAACTGGAACGATCGCTACTACCTCACCGGTGTACTCCGGCGTGACGGCTCCAGCCGCTTTGGCGCAAACTTCCGCTACGGTACCTTCCCCGCCATATCCGCCGCCTGGCGGGTCACCGCGGAACCCTTCATGCAGAACCAGCGGCTGTTGACGGACCTGAAGATTCGTGGTGGATGGGGACAAATGGGCAACTCCAACAACGTGGATGCCACCAACCGCTTCAGCCTCTTCGCACAGGGCGTGGGCCAGGGCAGCTACCCGATTACCGGATCTAACACCACAGCCCCCAATGGTTTCTACATCGACCGTATTGGAACGGACAACGCCCGCTGGGAAACCAGCGTGACCAGCAACGTCGGCTTTGATGCGACCTTCGTTGGCGGTAAGGTCGACCTGATCGTCGACCTCTGGCGTAAGCAGACCAACGACCTGCTCGTTCGCCTTCCCCTGCCCGCTGTTAACGGACCCGTTGCCACCGCGCCCTTCGTCAACATCGGCAGCATGCGCAACCAGGGCCTGGACGCCCAGTTTATCTACCGCGATAAGGTCGGCGGCGATTTTTCCTTCGAACTGACCCTGAACGGAGCCCTGCTCCAGAACGAGATCACCAAATTTACCGACGATACCGATTTCTTTGACCGGGGAGGTACCCGGATCAACGGCAGCATCATCCGCAACGAGGTCGGCCGTCCGCTTTCCTCCTTCTTTGGCTATAAGGTGATCGGCCTGTTCCAGTCCGACGGCGAGGTAGGTAGTGCCCCCACTCAGGATGGTGCCGCCCCCGGCCGCTTCCGCTTCGAGGACAACAACAGCCGTGACGAA
The DNA here is from genome assembly GCA_038258275.1 of Chitinophagales bacterium. GTDB lineage: Bacteria > Bacteroidota > Bacteroidia > Chitinophagales > Saprospiraceae > Neolewinella. The sequence goes on along the minus strand of JBBSPZ010000023.1, from coordinate 10,264 downwards.
GAAGGCGAGTTGACCGGAATGCCCGACGGCAAGATCGACGAAGCCGACCGTACCTTCCTCGGAAGCGCGGTACCCGATTTCACGGGTGGCCTCAACCTCAAGCTTATGTACAAGAGCTTCGACCTCACGACCTTCTTCTACACCAGCCTCGGCAACGAGATCTACAATAACTCGAAGTGGTTCACGGACTTCTACGGCACGTTCAAAGGGGCTGCGGTTTCTGACCGTGTCCTGGACAGTTGGACGGCCTCCAACACCAACACCGATGTGCCAATTTACGAGTCCGCCTCGAACTTCAGCACTTCCCAGCAGTCGACCAGCTACTACGTGGAAGACGGCTCCTACCTCCGCCTTACCAACCTGACGCTGGGGTATACCCTGCCCATAGGTTCCATGGGGAGTGCATTCTCTAACCTGCGCTTTGCCGTATCTGCCAACAACGTTTTCACGCTGACAGGATACGAAGGCCTTGATCCTGCAGTAGGCGGTTCGGCCGACACCGACTTCGGCGTCGACGTCGGAAACTACCCCGTAACTCGCAGCTATAACTTCCAGGTAAGCGTGGACTTTTAATCACAAGCAACAACAAATAATCATGCAATCATTTAAACGAAGCTCCCGGATACTACTGGGTGTGCTGCTGATCGGAGGATTTCTCTGGACCTGCAGCGATGAATTCCTTGATGTGTCACCCAGGGGCGCCCTTGCCCCGGAAGTACTTGCCACCAAGGCCGGCATTGAAGGGGTAGTGCTCGGTGCCTACGCTCAGCTCGGCGGCCGGGGTAACTACTTCGGCGGCGCCTCGAACTGGGCCAACGGCTCCATCCAGGGTGGTGATGCCAACAAGGGAACCAATGACGGTGACTTTACCGATATCAACGACCTGGTACAGTATAAGCTCACCACTACTTCCCGTATCCCTGCCGATCGATGGGTCGGTCTGTTTGAGGGGGTCGCCCGGGCCAATGCCGCCCTCGACTTGCTCGCGGTCTCCACCGACCCCTTGCTGAAGGATGAGGACCGTGCCCGCCTGGAAGCAGAAGCGCGCTTCCTGCGTGCTCACTACTATTTCCAACTCCAGATTTCCTTCAGTCAGGCTCCTTTCCTCACGCCCGGCCTGACGATCGAGGAGCAGCAGCAGGTAGTTTCGAGCTCCAACTGGCCAAAAATTGAAGAGGATTTCCAGTTTGCTTATGACAACCTCCCGGAAGTCATGGCCGATGCCGGGCGCGCCAACAAATGGGCGGCCGGTGCCTACCTGGGCAAGACCTACCTCTTTCAAAGCAAGTGGCCGGAAGCCCAGACGGTGTTGAACAACGTGGTAGAGAACGGACAGACCGCCAGCGGACAGGCATACGAACTGCTGGACAGCTACGCTCAGGCGTTCAATGCGGAGTTTGACAACAGCAGCGAATCCGTATTCGCCGTACAGGCCGCCGCCAACTCTGGGACGACCAACGTGGCCAACCCTGATTTTGTCCTCAACTTTCCGCACAACACCGGTTCTACCGGACCGGGTAACTGCTGCGGCTTCTTTCAGCCCACCTTCGACCTGGCCAATTCGTTCCGTACTTCCAACGGCCTCCCGCTGCTGGATAATAGCTACAACTCCGACGCCAACCGCCTCAAGACAGACTTTGGCCTGGAAGGTGCCGACGCGTATACCGCCGATGGCGGTCCCGTAGACCCTCGTCTCGATCATAGTATCGGTCGCCGTGGTATCCCTTACCTGGGATGGGGACCTCACCCCGGAAAGCCCTGGGTCCGTGACCAGCCCTACGGCGGCCCCTACTCGCCCAAGAAATTCGTTTATTACGAAAATCAGGAAGGCAGCTTCAGCGACGGTACCTCCTGGACCCGTGGCTATGGCTCGATGAACTACAATATCATCCGTTACGCCGACGTACTGCTCATGCTTGCCGAGGCGGAGATTCAACTGGGTAACCTCTCGCGTGGACTCGAGCTCGTCAATATGGTCCGCGAGCGTGCCATGGCCGGTCCCAGCATCCTGAAAAATGAAGACGGCAGCGAGGCGGCCAACTACGAGATTGCCCTGTATCCTTCCTTCTCCAGCAAGGAGGCGGCCCTGCAGGCCCTCTACTTTGAGCGCAAGCTCGAGTTGAGCGGCGAAGGTCACCGATTCTTCGACCTCCGCCGTTGGGGACTGGCTGAACCAGAACTCAATCGGATTGTAGATTTCGAGAAGCAGTTTCTCCCGATTGCCTACGCCGGTGCCGACTTCGCTACGCCCCAGGATCTTTATTACCCGATCCCACAGGCTCAGATCGACCTCCAGGGAACGGAAGTTCTGCCGCAGAACCCCGGCTATAACTAGGGTTATCTTTCCCCGCGCTCCGCGGGTAGGCAAACTTCCGGTAGAGGGGAAGTCGCGGATGTTCCAAACCGGAACACCCGGGGCTTCCCCTCTTTCTATTGAAGGATTAGGGTACGGCCCCCGGCTCCGGATGCGGGTAATCAACGTCCGCTGTTCGGGAGGGGGCTACCTCAGGATCACCAGCTTCTCCAACTCGCTATTGACGACATTCACCCCGTCGCCCCGCAGGCGGATCTGGTAGAGGTAAACGCCCCGCGCGAGCCGGTCGCCGTAATCGTCCAGTCCGTCCCAGGGAATGCAATCGTCCTGCCGGATCGAGCCGTCGCTGAATTCGAAGGGACGCTCGATGGTCTTGACGAGCTTGCCGCTCACAGTGAAGACCTGGACGATGGCCTCTACGTTCTGCCCGACCAGGGTGTGGTCAAACTGGAAGCAGGTGCTGGTGGTAAAGGGATTGGGGTAGTTGAGCACGTGGGTGAGGGCATCTCCGAGGTCACTGGCCACGATGAATTCGGTCGTAGCCACCGTACTGTTGTTGGCCACGTCCCAGGCCCGTACCGTCAGCTTGTGCAGGCCGGGTTCCAGGTCGAAGAGGGGGTAGCGCACCTTGCCGCTGCGGAAATTGTCTACGTCCGCTTCGTAGTAATCGTTCAGGACGATCGCGTTGCGGGTGTCTTCGTCCAGGACCGCCTCCAGGTCGTGCCCGATGCTGTTGCCCGTCACGTTGATGCCGAGGTCGTCGGAAAGGTGGAGGAGCAGTACGGGATCCTCTTCTACCTGGGCACCGGACATGAATTCCGTATCGTTGAGGTAGAGCTCTACTTCCGGTCCCTGGTCGTTCCCGGCCGCGTTGTCACTGGTCCCGCCGATGATGAGGCGATTGTAGTACCCCGCCGCATCGATGAACTGGGTTTTGTCCGCGGCGTAGTAACTGATCTTCCCCGGACCGAAGGTGTAGTCTATGTCGTTGGGTACCACGAATTCGAAGGAGAACTTTCCGTTGGTCACCGTGGCCCGTCCCCGGAAGACGATGTTGCGCTGTACTTCCACCTGGAGGAGCGGACTGCCGGCATCCTGTTGCAGGGTGGGGATGGTCTGAGCCTTATCGTAGATCGTGGGGTATACCTGTCCGTTGAAGTTGCTGAGCAGGTTGCCGCTGACGTCGATGATCTCTCCGCTGATCCGCATTTTCTGCAGGGCCCGTACGGTATCGGTACGGACCGAATCCACCGCCAGGCTATCGATCAGGGTGGTCCGCACCCCGTAGGTAGGCAGGGCGATGACGGTTGCCGGGTCTCCCAGCAGGGTAAACTTGCGGGCGTTCTCCGTGTCGCCGGAAAGGAACGAACTCCGGTCGGCGGGGGTGGTCTCGTTTTTGGCGATGCGGATGATGTCCCCGAGGCTCCGCCACTCCCCGGCGGGACGATCGAGCATGGCCTGCACGGTATTGTTTGTGAGCTCGAAGTTGCGGGTGGCGAACACGGGGCGGGTAGTCGTCATGAGGGCAATGACCCCACCCCGGGGAGTGAGGAGGGCCTCTTCCCCCGCACTCACGAAGGAGGCATCGTCGTAATTGCTGAAGGTACAGGTGGCCGTAATGAAAACGGGGGGCTGGATGGGGTCCGGGGAATTCACCGGCCTGGTCCAGTTGCGAATCTGGGGAATGGTCAGTACCCGCTCCTGGGCCCATCCGCGGGGGCCGCCGTGGCCGAGGTAGGTGACCGCCAGGGCACCGCGAAATACTGCCCGGTCGAGCCCTTCCGTAATGTCGGGGAAGCGGTCGCCGGCGGAAAGGCTCTGCTGGGGAAAAAGGTCGAAGTATAGTTTGTCGAAGTTGAGGTCGGGTTTGCGGGATTGCACCGCGTTGGCTACCCGGTTGACGTCGACGGTATGTTTCCCGTTGTCCTCGTCGTCCCCCACAAACACCATGCGCGTGCGCCAGTCACCCAGGGAGGAGGGCGCCACGTCGTACCGGATCAGCTTGTCTACCGTCGGACCGGACTCGTCGGCGGACTTCACCGGAAGCCTGCCCACGGCAATGCTCACGTCGGGACCGAGGGCTTGTCCCTCAAAGGCGGGAGTCATAATGCCGAAAAAGTCATCGGCCGGGAAACTCTTGACCTGGGTAAAGGCGCTCTGATATTCGTAGGCCGGGATGAAGTTCGTCCCCAAGCCGTAGATGTTGCGGTGGTCGAAACTGCCGTCGCCGAAAAGGAGGAGGTAGCGCAGACGGGGATCCCGTTCGTAGACCATCCGGACAAAATTCCGTATCGCGGCGGCATCGTCGCGCCCGCTGCTGAACTCATTATAGATTTGCTGGGTGGTGATCAACTGTACGGTGAAGCCATTGTGCTCCCGGCGGTGTGCGGCGAGGGCCTCGGCCTGGGTGAGAAAGTCCTTATGCGTAACGATGATCATATCCGCTGCGCCGATCGCGTGCAGGTTTTGATTCTCGATCGGTCCGACGGCCGTGGGCGTGAGCAAGGCGGCCTCCGGGCGGAAGGCCACGTATTCGAAAAGTGTCCCGCCGGCGGGTGCGGAGAAACTACCGGCATTCAGGCTGGCCTGACGGACATCGGGGCCATCGACCCGCCACACGCGGACGGTGGCCGGTGCGTCGGTCAGGCGATAGGTGACCGTGGACTGGTTGGCCGTGCGGGTATCCCGGAACGCAAACTGATCCTGGCCGCCGAAAGTCAGGCGGCGGCGGGCGCGCAGTTGGATCCAGTCCAGCCAGCCTTCGCTCTGCCGGGCGCCGGCCGGGAAGGGGTAGCTCACCTTGGCATTCACCCGTTCGGAGGTCAGGCTTGCCGAGCCCACCAGCTCCGCCGGGATCACGGCCGGACTTTGTTCCTCGGCTCCGATGGTTACGGCGCCGACGTTCAGGCTGGTGATCTCCTGTCCGTTAATTTCCACCAGGAAGCGGCTGGTCGCGGTGGAGCGCAGGGCCATGCGCGCGCGCACCTGTACGGGCTCCTCGGTCACGATTCCCGGGATCGACACGAGGCCGGGATAGTTTTTTTCCCGGGATACCTTGAAGAACTCCCCGAACCAGCTCTGTCCGGAGCCGTGGCTGTTGCCGCCGACTTCGTGGAGGATGTTGTAGCGATCCTCCTCAAAGCGGTACAGGGCATCGTAGGTTTCCGTGGTCGTTCCACCCGCGGCCCCGCCCAGGTTGGCTACGCGGCGGCCGCGACCGGGCGTGCCGACTTGCAAAAAGTAGCTGTTGGAAGTGGTATAGATGTTCTTGGTGTAGGAAAAGCGGTCGGTCAGGGCGTCGTAGCGGCGCTCGTCGGGGCCTTCGGCGTAGAGCAAAATGAAATCGTTCCCGTCGAAGGAGCCGTCCCCTTCCCCTTCTATGGCGATGGCCTGTTCCAGGAGGTCATCGGGGGGCATGTCGTTGGTGGTCTCGGGAAGCATGCCGCCGCGCTGTCCGAAGAGTTTGATGTCCCGGGGATCGACACCCTCCAGGCCGGTCACCCGGAGCTGATCCGCCAGGAACGCCCGCGTGAGTTTGTACACGCCGGTAGCCGGTACGGTAAAGCGGTAGAGGGCGCCTTCCCGCAGCACGGAATTGGTGGCGAAACCGGCCCGCCCGCCCCCGGGGCCCGCGCCGCCGGGTACCAGGCGCAGATGGACGGAGAGCAGGCGCTCGAATCCCGTTGAAGTACGAATCAGGGAGGGGCCGCTCACTTTGCCCAGCCAACCATTGGGCTGCTGGCTGGCCCGGTACGTAAAGTCGAACGCTGCTTCCGCCTCGGCGGTGAATCCGGGAGGCGGCGAGAAGGCTTCGGTTTCCAGTGCGACGACCTCTACTCCGGCCGGACTGCCGGAGGGAGCGGCGAAGGTGTGGACGAAAGCGGGGAGCTCGCCGGATTTTTCTATTCCTTCCGTCCGGCTGCCTTCCATCGGTTCCAGGAGGTAAGCAAGCACTACCCGCCGGTTGCCCTCCCACTCGATCGTCTGTGCGGGCTGCCACGTGAGCCGTTGCCGGATGTCCTGCTGCGCGCTAAGCAGGAGGCTGGTAATGAGGGAGAAAAGAAGGAGCGTATACTTCAACATAGGGGGGCATTGGGGCACAAGATTAAGATACACTACCCTGCCGGAAACGTTGTTCGGCAAAAGCAGATTGCGGCGGGGGGGCGGGTAGCTGTCGTAGGGCCGACCGGCGGGTGCGGTCATTTGGAAAGCGGCGGACAGAAGATTAGCTTTAGGCATGCGCCCCACATTACTTGCCCTAACGCTTTGGTTGCTCTGTCAGGGGATGGGCCGGGGGCAGGATGCGGTGTTCTCCCAGTTCTACGCTTCCCCGATGCAGCTGAATCCGGCCTTTGCCGGAGTGAGCGTAGCACCCCGCATTACCGTCAACTACCGCAGCCAGCATACCAGTTACCCCAGCGCCTACAAAACCTTCGCGGCCAGCCTGGAACTGCCGGTTTACGGCAGCCCGTCCAGCTTCGGTTTCCGATTGCTCACCGACAGCCAGCTCGAAGGGCTCTACAAAAATACGCAGTTCGCATTCGTGTACGCCTACGACATTCAGCTGACTAAGGAACTGCACGCCCGCATCGGGCTGAGTGCGGGGCTGCTTTCCAGCCGGTTGGATTTCGGCGGGCTGGTTTTCGGGGATATGATCGATCCTGCCGCCGGAGCGGGCGGAGTGACCCAGGAGCAGCTGGCGGGCATCTCCCAAACGTCGGTGGACCTGGGTACCGGCGTGCTCTTTTACGTGAAGCACTTTTACGGAGGCTTCAGCATCGAACACCTCAACCGGCCCGACGAAAACCTGCTGGCGCTGGACAACAACCTCTACGCCGGCCGGCCGCAGCGCTTCAGCCTCCACGCCGGCACCCAAATCGACCTGAAGGATAGCGGAAACAGAAAAAGCGCCGCCCTCTACGTCACGCCCAACCTGCTGTATACCACCCAGGCCAGTTTCCAGCAGCTCAACCTCGGGGCCTACCTCGGCTTCGGAGCCCTGGCCATCGGAGGGTGGTACCGGCATGCCTTTGCCAATCCGGACGGACTGATCACCACGGTCACCTTTCGGCAAGACGTCTATCGGGTGGGCTTGAGTTACGATGCGGTCATCTCGGGGCTGAGGGACGTTCCCGGAGGATTGGGGCCCACACTGGAGTTCAGCTTCGCCGTCGATTTTGGCGACAGCAAGGAAGTTCAGCGACGTCGCCACGCCGCCCGGTGGAACGACTGTATGGGAATGTTTCGCTGACTCCCGGATTTCCTACAAAACTTTGATAAGTTTTCCCTAGTTTTACCGCGTTGAGGTTCGCGGGCAAAAAAATAGCGCCAACCGAAATGCGGTTGGCGCTGTCGTTATAAGTTCGCTATACCGGTTAGTTGACACGAGGCTAGTAATGTCAACCACTCCTTTGATGCTATAAACCCCACATTCAAGGGTTGCGAGTTATAACTAAAGAGACACTATGAACAAACACAATTTCATAAAACTCAAGATTAAGATCTTTTAAGGGGGTGGGTTTAGGTGTTCCTCCCTTGTTGATGCTACAAATATAGGGGCAGGTGCCAGCGAAAAAGAAGCAACTTGCACCAGTTTGAAGCTGCTACTTTCCCCTCTTTTCGCATGGTATCTTTGGTAATCAACTGATTTAGTGTACTTTGGAGGCAACGAATTGATCACAGGATCATACAATTCGGAACATCTCCATGGAAGATATAAGGGAACTCTTGGCTATCGCCTCTACCAAAAAGGTAGTTAAGCTGCTGAAAATCAGCCAAACAAAGGGAAAACAGTCGATGATCGGCGAGTTTTACCACCTGGCCGTCAAGGACGACCTCACCGAAGAAGAGATCGTAGTTGCCCTCTACGGAAAGCGCTACAACCCCCGCCACGCCGCTTACCGGGCACTAAAGGGAAGGCTCCGGGACCTCCTCACTACGGCCATTATGGATGAGGACGTGTACTCGGCCAACTACCACGACTACGACAACGCGCAGATCAACGGTCACCGTCAGCTCAACCTGATCAACCTCCTGCTGCTCCGAAGGGCCTGGCACAGTGCTAAGCACCTCTCCCACCTGACCCTGCGCCGGGTAAAGGAGTTTGAGATCCTGCCGATCAATCACCGCCTGGCCTCCATTCTGGCCAGTCTTTACCTCGGAGTGGGCTTCGATGAAAAGCAATTCGTCAAGTACCAGGCCATGGCCGATAACTATGCGGAGGCAGAGCGCGTACTCAATAAAGTCTCGAGCTACTACCGGGAAATGCACCGGATGATCTATGCCCACAAACTGCTGCCCAATGAGATCGGGTCCAGGGTAGGGAAGTACACCGCAGACTGCGAACACCTGGTGGTGAAATATCCTCAGGTTTCGGCCCTGCAAGCCATGTTCTTCATCATGAAGGTGCACGGCCTCACGATGCTCGGTGACTACCTCGGAGCCATTCGTATCGCCAATGAGGCGGAGAACGTCCTTAAGAAGTGTAAGGGAGCGGGCAAGCAATCGCTCAGCCTGATGGCGCTGACGCGGGTGGAGTGTTCGGTCAAACTCCGGGATTTCAAAGAAGGATACCTGCAGGTGAAGCGCGCGAAAGAAATGGTGCCGGAAAGCTCCATCAACCACATCAAGCTTTCGGAGTATGCCATCACCCTCGGCCTTCAGACCGGTAATTTTGACTATGCCTACGAGCAACTGGCAATCGTGGACCGCAAGGCCCTGAGCCGGCTGCTCACGGTGCAACACGTGGAGTACTGGCTGATTCTGGAGGCCTACATCAACCTCCTCGTCCTGGCCGGTAAAATCGACCCGGAGAAGAACAGCGGTACGCTACCGGATTTCAAATTGTACAAGTTCGTGAACAACGTTCCCTCCTACTCCAAGGACAAGCAGGGGATGAATATTCAGATCCTCATTCTTCAGGTCATTTTCCTGATCATTAATGGCCAGTACGGTAAAATAATCGACCGCACGGATGCGCTCATCCGTTACGGCAGCCGCTACCTGATGAACAATGAGAACTTGCGAAACAACTGCTTCTTTAAGCTGCTGCTGACCGTGGAAAAATGCAACTTCCACCGCGCGGCCACGGTCAGGGAGTCTAATAAGACCTATCAGAAGATGATCAGCCCCCAGGCGAGAAAACTGGGGCGTGCCAACAGTAGCGAGATTATTCCCTACGAAACCCTCTGGGAGATCGTGTTGGACAACCTGGAAACGGCTTCGCCGGATGGTCGAAAATTGCGCGCTAGGGTTTAGCAAGCAAAAAGGAGTAGATGTCATCCATACGCAGGTGGGTTGGATGTGGTAAGCCGGACGCACCGTCCGGACGGGATTAAGTGGATTTGTTGGTACAGGCCTTGCCCGTACTTACATGATGATGTCTTCGACCATGATCTAGGGTTTTAGGTTCGAGGTGATCGACACCGGCCGTAGCCGTATCGAAAGATTCAGGTAATTAAAATTCTTTGGGTCTCCTGAGCGGAGGATGGTGGCCCGGGTAAAACCTTCGGGCCGTAATACGGTAGGGGTAATGCGTGTAATTCCGGAAGACGAATCGGTAGGCGGTAGGCGGCTATTTTCCACCGTCCCGCTTACATGATGATGTCCTCGACCACGATGTTGGCGCCGCGCATGATGATGTCCTCGACTACGATGTTGGAGGAAGCCAGCTCATGACCGCGCATGATGATGTCCTCGACCACGATGTGGGGGGTGATGGTGCCGAGGTAGTCGATGAAGGACTGGGCGGCGTGGAGGGTGTCGGGAGTGAAAAATTCGGTAAAGAAGGACATGAGTGAGAAGCTATATATAAGGGAATTGGATAGAGCCATTCCAACAATGGAACGGGAGGAGGTTTTTCGGGAGGTTGCCGGGGCGGGCAATTACATGATGATGTCTTCGACGACGATGCCGGCGCCGCGCATGATGATGTCTTCGACTACGATGTTG
>JBBSPZ010000022.1:0-58341 GCA_038258275.1 Chitinophagales bacterium | reverse complement strand
GGCCCATTGAATACTGGTAAGGGGCAGGATCGGGCATTCGTCCCGGTCCTGCCCCTTTGGTTTCCTGTCTTATGCCACAGATCGAGAATAACCCCGGCGGAATTTCGCTCCGGACTTCTGGAGGAGCATTCACCTGGCTTTTATGGTTACTTGTCAGATCGCGCATGCTTCGTTATTTGCTCGTAGTTATCGTAGTTATCGTAGTTATCGTAATTATCGTAGTTATCGTAGTGGCGGGAGGCCAATGGCTAACGGCCCAGGCTCATTACCGACCGGCTTACCTCATTGATGAGACGGGCACCCGTCGGGAGGTCAGTATTCTGGATCGCGACTGGGCGGACAATCCGCGGCGATTCAGGTACCTCAGCGGAGCGGAGCGTCGGGAGGGAACGCTGGCCAACGTACGTGAATTCGGCTATGCCGACGGCAGCCTCCGCTACCTGCGATCCGTAGTGCTCATCGACCAAACCAGTGACCGGGTAAACGATCTGAGTACCTCCGAGCAGTCGGAATATCAACGAGACACGGTTTTTCTGGAGTGGCTGGTCGACGGAGAGGCGGATCTCTTCTACTGGGAAGCGGGTGACGTTCGTCGGTTCTTCTTCCGACAGGGGGAGGGTGATCCCCAACCCCTGATCAATCGCCGGTACCGGAACCGTCAGCTTATCGTGCGCCAGGAGTTGTACCGCGGTCAGTTGCGGAGTTCGGTAAACTGCGGAACCACTGATGAGACTCTGCGGCGGCTGATGTACCCGCGTACGGCATTCGTCCAGTATTTCGAGGCCTATAACGATTGCCGGGAAGTGAACTATCGGGTGTCGTTCCGTGACCGTTCCGCCAGGCCATTTCGCTTTGCTTTTCGGCCCGGCGTGGAGTTCTACGTGGGGCATACGGCAAGTACCAGTGCCCTCGGCATAGAATCTCGTGCCTCTCTTCCGCCTACGGCAGCCTGGCGGATGGGCCTAGAGGTAGAGTATGTAATCCCCCTGAGAAATGAACGCTGGAGGTTGTTTTCGGAGGTGTACTACCATCACGTGCGCGGAGAAGAATTAGAGGAAGGCAGCCGAAATGTTACCATCAATTTAAGGTCTGTAAACCTACCGCTTGGTGTCCGTAGGTATGTCCCCCTCCCGGGGGAGTGGACAGCATTCCTAACGGCAGGTGGGGTGCTGCAGTTCCCCTGGAAATCCACGGTGGGGCGTTGGGTCGGCTACAATTACCGGTCCTACGAAGCCAGCTGGAATTTCGGGGCGCTGGGCGGAGTGGGAGTTGAATTCAGGAAACGCTTCCAGTTGGAAGCCCGCTACCAGCACGATCAGGATGTACTGCAGACCTACATCGACCAATCCACTTTCTTTTAGGTTTACAGCCTGGTCGCTGCCTACCGGATCGGAAGACCTGATTAGGTTCCGCGTTGTTCTACTTGGGTCAGCCGTCGTTCACCCACCCAGCAAATTATTGCCACTTCTGCTGCACCCGCGTGCCGCCGCCCTGCATCCTCGTCGATTACCCGAACCTTAGGCTACCCGGTACTTGATCCCCAGCCGTTCGATCTCGTTGATGAATTCCGTATCGGCGTCCACGAGGCGTTCCCGGCTGTACATCTTGAGTTGCAGGTCTTCCTCGGCGTCGTAGAAGACCATGCGGAGTTTCTGCCGGCCCTGGTACTTTTTGCAGAGCTCGTCGAGGGAGACGACCAGTTCGGTGGTCAGGTCGCTCAGGGGCAATTTGAGGATAATGGCCTCGGTCATCTCGCGGCCGATGCCTTCCAGGAGTTTCACTTCGCTCACGCTGATTTCTACTTCTTCACTGTTCCACTTCTGGCGGTAATTGGCCTTGACGAATACCGCCTTGCCCTGATTGAGGACGTGCTTATATTTCTCGTAGTCCTCCCCGAAGAGCTTGAACTCAATGGTTTCATCAAAGTCGCTAAGTTCGAAGATACCCCAGCCGTTGCCGTTCTTGCTCACCATATGGCGGGCCCCGCTGATCATGCCGGCGAGCCGCATAGTGATCTTGCCGTACTTGGCGGGGTCCAGCTCGCCGAGGGAACAGGTGATGTAATTGTCGATCTCCAGTTTGTAGCCGTCGAGGGGGTGGCCGCTGACGTAGACGCCGGTGACCTCCTTCTCGCGCATCAGCTTTTCGGGCAGGTTCCACTCCCGGGCCTGGGGGGGGTAGGCTCGTCCGGAAGCACTTCCTCCTGATTCGCGCCGAAGAGGGAGGAGGCCGCCGAGGCCAACTGACTCTGGTAGGCGTTGGCGTACTTCGTGACGTGCTCCAGGTAGCTGTCGTACTTATCGCTGGGAGCAAAGTACTGCGCCCGGTGCACGGTGTCGAAGCAGTCGAAGGCACCGGCATCCACGAGTGCCTCCAGTACCCGCTTGTTGACGGCGCCCGGCTCCACCCGCTGCATGAGGTGGAAAACCGATTCAAAGGGTTCTTCCTCCCTGCGCGCCCGCAGGATCTCCTCGACCGGCCCTTCGCCCACCCCCTTCAGGGCGGTCATGCCGATGCGGATCGCGCCGCGTTTGTTGACCGCGAACTCGGCCTTGCTCTCGTTGATGTCCGGCCCGAGTACCTCCACGCCCATGCGTTTGCACTCCTTGAGGAAGAAGGTAAGCTTGGTCTGGTCCGTGCGGTTGTGGGTCAGCACCGAGGCCATGTATTCGGCCGGATAGTGGGCCTTGAGGTAGGCCGTCTGGTAGGCCACGAAAGCGTAGCAGGTGGAGTGCGACTTGTTGAAGGCGTAGGAGGCGAAGGCTTCCCAGTCTTTCCAGATCTTGCCGAGCTTATCCTCGGGGTGGCCGTTGGCCTTGCCGCCCTCGATGAAGGTGGGGTACATCTTGTCCAGCACCGCCTTCTGCTTCTTGCCCATGGCTTTGCGCAGTACGTCGGCCTGCCCCCTCGAGAAGCCGGCGATGGACTGCGAAAGCAGCATGATCTGCTCCTGGTACACGTAGATGCCGAAGGTTTCCTTCAGGTACTTTTCTTCGCCATCGAGGGTGTACACGATGGGTTTGCGGCCGTGCTTGCGGTCGATGAATTCGGGGATGTACTCCAGGGGGCCGGGCCGGTACAGCGCGTTCATGGCGATCAAGTCGTCGAAGGTCGTCGGCTTGAGGTTCTTCATGTGCTTCTGCATCCCGCCCGACTCGTACTGGAATATCCCGTTCGTTTCCCCCCGTTGGAAGAGCGCGTACGTCAGTTCGTCGTCGAGCGGCACGGCGTCGATGTCGATATCAACGCCGTGGTTATCCCGGACCATGATGAGGGCGTCCTTGATGATGCTCAGGGTTTTGAGTCCGAGGAAGTCCATCTTCAGCAGCCCGGCCGTCTCCGCAACGGAGTTGTCGAACTGGCTGATGTACATGCCCGTGTCCTTATCGGCCGTGACGGGCACGTGGTCGGTCACCGGGGTGGGGGTGATCACGACGCCACAGGCATGGACGCCGGTGTTGCGGATGCTCCCCTCCAGCTTGCCGGCGGTGCGGATCATTTCGCCGATCTGGTCGTTTTGCGCCGCCATCTGCCGGAAGCGGTAAGCCTTTTCGGTGTCGTCGCCGTTCAGCTTGCTCTTGAGTTTCGGGTGGATGTCCTTGGGGGCGAGCACGTCGCGCAGGGTAGCCCCGAGCTGGGCCGGAAAGGATTTGGCGACCTTGTCTACTTCGCTCAGGGGGATATCCATCACCCGGCCCACGTCGCGCAGGGAGGAGCGGGCGGCCATGGTACCGTAGGTGACGATCTGGGCCACCTGCTGCTGGCCGTACTTGTCGATCACGTAGTCGATGACCTTCTGGCGCCCGACATCGTCAAAGTCGATATCGATATCGGGCATCGACACCCGCTCCGGGTTGAGGAATCGCTCGAAGAGGAGGTCGTACTTGATCGGATCGATATTGGTGATGCCCGTGCAGTAGGCGACCGCGGAACCCGCCGCCGACCCCCGCCCGGGACCTACGCTCACGCCCATTTTCCGGGCGGCATCGGTGAAGTCCTGCACGATCAGGAAATAGCCCGGGTAGCCCGAGGCCTTGATGACGTCGAGCTCGAAGTCGAGGCGCTCGGTGACCACTGCCGTGAGTTCGCCGTACCGCTTCTGCGCGCCGGAGTAGGTGAGGTGGCGCAGGTATTCGTCTTGGGTAGCAAAGCCGGGCGGCATCGGGAAGTTGGGCAGCAGTACCTCGCTGGTCAGCTTCAGGTGCTCGATCTTATCGTGGATCTCCATGGTGTTGGCCAGGCTCTCCGGCACATCCTGGAAGAGGTGGCCCATTTCCTGCTGCGACTTGAAGTAAAAGTCGGAGCTCGGAAATTTGAAGCGGGTGGTGTCCTCCATGAGGCTGCCCGTATTGACGCAGAGCAGAATGTCGTGGGGCATGTAGTCCTCCTCCTCGACGTAGTGACTGTCGTTGGTGCAGATCACCTTCACGTCGTGTTTGCGCGCGAGGCGGAGCAGCTTCTGGTTGATGTCCTCCTGGCTGACGCCGAGCTTATCGATGTTATCCATGCCGCGGTGGCGCTGCAGCTCGATGTAGTAGTCGTCGCCGAAGATCTCCAGCCACCACTTCAGGGCGATCTCGGCCTCGTCGTCCTTGCCCTGCATGAGGAGCTGGGGGATCTCCGCCCCGATACAGCAGCTGCTGGCGATCACGCCCTCGCTGTATTTCGCGATGAGCGACTTATCGATCCGCGGATACTTCCCGTACAGCCCCTCGATGTAGCCGAGGCTGCACAGCTTGGCCAGGTTGAGGTAGCCCTGTTTGTTCTTGGCCAGCATGAGCTGGTGGTAGCGGTTGTCCTTTTCCCCCCGCGCCCGACTGAAGGCCTTTTTGTGGCGATCCTCGACGAGGTAGAATTCACAGCCGATCATCGGTTTTAGCCCCCGCTTATCCGCCTCGGCAACGAATTTGAAGGCCCCGAACATATTGCCGTGGTCCGTCAGCGCTACCCCCTTCTGTCCATCGGATACCGCCTTATCCATCATGACCCCGATCTCGGACGCGCCGTCGAGCAGGGAATACTGGGTATGGCAGTGGAGGTGGCAGAATTCGGGCATAGGAAGGGGTGGTTTCAGCCCCGGCAAGGTACCCCGAACACGCGTTTTTCAAACAAAAAGTTATCCACACGTTAGTGCGGTAGACCGTTCATTCTTTGGTCGGCCTACCCGATCCCATCCTGTCGGTCCAGGATATCCTCCAACGCCTCAATGCGGTTGGGCTTGCCGGTGAGGTAGTCGTCCAGCCGTTCGTGGATCAGCTCCTCGTTATCGTCGGAGGTGGGGTCCTTAGTCACCTCCTGGTACTCCTCCTCGTCAGCAAAGGCGGGTTTGAGGAAATCCAGGATGGCCTTCGACACCCCGTTTTTCTGGTTGGTGGGTTGCGACAGGGCGTCGATAGTGGAGTGGATCAGTGCTTCTACCATAATAGCTTGGGTTGTTACGCATTCATTGTACCTGCGTCCCCGCAAGCTAGTGCTTTAGTTCTTTAGGGCACTCGCTATGCCGGCCCTAAAGAACTACTTAAAGCACTACTCCTCCTCGTCAAGCCCATCCTGGCGGTCCAGGATGCTTTGCAGCTCCTCGATGCGGTCGGGCTCGCCGGTGAGGTAATCTTCGAGGCGCTCGTAGATGAGCTCCTCGCTGTCCTCGGACGAAGGATCGGCCTTCACCGACTTGAACTCCTTGGCGTCAAAGAATGCGGGCTGCATGAACTGAAAGAGGGCCTGTTGAATGCCATTCTTCCGGTTCTCCGATTCCAGCAAGGCGTCGAGCGTGGAGTTGATCAGGGATTCTATCATAATGGAAAGTACTGTTGCTAATTATTGGTCCATTCGATACTCCCTAACCCCCCCGAATGTTTCGGCGCGGACGCCGGTGCAGTGAATTTTCCCCAAAGCTTAACCTAAATCGCGATTACCCCCCCCCGGACACCGGATGCCTCCCGACCTCAGGAAGGGGTCATCCGACGTCTCGGGCCTGAGTACTATCTTACCCCCATGAAATTGATCCGCTTCCAACCCCCCGAATCCACCCCCAGGCCCGGCATCCAGCGCGCCGACGGCAGCCGCATCGACGTCTCCGGGTTCGGGGAAGATTACGACGAATACTTCTTCGCCAGCGGTGGGGTGAACCGCCTGTCGGCCTGGCTACGGGAGCACGAAAGCACGTGTCCGGTGGTCGGGGAGGAAGTCCGGCTGGCGGCCCCCTGCGCCCGCCCGTCCAAGATCATCTGCGTGGGCATGAACTACGCCGCCCACGCCGCCGAAACCGGGGCCGCCGCCCCGACCGAGCCGGTGATCTTCATGAAGGCCACCTCGGCGATCACCGGTCCTTACGATCCCATCATGCTACCCGAGGGCAGCACCAAGACCGACTGGGAAGTCGAACTCGCGGTAGTCATCGGTAAACGCGCCAGCTACGTGAGCGAGGCCGAAGCCATGGACTACGTAGCCGGCTATGTGTTGCACAATGACGTCAGCGAACGCGAATTTCAGATGGAGCGCGGCGGACAGTGGGTGAAGGGAAAGAGCGCCGATACCTTTGCCCCCCTCGGGCCCTGGATCGCCACCGCCGACGAGATCGCCGATCCCCACCAGCTGCACCTCTGGCTGAAGGTGAACGACGAAATGGTGCAGGACAGCACCACCGCCGATTTAATCTTTAACCTGCCGCAGTGCATCAGTTATATCAGCCGCTTCATGACCCTGCTGCCCGGCGACGTGATCAGTACCGGCACCCCCAGCGGCGTCGGCCTTGGGATGAAACCCAACCGCTACCTCCGGGCCGGCGACGTGGTCGAACTCGGTATCGACGGACTGGGGACCTCCCGCCAGAAAATTATCGCCTACCACAAACACTAGCCCATGGAAAAGACCCGCATCACCCACCCCCAGCGCAAGGAAGACTTCGTCACCGGCGCCTATTCCGACGGCGTGATCGTCGGCGACCTGCTGTTCGTAAGCGGACAGACGCCCACCGATTTTGCCACCTCCCAGGTCGTCCTGGGCACGATCGAGGAGGAGACCAGTCGCGTTCTGCACAACATTAAAGCTATCCTGGAACAGGGTGGGGCAAGCCTGGACAACGTTGTCAAGGTCACCGTCCACCTGGCCGACAGCAGCGATTTCCAGCGGTTCAACGCGGAGTACGCCACCTTCTTCACCGGCGTCCGGCCCGCCCGCACCACCGTACAGTCGGGGCTGCAGCACGGCATCAAGATCGAGATCGACGTCATCGCCAAACTCGAACGCGGATGACCGTCGGACTCGATGCCCGCTACCGCCTGGATGAGCTGGACCTGGTGGATTCCCCGGCCCTGCTGGTCTTTCCGGAAGTAATCGGAGAGAACATCGACCGCGCCGTGTCGATGACCGATACGCCGCAGGGAAACTGCCTGCGGCCCCACATCAAAACCGTCAAGTGCCGGGAGATCGCTGAGATGGCGATGGCCCGTGGTATACGCCGCTTCAAGTGCAGTACCGTCAGCGAGGGGGAGTTGCTGGGGTCCGTCGGTGCTTCCGAAGTCCTGCTCAGTTACCAGCTTTCCGCAGTGAAGGCCCGCCGCTGGCGGGAGTTGCGGAAGCTGTATCCCGCTACGGAATTTTCCACCCTCGTGGACAACGAAACCACCGCACGTATGCTGGGGGATATTTTCTTGGCTCATCCCCTGACCGTTTACATCGACGTAAACGTGGGCATGGACCGCACCGGCATCCAACCGGGCGGGGTGGAAGCGCTGCTGAAATCGATCTCCACCTTATCGGGCATTCGCATCCGCGGATTCCACGTCTACGACGGTCACCTCCATGACCCGGACCCGGAAGTTAGGCGGCAGCGAACGGCGGCGATCTACGCCGAGGTGGATACCCTGCGGCGGCGGCTCGAACCTGCCTTCGGTGAGCTTGAGCTGGTGATGGGGGGCTCCCCGACCTTTCCCTACTACATCGGCAAGCCGAATACGACGGTCAGTCCCGGCACCTTCTACCTCTGGGATGCGGGCTACGCCGAGCACTTCCCCGAGCTGCCCTTCGAGCCGGCAGCTATCATCCTGACCCGCATCATTTCGGTCGTGGACGCGCAAACGATCTGCTTCGATCTGGGGTCCAAGGCGGTGGCCGCCGATCCGCCGCAGCCCCGGGTGGTGTTTCCGGGGATCGACGCATACACGATTCGCCTGCAGTCCGAAGAGCATCTGGTGCTCACGGTGCCGGACAGCAGCAGCTACCGCGTCGGCCAGGCCTTTTATGCCGTCCCCTGGCACGTCTGCCCGACCGTGAACCTGTACGAAGAGGTATTGCCCGTCGTGGACGGCAAGGTTGGCGAACCCTGGACGGTGGTGGCCCGCAGCCGCAAAATTACCGTCTGAAGTGATCGTAGACGCCCACCTCGACCTGGCGACCAACGCCCTGGCCTACAACCGCGACCTGACGCAGCCCGTGCACGCCATCCGCGAACGGGAACGGGCGATGGGTTGGACCGATCATCCCGATCGCGGCAGGGGGACCGTAGCGCTGCCGGAGCTGCGGCGGGGTGGGGTAGGGCTCGTCTTTGCCACCCTGATCGCGCGGGTGCAGCCCGCAGGTTCGGTGCCCGCCAACGTCCGCCTGCCGGGATGGCACTCGCCGGCCCAGGCCTGGGCCGATGCCCAACGCCAGCTGGCCTGGTACCGGGAAATGGAAGACCAGGGAGAGATGGTGCAACTCACGGATTGGGAAACCCTCGCCGCCCACCTGGTGACCTGGCAGCATGCGTCGGACCCCGGGCACCTGCCCGTGGGGTACATCCTGGCCCTGGAAGGCGCCGACTCCATCGTTACCCTCGATCACCTTCACCGCCTTTACGGGCAGGGCCTGCGGTCGGTTGGGCCGGCCCACTTCGGCCCGGGCCGCTATGCCCCGGGTACGGGCTCCGATGGCGGCGGCCTCACCCCCGACGGTCGCGAACTGCTCGGTGAAATGGATGGGCTGGGCATGCTGCTCGACCTGACGCACCTGACCGACCAAGGCTTTTTCGAGGCGCTCGAGCTGTACCAGGGACCGGTGCTCGCCAGCCACCAGAACTGCCGTGCCCTGGTGCCCGGTGAGCGGCAATTCAGCGACGAGCAACTGAAACTGATCATCGAACGGGACGGCGTGATCGGGGGCTCCCTCGATGCCTGGATGCTGCACCCCGGCTACGAACGCGGCCGCGATGACCCCCGGCAGCTGGGCATTGGCCTCGAACGCATCGTCGATCACTACGACCACGTCTGCCAGCTGGCCGGCAACGCCGACCACATCGGCATCGGCAGCGACCTCGACGGCCTCTTCGGCACCGAACAATCGCCCCACGACCTGGATACCATTGCCGACCTGACCAGGCTGGGTCCGCTGCTGGAACGGCGGGGCTACACGGCCGGGGAGCGGGAGAAGGTCTTTTCCGGCAACTGGCTGCGGGTATTGGGCTCAATTTGAAGCGGTTGGACGCCCCCACCGTACCTTGCCGCCCCATGAAGCTGCCCATCCTCTTTCAGGACGACCACCTGATCGTCGTCGACAAGCCCGCCGACGTCCTGTCCGTTCCCGACCGCCACGATCCCGAACTTCCCAACCTCAAGCACCTGCTCGCCGAGCGCTACGGCAGCATCATGCCGGTGCACCGGCTGGATCGTCCGACCACCGGCGTCCTGGTCTTCGCCCGCACCCCGGAAACCCACCGGGGACTGAGTATGCAGTTTGAGGCCCGGGAAGTAGAGAAGGTCTACCTGGCGCTGGTAGACGGCATCCCCGACCCGGCGGAGGCCATGATCGACGAGCCCATCGCCCCCCATCCGTCGAAGATCGGGCAGATGATGGTCACCAACCGCAACGGCAAGTTTGCCCGCACCGACTACAAGGTGATGGAGGAATTGGGCAAGTTCAGTCTCGTGGGCGTACAGATCTTCACCGGCCGTACCCACCAGATCCGGGTACACCTGGCGTACATCGGTCACCCGCTGATGGTGGATCCGTTCTACGGCAAGCGCACCGAGTTTCTGCTTTCCGAAGTAAAGGGCCGGCGCTACAACAAGGGCAAGCACGAGGTAGAGCGGCCGCTGCTTTCGCGGGTACCCCTCCACGCCTCCCGCCTGGGATTCACCCATCCGGTTACCCAGGCGTGGATGCACTTCGAGGTGGACCTGCCGAAGGATATGCGTGCTATGGTAAAGCAACTGGGAAAATTGGGGTAATAGCGGGCCGGGCAGCGCACCATCGGGCCACCCAATGCATTACTGGGACGTAGCACTTTCCCAACCGACGCCGCATGTCCGACTCCGGCAACAAACTCAATCCCGTTTCCGTCCGGGCCCTCGCGGCCGGCGGCATGGTCGGCGGCGGTAGTGGGCTTGCCTTGTACCGGCGTCCCCGGCAGGGGGACGCGGTGGTGCCTCCGTTGGGCAACTAGGTGCGCGTTGCAAACGCCGCTGATTACGGCCGTTCGCACTCACTCAAAGACGAATTCCAACCGCCCCCGGTAGGGTACCACGTCCGCCGCTTTACCCGGCTCCGAATGCTGGTTGAGCTGGCTGGCGGGCCCCAGTTGATCCGCGTTTTTGAATTTGGTGCCGATGGCGGGAATGGCGTGCAGAAAACTGACGTCGCCGGAAGGGTAGGGGACGATGGTGCCCGGACGGGCGTCGGGAGGATTACCCGGGGTGAACAGCCGCACGAACAGCTCCGGCGTGTGACTGATCACGGTAAAGCCGGGAGCTTGGCCATACTTGAATTCCATCCAGTAGAGGTTCTGGAAGTAGCCCTTAAACTCGGGGTACTCCCACCGCATGCCCGTAATGGCATCGTTGTACGCTTTATCGTATACCCCCAGTTGCGGGCCCCGCCGCCGGTTTTTGTAGACCCGGTAGGGGCCGTCCCCGAGGTAGCGGACGCCGGATAAGCCCGACTCCGGGACCGAGAAATTGATGCCCAGATATGGATAGTCGCCCCCCGCGTTGCGCCGCCCGTATGTTGGTAAATAGGCGTAGTCGAGCAATAGGCGTCCGTCGGGCGTGACGGTCCAGGTCACGTCCTCCAGCCCGCCTTCGGGATAGGTGAAGGACACGGAGGTTCCCTCCGGCGTGTAGGCCGTAGTGAAGGAGGTGGCCAGGGCGGCCGTGTCCGTAGCCAGCTGAGGGCCATTCGTGATCGGTACCGGATGGCCGTCGAATTGGCCGCCGGTCAGGTAGCCCGTCCGGGTGGAAAAGGTGTAGGTAGCGGTATTGGTGGAAAGGGTTAGCGTGGTGTCCTCCCGGGATTCCTCGACTACCTGGGTGATCACCATCCGGCCTTCCCCGAATCGACCGGCCAGTTCGGTGGGGGAGGTACTCGGCAGTACCCACTGCATGACCGGTTTTCCGTCGGCGGCCATAGCGGTCAGCCGCACGGCATCGAAACTGCTGCGGTCCGCGGGCAGGGCCAGGTCGAGCGAAGCACTGCTGCCGGGTGGGGCGCTGATGGACTTCAGCACGGTAGAATCCACCACTGTTTCCCCGGCTTCGTCGAAGGGGCTTCCGAAGTGCAGCAATACACGGGAAAAGGTAACCGTATTCAGGTCGCTGAAGGCATACTGATTCGTAACGGTCACGCTGGATTGGGGGGCAAAGGGCACCCGGTCGCTTCCGAGTTGCACCGGGCTCCAGATCTCGCGGATGGAATAGAAACTGGCTTCCCGTTCGCGGTGGGGACCGACGATGCCGTCCGCCCCCGCGTTGCCGTTGGTGTCGATACTGTCCTGCAGGTCGGTCCGGACGATGCCCTGGTCGACGAGGTCCCAAAGGAATCCTCCTGCACTCTGGGGGTGCCGCAGCATCGCCTGCCAGTAATCGTCGAGCCCCGCCCCGTGTCCCCCGTCGTACATGCCGTGGAGGAATTCGGTGGGAAAGAAAACGGTCGTGCCGCCGAACAGGCTGGTGGCGCAGCAGCCATAGTCTTTGTAGTGCTTGGTGTCGGTGCCGTTGAAATCGGCCCAGGGGTGGATCACCCGCCGCTGCTGCGGATCGAGATCGCCGAAAATGGTGTCGAGGGCGTGATTATTACCGCCCTCGTTGCCGTTACTCCAGAGGACGATACTGGGGTGGTTGACGTCGCGTTCCACCATTTCGGGGACGAGCCGCTCACCTACCTCGGTACCGTAGGCCTGTTGCCAGCCGGCCAGCTCGTCGATGACGTAGAGGCCGAGGGAGTCCGTGACCCGGAGAAAGTCTTCGTCGGGCGGATAATGACTCATCCGCACCGCATTCATGTTCATTTCCTTGATGAGGTTGACGTCGAGGACGTGCACGTCGTGGCTCAGCGTCCGCCCGGTTTCCGGCCACCAGCTGTGGCGGTTGACGCCCTTCATGCGGATCTTCTGTCCGTTGACGTACAGACCGTCGCCGTCCCGCAACGCCACGGTACGAAAGCCAATGCGGTCGCTTACTGTATGCAGTACCCGCTCCGCTTCCAGCAGGGTGACGGTGAGGTCATAGAGGTGGGGTGTCTCGCTGGTCCAGGTGAGGGGGGTCTCTACCCGCCCCGCCACGCGGAGGCTGTCGCGCCCGGCGGGGATCGGATATTCCTGGGTGTACCGCTCTCCGTCGGGAGCCATGAACTCCAGTTTGACCCGGTCAGCGCGGGGCGCTTCGCTGAGGTCCAGATCGAGGGTGAAGTTGCCGTCGGCACGCGCATCCACGGCAAAGTGACGCAGGTGCTGCTCCGGCAGTACTTCCAGCCAAACGGGGCGGAAAATGCCGCCGAAGATCCAGTAGTCGGCGTAGCGCTCGGCTTCGTTAACGGTTTCCTCGTCGGATTGCTTCTTCACCGCTACTTCGAGGAGATTCTCCTCTCCGTACCGCAGGCGGTCGGTGATGTCGTAGCGAAAGCGGTAAAAGCTACCCTGGTGGACGGCCCCTACGGATTCGCCGTTCAACCGGACGTCGGCGTCCGTCATCACCCCGTCGAAGACGAGGTTGACGTGCTTTCCCTCCATTCCCGGCTCCGGCGTGAAGCGGTAGCGGTAGTTGCCGGCCTCTTTCGGATGGGTCTCCGGTTTATGGCCGTAACTGTAAGTGCCGAAACCCTGCTGCTCCCAGTGGCTGGGAACCTCAATGGTGGACCATTCGCCGCTTCGGCGCCCCCCGTCCACCCGGAATTCCCAGGTTTCGGTGTGGTCCTTGTCGGTACCGGAGAGGTAAACACGTTGGGTGGTTTGTCCGTAACCGGAACCAGCCGAAAGCAGAATGAGTAACAAGACGGGGAAGGAGTAGTGCATAATTAGGTAAGGGTGGACCGAACACGTTTGGGCAGGCCGGAGACGACCAGCGCATAGCTGTGGTCGATCAGGTCGCGGACCAGGGCGTCGGGGAGTTCACCGGTCTCGACGTGGACCGTGTTCCAGTGGGTTTTATTCATGTGCCAGCCGGGGACGATCGCGGGAAAGCGTTCGCGCAGTTCCAGGGCGCGATCGGGGTCGCATTTGAGGTTCAGTCGAAAATCCGGGTTGTCGAGTCCCGAGAGGGCAAATACCTTACCGGCGACTTTCATAACCAGGGTATCCGGCCCGAAGGGGAGGGTTTCCTCTACGGCGGGCTTAGCCAGGCAATAGGTGCGGAAGTTTTCCAGGTTCATGGCTGAAATATAGCGATTTGTCAGTTGAACCCGGTGAATCCACCGCGACGCAAGATCGCGATTTCTTACCTTTAGGAAATCTTATTGCGTTGTGTTCACCCTGCCCATATGAAAACCTGGATTCTTCCGCTTTTAGCGGTGTTGCTTTACACCAGCGGCACCGCACAACACACCCTACGAGGCACCGTACAGGACGGGGAGGGGGCAGCTGTCGCCTTCGCAAATGTCGCCCTTTACCAGGCGGCCGATTCCACCCTGGTCAAGGTGGAAGTCACGGACGACGGCGGGGTTTTCATCCTGCCCAACCTCGTCACCAGTACCTACCACCTCGTGGTCACCTACTTGGGCGCTTCCGACCTCCGCCTTGCTGCTTTCGCCCTGACTGCCGACCGGAACCTGGGAGTGCTCCTCCTCTCCCCGGCCGGGATTGAACTCGACGGCGCCACCGTCACCGCCCGCCGCGCCCTCGTGGAGGTGAAGCCGGACCGCACTGTATTTAACGTTCAGGGAACGATCAATGCCGTAGGCAACAACGGCCTCGAGCTGCTGCGCATGACCCCCGGCGTCGACGTAGACAACAACGATAACATTTCCGTTCTCAGCCGCTCCGGCGTGTTGGTGTACGTCGACGGACAGCGCCTGCCCCTCTCCGGCGTGGACCTCAGTAATTACCTGCGCAACCTCAGCGCCGAGCAGATCGACCGCATCGAGGTCATTACCAGTCCCGGCGCCCGCTACGAAGCCGAGGGTAACGCCGGCATCCTCGACATCCGCCTGAAAAAGGCCGAGAACGAAGGAGCCAACGGCGCGGTCGCTGCCTCGGGGAGCCAGGGGCGCTACGCCAGCTACACCCTGAACGGCAATGGCAACTACCGCAGCCGGGCACTGAATGCCTTTGCCAACCTCAGCTTCAATGCTTACGAAACCTACAGCCGCACCAGCGGCGACAGCCGGCAGAATGAATTCCGCCTCATCGACCGCCTGTACAGCACGCCACAGTCCTACACGCCGGCTTTTCGCGCGGGGGCAGATTTTTTCCTCAGCAAGCAATCGACGATCGGGGTCCTCTACACCGGGCAGTACGAAGACAACCGCCGCGACGTCGTCAACAGCACCAAGATCTTCCGGATGACGTCCTCCGCCAGCACCCCCGACAGCATTCTGCGCGGCGGGGTAGATGGCCGGGGGAACCACAACCAGAACACCCTCAACCTCAATTACACCCTGGCGATCGGAGCGGGTCACCTCCTCAACATCGACCTCAACCAGGGGCAATTCCGCAACGACGACGTACTCGACCAACCCAACCGCTTCTATTCGCCCGACGGTGACCTGCTGTCCATCCAGGACAATTACTTCGATACCCCGCGCGACATCGACATCTATACGGCCAAGGCAGATTACGACTTCCCCCTGGCCGGTGGGTCGGCAAGCGCGGGTGCCAAGCTCTCGAGCGTGCGCACCGACAATACCTTTCTTTACTACGATGGGCTGGCCGCCAACGCCACCCTGGTGGAAAGCAACAGCAACCGCTTTACCTACGACGAGAACGTCTACGCGGCCTACCTCAGCTACGGGGGATCCTTCAGTGAACGGGTGAGTTACACCGGCGGCCTGCGGGTAGAAGCCACCGACGCCACGGGCGAACTGACGGCCCTCGACCCCAGCCTGGCGCAGCCGGACGTGAACTTTGATTACGTGTCTTTTTTTCCGAATGCCGCCCTTTCCTACGCCATCAACGACGGGAATATCCTTAACTTCAGCTACGGTCGGCGCATCAACCGCCCGGACTACAACGTCCTGAATCCCTTCCGCGTCCAGCTCAATAAACTGAGCTACGAGCGCGGCAATCCCCGGCTGCGCCCCGAGATCGTCAATAACCTCGAACTGGGCTATACCCTCGGCGGTCGGTACAACTTCAAGCTTGCCTACAGCCGCACGGCCGATCAGATCACGACGCTGTACAGCCCCGATACCATCGATCCCCGCGCGGCCTTCATGACCTACGCTAACCTGGCCAGGCAATCGATCTTTTCGTTCAACGCCAGCGGTCCCGTGCAGCTGACCGACTGGTGGCGCCTGTACATGAACGCCTCGGCCAGTTACATCGACAACCAGGCCGATTACGGCACGGAGGGGGTCGTCAACGTGCAGGTCTTCAACTACCGCCTCATCACCCAGCAAACCTTTACCCTTCCTTGGAAAATGACCGGGGAGATCACCGGCTATTACCTGGGACCCGGTCTGGCCGGTGCCACCCTGCGCTACGACGGTTTCGGCATGCTCGGCGTGGGCGTGCAACGAAACTTCTTCGACGACCAGCTCAGCGTGAAAATTAGCGGCAACGACCTGTTGCAAACCAACGTCTTCCACGGTACGAGCGACTTCAACGGGCTGTATACCACCCTTGACGTCACCCGCGACAGCCGCCGCGTCGCCCTGAGCCTGAGTTACGATTTCGGTAACCAGAAAGTCCGCAGCCGCCGCCGCACCACGGGCCTCGACGAAGAGGCAGGCCGGGTGAAGTAGCGCCCGGTTTTACCCGGGGCAGGCTACCTTGTGGGTAAATAGTAACTGTTATGGTATCCATCATTATGGGGTCGGATTCCGATCTGCCGGTCATGCGGGAGGCCGCCCGGGTGCTGACCGACTTTGCCATCCCGGTAGAAGTGACCGTCGTGTCCGCACACCGGACGCCGGAGCGGTTGTTTGACTATGCCAGGGGGGCGGCGGCGCGCGGAGTGCAGGTGATCATTGCGGGGGCGGGCGGAGCCGCCCACCTGCCGGGTATGGTAGCCAGCCTTTCGCCGCTGCCGGTGATCGGGGTGCCCATCAAGAGCCGCAACAGCATCGACGGGTGGGATTCCATCCTGTCTATCCTCCAAATGCCGGGCGGCATACCCGTGGCCACCGTAGCCCTGGACGGGGCCAGGAACGCGGGGCTGCTGGCCGCGCGGATCCTGGGAGCTACGGACCTGGATGTCCGTCAAAAAGTTGCGGCCTACCAGGAGACCCTGCGGCAGGCCGTCGAGGAAAAATACACCCGCCTGGAGCGCGACGGCTGGGCCTGACCTCCGGCCTTGTCTGCGGTGCCGCTCAAATTCCTACCTTCGCCCCCGGAACGAACGTTTCCGAACCATGAATCGAGTGACAATGGAAAGCGCAGAGAAAAAGTCCGATAACTTCATCGAGGAAATCATTGTCGAAGACCTCGGGAACGGCAAGCACGGGGGCCGCATCCATACCCGCTTCCCGCCGGAACCCAACGGCTACCTGCACATCGGGCACGCCAAGGCGATCGTCATCAACTTCGAAACGGCGAAGAAATTTGGAGGGAAGACCAACCTCCGCATGGACGACACCAACCCCAGCACGGAAGAAACCCTCTTCGTCGACAACATTCAGAACGACATCCGCTGGCTGGGCTACGCGTGGGAGGGAGAGACCCGCTACGCCTCTGATTACTTCGACGACCTCTACCGGTTTGCGCTGAACCTCATCGACAAGGGACTGGCCTACGTAGATGACTCCTCCGCCGCAGAGATCGAAACCCAGAAGGGCGATATCGGCGTACCGGGTACCCACAGCCCCTTCCGCGACCGCAGCCCGGCCGAGAACCGCGCCCTCTTCGAAGGGATGCGCGCCGGTGAGTATCCCGACGGAAGCAAAGTGCTGCGCGCGAAGATCGATATGGCACACCCCAACCTCCTGCTGCGCGACCCCGTCCTCTACCGCATCAAGCACGTGCCCCACCACCGGACCGGCGACACCTGGTGTATCTATCCCCTCTACGATTTTGCCCACGGCGAGAGCGACTCCATCGAGGAGATCACCCACTCGCTTTGCAGCCTGGAATTCCGCCACCATCGCGACCTCTACAACTGGCTGATCGAGGCCCTCGAGATCTTTCCCAGCCGGCAGATCGAGTTCGCCCGGATGAACGTGGATTACCTCATCACCTCCAAGCGGAAGCTCAAGCTGCTCATCGAGGAGGGGGTAGTGACGGGCTGGGACGATCCCCGCATGAGCACCCTGGCCGGCCTGCGCCGGAAGGGCTACCCGGCCGAGGCCATCCGTAATTTCTGCATCGACACCGGCGTCACCCGCCGCGATAACCAGCAAACGCTCGACCTCCTCGAGTTCAAGGTGCGGGAGATCATGAACCGCGACGCCGACCGCTACATGGCCGTCCTGGACCCCGTCAGGCTGGTCATCACAAATTATCCCACGGGGCAGACCGAGCTACTGGAAACGGAGAATAATCCGGAAGATGAAACCCGCGGCACGCGTCAGCTCCCCTTCAGCCGGGAGATCTACGTCGAGCGCGACGATTACCGCAAAGAACCCCAGAACCGCAAGTACTACCGCCTGGCCCCGGACAAGGACGTCCGCCTCAAGAGCGCCTACATCATCCACTGCGATGGCCACGAGGAGGATGCCGACGGTACGGTGACGCAGATCAATGCTACGTATTATCCGGATTCAAAGTCCGGTGAAGATACCAGCGGCATAAAGGCCAAGGGGACCCTGCACTGGGTGAATGTCGCTACCGCCGTGGATCTGGAGGTGCGGATGTACGAGCCGCTCTTTACCGACCCGACCCCGATGGACCACGAAGACCGCGATTTCCTGGAGTTCATCAATCCCAACAGCCTGGTCGTGCTGACCGCCAAGGGGGAGCCCGCACTGGCGGACGCCACGGCAGGCGAGAGCTTTCAGTTTTTGCGACAGGGGTACTTCACCGTCGACCCCGATACCACCGTTGAGCGGCCGGTGGTCAACCTGACCGTGGGCCTGAAATCGAGCTTCAAGGGGTAAACGCTCCTCCTTACCCGCCGGATTTCTTCGTATTCCCGTAGCCCATTTCGAGCAGCAGTGCGACGATCCGCTCCCGCTGGTCGCCCTGGATGATGACCTCCCCGTTCTTTACGGAGCCGCCGACGCCGCAACTTACTTTGAGCGTTTTGCCGAGTACCTGCAGGGCCTCCTCGCTGCCCGTAAAGCCGGCAACGATGGTCGCGGCCTTGCCGCGGCGGTACTTCCGGTCGACCAGCACGCGCAGGGGGTCGGATTTCACCGCACCCGCGTCCGCGCCATGCGCTGTTTCCTGCCTTGACGAACCTTCGGGGCCGGGGGGAAGGTCACCCAGGCCGGAGAGGGCCGCCAAGGGATTGTCGGTGGCGGAAGGGCTTTTCGGGGCGTAGTTCTTTTTAGCCATGGATCAGGTGGATTTTACCACCTCGGGGACAGGAATGTGAAGGTTTCCGGCATCGACGGACGCCGCTACTTCGGGCTTGAAACCGTACACCAGCGCGATGTAGGCAGACCGGGAAACGCGGAACCACCAGAC
Source organism: Chitinophagales bacterium (assembly GCA_038258275.1). Classification (GTDB taxonomy): domain Bacteria; phylum Bacteroidota; class Bacteroidia; order Chitinophagales; family Saprospiraceae; genus Neolewinella. The sequence continues at coordinate 39,374 of JBBSPZ010000022.1, read as the reverse complement.
GAAAAGGACACCGAACACGGCCGTGAGCGCGGCAAAGGAAGCCACCATCGACCATCCGAACACCCAGTGTACCAGCATCACGAAGCCGAGGCAGAAAAAGCCCGACCCGATGTAGGAGATGAACATGGCACCATAGTAAAAGCCCGGCTCCGGAAAGTAGCGCTGGCCGCACTCCGGGCAGTGGGTGTACTGGGCAAACGGCTGACTAAAGGAGAAGGATCCGGTAGGAAAGAGATCGCCCCGGTGGCAGGTCGGGCACTTTAACGCTAAAATACTGTGCAATTTGCTGGCCATGGTAACACGTTGTAGTCTGGAAGAATACCTGGTAAAGTAACCTCCCAGATACCGTAAAGTTAGCCGTTCGTCGAAAGGCGTCGGCCGCGGAGGAAAGGTGAGGAACTTTAGTCAGTGATCCTGGTATTATACCAGTGGAGCGCTTAAAGTTTTATATATTAGGACTTGAAACGCGCCCGTTCGTCGGGTATCATTCGCGCTAAAAAAATACACGTCTTGAAAAGGTAAGTTGGAATGCGTCAGTTAAAAATCAGTAACAAAATTACCAGCCGCGAGAGCATCGCCCTGGAAAAGTACCTGACCGATATCGGGAAGATAGACTTGCTGACGCCGGAAGACGAAGCTGACCTTGCCGCGCGCATTCGCAACGGAGACGAGTCGGCCCTGGAACGCCTGACGAAGGCGAACCTGCGCTTCGTGGTTTCCGTGGCCAAGCAGTACCAGAACCAGGGCCTCAGCCTTTCCGACCTCATCAACGAAGGGAACGTCGGCCTCATCAAGGCGGCCCGCCGCTTTGACGAAACCCGCGGCTTCAAGTTCATTTCCTATGCCGTGTGGTGGATCCGCCAGAGCATCATGCAGGCCATCGTGGAATACAGCCGCCTCGTGCGGATGCCCAACAATAAGGCTGCGGGCTACACCAAGGTCACCCAGGCCATCGCCAGCTTCCAGCAGGAACACGAGCGCGAGCCGGAACCGGATGAATTGGCCGAATTACTGCAGATCTCGGTCGCTGACGTGGAACGCGCCATGCGCGGCCGGATGCGCCACCTGTCGTTTGACGCCCCGGTGGCCGGCGACGATTCCGATATCACGATGCTGGATACCCTGCCCAACGACGAGGATTCCAATCCCGACCTCAAGGTTATGGGGGAGTCGCTGAGTAAGGAAGTAGTCGCGAACCTGAATCTCCTCGCTCCCCGCGAACGCGCCGTACTCGCCGCCTACTTCGGGCTCGATGGAGAAGAGCAGCTCAACCTGGAAGAGATCGGCGACCGCTTCGACCTGACGCGCGAACGCGTCCGCCAGATCAAGGAGCGGGCCATCCGCCGCCTGCGCCGCAGCCGGAATAAGAACCTTTTGCGAAGTTACCTGGGGTAGGGTACTTCCTACCGCTTCACCGCGCGAAAACCTATGCCGGTTATCCCTGGCAGCGGGTCTTCCCGTGAAAACTGAGTAACTACGAGGCGGTAGTCCCCCGGTGCCGTGAACCGCGTCCTTTCCTGAAGGGAAATGTCGGTAGTGCAGGTACCGCCGCTGCACGCTCCGTACCAGTCACCGAAATTATTGGCCAGCTGGAGGGAGAGGGGTTGCACCAGTACCTGGCCGTCGGGCAGGTGGGTGGCCAGACGCACGTAAAAATTCTGGTAGAAGAAGTCGGCGGAGTGGTGCACGCTGAGCACGAGATCGTACTTCCCGCTCGTATCGCTGACCGGAAAGGCGTAGCTGATGCTGTCGGCAAACTGCCATCCCCCGCTGCCGAGGTCCTTTTCCTCCTGGAAAAGCACCTCCGGACCACAGGCGGTGAGCAGCAGCGAACCCAGCAGCCCGAGGACTGCTATCCACCGGATGCTCACGAGAAATATTCCTTCATTCGCTCGAAAAAGCCCTTGTCGCCCTTTTCTAGTTTAGGATCGAAGTTTTCCATTCCGCGCATGCGCTCGAGGAGCTCGGTTTCTTCCCGGGTTAGCTTCTTGGGCGTCCAGAGGTTAACGTGGATCAGTTGGTCACCGCGTCCATGACTTTGGAGGGCGGGAAGTCCTTTGCCGCGCAAGCGGAAAATCTTACCGGATTGCGTACCGGCGGGGACCTTGATCTTGACCCGGCCGGCAATGGTAGGTACCTCGACCGAGGTACCGAGGGCGGCATCGGCGAAGTTGAGGTAGAGGTCGTAAATGAGCTTCTGCCCGTCGCGTTGCAACTCGTCGTGGGGCTTTTCCTGGATGTTGATGAGCAAGTCGCCCGGGGGGCCGCCGCGGCGGCCAGCGTTGCCTTTGCCGCGCATGCTGAGCTGCATGCCCTCTTCTACGCCCGCGGGGATATTCACCTCGATGGTGTCTTCGCCGTAGACGCGTCCGTCCCCCTTACAATTCGGGCAGACCGCCTTGATCTGGGTCCCGGTACCCGAACAGGTCGGACAGGTAGTCGTAGTGGCCATCTGGCCGATGAAGGTGGAGCGCACCTGGCGCACTACGCCGGCTCCGTTACAGGTTTTACAGGTTTCTACGCTGCTTTCGTCCTTGGCACCGCTACCGTCGCAGACGTCACACTCGCGTTGCCGCTTCACTTTGATGCGCTTGATGACGCCCTCGGCGATTTCTTCCAGGGTCAGGGGGACCTTGATGCGGAGATTGGAACCGCGTTCGCCACGGGGTTGACGGCGGGCGCCGCCCCCGGCTCCGCCACCGAAGAAGGATCCGAAAGCTCCGCCGCCGTCGCCAAACATGTCGCCAAACTGGGACATAATGTCCTCCATCGTCATGCCACCGCCCGGGCCGCCCCCGAAACCGGCCTGCCCGTTTACCCCGGCGTGGCCGAAGCGATCGTAGCGTGCGCGTTTGTCGGTGTCGTTGAGGACGTCGTACGCCTCCGCAGCCTCCTTAAATTTATCCTCGGCGGCCGCATTCTCCGGATTGCGGTCGGGGTGGTATTTCATGGCCAGCTTGCGGTAGGCCTTTCTTAGGGTATCGGAGTCAGCGTCTTTGGGTACGCCGAGTACCTCGTAATAATCTCTTGCCATTTGGCTCTACTTAAATTGTACGGAGGGCCCGCTTGGGCTACCTCCCCACCACAACCTTGGCGTGGCGAATAATGCGGTCGTTAAGGGTATAGCCGCGCTCGATGGTGTCGACCACCCGTCCCTTCATTTCGGGGCTGGGTACTTCCGTGATTGCTTCGAACAGGTCGGGATTGTATACTTCTCCGGTGCTTTGCATGGGTTTGAGTCCCTGGGAGGCCAGGGCCTGCATCATCTTCTTCTGCACTAGCCCGATGCCGTTGTTCCAGATGTCGGCCGTACCCTCGTCGTTGGTAGCCAGTTGGGCGGCGCGGTCAAAATCATCGAGGACGGGCAGCAGGGCCTTCATGGCCTTGTTGCCGGCCGTATCCATCATCTGCAGGCGCTCGCGCTGGGTGCGTCGTTTAAAGTTGTCGAACTCGGCGTACAGCCTGAGGTAACGATCTTCCTTTTCCTGGAGGCGCGTCTGGAGTTCTTTGATATCAACCGTTTCGGGAAGGTCCTGCTGGAGGTCTTCGTCGGACTTGAGGTCCTGCTCCAGCACCTGCTCCTCCGGGGCAGCGTCGCTGTGGTCCAGCATCTCATCGTCCACGATGGGTTGTTCGGAATTTTTCTTACTCATCTTTAAAAATCGTTTAAGCACAAAGGCAGTGAGCAAACTTGGGGCCAGGGGCGGGATGCGGAAACTTTGTCAGGTCACCGGTGCCGATCCCTGCCAGGGAAAGCATCAGAGCCGCAGACGAAAACCTTCCTGTTGCAGTTCCCGGTAGCGGTCTTCGTCGAAGCGGTAGAGACGGGCAGGACGGTGGGCCACGCCCTCCTGCATACGCTTCAGGTCGATCAGAAGATCCATGGACAGGATTTTCTTGCGGAAGTTGCGTTTTTCCAGCTGGGTTTCCCAGATGGCTTCGTAGAGGTGCTGCAAGTCGGTGAGGGTAAATTCCGGGGGGAGCAGCTCGAAGCCCACGGGGCGGGTGCGGATGGTCCGCTTGAGGTGTTCGATGGCGGCGTGCACGATGTCGTCGTGGTCGAAGGCCAGCCCCTTCGCGGAATGCAGGTCGTGCCACTTTACCTCGCGCGACAGCCCCCCGTCGTCGGCGTGGGGCTGAAAATCGGCAATTTTGACCAGGCTGTAGTAGGCTACGGTGATGACACGGCCGAACGCGTGCCTCCCCGGCGTGCCAAAGGTGCAAAGCTGCTCGAGGTAGACGTTTTCCAGCCCCGTAGTCTCGCGCAAAACCCGTTGGGCGGCTTCGTCGAGGTCTTCGTCTTGCCGCACGAAGTAGCCCGGCAGGGCCCAGTAATTGTCGTAGGGCTCCTCGCTGCGGCAAATCAGGAGGATCTTCAGCGCACCTTCATCAAAGCCAAAAATGACGTTGTCTACCGTAAAGGCGGATTTAAAGTAGTTGTCGAAGCGCTTTTCCGGGTGCACGAAGGGGAATTTACGCAAAGATAGTCCGGCCACCGGTTGGGGACGGCCACCGGCGCTTATTGATCGAAAAATGGCGACCATCCGTCCACATTTACGACACCCGCGCATCCGCAGTTCCTATATTTGGCACATCAACACACCGTGGCGGACCGCCGCGCAAAACATTCAAATTTGAAACTCCTCACTCCCTTCTTTCTCCTGCTCTTCGTCTCCGGCGCACTTTTTTCCCAGGCTGCCGCGCCCTCCGTGGAGGAAATCGCCACCACCTACATCGATAACATCGGGGGGAAAGATGCCTGGCTGGCCATTAAGAGCACCCGGATGGAGGGCAAGGCCAACATGCAGGGAATGGAATTTCCGATGTCCATGGTCGCCGCCGAAGGCGACAAGATGCGCCTGGAAATGGATATCCAGGGCAATAAGCTTACCCAGGCCTACGATGGGAAAACCGCCTGGATGCTCTTCCCCATGCAGGGCATCACCGAACCCAAGCAGATGACGGAAGAAGAGGCCGCCCAGTTTGCCGAAAGCCCCTTCCTCAGTGAGTTCATCAATTCCGCGGAGCGGGGGTACACCCTGGAGGCCGTCGACGGAAAGGAAGTGGAAGGCACTCCTACCTACGGCGTGCGGGTGACCAATGCCGACGGCTACGATCGTACCTACTACTTCGAAACCGAAAATATGGTGCCCATCCTGCTCGAAAACGTAGCGAAGGCGGGACCCATGAAGGGCATGGCCGCCGAAACTTACCTCAGTGATTACCAGGAGGTGGACGGACTGATGGTGCCCATGTACCTCGAGCAAAAGGTCAACGGGCAAACCATCATGAAGATGACCTTCTCCGGGATGGAAGTCAACCCGGAAATCCCCGCGAATTACTTCTCCATGGAGCAGTAAGCTGCCCCAAGCTCACGTTCGAGGCGGGGTCGCAGGTGCCGGGGAAATCCCGATCGCTGCGGCCCTGCTGTAGTTTGATCCTTCACTCCCCACGTATGCGCTGCCTCCTCCTCTGCCTTCTCCTCTTGTCCTCGCTGGCCGCCGCCGCCCAGCCGGATTTCGAAACCACTACCGCCCTCTTCGGAGACTTGCGGGGCCGCCTGATCGGCCCCGCTACGATGAGCGGTCGCATCAGCTGTCTCGCCGTAGATCCCACCGATGAAACCACCGTCTACGTGGGCGCAGCGGGCGGGGGCGTATGGAAGACGACCAATGCGGGTGCCACCCTCGACCCGGTGTTCGACGAATATACCCAGAGCATCGGAGCCATCGCCATCGCGCCCTCCGATCCGCAAACGGTCTATGTCGGTACCGGGGAGCCCTGGCCGCGCAATAGCGTGAGCATCGGCGACGGGGTCTATAAGACGATCGACGGGGGCCAACGCTGGAAAATGGTGGGCCTGCCGCAGAGCGAGCACATCGGAGCGATTATCGTCCACCCCGATGATCCGGCCACCGTCTTCGTAGCGGCCCTCGGGCCCCTGTGGAGCGATGGGGAAGAGCGCGGCGTCTTCAGGTCCACCAATGGGGGTGAAAGCTGGGAACGGGTCCTTTACCTGGATGCCGCGACCGGCGCGGCCGACATCAGCCTTGACCCCTCCAATCCACAGATCCTCTTCGCCTCCATGTGGAGCCACCGACGCTACCCCGACTCCTTCGATTCCGGCTACGGTGGCACCTCCGGCTTGTACCGCTCGACCGACGGCGGGGCCACCTGGAACCGGCTTACCGAAGGGCTCCCCGACGAAACCCTCGGTCGCATCGGGGTAGCCGTAGCACCTGGTAACGGGCAGGTCGTCTACGCCAGCGTCGAAACCGGGACCAAGGAAACCAAGGGGCTGTACCGCAGCGAAGATGGGGGCGACAGCTGGGCATTGGTCGACCGGGGCTTCAACAACCAAGTACGGCCCTTCTACTTCGCCGACCTCACCGTTGACCCTTCCAACGATAGCATCGTCGCCAAGAACGGACTCAGTGGCATCATCAGTGAAGACCGGGGGAAGACGTGGCGCGACTTTGATCCCCGCGTCCATTCCGACTCCCACGCGATCTGGATCGATCCGGTAGACGGCCGCCACCTGCTGGTGGGTACCGACGGGGGCGTTTACGAAAGCCGCGACCGGGGCAGAACCTTCAGGATGTGGCAAAACCTGCCCGTGAGCCAGTACTACCATGTGAGCGTCGACCGGGCTTCCCCCTATCGCATCTACGGCGGGCTGCAGGACAACGGCAGCTGGTACGGCCCCAGCAGCAAGCCCGGCGGCATCACGAACGCCGACTGGTCGAAGACCCTCGGGGGCGACGGCTTTTACAGCTTCCGCCATCCCACCAGGGAATACCTGGTGTTTAGTGAATACCAGGGCGGTGGCCTGGCGCGCTACGACGAGCGCAACGGAAGGGCCAAAATGATTTCCCCCTATCGCACGGCCGATACCGATCCCCTGCGCTTCAACTGGAACGCGCCCGTCCACCTCAGTTCCGACGGTGGCCGGTTATATTTCGGTAGCCAGTACCTCTTCCGCTCCGCCGACGACGGCGACAGCTGGCAGCGCATCAGTCCCGACCTCAGCACCAACGATACCACCTACCAGCAACAGCAACGGAGTGGGGGACTCAGCCTCGATAATTCCGGCGCGGAAAACTATACGACGATCTACACGGTGGCGGAAAGTCCGCTGGACGAAAACACGATCTGGGTCGGCACCGACGACGGAAATCTCCAACTGACTATGGACGGCGGCAGCAACTGGACCTTACTGAACGACCACCTCCCCGAACTGCCGGAGGGCAGCTGGGTCACCTTCGTTGAACCCAGTCCGCACGACAATTTCACCGCCTTCGTCACTTTCGACAACCACCGGCGGGGCGACCTGGCTACCTATATTTACCGTACCGAAGATGCCGGGGAAAGCTGGTCGCGACTCACCGATCCGGACCTCGAGGGCTACGCCCTCAGCATCCGGCAGGACCTGGTCAATCCCGATCTCCTCTTTCTCGGGACCGAGTTCGGCCTGTTCATCAGCCTCGACCTGGGGACTACCTGGGCGCCCTTCCGCAATAACCTCCCCCGGGTGGGTATCCGGGATATGGTGATCCACCCGGAGGCGGGCGACCTCGTCATGGCCACCCACGGACGCGGCGTGGCGATCCTCGATGACGTAGAGGCCCTGCGCCAACTCACCCCCGCCCTCATCCGGGAACCCATAGCTTTTCTCCGCACGCCGGTTACCTATTTTGCCGACGCCGTCGGAACGGGGGAGGGGCAGTTTGCCGGAAGCGGCAACTTCGTGGCGCCCAATCCAAGCCAGGATGCTCGCATCATGTATTACGCGGGCAAACGCCACACCTTCGGAAAGATGTACGTCGAGATTCACCGCGACGGTGAGCTGATTCGTACCCTTCAGGCCGGCAAGAGCGCCGGCCTCAACCTGGTGTCGCTGCCCATTACCACCCGCAAGCCCAAATCCCCGCCGAGCGACAACCGGGAAGCGAGTTTCGGTACCGCCACCGGTCCGAGCCTTCCCGCGGGTACGTATCAGGTGACGCTGGTGAAGGGAAAGGAAAGCTACCAGACCGAATTTACCCTTGCCGCCGACCCCGCCAGCCCCTACGACGACGCGGCGCGCAACGCCCAGTACGTAGTCCTCCAGCGCCTGTTTGACGATACGGAGGAACTGGCGTGGCACTACCGGGTCCTTAAGGAAGTAGAGGCACAGGCCGATTCGCTGGCCTTACCGGAGCTGGCGGAGGCGGTGCGGGAGGAGCAGTCCAGGCTCGTCTTTCTCGGTGGCGATCACTACATCAACGAAGGGGTACAACTGGGGGAGGAGGTCAGCAAGCTCTACGCCAGCGTTTCCGCCTTTCCGGGCCGCCCGTCGCAGAGTCAGGTCGACGAGGCCGCCCGGCTGCGCGGCGAAGTGGAGACGGCCCGCCTCCGGTTCGGAGCGTTGGTCGAACGCGTAAAAACCCTTAACCAGGGCCTCGCTCCGGAAGCACGCATTACCTGGACGGCGCAGGAGGAATTTTTGGCTGCCGAAGAATAGCCCGCGGTAAACTAATGACGCAGACGGTGCGCTTAGGGAATATGCACACACCCGATCATCCCATCCTTACCGAGCACCAACGCACCATCCCTCAGCTTCGGTGGGTGGATACCTTCAGCCGCGTACTGGATACGAAATTTCGGATCCCGGGAACGGATATGCGCTTCGGTCTCGACTTCATCCTCGGCCTGGTCCCGGGGGCGGGAGATATCCTTTCGCTGGGCATGTCCGGTACGCTGATCGCGACCATGGCCCGCCACGGTGCAAGCCCGTTGCTCGTCACGCGGATGCTAGTGAACGTAGTGCTCGACGCCTTTATCGGAGCGATCCCGGTACTGGGCAACATCTTCGACCTATTATACAAGGCGAATTACCGCAACGCCGAACTCATGCGGGAGTACTACGAGGAGGACAAACACCGGGGCAGCGTCTGGCCCGTGGTGATTGCGGTCATTGGGACGATCGTGTTGCTGATGATCCTGCTCGTCTTCTTCACGATCAAGATCTTCGAATTTATCTTCGGCCTGTTCTGATCCGGGCCACGAGTGATTCTCCGCGTTCCACCAGTTCTTCCAGGCCCAGGTGGGTATTGTCCAGCAGGATAGCGTCTTCGGCCTGCCGTAGCGGACTGTCCGCCCGGTGGCTGTCGATGTAGTCGCGTTCCTCCAGGTTGGCGGCTACCTCTTTCCTGCTGACTTCGCGGCCGGCGGAAAGCAGCTCGGCAAGCCGGCGATCGATTCGGGTTTCCAGGTCGGCCACGACGAAGAGTTTGAGGTCGGCATCGGGGAAGACTACGGTGCCAATATCGCGGCCGTCCAGGATAACCCCCCCGTCAGCGCCCATGTTGCGCTGTTGCTCCACCATGGCGTGCCGTACTTCGGACAGGGCGGCTACCGGGGAAACGAGTTGACTCACCGCTAATCCCCGGATCTCCTTCTCCACGTCCTCGCCGTTCAGGAGCACGTGATTATCGTGGGGGCGGAAGCTGATCTCGAGCGCCTGCATGGCACCCGCGACCCCGCCCGCGTAGTGCAGGTCGACCCCCCTGCGCTGGAGGTGGAGGGTGACGGCCCGGTACATGGCCCCGGTATCGATATAGCTATACCCCAGCCGCCTGGCGAGCGCCCGGGCGAGGGTTGATTTGCCGCAGGCGGAATAGCCGTCGATGGCGATGGTGAGGGGTTTGTCAGACACGGATGCACGAAAATTTAGGAGGCGGGTTCAGCAAGCGGGCGAGTGCCCGGGCATACTACACAGAAAGCCGGCAACCCTGGGCTGCCGGCTTTCTGCAGGAACGGATGATCCGGTAGATAGGTGCGGATACCGTTGACTGACCAGGACGTAGCGGAGTGCCCGGCCCGGCCGGATCCGTCCTGGGAAACCAGCGGAGCGACCTAGTATTCGTCCTCGTTAAAGAGGAAGTCGTCCTTGCGGGGGTAATCGGGCCAGACGTCGTCGATGGCTTCGTAGGTCTCGCCTTCATCTTCCATGGCCTGGAGATTCTCGATGACCTCGAGGGGGCTGCCGGAGCGTACGGCGAAGTCGATCAGCTCGTCGCGGGTGGCGGGCCAGGGGGCATCCTCTAGGTGAGAAGCGAGTTCAAGCGTCCAGTACATATTAGGGGGTATTTGAATAGCTAAAAAGCCGTCAGGCAACGATTTGTTGTCACCGGTTCGGGCGGCAAATGTAGTAATTCACGGGAACTCGTGGTGATTGCCCGGAGCATTTGGCGCAACTGAATGAAATTCAGTTAGTTGTAAGTGCCGATGACGGTGAAGCTTTTGTCCTCGTAACCCGGGGGAACCTGTCCGATGCGGCTGCTGGTGCGCGGGCCGGTGGGGTCGCAGAAGATGTAGCGCTGCCCTTTGTAGTTGAAGCTGTCCCCCGGCAGGTCGTCGCTGCCTACGGCCACGGTCAGGTGGTCGTCGTAAGCAATAACGGCGATCGGGAGCTGCAGGAGGTCGCGGACGAGGGCGTAGAAGAGCGCCGAGCGGTCCTCGCAATCGGAATAGCTGTAGCCGAAGAGTTCTTCGGGCACCATGGGTTTGGAACGGCCGAAGTACTCGATGTCCTCCTTGTAGGCGAAGGCCGAGCGGGTAAAGCTGACCAAAAGTTCCAGTTGCTGCTGGGAATCCATGCCCTCCATATAGCGCGACAGCTGGGGCAAAAGGCTCTGCGACAGGGTGGGGGAGAGCGGCGTCTCCAGGTAGCAGTACTCATGGATGAAGGGATAATCGGCCATGATGTCGACCATCGTCTTGTCGAAGTTGACGCTGAGGCGCTGCCCGACGCCGTGGTAGGTAAACTCCAGGTCCTTTTTGATCGGCTGTTCGGCCAGCAAGGGCCAGGTGTTGAGCTGGAATCCGAATGACTTGCCGCGTGGGTTAGGATGGTCGTTGAAGATATAGAGGCGCTGCCGCCCCTTGCAGTCGCCCGTCAGGCAGCTGATGTTGGCGTAGGCGCGGCCGTTGGATTCGATGATGGGCACTTCGAAGAGCTCTTCCTTGGTGTAGACGTTGACGAAAAGCTCGTCGCTGCGAAAGGTAAGCCGGGCATCGAAACCCGCGTCGATCAGCAGCTTGTACAGGGTGATGCGCTGGGCGGAGGGCGCCTCGCCGCGGTAGATGGAATTCAGGGTGTTGGAAGCGAGCCGGAAGAAGAGGTAATCGTTCAGCAGGAACTTACCCTTCGCGTCCAGCAGGTGGTTCAGCAGGACCTGGGTGGGCTTGCGCTGCAACTGATTGTAGGTGCTGCGGATGGTCGCGTTGTTGAGCACGTCGGGCTCGGCAACCAGCATGCCGGGGTCGTAAGTAACGGCTACCGGCTGGGTGTAAAAGGGGATTGAAAAACGTTGGTAATTGGCGGGATTTCCGAGATTGGTCAGGTTCGTATTCGCAAAGGCCAGTACACAGAGGAGGAGCGCGACCAGCCGAGCGAGGACAAATTTCATGGGGGCTTTTTTCGGGACAAGTTGAAAGCTGGGGGTGGATGAACACCAGGTCAGCCGTATAAGTAATATACGTTTGTCGCAAGCGAAAAGTATAGCCGTCCTAAGGGAATTAGGAATATTTTAAGGTTGCTGCCGGGGTAGGCGGAATTAAAGCGGGAGGGAGTCGGTTCCTGCCCTTATTCCCCGAGGGCTTCGCTGGCCGCTTCCCACGTTTCCATCACCGCTACCAGGGCCTCCTGCTTTTCCTTGAGGATGGCCGTGGTCTGGGCTACCCGCTTGGTGTCGTCGTAGAAGGTAGGGTCCGACATCGTGAGGTGGATCTTCTCGATGTCCTGCTCCAGCCGCTCGATCTTGCGTTCGGCATTGCCGATGTCTTTCTGCAGCCGCCGTTGTTCTTCCTGACTCAGGGCGGGGCGCGCGGGTGCGTTGGCCACGGTGGAAGCGGAGCCGTTGCCGTTCTGCCGGGCGCCGTCGTTGTTGCTGACGCTGATCTTCGGCTTCTCCAGTTCCACACTGCGCATGTCGTTGAGTTGCCGCTTTTCGAGGAAGGTGTTCACGTCGCCGAGGTGCTCATAGAGCAGGTGGTCACGGAACTCGATCGTACGGTCGGTTAAGCCGGCGAGGAACTCCCGGTCGTGGCTGACGACGAGCAGGGTGCCGTCGTAATCCATGAGGGCTGACTTGAGCATGTCCTTGCTGGCCATATCGAGGTGGTTCGTCGGTTCGTCCAGTACCAGCAGGTTAAAGGGGCGCAGCAGCATGCAGGCCAGGGCCAGGCGGGCGCGTTCTCCGCCGGAGAGTACCATCACTTTCTTGTCCTGATCTTCCCCGGTGAAGAGGAAGGCACCGAGGACGCTGCGCAGGCGGGTACGCATTTCTGGCGGACTGGCCTCCTCCATCGTTTCCAGCAGGGTCTTGTTGCCGTCGAGGGCGTCGCTCTGATTCTGGGCGTAGTAGCCTACGCTGACGTTGTGCCCGAGCTCGATCTCGCCGTTGGTGGCCGGGGTCTTGCCGATCAGGATTTTGGCGAGGGTGGTTTTGCCCTGTCCGTTTTGTCCGACGAAAGCTACGCGGTCGCCACGGTCCACCTTCAGGTCGACGCCGCGCAGAACGTTCAGCTTGCCGAAGGTCTTGGTGACGTGATCTGCCTTCAGGGTGATGGCGCCGGAGCGGGGGGCCGGGGGGAAGCGGAGATTCATCACGGCCGTGTTGGTCTCGTCGAGTTCGATGCGCTCGATCTTGTCGAGCTGCTTTTGCATGGACTGGGCCATCTTGGTCTTCGTCGCCTTGGCCATAAAGCGGCTGATGGTGCGCTCCTTGTCGGCAATTACTTTCTGCTGGTTGAGGTAGGCGGCTTCGGCCTTCTCGCGGCGCTCGGCCTGGAGCTCGACGTACTTGCTGTAGCCGGCCTTGTAGTCGTATACCTTGCCGAGTTCGATCTCAAGGGTGCGGTCGGTAACGTTGTCGAGGAACTGCCGGTCGTGACTGATGGTGACCACCGCGCCGGAATAGGACGACAGCCAGTTCTCGAGCCAGATGATTGACTCGATGTCCAAGTGGTTCGTCGGCTCATCGAGCAGCAGGTAATCGGGGCGCTGCAGGAGCATTTTGGCGAGCTCGATGCGCATCTGCCAGCCGCCGGAGAACTCGGTGGTCTGCCGGTGGAAGTCGCCGTTCTTGAAGCCCAGTCCTTTTAGTACCCGCTCGGCCTCCGCCTCCATCGTGATCCCGCCGATCAGGGCGAAACGCTCGGTGAGGTGGGTGAATTCCATCAGGAGGTCGGAGTAGGAATCGGAGGTATAGTCGGTCCGCACCTCCATCTCCCGGTTGATCTCCTCGAGGCGGTCTTCCATCTCGGTGATGTGGGCGAAGGCGGTCAGTGTTTCCTCCATGACGGTGTTGCCGGTTGGCATATTCATTTCCTGGTGCAGGAAACCGAGGGTCGAGCCGCTCTCCCGCTGGATCTTCCCTTCGTCCGGGCTGACGTCGCCGGCGATGATCTTCAGCATCGTGGACTTTCCCGCTCCGTTGCGGCCGACGAGGCCCAGCTTGTCGCGGGTACCGATCGTGAAGGTGACGCGGTCAAACAGGATACGGTCTCCGTACTGTTGGTAGATGCCGGTGGCGGTGAGCATGTTAGAGCGCGAAGCGCGTTAGATGGGGTTAGAGGGCTACGCCGTTAGAACGCTGCAAACCATACCCTAAAGTATCGGCCTTGCCCAGGACAGGTTGTCAATTCGGGCGCAAAGGTACAAATTCCTAACGTACAGTGTGATGGGAGCGCCGAGGTTCTCCAGCACATGGTGAGGCAGGCTGCTGAGGTAATACTGACTACCCGTTTGTAAACGTGTATATTCGTAAGTATTCGTCTATTCTACGGTTGGTTGATGACGGTAAAAATACTTTTATCGCTCACTAAAGAATCAGATTGTGTTGACGTCAGGATTCAGATCATGGGCTGCCTACAGAAAAGGATTTCTCCTTGCCCGCCGCGTTCATCGCATCACCTCCAACTTCCCACCGAGCGAGAAAAGCCTCACCGATCAAATCCGGCGCTCCTCGCGGTCGGGGTGTGCTAATTTGGGAGAAGTCTATGCGGTACGTACTTACCCTAAACACTACCGCTCCAAACTGGCCATCGCAATTGGTGAGAACTTCGAAACCCAGGTGTGGCTGGATTTCGCTGTTGATGCAAAATACATTATGCGGGAAGACTACCTATCGCTTTGTCAGCAGTCTGAGGAAGTCGGAAAACTGCTGTCTTATATGCAATCCAATCCCGCCCGCTTCGTCCACTGGAAAGCACTCTAACCGCGAGTGGAGCGAGTCTCTATTTCTTCTCCCGCAACAACCCCTCCTGCACCACACTAGCCACCAAACTCCCCGAGGCATCGAAGATATTTCCCCGCGTAAACCCGCGCGCCCCGCTGGCACTCGGACTGTCCATGCTGTAGAGCAGCCACTCGTCGACGCGGAAGGGACGGTGGAACCACATCGCGTGATCGAGGCTGGCCATCTGGAGATTACGGTAGTCGGTCGCCCGGCCGTGGGGGAGCAGGGCGGTGGTCAGTAAGTTGTAGTCACTGGTGTAGGCCAGGACGAGGGCCTGTAGCCGACGGTCGTCGGGCATTTCGCCCTTGGTGCGAAACCAGACGTTGCGCGTCGGGGCATACTTCTCGTGGTCGAAGGGATTGAGGAACTCCACCGGCCGGAACTCCAGCGGCCGCTCGATGCTGAGCAACTTACGGATGTTGTTGGGCAGCTGGTCGCCGAATTGCTTGGCCATGCCCTCGTAGCTGACCAGTTCGTCGGCCGACAGCACCTGCGGCATCTCGATCTGGTGGTCGAATCCCTGCTGGTCGAGCTGAAAGCTGGCCGTCAAATGGAAGATCGCCTGTCCGTTCTGGATCGCCTTGACGGCACGGGTAGTAAAGCTGCCGCCGTCACGGATCCGGTCCACCTCAAATACGATGGGAACATCTAAATCGCCGGGCAGCACGAAGTAGCCGTGCAGGCTGTGCACGTGGCGGTCGTCGGGAATGGTCTGCATGGCCGCGGCCAGCGCCTGGGCGAGTACCTGTCCGCCGAACACCCGGGCGCTGCCGACCGAACGGCTTTCGCCGCGAAAGAGGTTGACTTCCAGGCGTTCGAGGTCGAGTAGGCTGAGAAGTTCGGAGATCTGCTTCATGGGTGCAAACCTACCGCGCAGCGGCGACTTTGGTAACTCTGATCAAGCCCCCGTACCCCAAGGTGCTGGATGCCGAACCGATGTACCTCCCTATCCGATCTTACTTTGCACCCGCGCGCCGCGCCCTTTGCCTTCCCACTCATCTTTACGTAGTGATGGACTGTTAGCAAGACAACTATCTTTAGCCAAACGTTACAATTATGCCCGAGCACCACCACCCCCCCGTCTACATCATTTCCGCCGTCCGTACGCCCATTGGCTCGTTTGGCGGTGCGCTTGCTTCCCTGTCGGCTACCCAGCTGGGCAGCGCGGCGATCAAGGGCGCGCTGGAGAAAGCCGGGATCCCGGCCGACCGCGTACAGGAAGTCTTCATGGGTAACGTGGTGAGCGCCAACCTCGGACAGGCCCCCGCCCGCCAGGCTGCCCTGGGGGCCGGGATCCCGAATACGGTGCCGTGTACCACGGTCAACAAGGTCTGCAGCAGCGGCATGAAGAGCGTGATGTTCGGTGCCCAGGCGATCATGCTCGGCCACAGCGACGTCGTCGTGGCCGGGGGCATGGAAAGCATGTCCAACATCCCGTACTACGTAGCCGATGCCCGCTGGGGCGCCAAGTTCGGTGACCGTACGCTCATCGACGGCCTCACCAAGGACGGCCTCACCGACGCCTACGACCAAAACGCCATGGGCACCTGCGCCGATGCCACCGCCAGGAAGTACGGCTTCACCCGCGAGGAGCAGGACGCGTACGCCACCAACTCCTACAAGCGCAGCGCCGAATCGACCGAAAACGGCACCTTCGGACGGGAGATCGTGCCGGTCAGCATCCCCCAACGCCGGGGCGACGACGTAGTCGTTTCCGAAGACGAGGAATACAAGAAGGTCAAGTTCGACAAGATGGCCTCCCTTCGCCCCGCCTTTAGCAAGGACGGGACCGTCACCGCCGCCAACGCCAGTACGATCAACGACGGTGCCGCCGCCCTGGTGCTGGTCAGCCAGCAGGTCGTCGACGAGCTGGGACTCAAGCCGCTGGCCAAGCTCCTTTCCTTCGCCGACGCCGCCCACGAGCCGCAGTGGTTTACCACCGCCCCGACCAAAGCCGCCCCCCTGGCCGCCGAACGTGCCGGCCTGACGATGGAAGACATGGACTACCTGGAAGTTAATGAAGCTTTCGCGGTGGTGCCCATGGCCTTCGCCAGGGAACTCGGCCTCCAAGGCGATAATATGAACGTGAACGGAGGTGGCGTCTCGCTCGGCCACCCGCTGGGCACTTCCGGGGCGCGTATCCTCGTCACGCTAATCAATACGCTGCACTCGCGGGGTGGGAAGTACGGACTGGCTACGCTCTGTAATGGGGGTGGGGGTGCTTCTGCTGTGATCGTTGAGGCGTTGTAGGATGCCTCAACACGGATTCGCACGGATTAGGGCACGGATTTAACACAGATTTTACACCACTCTACTGAGTGTAGAGTGGCGGGTTAGAAGTTTGTGGTATGATACAAGAACATACTACTTATGCCATCCGTGGTGCCGCCTTCATTGTCCACAGTGCACTCGGTCCTGGCCTGTTGGAATCCGCTTATCAGCAGTGTCTCGCTCACGAGTTGCGTGGAATGGGCCATCTGGTAGAATGTGAAGTTGGCTTGCCCTTGTCATATAATAACATGACGCTAGAGGTGGGCTACCGTATCGATCTACTCAGCGACAAAAGCGTCATCGTGGAAATTAAGGCCGTAGAACGCCTTCTCCCAATTCATACGGCCCAACTACTGACCTATCTACGGCTTTCCAACTTTCAGGTGGGACTACTGATGAATTTCAATATGCAGAATATGCAAACCGGCATCAAAAGGTACGTACTGTAATCCGTGTCCTAATCTGTGGCAATCCGTGGTGAAAAACCGAGCGTAGCGAGCGACAATTTCTCCAAGCGAAGTGAGGACGATCAATCCATTTTTTTCGATTGAGCCTGTGGTGAACCTTCCCCTTCAGCAGCAGGTAGCTCATCCAGAACCCCAGGATCATAATCAAAGCTATTAGCCGCTACCAGTCCCTCTACCCCGTCGAAGTAGCGGTAGATGAAATCGAGATCCGCCCGCACGTCGCCGGTAGGGTAGAAGGGCTTGGAAAACTCGATCACCTTATTGCCAAAATCGAACTTGCAGAAGACCATCGGTACCTTCGCCTCCCGGGCGATCCAGTAAAAGCCGGTCTTGAAACGATCCACCTTCTTGCGGGTACCTTCCATAGCGATGCACAGGTAGAATTCCTCCCGCTCGGCGAATATCCTGGCGACCGCCTGGGTAAAGTTGGTACGCTTCTCCCGCACCACGGGCACCCCGCCCATCCACTGCATGACGGCGCCCATCGGGCCCTTAAACAGGCTGGACTTCGCCGCGAATTGTATGTACCGACCCGCAGCGGCCCGGGCGTAGATCCCGTACGGAAAGTCGCGGTTGCTGGTGTGCGGACCGGTGGGTATTACGCATTTCTTGGGCCAGTTGCCGTGGTTGTGATCGACGAACCGCATGCCGTTGAGGCGAAACATGAATCGGGCCAGCCAGGCGGGCATCATAGTGGTAGGGTTAAACAGCTTCAAAAAAGCCGGTAGCGCGGTTCTTCCGTACGCCGTCCCAGCTAAAGTAGCGGCCGTTCATGACAATGTATACTCCCGGCGGGAGCGACTGCACGAAGGCCAACGCACTGCCCAAGTTAAAAAATCCATCCGAAGAGCTACCGAACGCATAGGGAACCATTGCCCCGGTGATCACGATGGTCTTGTCCCGGATGTCCTCCTGGGCCAGGTAGTGCGCGGTCTCGGACATGGTATCGGTACCGTGGGTGATCAGGACCTGGTTGGTATCCGCGCTCCGGCAGTTGTTGGCGATGTTGGCCCGGTCCTGGTCGGTAATTTCGAGGCTGTCCACCATCATCAGGGTACGTATGCTCACGTCGAGGGTAGAGCGGCCTACGTCCAGCATCTTGGGCAGGCTGCTGTCCTTAAAGAAGAGCTTGCCGGTCACGAAGTCGTACTCCTTGTCGAAGGTGCCGCCGGTTACGAAGATCTGTATCAATAGAGGAGAGGGCTAGGCCGTTAAAACTCGCTGCGCTCGCTTTAGACGCTTCCTTCGGTCGCCGTTAGAGCTTCCGCTGGTAGTGCTCGCTGAGTTCGCTGTAGCGGTTGTGGCTATTAGAAATGAGTACGTCGGCAAAGGTAGACGAAGTTCCCAAAATTAGGCTCCCAACGGCAAGCACACCACTGCTGTAAGCTGAGCGCAGGGAAGCCGCACCAGCAGCACAACGACTCGCTAACACGAAAGCAGTGAGCGCTACTAATGCGCAAAGCGAATTACGTCTTCCGCTTCTTCTTCTTAGCAGCCGGGAAGAGAATGTTATTCAGAATCAGCCGGTAGCCCGGGCTATTGGGGTGCAGGCTCAAATCAGTCTCCGGATCATTGACGAGGTGGCGGTAATCGGCCGGATCGTGGCCGCCGTAGAAGGTGAAGAAGCCCTCGCCAAACTGGCCGTGGAGGTAGCGGGCCTCCTGGGCGGGCTTATTTTCGCCGAGTACGAGCACGCCGCTCTTGAGGTGAGAATTGGTGAAGGCGGTGGTCTGCCCCATAAATCCCTTGACGGTGCGGACGTGATTCTGGGTCAGCATGGTAGGCACGGGGTCCCACTTGGCGCTGAAGTCGAAGAGGGTGAAGTAATCCTGCTCCTCGGTCACCGGTCGGGGATTGTGGTCGATATCGCTGAACTCATACTCGAGGGGATTGCGCTCGAGCTGGAAGTTCTCGAAGGCGAAGGTCTTGCTGAAGTCGAGCTTCGACTGGGCGTTGGGATCGATGCCGTCGCCATCGTAGTACTGGGCGCAGATGTCGGTGCCGTCGGCTGCGAGGGCGATGTCGTAGCTGTCGGTAGCCGAGCACATGGCGAACATGAAGCCGCCGCCGCCGACGTACTCTTTTACCTTTTTCACGACGCCGAGCTTGAGTTGACTCACCTTATCGTAGCCATTCTTAGCGGCAAGCTCCTCCTGGTAAGCCACTTGTCGGCGGTACCAGGGGGCGGTGTGGAAGCTGCGGTAGAAGCGGCCGAACTGCCCGGTAAAGTCCTCATGGTGGAGGTGGAGCCAGTCGTATTCCGCGAGTTTATCTGCCAGCACCTCGGTATCGTAGATGGTTTCGTAAGGGATCTCGGCGTAGGTAAGCACGAGGGTCACGGCGTCGTCCCAGGGTTGCACTTCGGTGCCTTCGCGGAAGTTGTAGTCGGGGGTATAGACGGCGATTTTTGGCGCTTTCTCGAGCTTCATCGCGTCCATGTTCTTTTCCGGGTCGGCGATCTCGGCCAGGATGCTGTTGAAGCGGCTGTCGGGGATCACCTCGTACTTCACCCCCCGCGTCAGGCACTCCCGTTCAAATTCCCGGCTGTGCTGAAAAGCGAAACTTCCCCCGCGGTAGTTGAGCAGCCACCAGGCCTCGATGTTGTTGTTGAGCACCCAGTAGGTGATGCCGTAGGCCTTGAGGTGATCGGTCTGGGTTTCGTCCATCGGGATCAGGATGGTCGACGCCCGGGCGACCACAGAAAAGCAGAGAAAAAAGAGCAGGAAGGAGAAGGTACGGAGCATCGCGAAAGCTTATGCACGGTAAACGAGGCGAGTACGCAAGGTGTTGCGGGGACGCGGGTGCAAGGAGGGGTAAAGCCGTATAGGTCAGGCCGCTGCCACCGTATCGACTCCGGTTGATCCTGCCGACTCCTCCTACGGTAGCCGGTACACCACCGGAGGAAGGAAAAAACGCACATCGAATGGAGCGATACGTTCGGGAACCATGACCCATAAATTTACCGTCCACCCCGTCACCTCCGAATCCCTGCTCCAACTTCCCGGCGACTGGACTACCGACGACTTCCGCAAGCTCCTCGAGCTCACCGACTACGGCGACGCCTCCGATCTTTCCGATAAGGAAGTGCAGGAAATGGCCTACCTATCTATCGCCGACCTGCCCAAAAACGAAGCGGCCGAGTTACTCATGAACTTCGTCTTTCCGAAAGATGCCCTCACGCCCGGCCAGATCCAGAATTCCAGCCACGAAATGGATACCGAGCGCCTCTGGGAGGAATACCCCGAACCCAAACACCACCGCAATTTCTTTCGCGTCGGCAGCCTGCTCTATGCGGCCTACAACGGAGGCCATCCGAAACCCGATGGCCGGAAGGTCGTGCTCCGGCTCACCGCCAAAACGGAGGAGGGCGCCGAGCTGCTGCAATCTCCGGAAGCGGCCCTGCTGCTGCGTTTGATGGCCCCCGCTATGGACGGCCACGCGCTGCTCCACCGCCTCTACGAAGACGAGATCAGGGGCGGTGAGTTCCCATCCGCACCCTTCATCGTGTGGTCCGCCGCCGCGCAGCCCCAGGGGGAACAGTCCGTAGCGGTGACCCTGTTCAGCACCGATTACTGGCTGGAGGACTTCAATCCGGTCGGAGAGTATGAGGCCGAGGTACCGGCTTGATGTTTGAACTGATCAGGACGTTTTTCCCGTAGGCTTCAGGATCAGGTAGAGCAGCAGCCCCAGTGCCGCCACGATTCCCGGTTCCAGAGTGACCCAGAGGATCCACGCCCGGTCGCCGGCGGCCGCCAGCCAGCCGGATACCTCGCCGATCACCAGCTGAAGGTTGAGGCCGACGATGATGGCCGTGATCACCCAGGCCGCGATCCGGATGGGGGTACCAATGGCAAATTCCCCCATGGTGGTCCGGTCGGAGACCAGGTGAATGAGGGGAATGATGGCAAAGCCCAGTTGCAGGCTCAGCAGTACCTGACTGAAGATCAGCATCGGCCCCGTTTCCTCCTCCCCGAAGTACAGGATGACCAGGAAGGCGGGGATCACCGCCAGCAAGCGGGTGAGCAGCCGTCGGATCCACGGCTCCAGCCGAATGTGGAGGTACCCCTCCATGACGATCTGCCCGGCCAGGGTGCAGGTGATGGTCGAGCTTTGTCCGGCCGCGATAAGGGCCACGGCGAAGAGGATAGGGGAGAGCCGGGAGCCCAGCAGGTTCTCCAGCAGGCGGTGGGCGTCCTGGATCTCGGCGATCTCGAAGAGGCCGTTGCGGTGGAAAGCCGCCGCAGCAAGGACCAGGATGGCCGCGTTCACGAAAAAGGCGAGGTTGAGGGCGATCGCCGAATCGATGAAGTTATACTTGATGGCCTTCCTCAGCTCCTGCGCTCCGCCGCCAAACTTGCGCGTCTGGACGAGGGCGGAGTGGAGATACAAGTTGTGGGGCATGACGGTCGCGCCGATGATGCCGATGGCAATGTAAAGTGCTGCGGAATCGGGAATGCTGGGGATAAAGCCCGCGGCCAGTTCACCCAGGTCGGGATTCGCCAGGACCATTTCCACGACGAAGGCCCCCCCGATAATACAAATGAGGGCAATAATGAAGGCTTCCATCTTACGTACGCCGAAGCGTTGCAGCAGCAGGAAAAGGAAGGTGTCGAAGACGGTCAGTCCGACCCCCCAGAGCAGCGGAAGGCCCGTCAGTAACTGCAGGCCGATGGCCATTCCGAGAATTTCCGCCAGGTCGGTGGCCGCGATGGCGATCTCCGCGAGTCCGTACAGCACGTAGTTCACCCCCCTCGGATAGCTCGCCCGGGAGGCCTGGGCCAGGTCGAGCTGCCTGACCAATCCCAGGCGGGCACTGAGGCTCTGCAGGAGCAGCGCCATTACGTTGGACATCAGGAGTACCCAGATCAGTTGGTACCCGAAGGCCGAGCCGCCGGCGATGTCCGTCGCCCAGTTGCCCGGATCCATGTAGCCGACACTGACGAGGTAGGCCGGACCCACAAACGCGAGCAGCCGACGCCAGCCCTGCTTCTTACTGCCGATATAGACCGAGGCGTTAACCTCCTGCAGTGATTTGGTGTGTATGGTTTGCATGGGGTAAGTCTAATCTAAAGCACAAAGTTAGTGCAGTCTAACTTTATTTGAAGACTTTGTTGCCGGCTTTGGGTACGGCTTCCTTATTACCTTGGTCCCATGATCTGGAGCGATAAAAAGATACTGGCCGCCATGGAGCGCGGAGAAATCATCATCACCCCCTTCGACCGCGCCAACCTGGGTACCAACAGCTACGATGTGCACCTCGGAAAGTACCTGGCCCGGTACAAGGACCACATCCTCGACGCAAGGAAGCACAACGAGATCGAGGAGATGGAAATCGGCGAGAAAGGCTTCGTGCTGCACCCCAATACCCTTTACCTCGGCGTCACCCGGGAGTATACCGAAACCCACAGCAGCGTGCCCTTCCTCGAGGGCAAGAGCAGCGTCGGCCGCCTCGGCATCGACATCCACGCTACCGCCGGGAAGGGCGACGTCGGCTTCTGCAACCACTGGACACTGGAGATCAGCTGCACTCACCCCGTGCGCGTATACGCCGGTATGCCCATCGGGCAGCTCATCTACTTCGCCGTCGAGGGCGATATCGAAAATTACTACAACAAGAAGCCGAGTGCGAAGTACAATACCGTGAGCGACCGGCCCGTGGAGTCGATGATGTGGAAGAATCATTTCTAGTCCTTCCGCCAGGCACATCCGATGTGCAAGTCGGAAACGATAAAAAAAGGTATGCAAACGGATGAATTATGGGGACAAATCAAGCAAGCGCTGCTCCCACTGTTGGGTGAACAGGAGGCCCAATCCGTTACCCGGCTGGTGATGGAGGACCTCTTCAACTCCCGCAGGGGCGAAGGCTCCCGCAGCCTTAGCGAACACGAGCAACAGCTGGCCACGGAATCGCTGACGCGGCTGCGGGAAGGGGAGCCGGTGCAGTACGTGACGGGAATCGCGGATTTTTACGGCCTCCAACTGCGGGTTTCCCCGTCCGTCCTTATCCCCCGCCCGGAGACGGAGGAACTGGTGGACTGGATCCTGGAAGACCACCTCTCGGGCTCCTACTTGCGGGTCGCCGACCTCGGGACCGGCTCCGGTTGTATTCCCCTGGCGCTGAAGTCAAAACGTTCGGAGTGGGCCTGTGAAGGGTGGGACGTCAGCCCGGAAGCCCTGCGGATCGCGGAATGGAACAGCGACCGCCTCGCCCTGACCGTGCAGTTCGGAACCGGTGACCTGCTCTCGGAAAACACCTACCTCCAGGCGAATTTTTACGACGTCCTCGTTTCCAATCCCCCCTATATCCCCCCCTCCGAACGACCGGTGATGAGTGATTCCACCCTCAGGTTTGAGCCGGGGCTGGCGCTGTTTGCACCCCAGGAAGATCCCCTCCTGTTCTACCGCCAACTCAGCCAGGCCGGGCAGTCGGCGTTGATGGAGGGCGGAAAACTCTACCTGGAGGTCAACGAATTCAACAGTGAACGGGTCGTCGAATTGCTTGAAGAAGACGGATACACCGAGGTCGAACGCCGCCAGGACCTCCAGGGTAAGTGGCGCATGGTGCGGGGACGCCGGTAGCAAAACGGTCAGGCCCGGACGAGGCCGAGATCGGTGAACAGGCTCAGCGGCCACAACTGATAGCCGTCGAATTCCGCCATCAGCGCCATGTCGCGCCCCCCGCTCACGGCCAGCAGGCGGTAGAAGCCACCAAATTCGGAAGGTACCGGATAGGCGACGCCCTGCCGATCGACCAGCAGCATTTCATCCCCCCGCTTTACCGGGCATACGGCATTGAGGTAGACCGGGTACTGAAGCAGCCATGGATTTACGGCCAGGGCCCGACGGTAATTCTCGAGTAGGTCGGCAAAGGTCGCGTAACCCGTCAAGCCATCGTAGGGACGTCCGCCGGGACGGGGAGAAGGAAAAATGGCCCGTTGGGGATAGCTCCCCGGAAAATAGTGAACGGCCCCCTCGAAGGAGGCCGACAGGGGCCAGGATTGCTCGAAGGGCTGCTCGCCAAAGGCGAAATCAAGCAACATGGCAAAGCGACGCGTCCGTTCCCCGCGCAACCATACCCGACGGTAGCGCAAGCGGTCTTCTTCCCCCTCCACGGTGCCGACCACCAGCCAGTGGTCCTCCTTCCCGGGGAGGGAGAGCAGGTCGTCGCGCTTGCTGCTGATGCCGGCGAGCTGGTAGAGTTCGGCACGGCGTTCGGGCGGCAGGTCGTCCCGTTTGCGCCAGGCTCGGATGAACAGGTACAGGTCGCCCAGGGTACGCGCGATCTCGGCTTCGGTCCCCTCCGAACCCAGACTGGCCAGGCGCCGGAGCCGGCCGGCGAGTCCGGGCAATTTGGCGTCGGTGAGGCGGGTGGCTGCGGTAAGCCAGGTTTCGCTGCCCTGCCCGAGGGTGTCGGCGATGCCGCGGCGCGCCACGTCGATCAGGCGTAAGTCCAGTTCGTCGATGCCTGCCGTCATGAGTTCGAGGCGGGCGGAGAGGCGCTCGTCGGCCTTGGTGATGTCCTGGGTTACCTTCGGCGAGCGGCTGGCCAGGTGCTGTACGGACCGCACCCACTCCGGGGGCTGGCCTACGGTGTAGCGGTCGGGGTTGTTCTTCAGGAGGAGCACCAGGGCAAGTCCGTGGGCACAGGGGCGAGCCCGGGCCCGGCAGCTGCAGTTGAACTTCGCCTCGACCAACTGGACCGCCGACTGGATCGGCCGCTTGCCGCCCACGTCGAATTCACCCCAGAGCCACTGGCCGTCCCCCCCGAGCTGGGTCCACCGCCGGCTGTAAAAGAGCCGGCGGCCGCTTTCGAGCGTTTTGGGGTCGGGGGCAAGCTGAAGCAGGCGATCGGGCATGGGGATAGAAACCCCGGGAGGTGGCCCGGCGTTCAATGAAGTAGATTTACCCGTATTCTCCTATCTTTCCGTAAACCTCCAGCCATGCAAGCATTTCAGTCGGATGATTTTCGCCGGATGCCGGCTGAAGCCAAACGTGCCGCCCTGAAATCGGCCATCGCCGCTCAGGAGCCCGGGAGTGGATTCAAGCGCGAATTCGAGTACGACGGAAAGTACTACCGGAGCATACCGATCAATCGCTTAGATATCGAAACCGAGGATAGAGAACGGCCCGCAGAAGCATGAGTTTTGCCTTCGGTGCCCTCCTGATCGTGCTCTTGCTGCTGCCGGGTATCGCGTTTCGCTACGCCTACATCCGCAGCAATTCCCTGCGCAGGAGCCTGGATTTTAGCCTCCTCAGCGAAACCATCATCATGATCCTGGTCGCCCTGCTGCTCCACGCTATCGGGATGGGCGTGGCGCGTTCAGCCGGATTTGCTCCCGATTTTCGCCTGGTATACTTGCTCGGGACCGGGGGAGTGCTGGAGACGGCAGATTTCGTTGCCATCGAGAAAAGCTACTTGCCCTTCGTCGGGTACGTCCTCCTGCTCTGCGGCACCGCCGCCCTGCTGGGGTACGGCCTGCAACGCATCGTGCTCGACCGGGGCTACGACCAGCAGTATAAGGGATTGCGCGTCCTGAACGACTGGGACCGCTACTTCACGGGGTACGTGCTTCCCGCACCCCTCAGGAGCAGGCTTAATTTCATCTGGGTAGACCTGCTGGTCGACGGCAGCGCCGGGAACGCCGTGCTGTACTCCGGAGTACTCGAAAACTATTCGCTGAACCGGGAACAGGTGATCGACCAGATCTTCATCAGCAGCGCGATTCGCCGCCATAATCCTGATCTGTCCGGAGCCGGCTACGCTCCCCCGCCGGGTAGGAGGCAGGACCAGGCCCCGAACTACGACCTGCCCGGAGACTACCTGGTCATTCCCTTTAGCCAGGTCCGGAACCTGAACATTATTTACAATTTCCTTCAACAAGTAGATCCCGAGGATGAGCCGCTGGTCTGATTCCCTGAAGTTGCCCCATCTACTGCTTGCGTTTCTCCCCCTGCTTTTCCTGTGCACCTGCGGCCCCGCCTCGGATGATGTGATCTCCCCCGGACCGATCGTGCTTAGCCGTGATTCCATCACGCTGACCGTCGAACCGGCGTACGGCGGGCGGATCACCAGCCTGACCTACGGCGGAAAGGAACTGTTGCGCACCGGGCGCGACAGCAGCGGCTTTACCTTCGGCAGCGTGGCCTGGCCGAGTCCGCAGGCCGACTGGGGGTGGCCCCCGCCCGCCGCCATCGACCGTGGCCCGTATACGGTACAGGAACTCGGGGACTACGCTATCCTGTTGATCGGCCCCAGGGACAGCAGCGGACTGGTGCTGCAGAAACGCTACCGCCTCGGTCCTGACTCGGACCTGGGAATGACGTACTGGTTAACGAATGAGGGCGACAGCACCCGCAGCGTAGCCGCCTGGGAAGTTACCCGACTGCCCTACGCCGGTCGCGTGGAGTTCCTGGCCGATTCGGTCCGCCTCCAACGCCCCGGAAACACCGTAGCAACGGAGAAGCACGCACGGACCATCCACTTTGACGACCGCCATACTCAGCCGAATAAGGTGTTCGCCAACCTCGATACCGTACCGGTGCGCTACTACCTCGACGACTTGGTGCTGGAGAAGCACACAGTGGTCCGGGATTTTTACCGCGTAGCCCCCGGGCACGCCCCCCTGGAAGTCTACTTCGATCCGGTAAGGGAATTTGTAGAGCTCGAATTGCAGGGTGATTACCGCCGGCTCAGCTACGGCGAGACGACCACCCTACGCACCCGCTGGCGCATAGCCCGAGCCCGCCACCAGTAACCCGCCTCACTGCAAAAACCGGCAACCGGTACGGTAAGGAAACACATCCATAATCTCACCCGCCAGGAGCCGGCGTTTGACGTCGTTCCAGAAGTTGGCATCGAAAATTTCCCCGTGTTGTTGCCGTAGGTAATCCAGGTGGGGACCGGCGCGCAGCAGAAAGCCCGGAAACTCTTCGGGGAAGACGTCGCGCGGTCCCACGTAATACCAGGGTTGGCTGGCCATTTCTTGCTCGGGCGTGCGGGGGATGGGGAGGTGGCGGAAGGTGCAGTCGGTGACCAGCTCGATCTCGTCGTAGTCGTAAAAGACTACCCGGTTGACCCGCGTGACGCCGAAGTTTTTCAGCAGCAGATCGCCCGGAAAGATGTTGGCGGCGGCCAGCTGCTTGATGGCCCGGCCGTAGTCGCGGAGGGCCTTCTGGGCCATGGCTTCGTCGGCGGTTTGCAGGAAGAGGTTGAGGGGGGTCATCTTCTTCTCTACGTAGACGTGGGAGAGGAGCACGCTGGATTCAGTGACCTGTACTTTGCTCCGGGCCGTTTCCCGCAGGGCTTCCAGGCACTCCGTGCTGAAGCGGCTGAGGGGCAGGGAGAGCTTCTCGAAGAGGTAGCTGTCGGCCATGCGGCCCACCCGGTCGTGGTGTTTGACCAGGTCGTATTTCTCCTTCACGGTCTCCGCGCTCACCTGTTTGGGCGGGGCGAATTTGTCGCGGATCACCTTGAATACCATATTGAGCCGGGGGGTGGTGAACACGTACATCACCATGCCCGCGATCCCCGGCGCACTCACGAACTGTTCGATCGTATCGGAGGGCTCCCGTTCTTCAAAGTGGCGCAGCAGTTCGCGGTAAAAGACCGTCTTCCCGTGCTTTTCGAAACCGATCGCATTGTAGAGCTCACTGATGCGCTTGCTCGGCATGAAGCTGTGAATAAAATCGACCATGTCGGACGGTACGGTGATGTCGGCCAGAAAATAGGACCGGTGGTAGCTGAAAATGGACACGATCTGGTCGGGTTCCAACAGGAGGGCATCGATCAGTATCCCGCGGCCGACGGGGTGCATCAACGGCAATAAAAAGGGCGACACCTTGCCCCGGCGCAGGAAGCGCCCTACGATGTAGGCGGTCTTGTTGCGGTAGAACAGGGATTGCAGGATCTCCAGCCGGTCGTTCGCTTCCCGTCCCCCGTGGGCGCCGAGGTGAGATTGCCAGCGGTCTTCGACTAGCTGTACGTCCCGCGCCCGGTCGTCCCACTTCACCCCGAAGGGAAAGCAGTCGAGTACTTGCTGTACCACCCGGCCCAGGGGAGCGTCGCCGACCGTAAAGGCATACGAAATGGTGGACATGCCATTGTACTCGCGGTAACTCCCGGTCCGCTCTACGAACATGACCTCGCGGTCGGCCCCGATCCCGTGCGCGTGGCGGTACACGGAATTGAAAAAGGTCTCGGCAATATTACGGGTATTAAAGTGGGAGATTTCCTCGGCAAAGGCCTCCCTGACTTTGATCCAAAAGGGCTTGTCACTGGGCTGGTCCCCCAGGATTTCGTGAAGCAGGCGGGTGGTGCGGCCGACCTCGTCGCGGTACAGGGCAATCCGGCTGCGGGCGTCGGCTTGGGTACCGTGCCAGTCCCGCGTCTCGAAGCGGATGCAGGCGCGTTTGGTGATGAGTTTAAAGCTGTAGTAATAATCCATGTACCCCATCAGGATCCGATGGGCCACCTCGTAATGCAGCAGGGCGGGAAACGCGGGTGCGGGGGTGTTCATGACGAGCAAGGTAGGAAAAGCTTGGCGTGCGCTCCCTCAAATTTCCCGCCGCATCGTCGCTACGTTGCCCGCGTGGAATTTTCCCATAATTCCCGGAAAGGCATAGCGCTCGAACAAGCGGGTGAAATCGAAGGGGGTCTCGTTCCGGACGCTGTCCTCGAGCGCGTCCAAGTATGCGTAGGATTCTGCTACCCGCCGATGCATTTCGGAAGCTTCCGTGGTGTGATCCCCGTGTCCCGTAACCAGCACCCGCACCTTCTCCTCCCGGATGATCCCCTCCAGTTTGGCGAGCGTGGCCCGGTATGCGGCGACCGAGTGATAGACGTACGGAAATTCAATGTTGCTCAGGTAATCACCGACGATTAGGATGCCCCGGCTGCGGTTGAGGGTGAGGAGGCCATCCGGATTGTGCCCGGCAGCCTGGTAGAACTGGTAGTCCTCCGTGCCCATTCGCATGGCGAATCCGTCGTCCCCTACGGGGTGGGTGATCGTAGGGTAGGTGATCGGGTAGTCGCGGGTAATGTAATACGCGTCGTCAAACGTGCGAATCTGCTCCAGCGGTTCATCCGGGGCGGGGTTGTCCACAAACGCCCGGGAGGCGATCGTCGTTGCGCCGGGGAATTTTCCGAAGCCAATGATGTGGTCGTAGTCGGAATGGGTAAATAACAGGTACAGCTTCCGCTTCCCTGCAAGGGCGGTGACCCGGTCGGTGATAAACTGTACCTCCCCGGGAATCCAGTTGGGATCGACGAGCAGCAGGTGATCCCTTCCGACGATTAGGGTCGACACCGTCCGGAACAGGGCGCTTTCAAAAAGGACGAGTTCGGAATTGTCTAGTTGTAACTTCATTAGGCCTTATTCATTCATTCTTCACGCCGCAAGTTATTCCGCCATGCCGTACTTAGCTCCCGATGCCCGCCAAGTCCAGGAATTGGTAGCCCTGCCGGCTGACCGCCCCATCCGCATGCTCAACCTGCTGCGGTTCCGGGACGTGGCGCAGGGCCACGTCATGAGTGGGCAGGAGCTCTACGACCGCTACGCCGAGCGGGTGCGGCCACTGCTGGCCAAACTGGGGGGCCGGGTGGTGTACTCGGGCGAGCCACTGCTTACGATCGTTGGGCCGGAGGAAGAAGCCTGGGACAGGATATTGATCGTAGAGTATCCTTCCCGCGATCATTTCATCCAACTAACCCGCGATCCCGCTTTCCTTCGGGCGTCTGAGGAGCGCACCGCCGCCCTCGCCGACTGGCGGTTGATCGCCCTCAGGGTCGATCAGGACAGGCCGTAGAACCGCAGGGCATTTCCTCCCATCACGGCCGCCCGCGCCTCCGCGGGGAGCTCCCGTAGGTGATACTCCGTTAATTCCTTCACTTCCCGGTAGCTGGCGGCCAGGGTACAGACCGGCCAGTCGGAACCAAAGAATAGCCGGTCGGATCCGAAGCACTCCAGGGCGAGCTGTACGAAGGGAGCAAAGTCGTCCCGCTCCCAGTTCCAGTCGGTGGCTTCGGTCACCAGACCGGAAAGCTTGCAGCTGACGTTGGGAAAGCCGGCCAGGGCGCGCATCCCACTGGCCCATGGTGCACGGACCGCGTGAGAAACGGCTGGTTTGGCCAAGTGATCCAGTACGAAGGCTTGCCCGGGAAACCGGCGAACCAGTTCGGCCGCTTCTTCCAGCTGGGGCGTCAGGACGAGCAGATCGTACGTCAGGCCGTACTCGGAGAGAAGGCCGATGCCGCGCTGAAAGCGCTTGTCGAGCAGAAAGCCGGGCGGTTCCGCCTGGACCACGTGACGTACGCCGACGAAGGCCGGGTGGCCGGCAAAGCGGTCGAGTTGATTACTCAGGCCCGCACTCCGCAGATCTACCCAGCCCACTACCCCACGGATGAAGGGATGGGTGTCGGCCAGGTTCAGCAGGAATTCGGTTTCTTCTACGGACTGACTGGCCTGTACCGCAATACACCCATCAACCTGGTGGTTCTGGAGCAGCGGTGCCAGGTCTTCAGGTAAAAAATCACGGCGAATGGCCGCCATGCTTTCGTCGATCCAGGTGTCGCGCTCGGGGCGGTAGTGCCAGAAGTGCTGGTGGGCGTCCAGGGTGGTCATTGTCAGGGTGCGGTATAGGTAAGGTCGAAGATGCAGTGCATCGGCACCCACTTGACGCCCCGGTCGGCGAAGGGCAGCCGTTGCTGGTAGCGGTCCATCAGCGCCTCCCACGCTGCAACCTCCGGGACAGCGGCGTTGAGGGCGGACTGACGCTCCGGGCTGTAGCTGGCGTCGGTAGTCATGACCATGAGCAGCCGGTTTCCGGCCCGGAATAGCTGCATGCTGGTGATGCCCGCTGCCCGGATGCTGGCCGTGACCTCCGGCCAGGTGTTACCGGGAGCGTGGTGTTGCTCGTATTCGGCGATGAGTCCGGCATCGTCTTTGAGGTCGCAAAGCAGGTAATGTGTCATGGAGTGAATCGACTTAGGGGCGGGGTGGGGCGGTACCCAGGCGATGGGCCAGTTGGTCGCGGTGGGTGCGGTAGCCGTAGATCGCCACGATCACGAAGCACAGGAGGGGGAGCAGGAAACTGATGTTCACTTCCGGCACGCCGAGGATTCGGATGTCGGAATAGCCGGCACCACCGAGATCCAGGATGAGTCCCTGCAACGCGGGCATGAGGGCACCGCCCACGATGGCCATAACGAGAAAAGCTGCCCCGAATTTGGCGTCCTCCCCCTGGCCCTCCAGGGCAATGCCGTAAATAGTGGGAAACATGATGGACATAAAGAAGCTAATGCCGACCAGGGCATAGAGCCCCGGCAGGCCCACGAGAGAGATGGTGGCCAGGGTCATTATCATGGCCCCGATCCCGAAGTAGCACAGTAAGCTGCCCCCGTTCACGAATTTGAGGAGGTAAGTACCGACCGCCCGTCCCATCAGGAAGATGACCAGGGCCGTGATCCCGTAGGGTACGGCATCGGCATTTGAAATTCCTACCGATTCCGCGTACTGGTAGATGTAGGTCCAGCACATAATCTGCGCGCCGACGTAAAACGTTTGGGCCACCACGCCGCCGTAGAAGCGGGGTTGCCGCCACAGCCGCCGGATGGCTGCTCCGATCTCCAGGCTTTCGGGTTTCTCCGCTTTTTCGGGCATGTTGACGGTGAGAAAAAGCACCAGCATGCCGATCACCGCGATGCCGAGGATGACGTAGGGATTGCGAATGATCGCCAGGTCGGCGTTGCGCACCGCTGCCCGGGCCGTTGCGTCCAGGGAGGCATAGGCCGCCGTGCCCAGTTCCTCGACCTGGAGACGCGAAAGGATGAATTGCTTGGCCACGATCAGCCCGGAAAGCGCACCGACGGGATTAAAGGCCTGGGCCAGGTTGAGTCGCCGGGTGGCGGTTTCTTCCGCACCGAGCGACATGATGTAGGGACTAGCCGTGGTTTCGAGGAAAGCCAGGCCGAAGGTGAGGATGTACAGCGAGAGGAGAAAGAAGCCGTAGCTTTCGCGGGAGGCCGCCGGATAGAAGAGGAGCGCACCGGTGGCGTAGAGGGCCAACCCGACGATGATGCTCTTCTTGTAGGAGTAGCGTTTGGCAAAGATGGCGGCCGGCAGCGCCATGGTGAAGTAGCCGAAATAAAACGCAAATTGTACCCAGGAGGCCTGGAAGTTGTCGAGCTCCAGGACCTTCTTGAAGGCCGATACCATGGGGTTGGTGATGTCGTTGGCAAATCCCCAGAGCGCAAACAGTGAGGTCACGATGACAAAGGGAAGTAAAACGGACCGGGCGACGACGGGGGCGGTAGGTGGCATAGTCGACTAGGAAACTTGGTGGATCAGGGCACGGTCGAGGTGAACGTACCCCCCATCGACGAAGACAAATTGACCCGTAGTATGGGAAGACAATTCGGAGATCAGGAAGACCGCGGTTTGCGCGATCTCCTGTGGCCGGGTCATCCGTTTGCCGAGGGGGATTTTCTCCGTGATCGACCTGAGTTTGGCCTCCCCGTCGTCCAGGCTGCTGATCCAGTCTGCGTAGGCGGGGGTGTAGCTTTCAGCAATGACGATGGCATTGCAGCGCATCCCGTAGGCCACGAATTCCAGGGCCCATTCGCGCGTCAACGCCAGTACGCCTCCTTTGGCCGCTGCATAGGCGGAGGTCCCTCCTTGCCCGGTGAGGGCAACTTTAGAGCTTACGTTCAGTACATTCCCCCGGCTTTCCCGCAGGTAGGGGAGGCAGTATTTTGTCAGTAGCCAGTAGCTGACGAGGTTGAGTTTGAGGCTGTCCAGAAATTCCTGGGGGCTTCCGTCCAGCCCGATCCCGTCATTCACGCCCACGTTGTTGATGAGGGCATCTATACGGCCGTAGTGTTCGACAATGCGCTCCACGGCGGTAGTAAGCGCCCCGGCATCCGTCACATCTGCTTGCGCGAAGAGGGCATCAATACCCCGTTCCCGGAGCGCCTCAACATAAGCGAATCCCCGCTCGCTGCGGTCGATAAGGGCGGGAAGCGCTCCCTCCGCGATTAGGTTTCGGACCATCACTTCTCCAATGCTGCCGGCCTTACCGGCCCCCCCGGCGATCACGATTACCTTTCCCCCCAAATTTGTTTCCATGGCCGGTTGTTGAGCCCGGTCAAGTTAGCTCAATTCCGTAAACTGTCTGGGTTCACGCTTTTTGTCCCAGCGGACAGTGTTACGGCTGCAAGCCGGGGTCGCGCGTATTACGGCAGCAGTTGGTGTTGCCCACCCACCTGATGTATGCAACTCATGGCGTTCAAGGGAAGGAACGGAGTGGAACCAGGTTCCTTCGATGCGTTGCCCCGCACCCGCGCCCCGCAGCCCGCGAAAAAGCGATAGGGGCAGGTTAGCCGGTAAACTTGTTGCGGTCAATGCCCAGCTTATTCATTTTGGACATCAGGGTTCGGCCATTGAGGTCCAGCAACTCGGCCGCTCCCCCCGGGCCAGTGACCTTGCCGCCGCTGCGCTTCAGGGCTTCGATGATGTATTGCTTTTGCATAACCTCGAAGGGAACGATCCGTTCTCCGCGGAAGGAATAGTTCTCGTCGTTGCGTTCGGAGCGCCGGAGGACCCGCAGGCTCGCATTGAGGTTGAGGGTGTCTCCCTGGGAAGTGATCACGGCGCGTTCCACCAGGTTGATCAATTCCCGTACGTTGCCCGGGAACTCATATTCGATGAGCTGCTTGAGGTCTTTCGGATTGATGTGGGTGATGTTGCGGCCCATGCGATCGGAATAGACCTTGGCGAAGTGCTTCACCAGAACCGGAATGTCTTCCGTGCGCTCCCGCAGGGGAAGGTTGTGGATGGGGAATACATTGAGGCGGTAGAAGAGGTCTTCGCGGAACGTACCCTGGTTGATCATGTGCTCGAGGTCGCGGTTGGTGGCGGCCACGATGCGTACATCGACGTTGATCGACTCCACGGACCCGATGCGCTGGATTTCCCCTTCCTGGAGCACGCGGAGGAGCTTCGACTGCATATCCAGGGGCAACTCGCCGATTTCGTCCAGGAAAATCGTGCCGGCATCCGCCAGTTCGAACTTACCCTTTTTCTGGGCGAAGGCCCCGGTAAACGATCCCCGCTCGTGGCCAAAGAGTTCACTTTCGATCAGGTTCTCCGGTAAGGCCGCGCAGTTGACACTGACGAGGGGCTTGCGGCTGCGGGTGCTGAATTTGTGGATGGACTGAGCCAGCAGTTCCTTTCCCGTGCCCGTTTCCCCGGTGACCAGCACCGTGGCATCGGTGTCGGCGACCTGGGCGATCTGCGCCAGGATTTGCTGATACTTGCGGGATACGGTGATGATGGGGCCGCTGGTGTTGACCTGCTCGATCTGTTCGCGCAGGGTTTCGTTTTCGCTCTGCAACTGCTTGGTGAGTTCATCCACCCGCCGCTTCGTTTTCTGCAGCCTCCGCTTGTTCGTGTACTGTACGGTCACGTCGCGGCAAATGAGGCAGAGAAAGAAGCGGGAGCCGGCGGCTACCTGGGCGAAGCGAACCTGGAGGGTGCGGTCGTCGCCACTCGTGTTCGTGTAGATGTAATCGGTGGCCGTGCGAAAGCGGCCGTCGATCTGTTCCTGGCGGATTTCCGAGAGCGGAGGAATCTCGAGGTCGGGCATCAGCTCCTGGATATGGAGGCCCTCAAGGTCCCGGCTGGTCTTGCGGCGCAGCTTCCGGCGGGCGGCGTCGTTGAGCAGGACCACCTCGCTGGCCGGGTTCAGCCAGATCACCCATTCGTTCAGGGCGTCGAGGGTCGTGACGTAGAGTTGTAGGTTTTCGGAGTAGGCGGTTTCCTTGCTGCTGTCGCGGGAGATGATGATCATGTACTCCTCCTCGTCCCGCTGGTAGTAGTAGAAGCGTGCCGTGACCGACTCCTTGGCCCCGCTCTGCCGGCTCCCCAGCATGCTGCGTTCTACATACTTTCGCTCCCGCAGCAGGTCGTAAATTCCGGCCATAAAATCGGACTCTTCGGGATCGATCAGTTCGGAGGCCGGCACCCCCATCAGTTCGCGCTTGGAGTACCCCGTTACCTCCATGGCGTGATCGTTAGCATAGGCGATCTTTCGGTCGGCGTAGGAAATGATATAAACAGCGTCCAGCTGTCGGTCAAGGGCTGTCTGCAGCAGGTCTTCCTGGATCGGACGGTGGACCGGGGAACTGCTGCTGCCTGCCTCCGGACTCAGCGTGCCGTAGACCTTGTAGACCTCCAGTTCATTCTCTACCGACTGGGCGCGAATGACGTAGGTGGTGGGGGCGGTATGTTTATCCGTCGCCAGGGTCTTTAACTGCAGGGTGAATTCAACGGAATTGGCGCTTTTGCGCAGTTGCTTGTAGGCAAGTCGGGCCGAAGCGAACAGATCGGTAACCGTCTGCTGCTGAATGATCTCGAGGTACTCGCTGGCGGGGTAGAATTCCCGGTCCAGGGGCAGTCCCATCCACCTGCGGATTTGCAGCGAGATGTAGACGCGGCCCGTGGTCAGGTTCACCTCCCAGCTGCCGATGTTGCCGTCGCGCTGTACGGCCTCCAGGAGGTCGGCATCCCGTTTTCCGGCTTCGGTGGCCTGAAAGACGACCACGCAGAGTTCCGGATCCACGCTGTAGATATCGAACCCGGCGCGGCCCTTGATGCTAAAGAGTTTCCCGTCGCGGTTCACGAATTCAGTATCGAGCCGCTCCTGGATGTTTTCTTCCAGCCTGCTCCAGAATTTCTTCCACCCCAGGATGCTGAAATGGGGATTGATCTCAAAATAGCTGGCCCGCAACAGGGCGTTGCGCGAGTACCCGAGCAGGGCGGCTGCACTTTCATTGCCGTACTGGATGCGTCCGCTACCATCTACCCAGAGCACACCTTCGGTCACTAAATCGAAAGCATCCTGGTGCATCTGGAGTAACGCGTCAACGGGAGGAGCGTGATCTGGCAAGGTCAAGTAAGGAGTAGCTAGATTTTTGAAGTTCGTGAAGATACCACAATCACCATAATGTTGATCACAAAGGAAAAAGGCCCCACAACCGTGTTGTGGGGCCCTTTACCTGCGGTATTTGGCAGTGGCAGCCTAGGGGGTGATCAACCCGTGGTTATCCATATCGTGGGAGTTGTCGATAACTCCAGCCCACTCCTGATAGCCCTCTTCGGCATCGGCGGGGCGGGGACCGATCATGGTTTCCAGATCTTTGCGGCTTAGTACTTCCTTTTCCAGGAGTGCTTCGGCAAGGAGGTTGACTTCGTTACGTTTCACCTGCAGCAACTGCTTGGCGCGTTGGTACTGGCCTTCCAGGAGCTCCCGGACCTGATCGTCGATCAGGGTAGCGGTGTTGTCGGAATACGGCCGCTGGTAGGCATCCCGGCTCATGCCGTAGAAGCTGACCTGCCCCACGGTCCGGTTCATGCCGTAGACCGTGATCATGTCGTAGGCCATTTTAGTCACCTTGTCGAGGTCGTTCTGCGCACCGGTACTGATTTTATCGAAGACCACTTCTTCGGCCGCGCGACCACCGAAGGTCATGCACATCATATCCAGCATCTGTTCGGTCCGGGTAATGTACTGCTCCTTGGGCAGGTATTGGGCGTACCCGAGGGCCGCAACGCCACGGGGTACGATGGTCACCTTAACGAGGGGCATGGCGTGTTCCAGGTACCAGCCACAGATGGCATGACCGGCTTCATGGTAGGCGATGATCTTTTTCTCGTCGGGGGAGATGAGCTTGTTTTTCTTCTCCAGGCCGCCGATCACTTTGTCGAGGGCGTAGTTGAAGTCGTCCAGCCCGATGCTATCCTGGTTGCGGCGGGCGGCGATCAGGGCGGCCTCGTTGCAGATATTGGCGATCTCAGCACCGGCGAATCCGGGCGTCATTTCCGCCAGCACGTCCGCGGTAACCGTTTCGTTGATTTTGATCGTCTTGAGGTGAACCTTGAAGATGGCTTCCCGCCCCTGCAGGTCGGGGCGGTCGATACCGATCTGCCGGTCGAAGCGGCCGGGGCGGAGAAGGGCGGAATCCAAGACATCGGGGCGGTTGGTTGCCGCCATCAGGATCACTCCCTTATCGGTACTGAAACCATCCATTTCGACCAGCAACTGGTTGAGAGTGTTTTCCCGTTCGTCGTTGCCGCCCTGCATATTGGCGCGCCCACGGGCGCGGCCGATGGCGTCTATCTCGTCGATAAAGATGATGCAAGGCGCCTTTTCGCGGGCCTGCTTGAAGAGGTCCCGAACGCGGGAAGCACCCACGCCGACGAACATTTCCACGAAATCGGAGCCCGACATCGTGAAGAAAGGCACACCGGCTTCACCGGCCACGGCCTTCGCCAGGAGGGTTTTGCCGGTACCGGGAGGGCCTACCAGGAGCACCCCCTTGGGGATCTTACCGCCCAGGGCGGTGTATTTCTTTGGGTTTTTAAGGAAGTCTACGACCTCCATCACTTCTTCCTTGGCTTCGTCGAGGCCGGCAACGTCCGCAAACGTGATGTTTACCTTGCTGTTCTGGTCGAAGAGGGTAGCCTTCGATTTGCCGATATTGAAAATCTGGCCGCCGGGGCCGCCGCCGCTGCTGCCAAGTCGGCGCATAAGGATGATCCAGATGAAGGCGATTACCGCCAGCGGCAGGAGCCACTGGAGGGCGTTGCCGAGGTAGTCGGTGCGCCGTTCGGCGTCTACGCGGACCCGGTCGCCGAAGGGTACCCCCAGGTCGTCGTAGGCGGTGTTGACAAAGGCATTGAACGAAGCGGGGTCGGCTACTTCCAGGAAGTAATCGTAACGTGCACCGCCCATGCCCTCTGCGGCCGCATCCTTATACTGGGTTTCTGACTTCTTATCGGCTTTGATGTAGACCTCGGCCCGGTCCCCGTTCACGAGTTTGATCGTTTCGACGGCATCGTCCTTGATCATGGAATTGAGCCGGTTGAGGTCGATCTCGCTCGTTGCACCGGTTCCCCAGTTGGTCAGGACGAGGGCGAGCAGGACGACCGACATGATCGCGTAGATCCAGTAGCTCTGGAATTTCGGACCGCCGGTTCCCTCAGGATTGGTATTCTGATTGTTTGTGCTCATATCTTATGGCTAACGTGCGGACTAGCTTTTCGTTGGCTGCCCGTACATATTTTGGTTTGGGCTACCCTAAAGGGTTTCAAATTCTGTCACCTCTCCGTCGCTCCACAGGTCTTCGATCCGGTAAAAGGCCCGGGTCTCGGGGTAGAACACGTGGATCACCGTATCGAAGTAGTCGAGGCAGACCCAGTTGGCGGGTCGGGTGCCAATAACGTTCTTAGTGAATTCGCCGAGTTCCTGCTTCATGCGCTTTTGTACGTTCTGCGCAATAGCCCGAACCTGGGTGGTCGATTCCCCCTCACAGATGAAGAAGAATTCGGCCGGACGGTCATCCAGCTTCCGGAGGTCCAGGCGCAGGATGTTTTTACCTTTGATGTCCCGGATGCTGTCCAGGATAACGTCCAGGCGTTGTTCCATCTCCTGGGAGACGGCCGCAGAACGCGTTGATGTGGAAGATGTATTCAAACCGAGACTTTAGTAGAGTTATGAAGGTAGCAAAAACCATTCCCGCGGGATCGGTACAAAACAAACATTTTGCTGGTTCCTAAAGTTGCCCGGCATTTCAGTGAGCTGGGTTCCACCAATTCCGCCCTCATCGAAGCGCTGAACGGCGAGCGGGGCCTGCGGGAAGGGGATGTTTTTCTCGCCGATGCACAAACCGCCGGACGGGGGCAGGGGAGCAACGGCTGGCACGCCACGCCGAATGACAACCTGACCTTCAGCCTCCTGCTGTATCCTGACCATTTGTCAGTAGACACGATTTTCACCCTCAGTCGATTCTCCGCCCTGGCCATCGCCGCCACCGTTCGGCACTACCTCGATCCCGTTACCGCCTCCACCGTACGGATCAAGTGGCCGAATGACATCTACGCGGGCGACCGGAAAATTGCCGGCACCTTAATTCAGAACGGATTGCGCGGCAGTTCGGTCCAGTGGTCCGTAGTGGGTATCGGACTAAACGTCAACGAGGAGGCCTTCCCTCCCGCCCTGCAACACATCGCCACTTCCCTCCGCCGCCTATCGGGCCGCGCCCTGCCGCTGGTTTCCGTCCGCGACCGCCTTTTCATGGACCTGGCGCACTTTTACGGGCGGAGCGATTCCGCTGGCCGCGCCGGGCTAGAGGCGGATTACCACGATCAGCTCTACCGACTGGAGCAGCCTAGCACCTTCGTCCGCACCGACCGCGGCAAGCGGTTTCCGGCCATCGTTAAAGGCGTGGACGCCGACGGACGCTTGCTGCTGGCCCTGGCGGACGGCTCCGTCGAGGCCTTTGAGCTGCGCGCTCTGC
>JBBSPZ010000021.1:0-58354 GCA_038258275.1 Chitinophagales bacterium | reverse complement strand
TTACAGTGACTTTTATGCCAGCTATGCCAAGGTACTTACGCAGGAGCAAGCTCAGTATACGGCAGTGGGTAAGGATTCCGGGCTGACCAACCACGTTGAACGCTGGAACAACACCCTGCGGCAGCGAATCTGCCGCTTCGTGCGTAAGACCCTGTCGTTTTCCAAGTCTGAGTTGATGCACGAACTCTACCTTAAGCTATTCATCCACTTCTACAATTTAGACAAAGCTAGCGCCATCACTCATTAAGTTTCACTACCGAATCCTGTACACAACTGTCCCAGATTACCTGACCACCTCAAAGGGCATCCGGACCATCAACAGGGGAACCTGGAAAACGTACAGGGACAGATCGGGTAAATCTACCCCAGCCCTAAAAGTCCATCGCCACCGCAAAGCCGCCCTGGGCCTCGACGGCCCGGAAGCGTTCCCAGGCGGAGTCGACGAGTTGCTGGGTGAGGGTCTCGAGGTAATAGCTGCCGGCGGCGGGGTCGGCATACTGGTTGAGGCCGGCTTCGAGGCGGAGCAGGTGCTGGATGTTGAGGGCCATCCGCTGTCCGAAGGGGGTAGGGGGGAGGTCTCCGCCCTCGGCCGCAGCGAGAAAGAGCTGGTCGGCGCCGCCGGTCACGGCCGAGAGGGCCTGGGTAGTGAGCCGCAGCAGGTTGGCGTCGCGGTCGTCGGAGAGGGTAGCCAGGTCGGTATGGGCGGCGATGCGGACGGGGGCGGCGTTTTCCACGCCGAAGCCCTTGAGCACGTTGGCCCACAGGATGCGCAGCGCCCGCAGCTTGGCGATGTCTACGTAGTAGGAAGTCCCCACCGTGAAGGCAAACTGCAGGTGATCGCTCACGATGGCGGGCGGGTAGCCGCGATCGTACAGTTGCTGCAGGTACTCGGCCCCCTTGGCGATGGCGAGGGCGAGCTCGGTATCGGCCATGGAGGGGCCGTTGTTGAAACCGGCGGCATTCACCTGCAGCACCCGGAACTCCGGCATCCAACGGTCGACGAAGTTGAGCAGGCGGATGAGGGGCGGGAAGGGCGGCTCGCTCCAGTCGAGCAGGGGGTCGAAATCGACCGAGCCGCGGATCTTGCTCAGGTCGTAGCCTTCCTTACGCAGGTATTTGACCAGGTCGCGAAAGAGTTCGGCGGGATCCTGCCCGGGGTACCGGAGCGCACAGTGCAGGGAGATGAAGTCTAGGCGGATGTCCTGGAGGAGCTTCCCGATTTCCTCGGCTTCCGGCTGGTGGAAGAGGCGGAAGAGGAGGGCCTCGGCTCCCTGATCGAGGGCCGCGAGGGCGGCGGCGTTGATATC
This sequence comes from Chitinophagales bacterium, assembly GCA_038258275.1. GTDB lineage: Bacteria > Bacteroidota > Bacteroidia > Chitinophagales > Saprospiraceae > Neolewinella. The sequence goes on along the minus strand of JBBSPZ010000021.1, from coordinate 57,047 downwards.
CGCGCTGCTGCCGGTGTCGACGTAGGCACCCACTTCCCAGCCGGCGTCGCGGTTCAGCGGCGGGCGGGCGGTGATCTCTTCGGCGGTATAGAGGGGGGCCAGGCGGATGCGTTCGTTGACCGCTTCGTCGAGCGCCTCTACGGCGCGGCCCTTCAACTCGGCGCTGACCCGAACGAGCCAGTCGGATTTGTCGGAAGGGGAAAAGGAGACGGAGGATGCATCGCTTGGCATGGACGGGTGGTTAGCGGTGCTAAAGTAAGAATTTTGCCTCCGCTAGCGCAGTTGCTTCCGCAGTCCGAGTTGCAGGCCCGCCATCCAGTAGTGCTCCGCGAGCGGTGCCCCGCTGCGGGTGAACGAGCCGGGGTAGTGCTTGAAGAAGGGTTCCAGCAGTAACTGGGTGGTGCCGGCATTGCCCAGGAAGTAGGTCGTGGTGAGGGAGGCCATCCAGCCGACGCCGATGTTGCTGCGGTAATCGGAGTCGTCCTCCAGGGCCTGGGGCTGGGCGAAATTGGGGTGGATGTACTTTCCGCGCACCCGGGTCGCCAGGTTGATCACCGGACCGGCGTTCACGTTCAGCCGCAGCCGGCGGCCGGGCAACTCGTAGCTGGCGAGCAGGGGTACCTCGAGCAGCTGCAGGCGATTGGTCGTGCGCTGCAGCACCGCCCGTTGCAGGGCCCCGACCGTTTCGTACTCGAACTGATTGCGGATCGCTACGTAGGTCAGTCCGGTCAGGATGCGGAAGCGGTCGGTCAGGCGGTACCGGAGGCGGGCGCTGAGCTGAAAACTGGCCTCGGGATATTCGCTCACCTCCCGGGCATCCCGCAGGCTGCGATCGCCTTCGCTGGCCGTGCCGAAGGTCTGGTGGGCGTAGGCGGGCCCCAACAACAACTCCGCCTCGAAGCGGCGGCGGGTCGGGTGGAAGGGGACGGCCGGTGAGGGGGATACACCGGCGCCCGGCGCTTCGGCAGCCGTTGCCGATGCCGGCACGGGAATCGGTAAACTGGCGATGGCGGCAAGGGCCCGGGGCCGGGGGCGCTCGCTGGTAAGGGTATTCGTAGGGAGCGGGATCGCCGGTACCCCCGCACTTTCCTTCCGCTCACCGGAGTTGGCGGTCAGCGGTGGGGCTGCTGTCCGGGTGCGCGCCGGCTGGTCCGGGGGGTGGGGCAGGGAAGTGAGGAATTTCTCCCGCAGCCCGCCCTGATCCGCCATGTCCTGTTCCGGACCGGCGGGGAATGCGGCTGCTTCCGCGGTCCCCTGCACCTGCGTCCCCGGCCAGAGGAAGTAGACCAGTCCTCCCAGGAGGAACAGCAGCAGCAAGGCCGCATAGGAGCGGTAGGCCACGGGTTGGCGGGCGGCCACGATGCGGGCCCACATGTCGGTTGGCACCGGGGCCTGCCGCTGGGCCAGCTTGTCGGCAAAGAGGTGATCGAGGGCTTCCCCTTCGGGGATGGCGGCTTTTTTGGCGGCGATTTTGGCCCAGAGGTCCTGGGGTACGTCGGGCTTGCGGTCGCCCAGGCCCTCGCGGAAGAGGTCGTCGATGGGGGTCATATGGCGATGCGTTGGCGGATTTCGATCTGCTGCTGCAGCACCTTGCGGGCCTTGAGCAACTGGCTGCGGGAGCTGGCTTCCTGGATGCCGAGCATGTCCCCGATCTCCTTGTGTGTGTAGCCCTCGATGGCGTAGAGGTTGAAGACGATGCGGTAGCCGTCGGGCAGGGCCTGGATCAGCTGCAGCAACTCCAGCTCGCCGAGGTCGGCGTAGGCCGTGGGGGCACCGGCGCCCTCGGGAACGTTGTCGAGGCCGGTCTGCTCGAGGGTAAAGCGCTTGCGCTGGTAGGTCTTCAGGGCCACGTTCACGCAGAGGCGGCGGGCCCAGCCGGCGAAGGAGCCCCTGAATCCGTACTGGGAAAGCTTGGCGAAGAGGCGCACGAAGGTGTCCTGCAGTACGTCCTCGGCTTCGGCCTGGGTGCGGCAGTAGCGTTGGCAGACGCCCATCAGCAGGGGGGCATAGCGCTCGAAGAGCGCGCGCTGGCAGCGGTCGTCGCCCCGCAGGGAACCGTCGATCATGTCCTTTTCCTTCATGCTCAGCATTGGGCGAGGGGGGGAGTTTAAAGGTAAGACACGGCGGGCAGAAGCAACGTGGCCTGGGGGATCGGTATCTTCGACCCGATGCCGACCCCCGCCCCCCGCTATCCCTATGCACTGATTATACTGGGCTACCTGCTGCTCTTCGTCGGAGTCTACGCAGGGCTGTACGCAGCGGGTGTCATCGAGGTGCTCCCCGGCGCGACCAATCTCCTGAAGTGGGATGCCGCCTATTACGACGCCATCCGGCAAGCAGGCTATCACTACACGCCCGGCCAGGCCGATAATGCGGGATTCTTCCCCCTCTTCGCGTACTGGTGGAAATTGCTCAGCGTGGGACCGGTAGCCATCAGTCTGCTCAACGGGCTCGTATATGCGGTCAGCCTCTATTTCCTCTGCCGGCTCCTGCGGCCTGACCCGGTGGTCCTCGGACTCTTCATGTCGCTGCCCTTCCTTTTCTTCCTGTTCACGCCGCTGGCGGAGGCGGTCTACTTCGCTTTTGCTACGGCACTCCTCTACGGGGTAGTCCGGAAAAATGCCTGGCTGATCTTCGGCTCCCTGCTGCTGGCGGGCCTGACGCGGCCCAGCTTCCTGTTCCTGGTGCCCGGCCTCGTGGGTATGGAGCTGATGATGCGTCCCCGCAACGAACTGTTCCACTGGGCTACCTGGCGCACCATCCTCCTGCAGTACCTCCTGCCGCTGGCCCTGGCGACCCTCGTGGTGGCCCTGGTGCAGTACGTGCAGGTGGGCGATGCCCTGGCGTACTATAAGACGCAGTCGGAAGCCTGGGGCCGCGCCTTCGGCTGGCCCGTTTTTCCGCTGGGCCGGGGGGAGGGGGAGGAGATCGTGGTCCTCACCCGCTTCAGCTTCTGGGGGGGGATGCTCGTCTCCTTACTCGGACTTCGCTACCTCGTGGAGTGGCTCGGCTGGGGCCGTTTGCGCTCCGACATCCGGCCCATCGAACTGTTGTCGGTCATCTACCTCACGATGAGCCTCCTTAGCATCGTATTCTTCAATCCGGAGTGGTTTTGGTTCATGCGGGATGAGCACAACGCCACCTACCTCACGGGGATCAACCGCTACCTCCAGCCCAATCCCTTCCTGCTGGTGCTGCTGGTGTACGTTTTCCGTCAGGCCCGGCTGACGATCCGGGGCCTGGTGCTGGGCCTGGTGATCACCCACCTGATCTGGCTGTGCTTCGATCCCCGCTACTACGTCCACATCCGGAACTACCTCCCGATGCTCTACGTAATCCGGTTGTTGTTGCCCTACGTGATCTACCACTACTTCCGCTGGAAGCCGCTGGGCTACGTGATCGTGGTGTACTCCTTCGCCCTGCAGGCCTTGATGTTCCACTACTTCCTTACGGGCGTACAGGTGGATTGACCCCTATTTACGGGACTTCATCTCCAGGTCCCGGCGCAGGGAATCGGCGAATTCCGTCAGCCCCGCTGCTACCGCGGGATGCTCACCGAGAAGGTTGGTCCGTTCCCCGGGATCGGTGGAAAGGTCGAAGAGCGACAGGCCGATGGAATCCCTGCGGTAGGGAACCGGCATGCCTCCGGTAGCTGTCGCCTGTCCTTCCATGGAGGTATACACGTGGGGAAAATGCAGTTTCCACCGTCCGTCCGCACTGACCACCGCCTGCAGGTCGTCCAGCCAGTAGATGGCGTAGGGTGCGGGCGCGGCGGATTCCGTTTGCCCCAGGAAATCGGTGAGGCGGTTGTGTCCGTCCAGCTTCCGGGTGGGCAGCGGGGCCCCCGTCAGCTCCGCCAGGCTCGGCAGCAGGTCGATGGTCATCAGGTTGGCGTGGCTGACCATCCCAATCGGCGTATGCCCCGGCCAGTAGGTGATGAGGGGCACGCGTACGCCGCCCCCGAAACTGGTGGCCTTCCCCTCACGGAAGGGCGTGCGGCCGGCGTGCTCCCCGTAGCTGAGCCAGGGACCGTTGTCGCTGGAGAAGATGATCAGGGTGTTGCCGCTCATGCCTTTCTTTGCGAGTGCCCGACGGACCTCCCCCACGCCGGCGTCGATCTCCGCCATCACGTCGGCGTACAGGCCCTGGCCGGTAGGGGAGAGGTAGGTGGAATCCTCGTACAGCGGCACGTGGGGCAGCGAGTGGGCGAGGTAGAGGAAGAGTGGCCCCTTGCCGGTATCGTGGTCGTCGATGATGCGCACCGCTTCCTCGTTGTACAGGCGGTTGAGGGTGGTGAAGTCGGAGAGGCTGTCGCGCAGTTCCGTCCCTTCCAGCAGCGGCACGCGCTTGGGGAAGTAGGCCTTCGCCCAGGCTTCGGGGTGGCCGCCCCACATATCGTGGCTGTAGGGGATGCCCAGGTAGCTGTCGAATCCCTGGTTGGTCGGAAGGAAGGGCGTCAGGTGACCGAGGTGCCACTTGCCCACCATGGCGGTGTGGTAGCCCTGTCCCTTCAAAAGCTCGGCGATCGTGATCTCTTCCGGTCGCAGGCCGCCCTTCGCCGTATGGTCGAGGGCACCGCGCAGGCCGAGGCGGTTGGGGTAGCAGCCGGTCAGCAGGGCCCCGCGACTGGCCGTACAAACCGCCTGGGCCACCCGGAAATCCGTAAAGCGCACGCCCTGTTTCGCCAGGGAGTCCAGCTGCGGCGTGGTCACGTGGTCGCCGCCGTACACCCCGAGGTCGGAGTAGCCCATATCGTCGGTGAAGATGAGCACGATGTTGGGCGGCCCGGCCACGGTAGCCCGGGGCGGTTGGGTGGAGGAGCAGGCGGCGGTTAGCAGCATATACAGCCAGGGTAAAAGGGTGCGCATATCTCAAGGTATACCTCTTCTGACTTCAGGCGCAGCAAAGCGGGTGCGGCAGAGCGCGGGTGCGGTGAACCGGCTACCGTGATTTCAGCGTCCGGACAGGACGAATAGCCTCCTTATCTTCCCTGCTTCAATCCAGTTTCATGTCGTTTCCCAAGTTCGCTGCCCTTCTCCTGCTTACCCTGCACCTGCTGGCCTGCCAGAATGGGAAGCACGCCACGCCACAGGGCTATGCGGATACGGCAACCGAAAAGATCCAGCTGAACCAGGTGGGCTACTACCCCGATCAGCGCATCCAGTTTACCTACGCGGAGATTGACGCGAGAGCGGATGGCGAAGATCTCATGCGCAGCGACAGCTTCTACGTCACGAACCTGAGCGGGGACAGCGTCGTGCGGACAGGGATGCTGGGCGAGCAAACCGACTGGACCGGCCTCGCCGGCGTGATCGCCCGGCCCACTGAAACCGATCCCCTGCCCGTGGGCGACTACCGGATCTACATTCCCGGAGTGGGCTATTCCTACCCCCTGCACGTGGCGGATGACGCCCTGCATACCGCTTTCGAGGGCTCCATGCGCGGGCTGTACTACCAGCGCGCCTCCCAGGAACTGACCGAGGAGCACGCCGGGGAGTGGGCCCGCGCGGCCGGTCACCCCGATACGGACGTCCGCTACCACCCCTCCAGCGGGCATGCGGAGGGGAGTACTTCCAGTCCGGGCGGCTGGTACGACGCGGGCGACTACAACAAGTACATCGTGAACGGGGCCTTCCCGGTCGGCCAGCTGCTGACCCTCTACGAAGACATCGGCGACCCGGCCCCCGACGGCAGCCTGAACCTCCCCGAGAGCGGCAACGGAAAGAGCGATTACCTCGACGAGCTGAAGTACGAGCTGGACTGGATGCTCACCATGCAGGACGGCGACGGCGGCCTCCACCACAAACTCACGACCCTACAATTCGAGGGGATGGTCATGCCGGAAGCCGCCACGAGTCAGCGCTACATGGTCGGGAAGGGAACGGCCGCTACCTACGACTTTGCCGGTGCCGCGGCCCAGGCCTCGCGGGTTTTCCGGGAATACGACGATGGCTACGCCGACCGCCTGCTGGCCGCCGCCCGCGTGGCGTGGCGGTGGGGACAGGCCAACCCCGCCGTTTTCTACCGCAATCCCGAGGACGTCTCCACCGGAGAGTACGGCGACGGAAACGCCGACGACGAGCGCGCCTGGGCCTCCGCCGAGCTCTTCGCCACCACCGGCGAGCAGGAATACTACAACGACCTGCAGGACAATCCCCCCCACGTGCGCTTCGGGCCCGGCGTCGGCTGGACGGCCTACATGGGCAACCTCGCCGCCTTTACTTTGCTGCGCTTCCCCGATCGCGTGCCCCAGGAGATGCACGCCAACCTGCAGGGCCTCGTGGTCACCCTGGCCGACAGCCTGGTGCTGGACATCGAACGCAACGCTTACCGCCAGCCCCTCACCGAATTTCACTGGGGCAGCAACTCCGACGTGCTGAACGCGGCCATGCTGATCGCCGCCGCCCACCAGCGAGAGCCGAAGGAGGAATACGTGGCCGCCATGCGCAGCAGCATGAACTACATCCTCGGCAACAATCCCAATGGCGTGTCCTACCTGACCGGCTTCGGCGAACGGCAGCCCATGCACATCCACCACCGCCCCAGCGCCGCCGACGGCATCGACGCCCCCGTACCCGGCCTGCTTTCCGGCGGCCCCAACTCCGGCCAGCAGGACGGCGACGATACTACCTACAAGCCCGGTGCCGCCCCCATGCAGAGCTGGGCCGACCAGACGCCGAGCTACGCCAGCAACGAGATCTGCCTGAACTGGAACGCGCCATTCACCTACGTAGCCGGCTTCCTGGAATCGCTGCGGTAAACGCGGGTGCGGGGCTCACTCCTGGAGTACGGTAGTCACCTCCACCGTCTCCTGGAGGGTGCGGTGGACGGGGCAGCGGTCAGCGATCTGGAGGAGGCGCTGCCGCTGGGCGTCGGTCAGGTCGCCCTTCAGCACCACCAGCCGTTCGAAGTGGTCGATCTTGGCGGGCTTATCGGCGACCTCTTTCATATCGGCCATGTAGTCCTTCTTGTGGTTGAGGTGCACCTGTACCTCCTCCACCCGCCAGCCCTTGCGGCGGGCGTACATCTGTATGGTCATGGCGGTGCACGCGCCCAGCCCGGCGCTCACCAATTCGTAGGGGCCGGGACCGAAATCGTTACCGCCTACGGATTCCGGCTCGTCGGCCGTCAGGTGGTGGGGGCCCACCATAATCTCGGTCGTGAAGCCTTCGGCCCCGAGGCGTACGGCCACCTTGTGGCTGGTCTGCAGGGGTGAGTTTTCGGGCACCGGCAGGTAGCGGTTGGACCAGCCGGCGATCACCTGGCCGGCGTAGTGGCTGTCGCGGCTGTCGGAAAGGAGGTGGTCGGCCCCGTCGAGGCTCACGAAACTCTTGGGGTGGCGGGCGGCGGTGTACAGCTTGGCGGCCTCGTCGATATTCACGGTACGGTCCTGGGGAGCGTGCAGGATGAGCAGGGCAGCCTCGAGGTGGCGGATGTTGGACTCCACCCGGTGGTTGCCCAGGTCATCGACAAACTGTTGGGCGATGCGGAAGGGGCGCCCGCCGATGTTGACGGTGGCCTGTCCTTCCTCTTTGATTTCATCCAGTTGTTGCTGAAAGTGGCGGGATACGTGGTCGGGGGCAAAGGGCGCTCCGATCGTGGCTACGGCCTTTACGGAGGGGATGCTCCCTGCGGCACAGAGGACGGCCGCTCCGCCGAGGCTGTGTCCGACCAGGAGGGCAGGGGCGAGGTAGTGCTCCTCCAGCCACTCCGCGGCGGAGATCAGGTCGGAAATGTTGGTCGTAAAATTGGTGTCCACGAAATCGCCCTCGCTCTCCCCGATGCCGGTAAAATCGAAGCGGAGCACGCCGATGCCCTGGAGGTTCAGCTCCCTGCAGATGTTGTGGATCGCGGTGAGGGTATTGCCACAGGTAAAGCAGTGGGCAAAGACCGCAAAGGCGTATGGAAGACGGTTCACGGGCAGTTCCAGCCGGGCCGAAAGCTGGTGGCCGGAGGCATTGGGGAAATAGACTTTTTCAGCGTTCACCTTGATTTGTTTAAAACAATTTGTTTGTAATAGTGGGCGCTATACGTTAGATTTGTAGCACCGCTTACGGGAAGTACACGACTCAATCTCAACGCATGTCGACCCATAACACCAAAACCCCGGCCGATCCCGAAGCCGCCCACATTGACCCCGCCAAGGTAATGCCCCCTGACCGTCGCCCCCCTCCGCCGACAGCGGAACGCGATCGCTTGCGCGACATCATCATCGTTATCGTCACCTATCCCCTTACCCCCACGGAAAAAACGGACAAGCTGGCCTGGAAAAAGCCGTGGCTGGAGTTTGTTTCCTTGTTGCTGAAGGTGGTGCTGGCGATTTATGCGATCTACGAAGCGGTTAGTAAATAGACGCTACGCTGAGTTAGAGGGCTGCGCCGGTAGCGCTCACTGCATTCGCGGTAGAGGCTACGCCGTTAGTAGCTCTACTAATGCTCCGCGAGATACTCGTGCACGAACTTGATCGCCATGGCCCCCTCTCCGACCGCCGAGGCGACCCGGTTCATGGCACCGCTGCGGACGTCGCCGGCGGCGAAGATGCCGGGCTGGCAGGTTTCGAGGAGGAAGGGGTTGCGCTCCAGGGGCCAGCCCTTGCTGCGGGCGGGGGTGGCGAGGAGGTCGCGGCCGGTCAGGATGAAGCCCTTTTTGTCGGTCATGATCTGCCCGCTTTCCAGCCACTCCGTGCGGGGACGGGAGCCGATGAAGATGAACAGGGCGTCGGCTTCGACTTCCTCGGTAGACTGGTCGTCCGTATGTTCCAGTACGAGGCGCTGCACGTGGTCGTCGTCGCCGCAGACCTTCACGACCTCCCGGAAACCCTGCACCGTGATGTTGTCGATGTTCTCGATCTGCTCGATCAGGTAACTCGACATGCTGGAGGTGAGGTCCGGCTTGCGGACAAGGATCGTGACCTGGGTCGCGAACTTGGACAGGTAGACGGCCCCCTGGCCGGCGCTGTTTCCTCCGCCGACGACGAAGACCTTGCGGTTCTCGCAGGCCTTGGCCTCCGTCATCGCGGCGCCGTAGTAGACCCCCGCGCCGCTGAATTTATCGGCCCCTTCCGCGTCGAGCATGCGGTACTCCACGCCGGTGGTGAGGATGACGGATTTGCTGCGTACGGTGGAACCGTCGTCCAGGGTAAGGATCTTGTAGTTGTCCCGGATCTCAATGTCGGTCACCTCCCGCGGACTGACCACCTCCACGCCGAAGCGGAGGGTCTGGGCCATGGCGCGGCGGGTGAGCTCCGAGCCGGAAAGCCCGCTGGGAAATCCGAGGTAGTTTTCGATGCGGCTGCTGCTGCCGGCCTGGCCTCCGGGCGCCCGCTTCTCGATGACCAGCGTTTTCAGTCCCTCGGAGCCGCCGTACACGGCAGCCGCCATGCCCGAGGGGCCGGAACCGATAATGACCACGTCGTAGAGTTCTTCGCTGACCGATACGCTACGGCCGAGTTTCCTGGCGATCTCGTCGAGTTGGGGGTCGCTGAGCGATACCCCGTCTTCGAGGATGACCAGCGGAAGTTCCTTCACCTGGCAGTTGTGCAGAACGACGAGCTCCTCGCCCTGCGGGCTGCGGGCATCGACCCACTCATAGGGGAGCAGGTTGGCCGCAAGCCAGTCTTTGATGTTGTGCGACTTGGGGGAGTACTGGTAGCCCACCACCCGGATCCCCTCGAAGGCGGGGCGGTAGGCGAGCTTCCAGTCCTCAAGCAGGTCGTTCAGGATCGGGTAGAGCTTTTCCTCCGGCGGGTCCCAGGGCTTCAGCAGGTAGTAGTCGAGCTGCACCTCGTTGATGGCCCGGATGGCGGCCTCGGTATCGCTGTAGGCGGTCAGGAGGACGCGCTTCGCGGCGGGAAACAGCGCGCGGGCCTGTTCGAGGAACTCCACGCCCAGCATCTCCGGCATGCGCTGATCGGACAGGAAGAGGGCAACGACTTCCCCCTTCTTTTTGAGGTCGGTCACGGCCCCGAGGGCTTCCGTTGCGCTCATCGTGCTGACGATGCGGTAGGCATCGCTGTACTGGCTGCGGAGATCCCGCTTGAGGGAGCGGAGTACCTGCTGGTCGTCGTCGACCGACAGGATGATGGGTTTGCGGTGCTTGGCCATAGGGAGTACGGTAAGGGAGTGTTGCGGCAAAAATTGATAACACGGCTGGCGGAAAATGGCTTAGCCGACGGGAAAGCACACGCGAAAAACGGTGCGGCCGGGCTTGCTCTCTACGTTCACTGAGCCGTTATGGTGGTCGATGACGCGCCGGACGATGTCGAGCCCCATGCCCGTCCCCTCGCCGATCGCCTTGGTGGTATAAAAGGGCTCGAAAATGCGGGTCAGGGCTTCCTCGGGGATCCCGGGGCCGTTGTCTTCCACCTCCACGCATACGCAGTCGCGCTCCCGGAAGGTGCGGATGACCAGGTCGCCGCCCTTGTCGGGCAGGGCGTCCAGGGCATTAGAGAGGAGGTTGGTCCACACCTGGTTGAGCTCGCCGGCCAGGGCCTTGACCTTGGGCATGTCGGTGGCGAGGTCCTTGCACAGCGTAATATTCTTCTTCTTGATCTGGTAATGGAGCATGGTCACGGTCGACTTGATGCCCTCGTGAACGTCCACCATTTCCAGGCTGGGGTCCTGGTCCATGTGGCTGTACGTTTTGATCGACTTGACCAGTTCGGCGATGCGCCCGCTGGCGGTCTGGATCTCCCCGACCAGGCTTTCCGTAGTGAGGTTGGTCTCGATCCACCAGATCATCGGGGCAATGGCTGCTTCGGGGACCGCCCCGGCGATGGCCTCGAGGTGAGTATCCTCGAAGCCCCAGTCGACGAAGGTGTCGACGATCCGGTCCGCGTTTTCCACGGCATGGTCGTCCATCCAGTCCGTCAGCTCGTCGACGCGCTCCTCCCGTTCCAGCAGGCTGAGCTCCCCGGCCTGCCCGGCGGCCCGGATGCGTTCGAAGAGTACGGCATTGACCTCGTCAACGGCCTCCGCGGTGACCCGCATGGTCACGATGGCCTTGAAGCGCTCGGGGGTTTGTACCAGGTGCTTGTGCAGTTCCTGGCTGCTCCGAATCATCGCCGCGGCCGGATTATTCAGCTCGTGGGCGAGGCCGGCACTCATCTTTCCGAGCGCCATGAGCTTTTCGTCCATCAGGCGCATCTGCTGGAAGTCACGCACCCGGTTGGTCATGACCGTGACCAGGGCCTGGGTAAGGGGGTAGCTGGTGTTGACCATCTCCACGAAGCCATCCCGGTGAAACAGCAGGGCGCGGGTATCCTCGAGACAGGTCCCTTCGGACTGCGTTTCCGTCATCCGGCTGAAGGGGAGTACGCCCGTCACGTAGGGGGCCTTCCATATGCCGAGTTCCTGGCGGCGGCCCTTGCTTTCCCGGGTGATGACGTAGCCGCCCGAGAGGAGCACCATCATGTGGTCCGCCTGCTCCCCAGCTGCGAAAATGGCCGTACCCTTGGGAAAGAGGACGTAGGCCGACTTGTCGATCAGCCAGCGGAGGGCGGGCTCGGCGACCTCGCTGAAGATATCGAAGGCACGCAGTTGGGCCAGGAGATCGGGGGTTTTCTTGAGTTCCTTCACGGTAGGGGGATTGTGAGACGCTAACAGCATATGGGCCACGGAGGGTCGAGCCGGGCGGGGATCTTTGCGCCCTTAATTCCGGCCCAGTACGACGCGGAGGCCATGCTCGGCCCCTTCCATTTGCTCGGGAGTGGCGTTTCCGATCCGGGAGATCATCCGGTTTTCGCTGATGCTCCGGACCTGGAAGCAATCGGCGGAGCTGGCCTTATCGAGTCCCGTGACGTCGTTGCTGGGCAGCGCTACCATCCAGGCCACGATGCGCAGGGGCAATCTGCCCACGCCGTCGACGCTGACAAGGAGCGCCGGGCGCTTTTTTGCGACCTCGGCGCCGACGGTGGGGTCGAGATTGATCAGCCAGATTTCCCCGCGCTTCATTCTTCCTCAGATTCGTGGGGGACGCAGTCAAAACACCGCAGGTCGTGGTCCTCGCGGTAATCCTGCAGCATGACATCACGGGCGACCTGCACCAGGGTGTCCCGACTAAGCAGCCCCTTGGCGCGGAGGTCATGGAGCAGGAGTTCGAGCAGCCGGAGCTTCTCCTCCTGCTCCATTCCGTCGAGCCTGGCGGTAGTGGGTTCCATACGCTTTCCAACATCATTCTGGGGAGTTGGTGCATGCGGATGGCCCCCCAGCGGTCGATTCGTCGACAATTCTTCCTGGGCCATCGGGAAAAGTTGACGAGGTGCAACCCCGAACCCACCTTACCGTCATTCAAGCTAACCGCTTCACCTACACATCATTAACCAAAATACTTTTGTCATGAAATCATTGCTCTTCTTCCTCCTCCTCGGCACCTGCGTCCCCGCCTTCGCCTCCGCTCCCGTCGAGCCCCTGATCACCCGCAGTTCCGTCGAAGACTCCCGCTTAGCCCTGACGCTGGCAAACCTGGAGCAGGACCGCACCGTCGTCCAGCTCTACAACTTCGTCACCAACGAAACCCTGTACAGCAAGGTAGTCCGGAACCACAACGGCTTCTCGGTCAGCCTGTCCCTGAAAGAACTGCCCGAAGGCCGTTACATCGTCTGCGTCAAGAAGGGCGACACCGTACGCCGTCAGGTTATTCTGAAAACCGAAGCCGGCATCCAGTGCAGCGCCTGGAAGTAATTCCGGCCACCGGCAACCAGCGGGGAGGTTTCGGGCGTTAGCATCGCATGCGATTGCTGATGGCCTGTTTCCTCCCCTTTTTTATGCTGGCCTGCGGCGACGGCGGCGACCCGCCCGTCCCCAAGCCCCGCTCGTATCCCCGGGTGGAGTATCCGGAGCGGGCCTATACGGACCTCGGCGCTACCTACTGCCCGTTTACGTTCCAACGCCCGGTATCCACCCGGGTGGTCCAGGAGACGAGCTACTTCGACGCGGCCCCAGTGGATCCCTGCTGGTTCAACCTCCAGCTCACACCGACCCTGAACGGCACCGTCCACTTTTCGTATTATCCGATCACGTCCTTCGCCCAGTGGGAGGAGCTGCGTGACGAGGCCTTCGAGCTCGTAGGGGTGCACAACCAGCGGGCGAGCGACATCGAGGAGATCGTTATTCACCGCGACTCGGCCGACGTCCACGGCATCGCCTTCGACATTGCCGGACCGGCGGCCAGTCCCTTCCAGTTTTTTCTGACCGACAGCACCCGCCACTTCCTGCGCGGGGCCCTTTACTTCGAAACCCGGGTGAACCCCGACTCCCTCGCCCCGGTGATCAGCTACGTTAAGCAAGACATCTTCCGGATCCTCGAGACCCTGGAGTGGACGGACCAGTAGCTCACTGCGAAATTTCGCTTTCCACTCCGTAAATTGCCCCCACCATGAGGGCAAAGACCGCCAACGAGCGCATCATTTTCGGACTAAAGGTCAAGCAGCTGCGGCTGCAGGAGGGCTTTAGTTTTGACCAGCTGTCGAAGCAGACGGGTATCTCGCTGTCCTACCTGAACGAAATCGAGAAGGGCAAAAAATTTCCGAAGCCCGACAAGGTCAACCACCTTGCCGCCGCCCTCGGCACTACGACCGATTCGCTCACCGACGGCAACCTCGGTCGCGAACTCGCTCCGGTGAGCGAGCTGTTGCAGTCCAACTTCCTCAACGAGCTGCCGCTGGAGCTCTTCGGCATCGAGCTCAGCAAGGTGGCCGAGATCATCGCCGCCGCCCCGCTGCAGGTAGGGGCCTTCATCAGTACCCTGCTCGAGATCAGCCGCAGCTATGCCCTGCGGGAGGAGAACTTCTACTTCGCCGCCCTGCGCTCCTACCTCGAGCTCAACGCCAACTACTTTCCCGAGCTCGAACGGGCCGTCGAGGCCTTCGCCAATCAGTACCAGCTGCCCTCCATCCGGCCCCTGCCGCCGCGCCTCCTCGGCGAACTGCTGGAAGACCGCTACGGCTACGAGATCGTAGCCGACGGGCTGGACGAAAGCCCCGCCCTGTCCCACCTCCGCTCCGTTTACCTGCCCGGGAGCGGCAAACTCCTCCTCAACGGCAAGCTTACGCCCGTGCAGCGGGGCTTCCAGTTCGGCAAGGAGCTCGCCTTCAATTACCTGAAGCTCAAGGAGCGGGCCAACACCAGCAGCATCCTGCGCGGCCGGGTGTTCGAGGAGGTGCTCAACCACAGCAAGGCCACCTACTTCAGCGTGGCCCTCCACCTCCCCCTCCAGGCCTTTACGGAGGAGCTGCGGACCTTCTTCGGCCGGCCGGCCTGGGATGCGGAGGCCTTCCACTCACTGCTGCTGCGCTTCAACGCCACCCCGGAAATGTTCTTCCACCGGCTGACCAACGTGCTGCCGCAGTTCTTCGGGCTCGGGGAGCTGTTCTTTCTCCGCTTTGTCCACGATACGGGCACCGACGACTTCGTGATCGACAAGGAACTCCACCTCAGTCGCCGGCACCACCCCCACGAGAACGGCCTCTTCGAGCACTATTGCCGGCGGTGGGTGAGCATCCACCTGCTCCGCGAGCTGGTCGACGAAGACGGGCCCAACTTACGGATCGAGGCGCAACGCAGTCGCTATTTCGGTACCGACGACGAGTACCTCTGCATCAGTCTGGCCCGCACCGACTATCCCCGGGCCGGCAAGAACGTCAGCGTGACCCTCGGCCTGCTCATCACCGACGACCTGCGCCGAGAGATCGCCTTCATCGAAGACCCGGCCATCCCTCACGTCATCGTGAACACCACCTGCGAACGCTGCCCGATCATGGATTGCCGGGTGCGGGCCGCCCCCCCGTCGGTCGTCGAGCACCGCGAGCGCTACCGCGCAATGAAGGAAGCCCTCAGCCAGCTGGACTGATCCGCAGCAGCCGCTCCACGGCCCGCGCCAGGTCCAGTTTTTCCTGGTCCATCACGGCTACCGCCCAGCCCTGCAACTGCGCGCGCTGGGCGAGGTACAGTTGCTCCGTTTGTCCGGGAGTAGGCACCAGGATCGCCCGTTTGCCGAGGGCCCGCAGGTCCATCAGGGTGGAGTAGCCGGGCCGGGCGATCACGCAGCGGGCCGCGGTCAGCAGTCCGTTGAGGGTAGGCGTATCGGCGTAGGGCAGGAGGGCACTTCCCGCGGGCACGGACGGCCGACCGCTCGGCAGCCCCTGCACCAGGCGGTGGGAGTAGGGCAGGTCGGACAGTTGCCGCAGGATCAGTTCCTCCAGTCGCGTACGCATGGGTTCGGGGCCCGAAAGGAGGGCCAGCAAGTCGTAGGGCTCCACCCCCGGAGCGGGCGCCAGGCGGCTGAGGGGCCCGATGTAGGTGACCTTCTCGTAGCCCGTTGCCGCGGAGAGTTTCCCGCTCAGGCGGTCGTGACCCGCATCGTCCGGCACCCAAAATTCGTCGAAGTGCCGCAACTGCCACGAGTAGGCGGCGGACGCGGGTGCAAAGTGGGTGATGGGATGCAGCTGGTGGGTCAGGAAGATCGAGGGCAGGTCCGGGTGGTAGCAGCCAAAGCGGCTGTCGGAAACAATGCGGTCCACGCCGAGCTCCCGGACCAGGGTAGCCGTGACCCGCCGTTCGGCGCGGATGGTCCAGGTCCAGTGCAGCAACTGGCGGGCCACGTTCCACTTCATCCGCTTGCTGCGGTAGGTGACCTGGTAGGGAGGCAGGTCATGTACGGCCACCCCCGGCAGTTCCCACCGCAGCATTTCGGCGGCCGGACCGCTGCTGGCCCAGCTGACGCGGTCTCCCCCGGCTTCCAACCGGCGGGCCAGGGCGAGGCTGCGGCTGGCGTGGCCGAGGCCCCAGTCGAGGGGAGTAAGTAGGGTGTGCATCGAAGGGTACAACGCCTACGGGCCACCCGTGCTCAACGTGCCCGTATAATTAGTTCGTGCCGATGGTGAACGGGCGGATGCTCGATCTCCTGGCGCACGCAATCCGGGACTCCAATATTCAGGTGGAGCCGGTCCTTATCGCAGGCCAGAAAAAGCAGGGGCAGGAAAAAAGCGAAAGGCGCATGACGTTCATATTCGGGGTACAGGGGGACAGACGTCTGTAGTGTTCCCTGACGTTGGTGCATTGTAACTCTAAAACCCGTACCGCAGTACCCCCCGCACGAAACGTGGCGCACCCGGCGTAAAGTGGATCTCCTCCACCGACGCCGGTTCGTTAAATAGCCGCGACTCGGTGGCGAACTGAGTTTCCCGCCAGTCGACGTCCAGCAGGTTTTCCACCACCAGTCCGAGGGAGAGGGGGCCGAACCGGTAGTTGACGTTGGCGTCCACGAGGAAGTAGCCGGTGGCCACGATGGAGTTGTCTTCGTTGGCCGGGCGGTCCTGCACGTAGCGGTAGCGGATGCCGCCGGAAAGCTTTTCCCGCAGCACGTTGAGGCCGCCGGTGCTGGTCAGGTCGGGGGCCAGGGGGATGTAGTTAGCCCCCTCCGGCTCATTGAGACTGCGGGCGAAGGCGTAGTTGACGTCGGCGTCGGCGAAGAGCCAGTCGGTCAGCTGGTAGCGGAGGCCGAGGTCGACGCCCAGCCGGCGGGTCTCCCCGCTCGGCTCCACGATGCCGGCATCGCCGACGTACACGAACTCCTGCTGGAGGTAGAGGTACCAGAGGGCGGCGTTGAGGAAGAGCCGCCCCGTAGGCCGGTAAATCCCCCCGAGGTCGGCCCCGTAGGCAGCGGGCAGGATGGCGCTCGCGGAGCGGTCCAGCACCACGCGGGTGTCGTTGGCGTGGAATCCCTTGCCCGTCTTAAGGTAAAGCTGCAGTTCGTTGTTGGCGGTGTAGAGGAAGTTGAGCTTCGGGCTGACGATAACCTTGCGCTGCTCCTGCCGGTCGTAGGTAGGCTGCAGCTTGTCGACGTAGTCGAAGGTGAAGTGATCCACGCGGAGCGCCGGATTGATGCGCCACCGCCCGAAGGCCAGTTCGGTACCCACGAAGGCGAAAAGGTTGGTCTCGTCGATGTCGCCCAGCTGCAGCCGTTCCAGCAGCTCCTCCCGGTTGCGGGTGTGGCTGAGCTGGATGTCGTCGACGTTGTCGTAGCGGAGGCCGATGCCGGCCTTGAGCTGGCTCTCCCCGCCGTCGGTGCGGAAGGTCTTGTTGAGCTCGGACTGCATGCCGAAGATCTCGCGGTTCTCCGCCTGCCGGATCTGGTCGCCGTTAATGGGGTCCTCCAGGAAGAAGGTGAAGTTGGAGAAGAGCTCGAAGTCGTAGCGGGAGTAGTAGGCGTTGGTCTTGACGAAGGTATTGCGGTCCACCACCTGCACGAATTCCCCGGCCAGGTTGCTGCGGCCGGTGGTGCCGCCCTCGGTGTCGTCGATGGCCCCGAAGCGGCCGATCTGTCCGGATTCGATGGCCCGCAAGGGGATCTGTCCGGACGCGTCCCACTTACTCTCGAAGTGGGAGGCCAGCAGCGAGAGCCGGTTGCCGTTCTCGAGCTCGGTGCTGTAGCGGCCCAGGAAGTTGAGGCGGTTGAAGTGCTGGCTGGACGCGAAGGGGCCGTCGGTGAGGGTGTACTCGGTGGCCAGGTAGGCGTGGCTGCGCTCGCGGTCCAGCAGGTCGAAGAGGCCGACCAGCCGCAGGGTGTTGAAGGAGCCGGCCTCGGCCGTGATGAGGGAGCGGTCGAGCCGGTCGCGCAGGGAGAAGTCGACGTAGCCCGCCGTAGCGAAGTTGCCCCGGTCCGCATAGTAGGGGCCCTTGCCGTAGTCGATCTTCTCGATGGTTTCGGGGATGACGAAGTGCAGATCCGCGTAGCCCTGTCCGTGGGCGTGGGAAACCATATTCACCGGCATGCCCTCCACGGAGATGGCCACGTCCGTACCGTGGTCGATGTCGAAGCCCCGTAGGAACAGCTGCTCGGCCTTGCCCCCGCCGGCGTGCTGCCCGATGATGAGGCCCGGCACCCGCCGCAGGACATCCTGGGCCGAGTTCACCGGCCGCAGGCGGGCGTCAATGTCCGTCACCACGTTCAGGGCACCCACCGAGGGCCGTACGGTGATCGCCTCCAGGTCGAAGAAGGATTCCTTGAGCACCA
This sequence comes from Chitinophagales bacterium, assembly GCA_038258275.1. Lineage (GTDB taxonomy): Bacteria > Bacteroidota > Bacteroidia > Chitinophagales > Saprospiraceae > Neolewinella. The sequence goes on along the minus strand of JBBSPZ010000021.1, from coordinate 39,035 downwards.
CCGTCACTTCCTGGTTCCCGGCGGGCACGCGGAGGCTGGCGGTTTCAAAACCGAGGTAGGTGACCTGCACGGAATCGCCGGGCTGGACGCCGGCGAGCTGAAAATTGCCCAACTCATTGGTGTGGGCGTGGTCGTCGGAATTGAGGTGGAGGATGTAGGCGCCGATGGCGGGACTGCGGTCTGCGGTCAGCACCCGTCCCCTCAGCGCCTGGGCGTCGAGGGTGTAGGTCGAAAGGAAGAGCAGGAAAAAAAGCAGGGTAGATCTTTGCGGCATGGGAGCGAGGGGGGTAGGTGCTGGAGGAGCTTCATTAGGCATCGCCGGACTCGTCCAGCAGCCGCAGCAAGGCTTCTTCTAGATACTCCGCCTGTTTGGCGACGGTAGGGAGCAAGAAAATACGAGAAAGCGGCAGCTCCAGTTCGCAGGTTTCGAATATTCGTGCAGAAAGTCGAAGGGCACTGAGGCTGTGGCCCCCCAGGTCGATGAAGTGGTCGTGGCGCCCAACGGATGGACAGCCCAGTACCTCGGCCCAGAGCCCGGCGAGGAGCTCCTCTATTTCGCCCTCGGGCCCGGCGGTTGGTGCCGGCAGGGTCGCCGCTTCCCTATCCAGGCCGGTCAGGGCCCTCCGGTCGATCTTGCCGGCGGGCGTAAGCGGCAGCGCCGGTAGCCGAAGGAAGGACTGCGGTACGCTGTAGGCGGGCAACCGCCGCAGGAGGAATTCCCGGAGGTCGCCGGCGGATGCGGCCGGTGCCCCGGTGTAGAAAGCCAGCAGTTCCCCGCCCACCAGCTCCACGGCGGCGGCCGCAATGCCGGGAAAGGAAGTGAGGATCTGCTCGATCCCGTCCAGCTCGATCCGGAATCCCCGCCACTTGACCTGTCGGTCGGTCCTGCCGAGGAATTCCAGCTCCCCGGCCGCGTTATAGCGGGCGCGATCGCCCGTCCGGTAGAGCCGTTCGCCCGGCGCGAAGGGATGGTCTACGAAGCGGCTGGCGGTCAGGGCCGGTTGTTTCCAGTAGCCCCGGGCCAGGCAGCGGCCGCCGAGGTAGAGCTCGCCGACATCCCCCGCAGCGGCCGGTCGCCCGGAAGCATCCAGCAGGTAGGCTTCGGCCGTGGCGATGGGCAGGCCGATGGGCACCGCCCCCGTCTCACTGTGCTCGCCGACATACCGCTTTACGATGCAACCGACGGTCGCTTCCGTAGGTCCGTACTCGTTCACGATCGCCGTGGCTTCCGGGAGCCGGGCCCGCATCTCCCCGGCCAGGTCGGCGGAGAACTGTTCACCGCCGACGATCAGGGTATCCAGCCGGTGGCCGCGGTAATCCCGTCCCCGCAGGAGGGCCAGGTGGGCGGGCGTAAGTTTTACCACGTCGCAGCGATCCTCTTCCAGCACCTGCAGTACGGCTAGGTCCGGCAAGCCGGCTTCCGGCTCGGGGTAGACGACGATCGTTCCCCCGCTGGCCAGGGGAGTAAACAGGGAGGTGACGGTGAGGTCGAATCCGATCGTAGTGAAGAGGGGGAACACCGGCGCCCTGACCCTCACGTATTGCCTCCGCGCAAAGGAGATGTATCCGGCCAGGGCCCCGTGCTCGATGACGACGCCCTTCGGCGTCCCCGTAGACCCGGAAGTATACATGATGTAGGCTACCGAAGCGGGGGGCGGGAACGCAGGTGCGCAGACCGCCTGGGCAGCAAGCAGGGCACAGTCCCGGTCGACCAGAATGGCAGGCAGGTCGTGGTGGCGTACCGCCCCGTAGTGTTGGCGGTCCGTCAGGATCAGGCCACCGTCCGTTTCCCGCAGGATGTGGTCGATACGGCCGGCCGGGGAATCGGTCGGTATGGGTACGTAGGCATGGCCGGCCCGCCAGCAGGCCAGGATGGCGACCAGCAGGTCCGCGGACCGTGGCAGGTGGAGGCAGACGTTGCGTCCCGGCTCTCCCAACCGCTGCTGCAGCAGGGATGCCAGGCGGCCGGCACGGGCGTCCAGGTCTCCGTAACTCAGGCGGCCACCGGGGTATTCCAGGGCGGTGGCTTCCGGCTGCGCACGGACGTGCCGGTCGATCATTTCCGGTACGCTGGCTTCCGTCACGGCAGACGGGTAGCCGGAAGGGGCTGTGGGGAAAGACATGGGTGTGTTGTTCAAACGTCTGTAAAAGGCACGGTCCGGCTGCACGGCAGCGCGACACCTACTTCATCTTCGAAATTATACAGTCCGACGGATTTATTATACCTCCATTCGTCCTTCCGCGTTATTAGCCTGAATTGCAAATGGCGTCGTTACCAACAAAATGCTGGTCTTTAACCTATTTTGGTGAATCTAATCCGCCGCCTTTGCCCGTATACTAATCCTCGCGACCGTGCACCCGCAAAGCCGCTTAGTCCCCGCGGATCCGCAAGTAGCCCCTCCCCCAGGGCGGCTGCTCACCGGAACCCGGTCGACTACCTCCGCCGCGTTTTTGCGCGGTGTGCCCGGCGGAATGCGGGGCCGGACTTACCCCTTGGACAATGAGCAATAAATCCCTGTTAAATCGGTGGCTGGGCCGGAAAAAGCCACCACAAGAATCACCGGAAGCCGTTGCCCCTGCGCTAACCGGTCCCCCTACCTATCCCACCACCTACGGCCAGCAGCGGCTGTGGACGCTTTGCCAGCTCTTCCCGGACGACCCCTACTACCATTCCGCGGAAGCCTACTCCGTGCGGGGTACTTTGGACCCGGACGCCCTGCGGGAATCCTACCAAGGGATCATTCGCCGGCACGAGACGCTCCGAACCGTATTTTTTGTCGAGGATGGCGTCCCCCGCCAACGGGTACTGGAGCAGCTGCCCACCGAATTTATCCTGCACGATGGCCGCGCCGCGCCCGAATTTGCGCACGACCAGCTCCTCCGGGAAACCATCCGCCGCCCGTTCGACCTGGAACGGGGTCCCCTAAGCCGCTTGCTGCTGCTCCAACACGGCCCGGAGTCCTTCACGGTGCTGGTCGTCTTTCATCACCTCATCAGCGACGAGGCCTCACTGGCAAACTTTCGCGAAGCCCTGGGGACGGGCTACGGCGCTTCCGGCGAACCCGTCCCCCTCGCCCTACAGTACGGTGCGGTTGCCGTCAGCCAGCGCGCCCGAGACCTCGCGCCCTCGCTGGCCTACTGGCGGGAACACCTGCGGGATGCCCCGGCTACCTCCACCCTTCCCGAAGACCTCCGGCGCCCCGGCCGGCCGACCCACTCCGGCGCCCTGCTCACGGCCGAGCTCGGCCGTGAGCTCACGGACCGCATTCACCAGCGGTGTCGGGAATCGGGTACGACCCCCTTCGTTTACCTGCTGGCTGCCTACTATGCCTTGCTGGAGGCATATACCGGACAGGCGGAGCTGGTCGTCGGTACCCCCGTTTCCAACCGGGACCGCCGGGAGTATGAGCCGCTCATCGGCTTCTTCAACGAGACCGTCCTGCTGCTGCAAGGGGTAGATACCGGGGCCGGATTCGGTGCCCTGCTGGAGGAAGTCCGGGCAAATTTTCTGGAGAGCCTGAGCCACAAGGATACCCCCTTCGAGGCCATCGTAAAGGAACTGAATCCGGAACGGGTACCGGGCGTCAATCCGGTGTTTCAGACCATGTTCCTGAATCCGGAGGACCCACGGCCGCCTGCCTTCGGTCCGGAGATCGCATCCGAAATGCTGCCCCTCGACCCGGGCACGGCCAAATTCGACCTCACTCTTTCCGTCGTGGAGGCAAAGGATGGCTTCCGCGCCACCGCAGAATACGCCACCGACCTGTACGGACCGGCAAAGATCCGGCGCCTGCTCACCCACTACTGGCGGTTGCTCGAACAGGTGACGGCGGATCCGGCCGCGCCCCTTGCTCTTCTGCGTCTCCCCTCCGCTGAGGAATGGGACCAACAAGGGGAGGGGAATGTCCCGGAGACAGTGCCCGTAACCCACCTATTCCTGGATGAAGGGATCGGCCGCCAGGCCCGGGAAAGCCCGCAGGCCACCGCCGTATTCGCCGACGGCACGCCCCTGACCTTCGCGGCCCTCGAACAGCGGGCCAGCGCCCTGGCCGCCGCCCTTCGCCGGAGGGGAGCGTCGAGTGGCAGCATTGTCGGGCTCCATACCCGCCGCGGGCCGGACCTGGTCGCGGGGATTTACGGCATCCTCAAATCCGGTGCCGCCTACCTCCCCCTGGACCCCGCTTACCCCGCCGAGCGCCGGCAGTTCATGCTGGAGGACAGCGGCGCGCGCTGGGTGGTCGCCGATACGGCCATCGCGGATCTGCCCCTTCTTCCGGGCGTGGAAGTCCTGCAGTTCGACCAACTGGCCACCGGGGGGGAAGCGGACTTTCCCCAGGTGGCCGGGCGTTCCCCGGAGGATCCCGCCTACCTCATTTATACCTCCGGCAGCACCGGCACGCCGAAGGGCGTGGTCGTGCGCCACCGCAACCTCGCCCACAGCACAGCAGCCCGCGACCTGGTTTACGGCAAGTCCCCCGCGTCCTTTTTGCTGCTTTCGTCCTTTTCCTTCGACAGCTCCGTAGCCGGCATTTTCTGGACGCTGGCCGGCGGGGGTAAACTGGTGATCGCCCCGGAGCGGGCCGAGCAGGACATGAGCGGCCTCAGTCGCCTGATCCACGATCAGGCGGTGTCCCACACCCTGCTGCTGCCTACCCTGTACGGAAGCCTGCTGGAATACGGAGACCCCGATGGATTGACGTCCCTGGATACCGTCATCGTAGCCGGGGAAGCCTGTAGCCCCGCGACCGTGCGCACGCATTTTGCCGCCCTGCCCACGGTGCGCTTGTTCAATGAGTACGGACCCACGGAAGCGACCGTGTGGTCGACGGTTCACCGCATCACCGAGGCGGACGCCGAAGGATCCGTGCCGATCGGGAAAGCGGTCCCCTACACCCGGATCTACCTGGTGGATTCCCTGAACCGGCTCGTCCCCACCGGCGTGCCCGGCGAACTCTGCGTAGGGGGGGAAGGACTGGCGGAGGGCTACTGGGATCGCCCCGAACTGACGGCCGCGCGATTTAGCGAACTGACCCTCCCCGACGGCCGACGGGTGCGGGTATACCGGACCGGCGACCTGGCGCGCTTCCGGGAGGACGGCAGCCTTCTCTTCCTCGGCCGCAGCGACCGGCAGGTCAAGCTCCGGGGCTACCGCGTGGAACCCGATGAGGTCCGCAGCGTCCTCCTCGCTCAGCCGGGCGTGCGGGAGGCGGAAGTCACCGTCGACGTGGCCAGGAACCGCCTGCTGGCCTTCGTCGCGATAGAAGCAGGCCGCACAACGGACGCCCTGCGTGCCGCACTGGAACAGCAACTGCCGGGCTATATGGTGCCGGTACTGCATGCGGTAGGCGTGATCCCCCGGTTGCCCAACGGAAAGGTGGACGGGCAGTCCCTGGCCGCGGTAGCCGCGTCCGCGGTGACCGTGACCGACACCCAGCCGGAGCCCCCCACCTCCTCCACCGAAGCTAGCCTCCTGGCCATCTGGCGCGAGGCCCTCGGGCAGGAGGAGATCGGAATTACGGATAACTTCTTTTCCCTGGGCGGGGATTCCATCCTGAGCATACAGATCGTAGCGCGGGCCCGACGCGCGGGACTGGAGTTGCCCCCCACCGCGATCTTCGACCGGCAGACGGTGCGCGAACTCGCCCGGGTGGCCGTGCCGATCGGGGCCATGGTTGCGGGCGACTCCGTTGTTTACCACGGGCCGGTCCCGCTCACCCCCATCCAGGCGTGGTTCTTCGGGGAGCACCGGACCGCCCCCCACCACTGGAACCACGCCTGGCGCTTCGAACTCATTGCACCGGCGGACCCCGCCCGCATCCGCCAGGTCGCCCGGGAGCTGTACGACGGAAACGAAGCCCTGCGGCAACGTTTCGTCCGCGACGGAGATCGGTGGACGGCCACGATCGCGGAGGTCGGAGGCGCGGACTGCTTCGAAGCCCACCCGCTGGCCGGGGACGGCATTCCGGAATTTCTCGACCGCTTTCAGGCCGGTCTCGACCTGAACAACGGTCCGCTGTTCCGGGTATTTCTTTTCGGCCCCCGGCCGGGGGAGCAGCCCGTACTCGTGCTGTTTGCCCACCACCTGGTGATCGACATGGTGTCGTGGCAGGAGATCATTGCCGCCTTTGTTGCCGCCCTGGCACCTCCGATAGCGATCGGGGCCCCGCCGGCCGTCCTGCTTTTTCCTGGGGAAGCGTACCACCGCTGGGCCGAGCAACTGAAGGCCTGGGCCGGGGGGGATAGATTCCTCAGTGAAGTGGCGTTCTGGGCCGCGCAGCAGGCCACCCCCCTCCTTGCGCATCAGGAAGAATTGCTTCCGGTCAGCCAGGAAACGATCCGCGTAAGTGAACGAACGATCGACGCGGAGACCACGCGTGCGCTGCTTCAACAAGCCAACGTGGCCTACGGAACGCGGCCGGAAGAGTTGCTGCTCGCGGCCGTCCTGCTGGCCGTCTCCGCAACCACCGGACGGGCCGAGCACTGCCTCAACCTCGAGCGCCACGGCCGGGAACCCCTGGAGAGCGGCCTGGCCGTCCAGGAGACTATCGGCTGGTTTACGGTGGCGTACCCGCTGACCTTCCGGGTGGGGAAGGGGGTAGGGGATACGGTGGTCGCGGTAAAGGAGACCCTGCGGGCGGTGCCGAACAACGGGATCGGCTACGGCGTGCTGCGCTACCTCGCCGGGCGGCCGGAGCTGACCCAGTCCCCGGCCCTCTACTTCAACTACCTCGGGCAGCGGGGGTCGCTGGGGGAGGGCCCGCTCGCCGAAGCGGAATTCCTGGAGCATGGCCTGCGGCACCCGCGGGGGGAATTCAACCGCGTATGGGAAGTGAACGCCGTGGTGGTGGAGCAGCAGTTGCGCCTCTACTGGTCCTACAGCCTGGACCTGCACAATGCGGAGATGATTGCCGGTTTGCTGGCTGGTGCCGAGCGCACCCTCCGCGAGATCGTGGTGCACTGCGGGGACAAAAATGAACGGACTTTTACCCCCTCCGATTTTCCGGAGGCGGACCTGAGCGACGCGGACCTGGAGGGACTGCTCGGTGAATTAAGCTGGTAACATGACTGCCCCTACGCCAAAAATCGACGCCATTTACCCCCTGCAGCACCTGCAACAGGCCCTGCTCTTTCATCACCTGTCGGCACCCCGGGCGGACGAGGGGCTCATCCAGACCCGTTGCCGGCTGGTCGGGAAGCTCGACCAGGCCGCCTTCCGGGAGGCCTGGCGGCTCACCTTCCTCCGCCACGAAGCCCTGCGCGCATCCGTACACTGGGAGAAGGTAGCGAAGCCCGTGTGGGTGGTGCATCCGCAGGTCAAGCCGGCCGTGGAAGTACCGGACTGGAGCGACCGCAGCGATGCCGCCCAGCGCACGGACCTGGAAGCCTACCTGCGGGAAGACCGTCAACGGGGATTAGTGCTGAACCAGACGCCGACCTCCCGACTCGTCCTGATCCGCCTCGCCCCAACGGAGCACTTTTTCCTCTGGACCAGCCACCACCTGCTGCTGGACGGCTGGTCGGCCGGCGTGGTGCTGCGCGACTTTCTTGCTTACTATGCCGGGGAGGTGGGGGAGGGGAGTCCGGACCTCGTCGCCCTGCCCACCCACAAGGCCTTTCTCCAGCACCTCAGGGCGCACGACCCGGGCGATCCGGAAACCTACTGGCGCGAACGTCTTGCTCGATTGACCGGTCCGACCCTGCTGCCGGAAGTCGGGGGGGCGCACACGGATCGGATGGTCACCCTGAGTGAGGAGGTACGGGATGGATTCATCGCCTACTGCAAGCGCCGGCGGCTGACGCAGAACACCGTATTCCAGGGCCTCTGGGCACTGGTGCTGGGCCGCTACCTCGGCAGCGACCGCGTGTGTTTCGGGATGACCGTCAACGGCCGCCCGCCCGGGATCGCCGACGTGGACCAGCTTGCCGGCATGTTTGCCCGCATCCTGCCCAAGGTAATCGAGCTCGATGGCGAAGGGGACTTCTTCCAGCGGATTCAGCACGACGGTGCCCGGGAGGCGGCCTACCAGTACATCAGCCTCGACCAGGTGTCCCAGTGGAGCGGCGGGGTGGGGGACCGGCTGCCTTTTAACTGTATGCTCGCGGTACAGAACTACCCCTGGTCCGAGCTGGCCGGCGGCGGCCTGCGGGTGAAGGAATTCGCGGGGGATACCACCTCCCGCTACCCCGTCACCTGTATGGTCGTACCCCGCGGAGCGTGGACGCTCCACCTGCGTTACCGGGAGGACCTGCCGGGAGCGCTTCCCGCGTGGCTGCTGACGAGCTACGCCGCCCTGATTTGCCAGGTGGCCGGCAGCGCGGGGGTTGACCCGCCTGATGTATCTGTCCTTGCGGCCCCGCCGGAGCGGGTGGCGGACGGTGAACGGGGTGCCCGGCCGGTCCACGTCGCCCCCCGCAATCCTACCGAACTCCGGCTGGCCGGCATCTGGGAGCAGCTCTTGCCGGTGGACCACCTCGGCATTGACGATAATTTCTTCGACTGTGGCGGGACCTCCATGGCAGCCCTGCGCATGTTTGCCCGCTGGGAGCAGGTGAGTGGTCACAATGTCGCGCCGAGCAGTCTGCTGACGCATCCGACCATCCGCCAGTTGTCCGAGCTGCTCGACCGCGGGGATGCCGGAGCGGCCTGGAACAACTTGGTGCCCCAGCGGGTGAGTGGGAGCCTGCCGCCGGTTTTCTGCTTTCACGGTGGGCTGGGCCACGTGCTGATGTACCGGCCGCTGACGCGGCATTTGCATCCGGACCGCCCGGTTTACGGTCTGCAACCTAACGGTATTGACGGGGTCTCGGAGCTCGACGGCAGCATCGAGGAGATGGCCACCCACTACCTGGCGGAGATCGACCGACTGGGTGCCCCCGACCCCCTTATCCTGGTGTCCTATTGCTACAGCGGCACCATCTGTCTGGAGATCGGCCGGCAGCTCGTAGCGGCGGGCCGCCCGGCACCGATCTTCATCGGCGCCGACATCGATCCTCCCGGATTGTTCACCCGGCCCGGTGCCCGCAAGATCCGCAGGCCAGGTACCCCGATCTGGTACTGGGGGCACCTGCGGCTGCGGCGGTGGGACGATGTGTGGGAGCAGGTTGCCAGGGACTTCCTCCCCTCCCGCTTCCACGGCGAAAACCTGCGGCTGCGCCTCCGTACCCGACGCTTAAAGGGCGGATTGGTGGAGGCTTTCGGGCGTTACCGGGAAGCGGCCTACGGACAGCCGATCTGCCTCATCCGGAGCGCCGGCCTGCAGAGCTGGGACTCCCACGACTACGTGCTGGAAACCTGGCGGCGGCTGTCCGGCGACCAACTCACCGTACGCGATGTCGGCTGCCAGCACCAGGAGCTGTTCGAGGAGCCGGCGGTCGGGGAAACGGCCCGCCACATCGAGGCCTACATCGCAGGCCGCTATCCGCAATCCCCTCCCCGGCATTGATCGGGCTGGCCTACGTACTGAACGATCGGCAATTGCCGGCTGCCGAATGGAATCACCTGCTGGCGAGCCTCCCGCCGCCCCTGCAGGCGCGACTATTGCGGTACCGTAGGTGGGAAGACCGCCAGGCCGGGCTCTACGGTAAACTACTGCTGCGGGCCGTTTCCGCCACCGTCCTCGGCACTGCGGCCGACCTGGCCGACCTGCGTACCGATGCCTTCGAGCGGCCCCACCTGCCCGGGCTGCCGGCCTTCGATTTTAGTATTTCCCACACCGACGGCCTGGTCGCCTGTTGCGGGGGCAGCGGGGTGGGGCGGATCGGCGTGGACGTAGAGCGGCGGGTGCCGGTCGCGCTGGAAGACTTCCGGAGGGTGTTCACGGCGCGGGAGTATGCCCTGCTGGAAGACTCCGAAAACCCGGTACGGGAGTTCTATCACCTGTGGACCCGCAAGGAGGCGGTGATGAAGGCCGACGGCCGGGGGTTTTCTCTCGACCCCCGGTTGATCGACTGCCTCGGGGAGCCTACCGTGATCGCCGGGCAGGCCTATACCGTACGGTCGTTCCTTCTTTCGCCGGACCATGCCTGTCACCTCGCGGTGGAACAGATGGAAGCGGTACGCCTGCGGCGGTACCGTCCGGAGGAGTGGGTCGCCGGCGCCGGGGCTACATGAAAAGTACTTCCTCCAGGTCGGGCGGATCCTTGCGGGCCTGCCAGAGGCTGTAGCCGATGGCGAGCAGCGCACACGACCCGACGGTAAGCGGCAGGACTACGAACGGAACGTAAGTAAAGGTGCCGAAGGCGAGCTCGGTTATTTTACCCTCCACCGGCTGATTGGCGACGAAGAGCTCGTAGGCGATCCAGGTCAGGGCGCTGAGCCCGGCGCAGAGGACCAGTCGTGGGTTGACGCGATCGGTCAGCGGCTGGGGCTGCATATTGGACTCCTTCACGGCCGGGTGGTCGCGCAGTACCTCCATGACTTCGTTGCGGGCGGCAACGGTTCGGAGCTGAAAACGCTGCGCCCTGCCCTGGGTGAGCCGGGCAACGAGGACCTTAGTTTCCTTATACGATTCTACCCGCATGAGGTAGTTCCGGGGAATTACTTCCGCCCCCGCCGGGAGTATTCCGTGGCGCAGTTGCCGCAGTGCGGCGGCGGCTTGCGGCTGGGGTACCGTCAGGCTGCCCAGCCCGGCCTCGGTGATGAACAGGTAGGAGCGTTGCCTGGAGTGGAGGCGGGGTTTGGTGGGCCAATAGTTCATGAGAATCCGAATCGAGCACTAGCCGGTGGCTGCCATATGACAACTGGGTCGTGCAATGCACCTATAACCCGGGAGGGCGGGTGTTTAGTATTCTGAGCACCCGCGCTCCGCCGCCCAAAATAATTACCTTCGCGCGCATGATGAACCGTGGATTGCTGTTGCTGCTGCTCTTTTGCCTGCTCCTGCTGAACGGCTGCCGTGCCGCCGGGTGCGGGTGTCCTATGTTTTAGTGAGGGAATCCGGTTACATTTGTCGACTTTTCCGCAACCTGCCGTGTTCACCGGGTAGCACCTTAAAGTAAGAAGTCGATAAAAAACACAGCAGACTATGGCATTTGATATTGATCTGATCAAGAAAGTTTACGAAGACCTGCCCGGTAAAGTGGCCGAGGCGCGCCGGAAACTCGGCAAGCCGCTGACGCTGACCGAAAAGATCCTCTATACCCACCTTCACCCGGAAAGTCCACTCCAGCAGTACGGACGTGGCAAAGACTACGTGTTCTTCGCTCCCGACCGGGTAGCCATGCAGGATGCCACCGCCCAGATGGCCCTGCTGCAGTTCATGATGGCCGGACGCGACAACGTGGCCGTACCCTCCACGGTGCACTGCGACCACCTGATCCTGGCCGAGACGGGGGCCGACGAGGACCTCGCCCGCGCCAACGACGAGAACCGGGAGGTCTATGATTTCCTCTCCACGGTCTCCGACAAGTACGGCATCGGCTTCTGGAAGCCCGGGGCCGGTATCATCCACCAGATCGTCCTCGAAAACTACGCCTTTCCCGGCGGCATGATGATCGGTACCGACAGCCACACCCCCAATGGGGGCGGCCTCGGTATGGTCGCCATCGGCGTAGGCGGTGCCGACGCCGTCGACGTGATGGCCGGCATGCCCTGGGAGCTCAAAATGCCCAAGGTGATCGGCGTCAAGCTGACCGGTAAACTCAACGGCTGGACCAGCTCCAAGGACGTTATCCTCAAGGTAGCCGGCATCCTCACCGTGAAGGGCGGCACCGGCGCCATCGTCGAGTACTTCGGCGAAGGGGCCCGCAACCTCAGCTGTACCGGAAAGGGTACTATCTGCAACATGGGGGCCGAGATCGGGGCCACCACTTCGACCTTCGGTTACGACGAGAGCATGAGCCGCTACCTGAAGGCCACCGACCGCGCCGACGTGGCCGAGCTGGCCGACCGGGTCGCCGAGCACCTCACTGGTGACGCCGAGTGCTACGCCAATCCCGAACAGTACTTCGACCGGGTGATCGAGATCGACCTCAAGACCCTGGAGCCCCACATCAACGGGCCCTACACTCCGGACCGCGCCTTCCCGATCAGTGAATTTGCCGCTGCGGTGGACAAGTTCGAGTTTCCTCCCGTCCTCGAGGTCGGCCTGATCGGCAGCTGCACCAACTCCAGCTACGAAGACCTCGACCGCGCCGCCAGCCTCGCCCGCCAGGCGAAGCAGAAGGGCCTGAAGGTGAAGAGTGAATTTACCATTACCCCCGGCTCGGAGCAGATCCGCTTTACGGTACAGCGCGACGGCATCCTGGATGCCTTCGAGGAGATCGGCGGCGTCGTGCTGGCCAACGCCTGTGGTCCGTGTATCGGACAGTGGGCCCGCCACACCGACGACCCCGACCGGGCCAACTCCATCCTCACGAGCTTCAACCGCAACTTCGCCAAGCGCAACGACGGCAACGCCCAGACCCGCAGCTTTGTCGCCAGTCCGGAAATCGTAACGGCCATGTCGATCAGCGGCAGCATGAAGTTTAATCCCCTCACCGATACCCTGACCAACGAGCGGGGCGAGGAAGTCAGGCTCGATCCCCCGACCGGCGTAGAGCTGCCCCCCCGCGGTTTTGCCGTAGAGGACGCCGGCTTCCAGGCCCCCGCCGAAGACGGCAGCGGTATCGAGATCGTCGTCAGCGAGTCCAGCGACCGCCTGCAGCTGCTGGAACCCTTCCGGCCCATCCAGCCCGCTCAGGTGACCGACATGCGCGTCCTGATCAAGGCCAAGGGCAAGTGTACGACCGACCACATCTCGATGGCCGGCCCGTGGCTGACCTACCGGGGCCACCTGGAGAACATCTCCCAGAACTGCCTCATCGGCGCCATCAACGCCTACAACGACAAGACCAATACGGTCCTCAATTACGTCACCGGCGACTACATGGCCGTGCCCGACAGCGGTACCACCTACCGCGACAACGGCATCGGGCAGATCGTGGTCGGCGAAGAGAACTACGGAGAAGGCTCGAGCCGGGAGCACGCGGCCATGGAACCCCGTTTCCTGGGCGTTCACGCGGTACTGGTCAAGAGCTTTGCCCGTATCCACGAGACCAACCTGAAGAAGCAGGGCATGCTGGCCCTTACCTTCGTAAATCCCGAGGATTACGATAAGGTACGCCAGGACGACAAGGTGAGCATCCCCGATTTCCCGGCCATGGCCCCCGGTCGTAACATGACCCTCCAACTGACCCACGCCGACGGCAATCAGGAGACCTTCGAAGTCGCGCATACCTACAACCTGGCGCAGATCGACTGGGTGAAGGCGGGCAGTGCCCTCAACAAGATTCGTCAGGAACTGGCCTAAGTCAGTCCCCGGATTACCGGAAGTTAGCCGCCCGCTTTGCGGGCGGCTTTTTTCATTGGTGTATACCAGAGGGACCCGAAATACGGTTATAAAAAGAGTTTGTCGCGTGCATTATAAATTCCGAGAAAACGCAGTGATTTTATCTTACCCGCTTATCTCGTTTCCGTCCTAACCCCGTATGTGAGTAGACCGCTCACCGGAACCCACTCCTATATGAATAAAATTCTACTCGTTTTCCTCCTGTTCAGCCTGGTTGGCCTTTCCCGCTGCAAGCCCGAGAAGGACGGTCCGCTCACCGAGGAGTATGTCCTCACGGAGGCCGACCTGATCGGGAGCTGGACCGTGGAACGCTTCAGCAGTGAGTACTACATCAGCGGCACCTTCGTCGGTGAGGACGTCGACGAACGGGGGACCAGCAAGATCGGCAACAGCGATCTGGAGCTCCGCTTTGAATCGGATGGCTCCTGGACGTCCAGCGGAGCGTACAGCCTCACCGTGGCCAATGAAACCCAGCAGGAAGTGACCCTGCAGTCCGGCGTCGGCGAGGGGACCTGGAGTTTTCGCAGCGACACCCTCTACATCGACGGGCTCCAGAACTACGGCGGCAACGGCAGCTTCGCGCCGCGGCAGGCCTGCTCGGTAGCCGATTTCACCCAGTTCCTCCGCATCGATTTCGTTACCCGGATCGATCAGACGGACCTGGACCCCGACTACGATATTGCTATCCGTACGGAGGGCGACTGGAAGATCGAGCTGGTTCGCTGATCCCGGCACTCCGGGTGATTATCCCGCCACCGTTTCCGCCAGTCGGGCCGTAACCAGCCCGTATTCATTAATTTCCTGCAGGTCCACGTCTACCAGGTGGTTGACCCAGCTGTCATCGGCGGGGAAGGCTACTTTGATGTAGTTGTCGGTGAAGCCGTGCAGGAGTCCGTCGGTCTTGCTCCTTTCCAGCAGGACGGGCCGGGTGTCGCTGAGGTGACGTTCGTAGAAGGCCCGGCGTTTCTTGTCGCTGAGGATGCCCAGCATCTTGTTGCGCCGGCGGCGTTCGGCCAGCGGGACGGCCCCTTCCATTTCCGCGGCCGGGGTATTGGCGCGTTCGCTGTAAGTAAAGACGTGGAGGTAGGAAATGTCGAGCTCTTGGACGAAGCGGTAGGTTTCCAGGAAATCCTCCTCCGTTTCCCCGGGGAAGCCGACGATGAGGTCTACGCCGATGCAGCAGTGGGGGATTACCGACTTGATGTGGGCGACCCGCTCGGCGAAGAGCTCGCGGCGGTAGCGGCGCTTCATCCGGGCCAGCTGCTTGTTGTTGCCGCTCTGCAGGGGCATATGGAAATGGGGGGCGAAGCGCGCACTGTTGGCTACGAAGTCGATGACCTCGTCCGTACACAGATTGGGCTCAATGCTGGAGATGCGGAAGCGGGTGATGCCCTGTACCTTGTCCAGTGCCCGGGCCAGGTCGACGAAGAGGGCTTCCTTGCGGGGGCGCTGGCCCTCGATGACGGCGGTGCCGTTGCCGAAGTCGCCGATATTGACCCCGGTGAGTACGATTTCCTTCACCCCGCGGGTGGCGATGGCACGGGCGTCGCCGACGATCTGCTCCACCGTACTGCTGCGGCTGGCGCCCCGGGCCAGGGGGATGGTACAGAAAGTGCACCTGTAGTCGCAGCCGTCCTGCACCTTGAGGAAGGAGCGGGTGCGGTCGCCGAAACTGAAGGAAGAGACGAAGCGGTCGGCCTCCTTTACCTCGCCGGCGCGGACCATGCCCTTGCCGCTGCCGGAGGTGATGCCGTCGATGTAGTCCAGGATCCGAAACTTCTCGGCGGCGCCCAGGACGAGGTCGACGCCCTCGATGTCGGCGATCTCCTCGGGCTTCAGCTGGGCGTAGCAGCCGACCACAATGATCTTTGCACCCGCGTTCCCGCCCAGGGCCTTACGCACGACGTTGCGGCACTTGCGGTCGGCAAACTCCGTGACCGAGCACGTATTGATGACCACCACGTCGGCGCCCTCCTCAAACTTTACCTCCTGGTACCCGGCGGCTTCGAACTGGCGGCCGATGGCGGAAGTTTCGCTGTAATTGAGTTTACAGCCGAGGGTGTAGAAGGAGACGGTACCGATGGTGGACATGGGGCAAAATTAAGGTGGCGGGCCGATACGCGCCGGCTCCGGGGAAATATCTCGGAACAAGACGGCGCTCCCGTCAGTTGCACCAAAAAACAAGCACCATGGATTTATCAGGAAAAGTCGCCATCATTACCGGAGCCAGTAGCGGGATCGGAGAAGCCACCGCTAAGAAATTCGCCGCCGACGGCGCTAAGGTAGTCCTCGCCGCCCGCCGCGCCGACCGGCTGGAGGACCTCAAAAAAGAGATTGAAAAATCCGGAGGTCAAGCCCTCGTAGTCGAGACCGACGTCACGAAGCCCAATGACGTGAAGAAGCTCGTCAAGCGGACCAAGGAGACCTTCGGCCCCTGCGACATTCTCGTCAACAACGCCGGCATCATGCCCCTCAGCTACATGAAGAACATGAAGGTAGACGAGTGGCTCAAGATGGTCGACGTCAACATCAACGGCGTGCTTCACTGCCTCGCCGAAACCCTGCCCGACATGGTCGACCGCAAGAGCGGGCACATCATCAACATCTCCAGCGTCGCCGGCCGCGAGGTCATGATGGGCAGCGCCGTATACTCGGCCACCAAGTTTGCCGTCCGGGCCCTCAGCGACGGCCTGCGCCAGGAACTGGCCCCCAAGCATAACATCCGCGTGACTTGCATCGAGCCCGGCGCCGTGGAAACCGAGCTGACCGACACCATCACCGACCAGGAACTGATGAATGACCTGAAGGGCTTTTTCGACACGATGGTGCCCCTCAACAGCGAAGACATCGCCAACGCTATCTACTACGTCGTCACCCAGCCCGATGGCGTGCACGTTAATGAGCTGCAGGTGCGGCCTACTTCTCAGGGTTGATCTTTAGAGGAGTGGAGGAGTGGAGGAGTGGATTGTTCCCTACTTTAGCGGCCGATGTATAAGGACAAGAAGGTCGTCGTAGTCATGCCCGCATACAATGCCGCGCTCACCCTGGAGAAGACCTACCGGGAGGTGCCGCGCGATCTGGTCGACGAGGTCATCCTCTGCGACGACGCGAGCAAGGACGAAACCTCCGCCCTGGCCAAGCGGCTGGGCGTGGAGCACGTGATCACCCATCCCCGCAACCGCGGCTACGGAGGCAACCAGAAAAGCCTCTACAACAAGGCACTGGAGATCGGGGCGGACATTGTCATCATGGTCCACCCCGATTACCAGTATACCCCCAAGCTCATCCCCACCATGTGCAACATCATCGGGGAGGAGCTTTATCCCGTGGTGCTCGGCTCGCGCATCCTCGGCAAGGGTGCCCTGCGCGGCGGCATGCCCATGTATAAGTACGTCGCCAACCGCTTCCTCACCGCCGCCCAGAACCTGCTCGTCAACTACAAGCTCAGCGAGTACCACACCGGCTACCGCGCCTTTAGCCGCGAGGTGCTGGAGGGGATCAACTTCAATGCCAACGACGACGATTTCGTTTTCGACAACGAGATGCTCAGCCAGATCATCTACCACGGCTTCGACATCGCCGAGGTCACCTGCCCCACCAAGTACTTCGATGAAGCCAGCAGCATCAATTTCATGCGCAGCAGCAAGTACGGGCTCGGGGTGCTGCGGGTGTCGCTGATACACCGGCTGGCCCGGTGGGGGCTGGCTTCGCCGGAGATTTACCGGAGGCCTGGGGGGGGTTAAAATTTATAATTTACAATTTACAATTTGCCCACGCCGCTGATGCGCTGCCGCTGGGGGGAGGAGATTTAAAATTTATAATTTACATTTTAAAATTTGCGTGCGTTGCTGATGCGCTGCCGCTGGGGGTTGATTTACGAATTACCATTTACGATGTACCAATTACCAATTACCAATTACCAATAACCAATTACCATTTGCTCTTGGTGCTGATGCGCTGCCGCAAGAGGGAATTTAAAATTTAAAATTTGCCCACGCCTCTGATGCGTGATCCGCAGTTTGATTGCAAGCGATTATCTCCGCGTGCGAGCGAAGCGAGTGCCCTGCGCGCAATTTTAAATTGCAAATTAGACCATATTCCTGAAGAAATCAGACCACGCGCACATGTGTGAGGCTTTTGTATCTTCTGGGGATGAAGTTCGATAAAATTTACCAGCACGACACCCAGTTTCTTTCGGTTACCAGTCTTCTGCCTGAGGAGTTCGATGTTCTTTTTGAAGCGTTCAAGCCACGCTGGATGCAGTGGTACAAGCACTTTACCTTCCGTACGAAACGTAGAAATATGCCCTTGACGGTAAAACAGCTGTACAGTCCCACCAAGACTTTACCGAGTGATGAGCGCAAGCTGTTCTTCATTTTATATCTCTACAAAGTCAATCCACTCCAGGACATCGCCGCGGCTACTTTCGACATGGAGCAGAGTCAGGTAAGTAAGTGGCGTAAAGTCCTGACGCCGATTTTACTGCAAAGTCTGGAAGACCTCGGTTTGCAAGCCGCACGCAGTACCGAAGATCTCATTCGCCTTTTCCGCAGTCGCCAGCGTCAGCAGGACGACGCGCAGCCGCCGCCGCAGCGGGACGGCAATAGTCTTCATTTAGATGCCACGGAGCGCCCTATTCAGCGCAATCTGGACTACGCTACCCAAAAGCACGACTACTCGGGCAAACAGGGTGGACATACGGCCAAGAACTCGGTCATCTGCGATGAGCAGCAGTTTATCCACTACGTCGGACCCACCTGGCGGGGTGCTATTCACGACAAAGCGATGATCGAAGGCGAATTGCCAGATTTCAGTGCGGCCTGTTTCGATCAACTGTGGCTTTCCAAGGACAGCGGATACCAAGGATACCAACCCCCAGGGGTTCACCTGCTGGAACCCTACAAAGCCTTCCGCAACCGCCCCTTGACGAATATCCGCAAAGAGATGAATGCCTGGATTAGTTCGATCCGGGTAGTGGTGGAAAATGCCATCGGTGGAATGAAACGATTACGGGCGGCCAGCGAAAAAATCAGGAAATTTACTAGCGCTAAAGCCGACCAAATTATCCGCGTTGCTTCGGGACTCCACAACCTCCGAGTCCGCTCCCGTCAGCAGACGTACACCCTGGCTACCTCATGCGTGCGCGCGAATTTGCATTCTCTTCGTTCATAAGATCTTTTTTAAATTTTAAATCTACCAACGCACACTTAATACCAGGGTCTTGCCTATCGCCGCGTGCGAGTGTCCCGCGCGCAATTTTAAATTGCACATTTTAAATTTTAAATCTACCAACGGACACCGAATACCGGGTCCTTGCCTATCGCCGCGTGCGAGTGCCCCGCGCGCAATGGTAAATGGTACATTTGAACTTGTAAATGGTAATTTCCTATGACTCCTATTCCCTTCAACGGCATCCTTTTCGACCTGGACGGTACCCTGGTAGACAACATGATGGTCCACCACCGGGCCTGGCAACGGAAGCTTAGCGAGTTGGGACTGGACTATACCCTCGATCGCGTGAAGGCCGATATCCACGGCGTAAATACCGAGATCCTGGAGCGGCTGTTTGGCGACCGCTATACCCACGAGGAGCGGGTGGCCATCTCGCGGGATAAGGAGGCTGCCTACCGGGAGATCTTCGGTCCCGAGCTGATGGCGAATACCGTGGGTGGCGCGGTGGACTTCATCAGGGCGGCCTACGCCATGGACGTCCCGATGGCCGTGGGTACGGCGGGGCCGGAAGAGAACGCCTTCTTTGTCATTGACGGGTTAGCGATCCGGTCCATGCTCGGTCACGTCGTCCACTCCGGCATGGTGACCAGCGGCAAGCCCGATCCGGAGGTGTTTCGGCGGGCGGCCGACGGCATCGGGGTGAAGCTGGAAGACTGCCTCATTTTCGAGGACAGCGTAACGGGGGCCAAAGCGGCCAACAATGCCGGCTGTCCGGTCGTGGTGCTGACCACTACCCACGCGCGGGAGGAGTTTGACGGGTTGGAGGTCGCGGCCTTTCGCGAAGATTTCCGGGGGCTGATCGTCGAGCGGCCAGCTACCGGAGGTTTCTTGCTGGCGCAGTAGGCGCGGACGCGGGTGCAAGGCGCGCCAGCGTACCTTTGGGCTTCGTTCCCCCGTTGTATGCTGGACAAGTGGCTCTCCTATTTCCGTTCCTTCGACGCTTACCTGAAGCTCACCCGCGGCTACAGCCCCCACACCCGTAAGGCGTACCGCAGCGACCTGGAAAAACTGCCGGCCTACCTGGAGATCCGCGGCTGGGAAGCCGGCGTGCGGGAGATCGAACAGTGGCACCTGGACGGCTTCGTTCAGTACCTCTCCGAACTGGGGCTGGCCCCGCGCTCCCAGGCCCGGCTGATCTCCGCCCTGAAGACCTTCTTCGCGTTTCTCCTGGACGAGGGGGCCATCGCCAGCGATCCCACGGAGCTCCTGCGGGCGCCGAAACTCGGCCGGAAGATCCCCGAGGTGCTGACCTACGAAGAGATTCGGGCCCTGCTGGGAGCCATCGACCTGAGTACCGACCACGGACTACGCGACCGTGCCCTGCTAGAGACCCTCTACGCCTGCGGACTGCGGGTCAGCGAGGCGACCGGCCTGCTGCTCTCGGACCTCTACCTGGAGCAGGGCTTTCTGCGGGTAACGGGAAAGGGGAACAAGGAACGGATCGTACCCATGGGAGGCAAGGCCATCCGCCACCTGGAGATCTACCTCGAGCACGTACGCAAGCTGCTGCCGAACATTACGGACGAGAACACGGTCTTCCTCAACCGGCGCGGGGGAGCCCTCAGTCGGGTGTCGGTCTTTACGGCCGTGAAAAAGTATGCGAGCGCGGCGGGGATCGATAAGAAGGTGAGTCCCCATACCTTCCGCCATTCCTTTGCCACCCACCTGATGGAAGGGGGCGCTGACCTGCGGGCGATCCAGGAAATGCTGGGACACGAATCGATCCTGACCACGGAAATCTATACCCACCTGGATACGGATTTCCTGCGGGAAACCATCCTGTCGTACCATCCCGCTAACCAGTGGTAACCGCGGCTAAAAGAGCTGGGCGATGCTGGGAATGAAGAAAAGAGACAGGAATACGAGGGACAAAAAAGCGATGAAGGCGATGCGGAGTACGTCACCGCGGAGTTCTGCTGAATATTTCATGTAGGGGTAATTGTATAAGCGGGAAACGATGTATATACATCTGTTGCTGAAACCATAAGAATAACGCAACAGTTCGGTAAGCCACCGGACTTTAACTATAACGGGAAATACGGAAAAAATGTGCCGCCGGATGTAACGCGGTCCCTTGGTCGCGGCATCAAGGGATCGAACACTAACACGACACACTATGCAGTACCGTACGAGTACCCTCTTCCTCCTTTTTCTGGCCGTTTGTCTTCCCCTGTATGCCCAAAAACCCGCAAAACGTGCTAAGGCCCGTACCGAGCAGCGGGCCAGCCAGCGGTTGGATGAGAAGGTGGACGAGGGCGTTGAGGAAGCCTTCAGTGCAATCGAGGGACTGTTCAAGAAAAAACAACAGCCGGAGTCAGCCGTTCCGGACGCGGACAGCGTCGGTTACGCCGCAGCAGGAGAAGCCTCCCGGTCGGTATTGTCTCCCAATCCCACCCCCTTCAGTCTCGTCATGAACGTAACGGAGACCAAGAAGAACGGCAAGCAGACCAGCACCCATCTCCGGATCGGGGCCACTACCGACCGCTTCGCCTTGATTATGGTGGGGGAGGGCAGCGAGCGCAACCACATGATCCTTAATACGGAGGACGGCAAGACCACTATGATCTCTACCGATAAAAAGGGCAAGACCCAGGGCTTCCGGATGCGCATGCCCAAGTTGGGGAAGGCTGTGGAGGACATCACCTCCGATATGGCCGACTACATCACCATCACCCGCACCGGCGAGCGCAAGGATGTCGACGGCTACGACTGCGAGAAGATCCTTGTCAAAGACAGCAAGCATAATACCACCACCGAATCCTGGGTCACCCAGGACATCGACCTCAGTTACCGCGACGTATTCGGGGGCATGGCCGGGATGGCGGGTGCGGGGGGGCAGCAATTCAGTGCCCCGACGGGTCCGGCGGCGCTGTTCGAAGGGTTCCCCGTTCTATCCACTACCGACGACGGCAAGAACCTCACCGAGATGCACATGACCGATATCCGGGTAGGGGAGGGGATCGACCGCTCGCTCTTCGATACGGGGAGCGTGGAGATCCAAGAGTTGGGCTTCAACTAAACTAGTCGGGGACTAAACTACTTTTACCCTAAAATTCCCCATGGCTACCCCCACCGACGCGAGCGGCCGCGCCCAGCTTCCCCCCGTACAGAATATCCAGATGGTCGACCTGAAGACCCAGTACGAGCAGCTGCAGCCGGGAGTGGACGATGCGGTGATGGAAGTGATCCGCAGCGGGGCCTTCATCAACGGGCCGGCGGTGAGGAACTTCCAGTCCGGGCTGGAGGCCTACCTCCGCTGCCGCCACGTGATCCCCTGCGCCAACGGCACCGACGCCCTGCAGATCGCGCTGATGGCCCTGGGGCTCCAACCGGGCGACGAGGTCATCGTACCCGCCTTCACCTACGTAGCCTCCGCCGAGGTGATCGCCCTGCTGGGCCTGAGCCCGGTGATGGTCGACGTGGACCCCTTCACCTTCAACGTAACCGCCGAGCTGATCGCGCCGGCCATCACGGAGCGTACGAAGGCGATCATCCCCGTTCACCTCTTCGGCCAGAGCTGTGACATGGAGCCCATCCGGGACCTGGCCCGGAAGCACGGCCTCTACACCGTAGAAGACAACGCCCAGGCGATCGGTGCCGAGTACACCTTCGCCGACGGCACCACCGGCCGTACGGGGACCCTGGGAGACATCGGATGTACCAGCTTCTACCCCAGCAAGAACCTGGGAGCCTACGGCGACGGCGGCGCCATCAACACCGACGACGACGAACTGGCCGCCCGCCTGCGCACCGTCGCCAACCACGGGCAGAACCGCCGCTACTACCACGACGTCGTGGGCTGCAACAGCCGCCTCGACTCCGTCCAGGCCGCCATCCTCAACTGCAAGCTGCCCCACCTGGAAGCCTACAACGCCCGCCGCCGGGCCGCGGCCAACTACTACGATACCCACCTCGAGGACCTCGACGGACTGCTGACCCCCGCCCGCCTACCGGCCAGCACCCACGTCTTCCACCAGTATACCCTGCGCATCGACGGCGACCGCCGCGATGCCCTCCAGCAGCACCTCCAGGCCGCCGGCGTACCCAGCATGGTGTACTACCCCGTCCCCCTCTACGACCAGCAGGCCTTCCGCGGTACCGCCGCCAACAAGATCGATTTCCTGCCGGTCACGGATACCCTCTGCAAGGAGGTCATCTCCCTGCCCATGCACAGCGAGCTGGACGAGGCCACGCTGGCGCACATCTGTGAGTGCGTGCGGAGCTTCTTCGGACAATAATGCGAAAAGCTGCTTCCCGTTACGACCCCGATAGGTGGGTACGGTGCTGCTTGCTAAAACGGCTTTCAGAGGAATTGCAGGATCGCGATAGCCGGGTAATTTCAACCGCAGATCGACTGCGTCGCGCAGATTTCGCTTCGCTCTAGCACCGATGGCCACTGATCGCCTGCCTTACTAATGCATGACCGGTCTCCGCGTACTCAGGATTACACCGATTTGGCCGGACCTCTGGTCCGGCACCTCACCTGACCACGCCGGCGCGAAATCGATCTAGACGCGAGCAAAGCGGTGGAACCCCTCGCGGTCATCCGGTAAAAGATCCTATCCCCGGCCCCGGAGGGGACATCGTTCGGGAGCGAGGCGGCGGAGAGCGGAGTCTCCCTCGCGGTGTTATTCGACAACGCGTGTCATTTCATTGGGACAGCAATTTTTACTGCACGCACCTAGAGGGGTCATCCTACGCCCAGCCTGGGGTGAAAACCCAGGCTGGGATATCACGGCCAACACCCGACATTAAAACAAACAAAAAGTTTTAATTAAGCAACTTCGGGAGCCTTCAGGATGTTTTATTTCGGCAACAGTAAGCTGAAAATCATCCACTTATGGCCCTTCCGATCGTAATGCAGCAAGTCGACTCCCAGATGCTCTCCGAGATGGGATACCTCCGTGCGGCCAACACCTTGTTCGTGAAATTTCGCAACAACGGTGCCGTATATGCCTACTTCGGCGTGCCCGCCGAACACTGGCACCGGCTGCGGGCCGTGGCGAGTGTCGGGCGCTACATGCAGCGGCACATCTTCAAGCAATACGCCGCTGCGCGCATCTCGGAGGGGGAGAAGAAAGGGGTAGCGGCTGACGCTGCTGAAGCAGCCTAGCTACCCCAGCGCCGCTTTACCGAAGCGCTTGCGCACCTTGTCCATGGCCAGGAGCAGCTGATTGTTTTCCTGGGTATCGGTGAAGAGATCCAGCTGGGTATGTCCGCTGGCCAGGCGGTCGAAGCGGACGCCGAGGAGGCGGATGCACTGCCGTCGCGTGAAGAGCTCCCGAAAGAGGGTTTCCGCGGCCGGCACGAGTTGCTGGTCGTGGGCGGTGAAGCCGATTCGTTTCTGGCGGGTATAGGTGTTGAAATCGGTGTAGCGGATTTTCACGGTGATGCCCGCCGTCAGCCGGCCCGCCTGCCGGAGGTCGAAGGCCAGCTGGGCGGTCATGCTGCGCAGCTTGCGGAGGAGGAATTCCATGTCGATGGTATCCGTCTGGAAGGTGTGCTCGGAGGAAAAGGACTTGCGCTCGGTGTGGGGCACCACGGGGCGGTGGTCGATGCCGTTGGCGCGGCGGTGAAACTCCCGGCCCGGGCTGCCGAACTCCCGCTCCAGCAGCGTCACCGGCACCTGACTCAGCGTACCGGCCTTGCGGATGCCCATGAGGCTCATCTTACGGGCCGTCACCGCACCGATGGAGGGGATCTTACGCACCGGCAGGGGAGAGAGAAAGGCCCGCTCGGCGCCGTCGGCCACCCAGCCCGAGCCGTTGGGCTTGGCCTCGCCGGCCCGCACCTTCGAAACCAGTTTGTTGACGGCCAGGCCGGCCGAGATGGGTAGTCCCGTTTCCCGGATAATGCGCTGCCGCAGTTCCCCGCTCCACTTCACGCATCCGATGTGGCGGTCCATGCCCGAGATGTCGAGGTAGAATTCATCGATAGAGGCTTTCTCGTACACCGGCCCCTCCTCGGCGATGATCTCCGTCACCATATCGGAGTGCTGTTCGTAGCTCTCGAAGTCGCCCCGGATCGTCTTCGCGTCCGGACACCGCCGCAGGGCGATCGCCATCGGCATGCCCGCGTGAATGCCGAAACGCCTAGCCTCGTAGCTACAGGAGGTGACGACGCCCCGGCTCCCGCTGCCGCCCACCAGCAGCGGGAGTCCCGCCAGGGCGCTGTTCTTTTTGATCTCTACGGACGCGAAGAAGGCGTCCATATCCAGGTGGAGGATGGCTCGTTGGTACATGTCGGTGGAGTGAGTAAAACAATAAACTGTTGCAAAAACAACCGAAACCACCAATTGTGCAACAAATTGTTCTGTTTTAACGTGCACATCGGATGTGCCTCGCAGAGCACATCCGATGTGCACGTGGCTCGCCGCACCCGCGATCCCGCAAAATGCCCTCCCTTTTAGCTATGTTTGGTGCGATACGCCAATCAACGATCATGCAAGCCACCAACTACCTTTTCTTTCTCGCCCTGCTGCTCTGCACCGGCGTGCTCCCCGCCCAGAATCCGGCCCTCGTGCCCCTGCCGGCGTCGGTATCGCGCGGGACCGGCACCTACGCCCTGCCGGCGACGGTCAACGTCGTAGCGGAAGATCCCGACGCTGCCCGGGTAGCGGAATTCCTTACTGACTTTTTGGAAGTCGCAGGCCACCCCACCTCCCTGAACGGGACGGGCACCGCGGCGATCCGCCTGCGCCTCACGGATGACGCGGACGGCGAAGCGGAAGGTTACCACCTCCTGGTCGATGATGCGGGCGTGACGGTCGAAGCCTCCGCGCGGGCCGGCCTCTTCTACGGGGTGCAGACGCTCTTCCAGCTGATCGGTACCGAAGGCGCGCCCCTTCCCTACGTAGAGATCGAGGACGCCCCCCGCTTCGCCTACCGGGGCATGCACCTCGACGTGGGCCGTTATATGTTCCCCGTCGACTTCATCAAGAAGTACATCGACCTGATGGCCCACTTCAAGTTCAACACCTTCCACTGGCACCTGACGGAAGACCAGGGCTGGCGCATCGAGATCAAGCAGTACCCCCGCCTGCAGGAAGTAGCCGCTTACCGCGACGAAACGGTGGAAGGACGGGCTCAGACCCGTGACCGGGGACAGGAAACCTTCGACCACGAACGCTACGGCGGCTACTACACCCAGGAGGAAGTGAAGGAGGTCGTCGCCTACGCCACGGACCGCAGCATCACCGTCGTGCCGGAGATCGAGCTGCCCGGTCACGCCCGTGCCGCCCTGGCCGCCTACCCCTACCTCGGCTGTGAGGAGGGAGCCTACGAGACGGCCGAAACCTGGGGCGTGTTCCCCGAGATCTACTGCGCGGGCAAGGAGTCGACCTTCGAATTCCTGGAGAACGTCTTCCGGGAGGTGCTGCCACTGTTCCCCGGCAAGTACGTGCACATCGGCGGCGACGAGGCCCCCAAGGACCGCTGGGAATCCTGTCCCCACTGCCAGAAGCGCATGGAGGAGGAAGGACTGGAAAACGAGCACGAACTGCAGAGCTACTTCGTGCAGCGCATGGAGAAATTCCTCAACGAGCAGGGCAAGACCATGATCGGCTGGGACGAGATCCTCGAAGGCGGCCTGGCCCAGAACGCCGTCGTCATGAGCTGGCGCGGAGAAGCCGGCGGCATCGAGGCGGCCAAACAGGGCCACGACGTGATCATGACGCCCACCGACTGGTGCTACTTCGACTACGCCCAGGCCGATCCGGCCACCGAGCCGCTGGGGCCGCAGGCCGTGATCACCGTGGAAAAGGTGTACGGGTACGAGCCCCTGCCCGAGGAGCTGACCGCCGAACAGCAAACGCACATCCTCGGCGCCCAGGCCAACCTCTGGACGGAGTACGTCAAGACCCCCGAGCACGCCGAATACATGGCCTACCCCCGCGCCCTGGCGCTGGCCGAGGTGGTGTGGTCACCCCAGTTGGTCCGCGACTACGCCAGCTTCGTGCAGCGGGTGAAAGCCCTGCGGCCGCTACTCGACCGGTGGGAGGTCAACTATGCTACCCACATTTTTGGGAAGTAGGGGGGGATTGTACATCGGATGTGCCCCGCGGGACGAGCGAAGCGAGCAAAGCCACCAATTGTATATGGTAAATTGTAATTTGTAAATTTATTTCTACTTCGCCCAGATGCCGGTCTCCAACGTCCAGTCGTACTCCTCGTACTCCCGCTTGATGTCCTTGTTGCTTTCCTCCAGCACGCCGTAGTCGACCAGGAAATCATCGACGCCGTCGCGGTCGCGGAAGTCGCCCTTGAACCACTGAAAGAGGGGAGAGGTGACCAGCACCCGCCCGCCGTCGCGCTCCTCGATGCTGGAGTGCCCGGCCAGGTAGCTGCGCACGCGGGCGTCGATCTGCTCGTTGAAGGTGGCGGGGCGGTAGATCTCTACCGGCGGACAGTCGCTCGCCCCACAGTTCAGGGCGAAGTGGATGCGCGAGTCGCCACCCTTGACGCGGAAGGTGCGCTCGAATTTATTGGGGAAGAATTGGGGAATGAAGCCCAGGCCCAGGCGGTTCTCGCCGCCGCGGATGATGCCGTGTTCCATTTCGTTGGGACTGAACTCGTGACCGGCCACCGTGAAACTGGGCGTGCTGAAGAAACTGCCGCGGTCGTCGTACAGCTTGGGGTTTTCGGTGAGCAGGTACTGCACCATCCCATTGTATATATTGATCCAGAAGGCCTCCTTCTTCTCCCGCGTATCTAGGGCACCGGCCAGGTCGGCGGGCTCCAGGGCGGCGATCTGCTGGACGAGGTCCGTGACGTCGCGTTGGGCGCGCAGGCCCTCCAGGAGTTCCTGGCTCAGGTCGTTGGGCGTCATTCCGGCGTCCGTGGCCACGTAGTCCGCGTCGGGTTGGTAGCGTCCGCAGGAGAGTACAAAAAGGAGGGGCAGAAGGAACAGGAAGGGGGGCTTCATCGGATTGGTTCGGTTAGGTACTGGGCACAACCACATACGACCGGATTTGCTCACGTGGTTTGGGCGGGGCCGCGGGTGCAGGGAATGGAGGAATCCCGGGCTACGTACTTTAGGAGCATGAAATACATCAGTAGTTGCTTCCTTCTGCTAATCAGCCTGTCCGTGCGCAGCCAGGATGCTCCGCCTTCCGACTCCCTACTGTGGTTCGACCGCCCCGCGGAGTACTTCGAGGAGAGCCTGATCCTGGGCAACGGGCAGGCAGGCGCCTCCGTCTTCGGGGGAGTGGAGCTGGACTCTATCTACCTCAACGACCTCACCCTCTGGTCGGGAGAGCCGGTGAACGCCAACAACAACCCGAAGGCCTATACCCACGTCCCCGCCATCCGGGAGGCGCTGGCCAATGAGGACTACCGCCTGGCCGATTCCCTCCAGCACTACCTGCAGGGAAAATTTTCGGAATCCTACGCCCCGCTCGGAACCCTGCTCCTCGACTTCGGCGACGCCAGTGCCTACCGAGACTACCACCGGGAGCTGGACGTCAGCCGGGCCGTGTCAACCGTCAGTTACTCCACCGGGGAGGCCAACTTCAGGCGGGAATACTTTGTCTCCCACCCCGACCGCGTGCTGGTCATCCGGCTCACCAGCGACACGCCCCGGACGATCAATGCCTCTGTCGGCTTTAAAAGCCTGCTGCCGCATACCTTCACCTCCGATACCGTCACCCTGTCCGTGACCGGCTACGCGCCCTACCACGTCGAGCCCGGTTACCGGGGCGATATGCCCGATGCCGTGCAGTTCAATCCGGCGCGGGGTACCCGCTTCGCCACCCTGATCCGGGTAAAGCAGCAAGACGGGACCGTCACCCTCACCGACAGCACCGTCGAGCTTTCCGGGAGCAGTGAGGCGACCATTTACGTATCCCTGGCCACGAGCTTCAACGGTTTCGACAAGGACCCGGCCACGGAGGGTGTCGACTACCGGGCCCTGGCTGCCGAACAACTGGACCAGGCCCACCAAAAAGCCTACGACGCCCTGGTTGCCGACCACGTGGCGGATTACCGTTCCTTCTACGACCGCCTGAGCCTTCACCTGGGGGAAACCACCGCGCCCGATCTGCCTACCCCCGCCCGCCTGCAGCGCTACGGCGAGGGCAAGGAAGACCAGCGGCTCGAGGAGTTGTACTTCAACTTCGGCCGCTACCTGCTCATCGCCAGCTCCCGTACCCCCGGGGTGCCCGCTAACCTGCAGGGCATCTGGAACCCCTACCTCCGGCCACCCTGGAGCAGCAACTACACCATCAACATCAACACCGAGGAAAACTACTGGCTGGCCGAAACGGGTAACCTCTCCGAGCTGCACCTACCCCTGCTCGACTTCATCGGTAACCTGGCGGTGACCGGCGCCGTTACGGCCCGCACCTACTACGGCACCGGCGGCTGGGCCGCGGGTCACAACTCCGACATCTGGGCCATGAGCAATCCCGTCGGCGACTTCGGAAAGGGCGACCCCAACTGGGCCAACTGGACCATGGGCGGCACCTGGCTCGCCACCCACCTCTGGGAGCACTACGCCTTCACCCGCGACACCACCTACCTGCGCGAGAAGGCTTACCCCCTGCTGCAGGGCGCCGCGGAGTTTTGCCTCGACTGGATGATCCAGGACGAAAACGGGGAGTGGATCACCTCCCCCGGCACTTCCCCCGAAAACGCATACCGCACGCCGGAGGGCTATGTGGGGGCCACCCTCTACGGCGGCACGGCGGACCTGGCCATGATCCGGGAGCTGCTGAACGACGTGCTGGCCGCCGCGGAAGTACTCGACGTGGAGGATGAGTTTGTCGCCCGCGTGCGGGAAGTCAACGCCGACCTGCACCCCTACGTCATCGGTGCACAGGGGCAGCTGCAGGAGTGGTACTACGACTGGGAGGACGTCGATCCCCAACACCGCCACCAGACCCACCTCTACGGCCTGCACCCCGGCCACCAGATTTCCCCGCTGGCGACGCCGGCCCTGGCCGCGGCGGCCCGCAAAACCCTCGAGATCAAGGGCGACGAGACCACCGGCTGGTCGAAGGGCTGGCGCATCAACCTCTGGGCCCGCCTCCGCGATGGCGATCGGGCCCACAAGATGTACCGCGAACTGCTCCGTTACGTCTCCCCTACGGGTACCACAGCCAGCGAGGGCGGCGGCACCTATCCCAACCTCCTGGACGCCCACCCGCCCTTCCAGATCGACGGCAACTTCGGCGGCGCGGCGGCCCTGCTGGAGCTGCTCGTGCAGTCTACCCCCGACACCCTCCACCTGCTGCCCGCCCTGCCCACCGACTGGCCGGCCGGTTCGGTGAAGGGCATCCGCGCCCGAGGCGGCTTCGAGCTCGACCTGGAGTGGAAGGCTGACGAACTGGTAGCGGCTACCGTTCGCTCGGCACTCGGCGGCAGCACTACGGTAGTCTACGGTGACCGTCGGCAGGCGGTCACGCTCGCTCCGGGGGAGGAACGGGTGATTAATTGGTAAGTAACCGCCGGCCGTAAAAAAGGTCGAGGCCCTCCGGGCCGAGCTAATCACCAAGTAGCGCGAACTTAATTCTCCCTAAACGAAGCGCCTCCTGCCCGATGAAGTGGGGGCGGCCCGGAGGGCCTCGACCCCTTACTTACCGCCCCCGGCCTGCGGCTTTGCCGGCTGCAGAAATTCCTTGGGCACCTCAATGATCGTCATGGTGTGCACGGAATCGGCCCTGGTATTGACGAAGCCCTCGTTGGGCTTGTCGAAGTTGGCGACGAATAGTTTGTTGCCGACGAGCAGGGGCTCACAGGGCTGGTCGAGGCCACCGTCGGAACCGTCGGTGTCGCCGTTTTCGGCGAGGGTGGACAGCTCGCCGGAGGGGGAGACGATGCGGATGGCGTTGGCCTCCGAGTCGGCGATGTAGAGGTTGTCGGTGCGCTTGTCGATGAAGAGGCCGTCGCAACTGGGGATGGTGCCGTACTTCAGGAACTCCTCCTTCGACTCCACGGCCGTACCGTCGGCGTTGAGGGTCAGCTTGAAGACACGGCCGTCGCTAAACATGCCGACGAAGAGATGGCCCTTACTGTCGAAGTCCATGCCGTCGGTGCCCATCGCCTTGCCGTTGGGCTGGCGAATGGCCTCGAAGGTGGTGATCAGGTGGGATTCGTCCATGGTGGGCTGGATCAGAACGGAGTCGTTCTGCATTTCTTCCAGGGTGAGGCGGAAGATGCCGCTGGTGTTAGCGGAGTCCTCCACTTCCCACTTGGTATCGGTGACGTAGAGGGCGCCCTGGTGCCAGCGGACGGCGTTGGGGTGCTTGAGGCCCTTGACGACGACGTCGGTCCCCCGGGGCTCGCCGTCCTGGATGTTGACGCGCAGGATGCGGGACTGGTAGTTCGTATTGGTGTAGTACTGGTTATCGGCCACGTAGAGGTTGCCGTCGGGCCCGAAGGCGATGCCCATGGGGCCTACGATCTTCGTGACGTCACTGGCGGGGAGGGTGCAGAAAACGCTCCACTCATACTTCGGCGTGATCTTGAAAATGAGTCCGGGGTAGCCGGGCGCGCTGAAGCTGGGATTGGAGACGTACACGTTGCCGGCCTTGTCGAGCGCCATGCCGTCGGGCTGGGAAATAAAGTCGGGGAAGCTGAAGAGCATATGCGGCTCCCCGGGCGTCAGCTTGGTTTTAGGGGTATAGTCGGCCTGCACCTGCTGGGAAAAGGCGGGGAAGGAAAGGGCCGCGAGGGCTAGCCAAGTCAGTAAACGTTTCATAGTGTTTCGGTTAAGGGGTTACTGGTATAGGTGGCGCCGGCGGGGATAGGTTTGGTGGGTCGCCGATTTTTACCCTCGTGTGAGAAGTGGGGTGTTTTTCTGGCGGGGGCGCGGGTGTTGCTGCTGCGTGCGGTCTGACGCATCGGATCGGGAGGTCCTCAACCCATCATCCAACTTATCTTTCCTGATAAATCAGCTGCATGCACCGCTTCGCCCTGTCCATCCTCCTCGCCACTGCGCTACTTACCGGACTACCCACCTGTACCGGCGCGCCCCCCGCACCCACGACCGCGCCCGCCGAACTTGTGATCAACCGCGCCGATTACGCCGACAAACTCTACGGCTTCTGGCTCGGGGAGTGCATCGCGAACTGGACGGGACTGGTGACCGAAATGGACAAAATCGGCGACATCGGCGACCTGAAAACCGGGGCCTTCTACACCCGCGCCGACTGGGGGACGAAAGACCAGCCCAGCATCTGGGGGCAGGGGGTACCGAGCGACCTTTCGGAGAACATCGACTTCGTGCTGCGGAAAAAAGACACGATATGGGGTTCCGATGACGATACCGACCTCGAGTACATGTACCAGTACCTGCTCGACTCCCTGCAGACCAGCGTGCTCACCCCCGAGCAGCTACGCGACGGTTGGCTCCACCACATCCGCGCCGGGGAGGAGAACTACCTGTGGGTGTCGAACCAGCGGGCCTTCGACCTGATGCGGGAGGGGATGCTGCCGCCGGCAACCGGTGACCCCGCCAACAACGCGCACTACGCGATGATCGACGCCCAGCTGACGACGGAGATCTTCGGGCTCTACGCCCCGGGACGCCCCGACGTGGCCCTGCGCCTGGCCGACCTGCCCATCCGCACCGTGGCCCGTGAAGACGCGGCCGAGATCGCGGAATTCTATGTGACCATGTATTCCCTGGCTGCGGCCGCCGATCCTTCGCTGCCCCTTGCGGAGCAGCTCGGGGCGATGGCGGAGGAAGCCCGCCGCGGCCTGCCGGACGGCACCTACCCGGCGGTGATGTACGACTTTGTTAAAGCGAAAAAGGAGGAGGGACTACCCTGGGAAGCCACGCGCGACTCTGTTTACCTGCGCTACCAGGTCGAACAGGCCGACGGCTACGACCTCACCGGGCAAAACCTCTACTGCAACGGCTGCTTCGCCGCGGGCATCAACTTCGCCGCCGGACTGGTCAGCCTCTTCTACGGAGCCGGCGACCTGAAGGAAACCATCAAAATCGGGGCCCTGGCCGGCTGGGACTCCGACAACCCCACCGCTACCTGGGGCGGCCTGCTCGGCTTCATGCTGGGCCGGGAGGGGGTGGAAGCAGCCTTCGGAACCGACCTCTCCGACCGCTTCGATATTCACCGCACGCGACAGGGCTTTCCCGACGGCGGCATCGATACCTTCGAGCACATGGCCGCGGTGGGCGTACGGATTACCGACCGCGTCGTGCAAGACGAACTCGGCGGGACGGTGGATACCGACGCGGGGGTGTGGCGCATCCCCGCGTCGGGTAAGTAGGGTAGGGTTATCTAGAACTTCCGGTAAGCCCCCGCCAAATACTGGTTAGCCTCGTCCTCCGCGAAACGGGCGGTCTTGGCATCCCAGTGCAGCGTCTCCCCGGGGAAACGGCCGGCGATCACGCCGAGCAGGATGACCTCCGTAAGGCGGGAGGCGTAGCTGAAGGGGGCGCTGGTTTCGGCCTTGCTGAGACAGGCGTCGACGAACTGGTGGTAGTGTTTGGGGCTTTCGGTTTCGTAATTGCGGATGGGCCCGCCCAGCTTCAGGGAAGTAGCCGCCGTGGCGATCTCGGTGCCGATGTTCTGGTAGGCACCGTCGACGATGAGGCGGGGCTCCTGCATGAAATGGGGTAGCAGCAGGCGGCCCTTTTCGCCGTAAAATATGGCCCCCTGATCGGGCAGCTCGTCGCCGTCGGGCAGGGCGAGCTCGGGGTCGGCGGCGGGGGCGCCGGGCCCGTCGTACCACACCCACTTCAGGCGGTCGGCGGTGTAGGTGGTGCCGGGGAATTCGTAGGTGACCACGTTGTTTTCCGGGAAACCGTACCCGTTCGGCGGGCGGCAGTCGTTGACGATCGTCAGGGGAACGTCCAGTTCCAGCGCGTTGTAAGGGGTGTCGAAAATGTGGACGCCCATATCGCCCAGGGTGCCGCAGCCGTAGTCGAGGAACTTGCGCCAGTTGGTGGGGTGGTACCAGTCCTGAACGTACTCCCGCTCCGGGGCGGTGCCGAGCCAGAGGTTCCAGTCCAGCGTTTCGGGTACCGGATCGGTCCGGGTAGGTTTAGGGCCGTTGTAGCCCCAGTTCTTCGGCGACCAGGCGCGCACCGTATCCACCTTGCCGATGATGCCGGAGCGGATCAGCTCGGTGGCCATGCGGTAGTCGTAGAAGCTGTGGACCTGGATGCCCATCTGGGTTACGAGCTTGCGCTCCTTGGCCACCCTGGCCATCTCCCGCGCCTCCGAGACGTGGTGGGTGAGGGGCTTCTGGCAGTAGACGGGCTTGTCCATCCCCATGGCCAGCAGGGAGGCCGGGGCGTGGGTATGGTCGGGGGTAGCGACCACTACGGCATCGATGTCGCTGCCCATTTCGCGTAGCATGACGCGGTAATCGGTATAGGTTTTGGCCTTGGGGTGCAGGGCCTGGGCCGCGGCCAGGAAGTTGGCGTCGGTGTCGCAGAGGGCGACGACGTCCACCGAGGCGTGGGAAGAGACGGCCGCGAGGTCGCTCGAGCCCTGGTAGCCGAGGCCGATGTGGGCGGTGCGGAGGCGGTCCTTAGCGGCGGCGCTTTTGCCGGTGGCGCAGGCGGGCAGGAGGGCAGCGGCGGCGAGGGCGGCACTGCCCTGGATAAATTTTCTACGTTGCATGGTCGATGTGGTATTAAAGCTCCCGGATCCGGAGGTTGCGGAACCACAGCGGACTGCCGTGATCCTGGAGGACAATATAGCCGTCGTGGAACTTCCCGTAGTCGGGCGCGTCCTTCCACTTGCCGGAATCGCGCTTTTCCTGCCACTCGTCCGACCAGGGCACGAAGGACAGCAGCATCTCCCCGTTCAGCCAGTGCTCCACCCGCTCGGGGGTGAAGACGATGCGGGTGGTGTTCCATTCGCCGGCCGGATTCAATTTTGTCCTGGCGGGGTCGGGGGTATGCATGGCATAGTCGGCGCCCGTCAGTTGCCAGTCCTGCAGCAGTTCCGGGTGCTCCACGCCGAACTGGCTGTTGTAGCCGGTCAGGTCGTGCATCCCGGCGTAGCCCGCATCGTCGATCAATTGGTACTCGGGCGCGATCTCGGAGGGGGCGTCGTAGCCCTCCTTTACGTGGTAGAGGATGCCGCTGTTGCCGCCGGGCGGGATCTTCCAGTCCAGCTCCAGTTCGAAGTTCTCGAATTCCCGCTCGCCGTAGACGATGTCCTTGCCGCCGGTGTAGTCTTCCTCCTTTACCACCTCGGTGTCGAACTGCAGGACGCCGTCGCGCACCACCCAGCCGGGGGGCATCACCTCGGCGTTGTAGCCGCGCCAGCCGTCGGTGGTCTCGCCGTCAAACATGGTGATCCACTCGCCCTTTGTGGGGGTGCCGGTGTCGGCGGCAGCGACGGTGGTTGCTTCGGTGGTGGCGGCCCGGTCGTCGCCGCAGGAGGCGAGGGGCAGGGCCAGCAGGGCGCAGTAAAGGGGAGTGCGCAGCGAGTGAAGTACACTATTCATCATCAGTTAGCCGGGTTGGGTAGAATAGAAAGGGGTGCCGAGCCTTAGGGGGGCGGGGTGGCTAAGTTAATGCGGTTGATGACAAATGACACATAGGGCAGGGAGCGGCAGGGCGCTGGTGTGATGTGAGAAATCCATAGTTTCAGATTTTAAACCACGGCGACCATGAAGTTTGAAGATTTTATCCGCTCCGGAGGACCCAGCTTCGTAGCCTTGCAGTATCACTCGATGATCCTTAACCGGACATACCTGGGCTTGATTACCAACAAGTACCTGATCTGCCTGCAGGCTAATGGACTCTTGACCAGCCAAACGTATGCCAGCCCCGCGGAGAAAGCGGAGACGAGGAGCCTGAACGATCCCAAATTTTATCTCAGCGACAAGTACCTCAGCCGCTATACCGGGCTGGACATCGAAGGGGACAAGATCCTGCGGGTGTTCAGGCCCAACTTCCGGATTCCCAAAGCCGACCTCCTGGATGTCACCTACAGCGCCCAAAGCAAGTGGGGCATGGGGGAGTACCCGCACGACGGAATGGTATACGTGAAGACGCGGAGGCTACGGGTGGAATTCATCATTACGGGGAATCAATCGGGAAGTGCCATCGCCAAACTGATCCGATCGTGATGCCGATCCGCATTGCACCCGCGACCCCGCCAAAGGGCTCATCCACTCATCCACTCATCCTACTCACCCGCCCATCCAAGCGGAAGGAAATCCCAAAGTCAAAGAAGTAGCTCTCCACGGTGTTGATGCCGTCAATCCCGGCCGAGAGGTCCAGGACGAAGTTGTCGCTGACGTTGGCCCCGGCCCGGTCGCGGCGAAATTCCTTGTCGTGGAGGGTGAGCAGCACGTAGCCTCCCCTTCGGGGCGATCACCCTACTGGAGCAGGTGGCCCGTGCACTTGGCCGGGAGGGTTGCCTTTACGGTCGAGTGGCCTCCGGCCCGAGCGGGAGCATCACTGTCGTTTTTCCGCTGGCTTGCCATAAGGGCGAGGATTTTTTGCCGCAGCATTTGTACAGTCCTTAGCGGAGCGTGGTGGCCTGACGCGACGAGCTGGGCGGGCTGGTAATAGAGAGGGTTTTTCACCACGGATCGACTGCGTCGTACACGGAGTCGCTACGCTCGGGCACGGAGGGACACGGATTCTCGCGCAGTACTTTTGGATTACACGGAGGTAGCCAGGACCTACGGTCCGGCTCTCCGGGGAAGGGCCAGCCTGTGTTGGTCGAGTGGCCTCCGGCCCGAGCGGAAGAACTTCCCAGACGTAGTTGCCCCGTTGCCTCCCCACTAAGTAGCGCGATCAGGGAAAAAAGAAACTATTCAAAACCACCAGCCGTTGCTAAGGGAGATCGAACCACCCTCCATGGTACTCCAAACGCCGCTGTCTAACGTTCAACTAGAGTTGCTGAAGATGTTCAGTCGTGACCTCAGTGAGCAAGACTTGCTGAATCTCCGTCGCCTGTTGGCCCGGTTTCTCGCAGAGAAGGCCAGCGACGAGTTGGATCAGTTGTGGGATGAGCGGGGCTGGTCAGATGAGACGATGGACAGTTGGCTGTCGGATGAGGGTGCACCGAAATGAGGGTAGTCGTTGATACGAATAGTCTATTGGTTTCCATCGGCCGGAAATCCAAATTCAGGCCGCTTTTCGACGCCATAATCTCTGGTGAGATTAAACTTCTTGTTTCCAACGATATCCTTTTGGAATACGCTGAAATCATTGAGCAGAAGACAAACGTTACGGTAGCCAGCAACGTAATCGATTTCCTGGCGCAGTCTCCGGACGTGGAAAAGATCGACATCCACTTTAAATGGTCGGTTATTGAGGAGGACGCGGATGATAATAAATTTGCCGACTGCGCATTCAATGGCAATGCGGATGGTATCGTCACGGATGATCGCCATTTTCGCATACTGGAGAAGATCGATTTTCCCCAAATGCAGGTATTTCGTACCGCAGCATTCGTGCACTTCTTACGAGGTACTAATTAGGAAGTTGGCGGGGAGGCAAGTGCGGATTAGGCTTGGGGGACTTTTTGTCGTACCGGCTCTACGGGGGAGGGCTGCCTGGGTCGGTCGAGTGGCCTCCGGCCCGAGCGGAAGCATCACTGTCGTTCTTTAGACCGCACTGCACAAATACCCTGCCCGGAATTACTCAGGTATTCCCATGATCTACGTCACCCACCTGATTTACCTGCCCGACGGCCAGGAGGCGGCCGGCCTACGGAGTCGTGCATGGTCGAGCCATTCATCGAAACGCCCTATGAGATTCACCGGAAGGAGCAATCGGTTCGGAGCGGCCGGTTGCTGCAGGGCTCCGCACCCGCGCTCCACCGCCCTTGAGTTTACTCACGCCGTGCAGTTTATCTTACCCCACCAGATTTACTCCCCATGAAGGCGATCCTCCTATTCCTGCTGCTATTTACCCTGCCACAACTCATTCCCGCGCAGACCACCGACCCCGGGCTGGAAGCGGGCCTGCGGGAAGTGATCGACGGATTTGAGGGCGACGTGGGGATATACGTCTACAACCTGAAGACGAAGCGGGAAGCAGCCATTCAGGCCGATACGGTGTTTCCTACGGCGAGTATCGTGAAGGTGCCGATCCTGATCAGCGTGTTCGAGCGCATCGGGGAGGGCGACCTCACCCTCAACGACAGCCTGACCTACGATACGGCCCGCACCTACGGCGGCTCGGGGCTCATGCAGTTCTTCCGGGACACCACCCCGACCGACCTGCGTACCCTGGCCTCCCTGATGATTACCGTGAGCGACAACACCACTGCCCTCTGGTGCCAGGAGCTGGTCGGCGGAGGGGCCTACATCAACCAGGTGATGGCGGACCTCGGGCTCCAGCACACCCGCGTAAACAGCCGCACCGAAGGCCGCGAGGAAGGTTACGCCCGTTACGGGTGGGGACAAACCACGCCCCGCGAAATGACCTCCCTCCTCGTGAAACTGCGCGACCGGGAACTGGTCGACGCGGCCGCCAGCGACGAGATGTACCGGCTGCTGACGCATACGTTCTATACGGATTACGCCCTCTCCCAGGTGCCGCCCTACGTGCAGGCCGCCGCCAAGCAGGGGATGGTCGATGCGTCGCGGTCGGAACTCGTGCTGGTGAATGCCCCCCACGGCGACTACGCCTTCTACCTCGCCACCAAAAATAATGCCGATACCTCCTGGGACTTCGATAACGCCGCCTGGCAACTGCAGCGGGAAGTGTCCCGCTTTCTCTGGACCTACTTCGAGCCCGATTCGGACTGGGCTCCGGCCGCGGGTGCAGGGAAATTGGTGCGGGGCCTGCGGTACTGAGGGTTGCTCCGGCCAGGCCCGGCTATCAGCTTCCCTTCGCTCTGCACGCGGCCCGGGAACTGGGGGTAGGGGTGGAGGTGCCCTGTTAGTATGCGCGAGGGTTTTAGGGGGAGGTCGTAACGTGCTCTCCGGGGCGGGGACGCAGGTGCGGGGAATTTGGAGGAGCAATGGTTGGTGGTCGGACGAATGAAACCCCAACCCAGCCTACCAGTAAATTAATTATATCTTCCCTGGACCTATCCACGTTAACACCACCCAATGAAGATTTCAGAAATCCTGCCTAAGGTTAATACTTTTGAGA
Source organism: Chitinophagales bacterium (assembly GCA_038258275.1). Classification (GTDB taxonomy): domain Bacteria; phylum Bacteroidota; class Bacteroidia; order Chitinophagales; family Saprospiraceae; genus Neolewinella. Next base: position 435 of record JBBSPZ010000021.1, on the reverse strand, counting down.
AGAACCACTTTTTGAGAGTGGTTGAACATCTGATCTCGATAGGTACAAAGCGACAGAAGAAGGTAGAAGCCATACTTAATGGAATAGACGGATAAATCAAAAACGCGGATAATCTTAGTGTAGAGTCGGTGTTCAACCTCATAAGTGAGGAGTACGTTACCTACATAAAATGCGAGTTAGGGAACGCGTCAAATCAGCTTGACATTGCGGTAGACATCCTGATTCGGGACGGCAACTCTCTCATGAGCAGGGAATGGCTAATGAAATTATATGAGAAAGGGATCCGGCAAATTAATGAAAAGATAAAATCCTTTCATACCAGCAGTTCTCACTTTGGCCAAAACATGCTCTAAAGGTGGCGGATTTGCTACCTTTTGGCCATGAAAGGTACTACCACCCAGCAATCATTTGACTTTGACACGCTATACGAAGCAC
>JBBSPZ010000020.1:0-59088 GCA_038258275.1 Chitinophagales bacterium | reverse complement strand
GCCCGGTGCCGGTCACGCCGTCCTTCAGGCCGATCTCTCCGACCCCAGGGCCGCCCGCCGGCTCGTCGACAGCGCCGTCACTAAACTGGGTAAGCTCGATATTCTGGTCAACAACGCAGGCATTTTCATCCCCCATCCGGTCGACGGCAGCATGCCCTTCGACCAGTGGTTGGCGACCTTCCAGGCAACCCTCAATACCAACCTCGTAGGACCGGCTGCAGCGGCCTTCCAGGCCATTCAGTATATGCGCAAGCAGGGCAGTGGCACCATTATCAACATCGGCAGCCGCGGCGCCTACCGGGGCGAAGCGGGACAGGTAGGTTACGGGGCAGCCAAGGCCGGATTGCACAGCCTCAGCCAGTCGCTCGCCCGGGAAGTGGGGGCGGACAACATCACCGTGCACGCCATTGCGCCGGGATTCATCGAGACGGCCATGGCCCGCCCCCACTTACAGGGCAAGGCCGGGGATGAGGTACGCGCCCAGAGTCCCCTCAACCGGGTGGCAACCGTAGACGAGGTGGCCCGGGCGGTGCTCTATCTGTCCAGCCCCGAAGCCCGCTTTACCACCGGCAGTATCCTGGATCTCAACGGCGCCAGTTACCTGCACTAACCTGCAGGATCCGAACTATACCCTGGCCGAGCGCAACAGCTATCACCTTGCCGGAGGGCTTCGGGCAGGGACCAGACCGGCAACCGGCAGCCTTCGGATCGAGGAGCCCCCCTTACTCACACCGTCGGAAATAGTTGCTGTCTACCGGCTCCTTCACGCAAACCTCCCACCTCCCGCCGCTAACCCGAAAGACGCGAAATTGCGTAGCGGATCGGGTGGTCAGGTAGGTGTACTGTTCCAGCTCGGCGCCGGCCTGCTTTCCTTCCTTAAAGGAGCCCGTGTGGAGGCTGCCGGGGTAATATTTATCCTCCCCGTTTCTCAGGCTGTAGGGATGAACGGAGGCGTGGGTGAAGCCCAGGGTTTCGCGTTCCCCGGCATCCAGGGGCCGCTCTTCGAAGTAAGTCCAGCGCTCCCGGATCAGTTCCGTGTAAAACCGCCGGTAGCCGTCTTCTCCGGTAGCCGTCAGCACGTGGGCCGAAGGATGGTGCACATCTTTCCACTCGATTTCCAGATTGGATACCACTTGGTACGCCTTCCCCTTGACGCAAAACGATTCTCCCGGTCGCGTGCGGTAAAACACGAGGGGCCCGACCGGAGCAGAAGACCGAGGGTTGGGCTGCCGGGGCGTGTTCAGGTTTCCGGATAACTGGCGGGCCCGCCTGGTTTTTTGCGCTGCCTTTACCACGTGACGGTGCATTCCGGCGGGAAGGATTTCCTTTAGCCGGCCTAGATCCGGCAGCCGGAGACGCTCCTCCCGGTCCTCGTGGCGGATATTGAGGTAAGTTTCCAGTTCCTGCTCGATGCCCTTCACCAGTTCTTTCTCCCTGAGGGGTTTCAGCAGTACCCTGGTTTCTCCGGTATTCAGCTCGGCCTTCAGGGTCCACAGGGCATAGCTTTGGCCTCCGGATTTACGGGTGCCGGCCTGACTTACGTACAGTTGCCGGAGGTCGGTGACGGGTATGATCCGGTTGCGCATCCAGGTTGGTACGGGCCCGTGGCTCACCCGCAGCTCCCGCGCCGTCGCCTCGAGCACGGATGTATTCAGGAAGAGCGCGGTGACGTACCAGATCAGGAACAGGCCGACCAGCGCATGAAATATCACCGGCCACCCCGCACCCGCCATCAGGAAAAAAAAATGAATCCATTCCATACGATAGCGAATGCGAGCAGTCCGAAGGCGGCCGGCGTCCTCCAGGTATAGGTAATGCGCAGGCTGCTGGCCAGCCGTTCGCTTTTTATCGGGGATGCCTTCATGTCCGGAGGATCGGGAAGTGAGGTAGAACGTATGGGAGGTCCAATGAATTTACGGCAGGCAGCGGAGAAACGGCGTATGACCTTCGGACCGCCTATCTTGTACCCGATATCCTACCCGATGCATCGGCACCTTACCCTTCTCGTTCTACTCCTGCTTTGTACCTGTCCCAGCTCCATCGACGCCCAGACCGGCGACTACGAGGGACAGATCTCCGCCATTGAGCGCATGATCGCCGGCAGCCGCTTTGCCCTGGCCCGTGCCCAGAGCGAAGCCCTGATCGAGGAAGGCCGGCAACAACAACTCCCCAACGTAGAGGCTTACGGCAATTACCTGTTGGGGCGCGCCCTGCTGCTCGATCCGGTAGCTGACCACCCCACCCGCGTGGCCGGCGTCCGCGCCCTGCGTCTGGCATCCAGCCGGTTTACCGACGCCGGAATGACTGCGACCGTAGATTCCATTGCCGCCGCCCTCCAGGCCATTGCCGGGACGGAAGGCCCGAATCAACGGGAGCTACCCACCGTCCGGGAGGTAAGACGAAAGAGTCAACTCGATGCCAAAATCAGCGCCGAGGAACTCGACGAATCGGCCCTCGGGGCCATAGTCGCCCTACAAACCAGAGAAATTGAAGCCCTGAACGACAGCCAGTTGAGACAACTCGTCCGTATCCAGCAGCAGGACATGCAACTGGACTCCTTCGCCTTTCAGGTTATCAGCGACAGTTTACTCCTCATGCGCCAGGAAATGCTGCTGGAAGAACAGCGCTCGCTGACCCGGGAGGAACGGCAACGGCGGAACTTCTTCATCGCCCTAGCCCTCGGCGTACTGGTGGCCCTCGGATCGCTCTACCTGCGTTTCCGTTCGGGAAGACGCTACCAGGGACTGCTGCGTCAGAAAAACGCGGTGATCAATGAGCAACAGGAACGGTCCGACAAATTATTGCTCAACATTCTCCCCCTTGCTGTAGCCCGGGAGCTCAAGGAAAGCGGAAAGGCCACCGCCCGGCGATTTGAAAGCTGCTCGGTGTTGTTCTCCGATTTCGTGGGCTTCAGCCGCATCGCCGCCACCCATGAACCGGAGGTGCTGGTGCACTTGCTGGACGTCACCTTCCGCGCCTTCGATGAGATCATCGAACGCCACGGACTGGAAAAGATCAAGACGATCGGAGACGCGTATATGTGCGTGGGGGGAGTACCGATCGCGGATCCCGACCACGCGGAGAAAGCGGTCCGCGCCGCCCTCGAACTGCAGCGTTACCTCGCCGGACAACAGCCATTCGAGGCCCGCATCGGCATCCACAGCGGCCCGGTGGTGGCCGGAGTGGTCGGGCAAAAAAAGTTTGCCTACGATATCTGGGGCGACACCGTCAATCAGGCCGCCCGCCTCGAAGCCGCGGGGCAACCGGGTCAGGTGACTGTCTCCCGCGCCACCTGCCAGCTCCTGGGCGGTGAGTTCGAATGCGTCCACGACGGCACCTTCTCGGCAAAGAACATCGGGGAAATGGACCGCTACATCGTCCTCGACAGTCGGCTGACGAAGAAGCCGTCGTAACCCTCCCGCTGCGGCAGGTAACTGTGGCGGTGCTCCAGCTCCCAGCCCTGACCGGTTTCGGAGGCCAGGAAGGCCGTTACCTGTTCCTCGTTTTCCCGCGGCAACACGCTGCAGGTAGCGTAGACCAGCTTGCCGCCGGGCTTCACCATCCGGCTGTAGGAGCTCAGGATTTCGGTCTGTTCCGCTACTACACGATCGATGGTGTCCGGGGTAAGTTTCCACTTGGCGTCCGGATTCCTGCGCAGCACCCCCAGCCCCGAGCAGGGCACGTCGAGCAACAGGCGGTCCGCCTTTCCGTAGAGCCGCTTGATGATCTTGGAACTGGTGATCGGACGGGGCTCCAGGTTGGTCACGCCGTTGCGGCGGGCGCGGCGTTTCAGCTCGTCCAGCTTCCAGCCGTGAATGTCAAGACTTAACAAGCGGCCCTTATTTTCCATCAGGGCGGCGAGGTGGAGGCTTTTCCCCCCGGCGCCGGCGCAGGCGTCGATGACCAGTTGGCCGGAGGCTACCTCCAGGGCAGGCGCCGCCTGCTGGCTGCTGTAATCCTGCAACTCAAAGAGGCCGTCGCGGAAGGCCTTCGTGCGGAACAGGTTCTTTCGCTCCGTGACCAGCAGGGCATCCTCTCCGATGGCCTCGACGACGATCTCCTCGGCGGCCAGCGAGCGGATGACGGAAGCCGGATCACTCTTCAGTCGGTTGACCCGCAGCACGACCGGAGCCTGCTCATTCAGGGCGGCGAGGGTGGCGGTCCAGTGTTCTCCCAGCTGCTGCTCCCCCACCTCATCGAGCCAGTCCGGAATGCTTTCCCGCAGGGCCCGGTTCTCCCGGGCGGCTTCCAGCGCGGCCTGCAGGTCCGGCAGGGACAGCCCATCGAACTCCCTCCACTCCGGCAGGGTATGCCCGGTGAGCAGGAGGTGAATACCGATGAGGCGCCACCAGTCCTCCTTGGTGCGGGGTTCCGCGCCGGCGAGGTGAGCGTAAAGGCGGTAGTAGCGCACTACCCCGTAGGTGTGTTCGGCGATGAAGGCGCGGTCCTTGCTGCCGCGACGCTTATCGGCCTTGAGCACGCGGGCGATCTCGCGATCGGCGTAGGCGCCGTTCATGAAGATGTTGAGGAGGGCTTCGGCAATGGCGTCAACCTGGGCGGCGTAAAATTTCATAGGGTACATTAGTCGTCGGCCGGGCTGGGCTCGTCCGCCGACGGTTCGGTAGAGTACACACAGAAGGCCCGGAGGTTGGCCTCGCTCACCCTCCGGGGGTCCGGCTGAGCTATTCCACCGTACTCCCCCCGATCGTATTCCCGAATAGGAGGGCGTTCATAAACACGCGGTTGCCACTGTACCAGAAGCCACGGAAATTGGGGTTACTGGCAAAGGAGATGGTACGCCCGCCCTGAATGCCGCTGACGACGACGCCTGCAGAACCCGCGGCCGTCTCGGCAAAACCACGGGGGCTGTACCCGCTCAGCAGCGGGTTGTCCGTGTAGCGCAGCGGCGTAGCGTAAACGTTTTCGGCCGGCTCGTAAAGGAGGGTGCCCGCCCGGAAGACGGGAATTTCCTCCCGGTCCATGCCGAAGAGCAGGGGGTGGGTCAGGTCGGCCTTCGCCGCGTAAATCGAGCCCCCGAGTACCTCCCCGCTCTCGTCCCGGTACGCCTTCTCGTAGGGGCGCTGGGTGATCGTGGAGTCCGGATCGGTGGTCTTGCGCTGCTTGAGGTTGGCTAGTCCGTTGGCCGCAGCCCAGGTACCGGCGCGCTCCATCGTGATGAGCACCTTATCGCGCCCCATCCAGGTCTTCAGGGCCTCGGCCCCATCGCCGTTGAGGCTGTTGTAGTTTCCGTCGACCATGACGATGGTATTGTAGCGGCTGAGGTCGGCGCCGGCCACGTCGTTGACCGAGAGCTTAGTGATGGGGATGCCGAAGCGCTGGTCCAGCAGGTGCCAGGTTTCTCCGGCGTCCAGGCTGCTGACGCCCCCTTCGATGAGGAGGGCGATCTCCGGCTTGCGCAGGGTCTGGTAGGCGGAGCGGGAGCCGAACATGAGTCCGCCCGCGTCAACCGTACCGCTGCCGGAGGGAATGAAATCAAGGTGAGTCCCATTCTCTACTTCGGTGATGATCGCGTGGAGTTCCTCGGGCGACATGTCCTGGTTCGCCACCGGGATCATCGCCGTACCCCGGCCAAAGGTGTTCTCCCCGGAGCCGATGGCAAAGGGCTGATCGCTGACCTTGACCCGTACGCCGGCCTCCAGCAATTGGTAAATTGCCTTGGTCGAGTAGTAGTCGTTGGACGGCAGCAGGTAGGCGTATTCCGCCGCGGCGTGGTCGACCGCGGCGGGCGTGGCATCGCGGTCGAAGCTGGTCCACTGCCGGTCCTGCGGTGCCCCACCCGCTACCTCGCGGTAGGGCAGGTTAAAGGCCAGGGGCAGGGAGAAGGTGGAGACGTCGTAAAAGAGGCTGTCCTCAAACTCCAGGATCGGCTCGAAGGCCGCCGTGCTGAAGGGCGTTTTAGGTACGTAATACCGCTCTTCGGCTCCGCTACCGCTGTGCTGCACGGGCAGGGCGTGGCGGCTCAGGATGTTGGCCAGCTCGCGGGCGCGGCCGGGGTCGTTGTCCGCCTCGATGAGGTAACCGTCTTTGGTCACCCCCCCGATGTTGAATTCCCGCTGGTAGGTCAGCAGTTCGTTGCGCATCTCGCCGAAGGCCTTGAGGGTACTAAGGGCCGTGGTCACCTGATTGCGGATGGTGAAAGGAAAGGTCAGCAGCCCGTTCTCGGTTTCCTGTACGTGTCCCCGCGAGCTCGCCTGCTCGAAGAGGATGCCCACGGCGCCGTGGACGTCCGGGTAGGTCGACCCCTTGCCGTAGTAGAAATCGTCATACCCTTCCCCGCTGTAGTAGAGCGAGCCGATCTCGTCGAGGGCGGCGGAGTGGTAGGTACCGATTTTTTCGGTGAGGTCCTGATTGATCTGGGGCGTGGAGGGGTGTACCCGCGTCGCTTCGCCGGGCATGAAGAAGAAGGTCGCGTCCTTGCCCATCTCGTGGTGGTCGGTCAGGAGGTTGGGCCGCCAGTGGTGGAAGGATTCGATGCGGGCGCGGCTCTCGGGGTGCTGCACTGGCAGCCAGTCCCGGTTAAGGTCAAACCAGTAGTGGTTGCTCCGTCCGCGGGGGTAGGCCTCGTTGTACTCCTCATCGGCCGGGTCGGCGGTCATTTCCTTGTTCTTGTGGCTGTTGACCCAGCTGGCGAAGCGGTTGAGGCCGTCGGGATTGTAGGACGGGTCGAAGACCACGAGGTTGTTCTCCAGCACCGGCCCCACCACGCTCATCGGGGCGGCCGCGAGGTAGTACGCCACCAGCGGTGCGGCATTCGCGCCGCTGGGCTCGTTGCCGTGGATGCTGAACCCCTGGTAGAGCACGGCGGGTACCCGGTCGATGTCTCCCTCGCTCAGGCCGCCGTCGGGCAGGTTCCAGTTGTCGTGCAGCTGGCGCAGTTCTTCCAGCCGCTGGTGGTTCCCGGGACTGGTGAATATGAGGTTCAGGAGGGGGCGCTGCTCGTAGGTTTTACCGATCTCGACCAGCTCGATCCGGTCGCTGCTCGCGGCCAGCAAGCGCATGTATGCTTGCAGCAGGTCGTGGCTGATGTGCCAGTCGCCGATCTGCCAGCCCAAAAATTCCTCGGGGGTGGGGATGCTGGGGTCGTAGTCGAGTTCGGGCAGGTAGTAGCTCATCGGCCTCCCTTCGTCGGAGTTTGCCGTCTGGGCGTGGACGCAGGTGCCGTGAAACAGGGCAAAGAGCAGGGTAAGCAAGGTAAATCTGTGCAAGGTTCTCGGGGATTTGATGGTTCCCGGAAATATACTGCGTTTTGCCGGGCGGTCCTCGGTGCGGCCCCATTCCTATTCATTCCCAGCAGCTTACCCAGCTACTTCAACCAATTTTAGGCCATCCGCCTCCCTTTCTCTCACCGTTTACGCTGATCTTTGGTTGTGATCTCCTTGATCGCAGCCGACGGTGGAGGAATATGGCTCCCGGCATCTTGCCGGGGTCTTCACGGGTAATTTGTTGGATTTTTGAAACTTCGACACTACCCCCTCGTGATCGCGGCTGGAAGCCACGAAGTATCCGCCCATTTCCACCAAAACCCAGGCGACATCTGCCACCCGGACTGAGTTACCATACCGTTAAATGGAAGCGTGACCTTGGGGTATCCGCGCACCGGGACTATACTTATGGATATTCTCATCTCCATTTCCCGTATGCGCCTGCTGCCTTGTTTGTCCGTGCTGCTGCTTTCGGTGGCATTTCCATCCTTGGTCCACGGCCAGACCCCGGTGGATTCTCGACGGATCGCCGACGCGGTCGAACATGAAATGAAGAAGCTACTGAAGGATCCCCAAATCTGCTCCGCCTCGGTAGGCATCTATCTCAACGGCCAGTCCTATACCGGTCACTTCGGGGAACTGAAACACGGCACCGGCCGTCCACCGACGGATTCCTCCCTTTACGAGATCGCTTCCGTAACCAAGACGATGGTCAGCTTCCTGGTCGCGGAGGCCGTGTCATCCGGCCGGCTGAGCCTAGACGACGACATCCGGAAATTCCTGCCGGCCCCCTTTCCCACGCTGACGTTCGATGGAAATCCCATCCTGATCCGCCACCTGCTTACCCACACCGCCGGCCTGCCCCCGCACCTGCCGCTGGCGTATAATGGAGTATTCGAAACCCTTTTGCCGGACGTCCCGGAACGATTTCGCACCCTGGAAGACCGGTACGGCAAAGAAGATTTCTGGAAAGACCTACGGGAGCTGGAATTGACTTCCCCGCCGGGGGAACACTATGCCTACTCCAGTGCAGGGATGGAGATCCTGGCCTACATCCTGGAGCAGGTGAGCGGCAAACCTCTGGACCTTCAACTTCAGGAATTCGTGTTTGGACCGGCAGGGATGGAAGCTGCCAGGCTTTTTTGTGCACCTTCCGATTCCTCCCGCGTCGTTCAGGGATACTGGATGGACAACAGCACCCTTTCTCCCCACCAGACCGCGCCGCTCTGGGGAGGGGGCTACGGAGTGGTGGCCTCGCTACCCGATATGCTCCGCTACGCCATCTGGCAAGTAGACAGGCATGATCCCGTGCTGGCCCGTTCCCACGAGGTCCTTTTTCACGATGGGAGAACTCGGTGGGTGGCGTACGGATGGAACGCCTGGAAAGACAAATACGGCACCTCCTTCAACCACCACGGTGGAACGGCGGGGATGCAGAATTGGGTCTTTATCTACCCGGATTTACACCTGGGCCTCGTCATCCTCACCAATCACAGCGGCCCCGACACCCCGGCCCTGCTCAGCAGGGCCACACGGAGGATCATGCGCCGGATCACCGATCGGTGATTCGCGATTTGGAAGGCATTGCACCCGCGCCCCGCCGCTCAATCCTTACCTTACAGCCCGAGCCAACTGACCTGACTATGTACGACCTGACCACCCTCGAATCCTTTTACCTAAAGGAGGCCGCCCACCCCGACAAGCCCTTCCTGTACCAGCCCTTCGGCGAGCGGTGGGAGACCTACACCTGGGGGGAGACCGGTCAGATGGCCCGTAAGCTGGCCGCCTACCTGCTCGAACAAGGCCTCAGGCCCGGAAGCCACATCGGCCTGGTTTCCAAGAACTGCCGCGAGTGGATCATCGCCGACCTGGCCATCATGATGGCCGGCCACGTCAGCGTCCCCTTCTTCGCCACCCTGACCGGCGAACAGATCGCCGAAGTGATCGAGCTCGGTGACATCGACCTGCTGTTTGCCGGTAAAATGGAAGTCTGGGACAGCATGAAATCAGGCATACCCGACCACCTGCCCGTGATCAGCTTCCCCCAGTACCCCGACAATTCGAAGGTGGAGCGGGGAAAAGCCTGGGAAGCTATCCTGGAGGAATACGCGCCCATGCCCGGACAGCCGACGCCGGACCGCGCCGGCCTCTGGACCATCATTTTCACCTCCGGCACCACCGGTACCCCAAAGGGCGTCATGCTCAGCATCGAAAACCAGATCGCCCTGATGCGGGAGCTGTACGAACGCAACCCGCTCGAAAACGACTACGCCGGCAACAACCGCTACTTCTCCTTCCTTCCCCTCAACCATGTAGCCGAACGGGGCACCGTCGAAACCATGTGCCTGACCCACGGCGGCGAAATCTTCTTTACCGAAAGCATCGACCGCTTCGCCGCCAACCTGCAGGATGCCCGGCCCACCTTCTTCTTCGCCGTACCGCGGATCTGGACTAAACTGCGCCAGGGCGTCCTTAAGAAACTACCGCAGGATAAGCTCGACAAGCTGCTGAAAATCCCGGTGGTATCGTGGTTCATCAAGCGGAAGATCAAGAAGGGCCTGGGCCTGGATCAGTCCCGCTGCAACGTCAGCGGCGCCGCCCCCATCCCCCAGGAAACCAAGGACTGGTTCGCCCGCATCGGCATCCCCATCTCCGAAGCCTACGCCATGACCGAAAACGGCGCGGTGGGACACATGATCTTCGCCGGCCAGGACCGCCCGGGGTCGGTAGGCCAGACCCTGCCCGGCACCGAATGCCGGATCGACCCCGAGACGGGGGAGGTCCTCACGCGTTCCTCCAATACCATGATCGGCTACTACAAGGAACCGGAAAAGACCGCCGAGACCATCGACGCCGACGGCTGGCTACACACCGGCGACCAGGGGCGCGAGGACGAGGACGGTTTCCTCTACCTCATCGGCCGGGTCAAGGACACCTTTAAGACGGCCAAGGCCAAATTTATCATCCCCAACGAGATCGAGGACAAGTTTACGAGCAACACTGACATCGACCAGCTCTGCCTGCTGGGACTGGGGATGCCGCAGCCGCTGTTACTCGTCTCCCCGTCGGAAACGGGAGAGGTCAAATCCCGGGAGGCCCTCGCCGAGGGCCTGTCCACCCAGCTCGAAGCAGTGAACGCCCACCTGGCCAGCTACAAGAAGGTAGCGGCCATCGTGGTGGTGAAAGAGCCCTTCAGCATCGAGAATAACATGCTAACCCCCACCCTGAAGGTGAAGCGGCCGCAGGTGCACAGCACGTACAAGGACCGGATGGAAGCCTGGATCACCAGCCCCGATAAGGTGGTCTTCGAATAGGGCCTCGGCGGCAACGGCATCCGCCGTCCAGCTGCGCCACGGAAGTGTATGCGCTAGGCGAAGCGGTACGGCTCCCCGCCGTACAGGGCATCCGCAAAGATCGACGGATCGATCGCTTGCCGGTGCTCGGGTTCGGAGGTAAGCTCCACTAAGTTACCGGAAGGGTCACGGACGTAGAGTTGCAGGCTCCGGTCCGGCAGTTCCCGGATACGGCCCCAGGGCGTCGTATCCAGTACGCCGAGTTCCTTCATCCGGTGAAAGACCACACTGAAGTCGGGGACCCGCAGACAGAAGTGACCGCGAAAGGAAGGCGCCTCGTCGGGCAGCTGGGCGAGGTGGAGCTCCTGGGCTTCGTTGACGACCAGAAAGGCGCCCGGGTAATCCAGTCCTTCGACGCGCCGCTCGGTCAGGCCCAGTTCGCCGACGTAAAATTCCCGGGCGGCTGCCAGGTCGGTGACCATCAGGGTGATGTGGTGGATGCGGGACATAACGGATGATTAGTCGTCGGCCGACCGCAGCGAAGACGAAGGCTCGTCCGCCGTCGGAAAGGCGTAGGTAGTGATCGTATTCCGCCCCAACTGATACAGGTGCACCTCGTCCGGCCCGTCGGCCAGACGAATGCTGCGGGCATAGACGTAAAAATCGGCGAGCGGCAGGTCTGCGGACACCCCCAGTCCGCCATGCAACTGGATGGCGCGGTCGATCACCGCACAGGCCATGCGCGGGCACACGATCTTGATCATCCCAACCAGGTCCTTTGCCTCCCGGATGCCCCGGCGATCGATACGGTCGGCAGCACTCAGGGTCAGCAGGCGTGCCTGTTCGATCTCACAGCGGCTGAGGGCGATCTCCTGGCGTACGCTGCTGAACTTGCTCAGCTCGCGCCCGAAAGCCGTCCGCTCCCCCACCCGCCTACACATCAGTTCCAGCGATCGCTGGGCCGCCCCGATGAGCCGCATGCAGTGGTGGATGCGCCCCGGCCCCAGTCGCCCCTGAGCGATCTCGAAGCCCCGCCCCTCGCCCAGCAGGAGGTTCGAGACGGGCACGCGTACGTCGGTCAGGCTGATCTCGGCGTGGCCGTGGGGACTGTCGTAGCTCCCGAAGGTGGTCAATGGCCGCTCCACCTTTACCCCCGGCGCGTCGGCGGGGACCAGGATCATACTCTGCTGCCGGTGGCGGGGGGCGTCGGGATCGGTCTTGCCCATCACGACGTACACCGCGCAGTCGGGGTGCATGGCCCCGGTGCTCCACCACTGGCGGCCGTTGATGACGTAGTCGTCGCCATCTCGCTCGATGCGGGTCTCGATGTTGGTGGCGTCGGAGGAGGCCACCCCCGGCTCCGTCATCAGGAAGGCCGAGCGGATCTGTCCGTCGAGCAGCGGCAGCAGCCACTGCCGTTGGTGTTCCGGCGTGCCGTACCTGGCCAGGACCTCCATGTTTCCGGTATCCGGGGCGCTGCAGTTGAATACCTCGCTGGCCCACAGGACGCGGCCCATGATCTCGGCGAGGGGGGCGTATTCCAGGTTCGTGAGTCCGGGACTGAAGTCGCCGTACTCCTCCGGCAGGAAGAGGTTCCAGAGGCCCGCGGCGCGCGCCAGGCCCTTCAGTTCCTCCATGTCGGGAAACACTTCCCAGGGTTGGGCCTCGGTAAATTCCCGGTAGGCAGCCGTGCGGGGATAAATGTGCTCCGCCATGAAGGCTTCGAGGTGGCGGATGTTTTCGCGGGTGGTGGCGCTGTATTCAAAGTTCATCGGGCGGGATTGGGGTCGGTTAGCTTAGCAACGCCCAGGCGGGCAAAGGAGCGGGCGGCGGCACCGAATTTCTCCATCCGTTCGTCCGTGGTCCCGCCGTCGACGTAACGGCGGTACAGTTGCTGGGCGATCACGGCGGTTTTAAAGCAGGCAAAGGCTTCGTACCAGGGCATGCGGGTCAGGTCGAAGTTGGTGTACTCCGCGTATCGTTCCTTAACGTAGGCCTTATCGGGCCAGTGGCCGACCAGCAACGGGATCGGCATAGCCGCGGTATCCAAAGCGGGGTCGGGCCAGAAGCTCAGCGTCCCGGCCAGGTCGATCAGCGGATCGCCCAGGGTGGCCATGTCCCAATCGAACACGGAGGTAACCGCATCCGGCTCCCCAGGCTGAAACTGGCAGTTATCAAATTTGAGGTCGCCGTGCACGATGGAGACGGCCTGTGGAAGGGGGATGTCCTGAGAGAGGGAGGATGCCAGGAATTCCATATCCGCGTTGTCCCCGGTTTTCGCGAGCTCCCACCGCTTCGTCCAACCAGTGAGCTGACGTTCGGCAAATGCCTGAGATCGACCGAGATTATGGAGTCTAGCCTGCTCGATAGCTACGCCATGGAGGTCCGCCGTTACCCGCATCAGGGAATCAGTCAGTCGCCGTTCCACCTCAGGAATACCGGCAAATTCCGGGGGTAATCCGTAGCGGACCACCGTCCCGTACCGCCGTTCCATGACCACGAAATCGGCCCCGATGATTGCGGGATCCGTGCAGAGATGCAGGGCGCGGGGCGCGGGTGCAAAGTGATCCGGCAGACGGGAGAGCACCTGGTATTCCCGACGCATGTCGTGGGCTCCGGGCGCAATTTTCCCGAAGGGCGGGCGGCGGAGCACCAGTGCGCGTTCTCCGAAACGCAGCTCGTAGGTCAGGTTGGCGTGACCGCCGCGAAATTGGGTGACGGTCGGTGGTCCTTCTAGTCCGGACAGGACGCCGCGCAGATAGGGCACCAGGCGTTCGGTGGGTAGCGCTTCTCCGGGACGGGTATTCATGGTTGGTCGACTTCGCCCGCCAAGCTAAGCATTCGGCGCGAGGGCGCTTGCCATCAGCGCAGACCGCAAGGGCCGCATCGCCAAAAGCCTGCGCGACGAACGGGGGTAATTTCAGTATATTGGGTACCCGAAATGAAAGCCTTCTACCCCCTCCTCTTCGCCTGTCTGTGGTGCGCTTCTTGCCAGGAAGCGGCGCGGGTGAGCTTCAATGCCGAAGTCCGCCCCATCTTCAACGCCAAGTGCGTAGGCTGCCACGGGGGCGTCAAGCAGGCCGGGGAGCTTGGCCTGATCTTTCGCACGCATGCGATGGCCGCGATCGTGCCCGGTAAGCCCGGAGCGAGTGAGCTGATCCGGCGCGTCCGCCACGATGATCCCGACATGCGGATGCCCTTCGATAAGCCGGCCCTGAGTGAAGCGGAGATCCAAACCCTGGAGCGGTGGATCGATCAGGGCGCAGAGTGGGAAGAGCACTGGGCCTACCTACCGCAACGGGTAGCCGCTCCGCAAAGCCCGGTACCCGGTAGCGGCAACGCCATCGACGCTTACGTCGCCGACCGCCTGGCTGCCTACGCGATTTCCCCGGCACCCGCGGCCCCGCCCGCCGTCCTGCTGCGCCGCCTTTCCCTGGACCTGACCGGACTGCCCCCCACCCCGGAAGAAGTCGAAGCCTTCGTGCAGGACCCGGGCGAAGCCGCCTACCGGGCCGCCGTCGACCGCTACCTCGCTTCCCCCCGCTACGGGGAGCACCGCGCCGCCGGCTGGCTGGACCTTGCCCGTTACGCCGACTCCCGGGGTTACGAGCGCGATCGGCCCCGCACCATCTGGCCGTACCGCGATTGGGTCATCCGCGCCTTCAACGCCGACCTCCCCTTCGACACCTTCACCATCGAGCAACTGGCCGGGGACCTACTGCCGGACCCCACGCGCGAGCAGCTGATTGCCACGGCTTTCCACCGCAATACGCCGAGCAACGGAGAAGGAGGCACGAGCAATGAGGAGTACCGCACCGTCAGCGTCCTCGATCGCGTGAACACGACCTGGGAAGTCTGGCAGGGCACCAGCATGGCCTGCGTGCAGTGCCACAGTCACCCCTACGATCCGATCGAGCACGAGGACTACTACAATGCGTACGCGATCTTCAACAACACGGCAGATCACGACCACGTCTGGGAACGGCCGGCCGTCTCCATCCCGTCGGCGGCCCTCCAGCGGAAGGTCGATAGCCTGGAGCAGTGGGTGAACGTCCACGGTGACGAGGCCCAGCGGAACGAATGGCGCCGCGCCCTCGAAACGCGGGAGCCCGTGATCCGTCCCTATCACTTCAAGCACGTGGTCGGCGGGGTATTCACCGACCGGGCCGATGAGGATTTCCTGGTGCTGCGCGACGGCAATTCGTTGGTGCTCCCCGCCCGGGAGCTGGATGACGTGGAAGCCCTCCACCTCAACTCCCGCGACCAGGCTCCTTACGTGCTCGAGGTGCGCCTCGACGACAGCAGCGGCACCGTGGTGGGGACCTACGCCAACGAAGATTTCAGCTGGGAACGGGTTAAGGTAATTGCCCTTGAACCGGTACACGGAACGCATGAGCTGTTCATTAAGATCCGGGGCCGGGGTGGACCCGATGAACAGCTGGCCAGCATCTACAGCTTCTACCCCCAGCCGCGGCTGCCCGGCGTAGCAGCCCCCGGCTACGCGGAAGTAAGGGAGTACATCCGCACCCTGGCAACGGCCCGCGATTCCCTGCAGGTGCCTATCCTGAGCGAGAATCCCCCCGGGCTGCGCCGGACCACCCACCTCTTCGAGCGCGGCAACTGGCTGGTCCACGGCAAGGAGATGACGGGGGGCGTGCCGGAGATCCTACCCGATCTGGACATTGAAGGTTCACCCACCCGCCTCGATTTCGCCCGCTGGCTGGTGAGTCCCGATAATCCCCTGACCGCCCGCGTAGCCGTGAATCGGATCTGGGGCGAACTGTTTGGGCGGGGGATCGTGAGCACCCCGGAAGACTTTGGCAGCCAGGGGTCCCCACCGAGCCACCCAGAGCTGCTGGACTGGCTGGCCGTGCAGTTCCGGACAGAACTGGGCTGGAGCACGAAGCAGCTTATCCGCCTTATCGTGTTGTCGAACACCTACCGGCAATCGTCCGTGCCCCGGCAGGAAGTAGCGGAGATCGACCCCTACAACAACCTGCTCGCCCATGGCCCCCGCGGCCGCCTGACCGCCGAGGAAATCCGGGACCAGATGCTAGCCGTGACCGGCCTCCTGAGTCCGAAGATGTACGGTCCGGGCGTCATGCCGCCCCAGCCTGACGGACTCTGGGACCACATTCCCTACAGCGACATCAAGTGGGAGACCAGCACGGGCGAAGACCGCTACCGCCGCGCCGTGTATACCTACCTGCGCCGGTCGGTGATTCACCCCTCCATGACGACCTTCGACGGCTCCACCCGGGAGATCTGTCTCTCCCAACGCACCGAAACGAATACTCCCCTCCAGGCCCTGGCTTCCCTCAACGACCCGGCCTTCAGCGAGGGCATGCACAAGCTTGCTGCGGACCTGCTGGCTGAAACCCGTGACCCGGCCACGGCGATCGACCGCCTCCACCGCCGCATGTTGTACCGTCCCGTCCGCGCGGGCGAACGGGAAGCCCTGCTGGATCTTTACCACACAGCCTTACGGGAGTACGGCGGCCACCAGGAGGAGGCGCTCTTCCTGGTAGTGAACGTGCTGTTTAACCTGGACGAATTCCTCACCAAATCCTGAGCCGTGGAAAAGATCGAACTGGAAGCACACCATCAGCTAGCGGAGTATAACAGCCGCCGCCTTTTCCTCCGGCAGTGTACCCTGGGGATCGGGGGGGTGGCCCTAAGCTCGCTGATGGGCTGCGGCGGCAAGGAGGCGGGGTCGCCCCCACTTACCGCGGGGGTAGCCGCCCATTCAGCGCTCACTTCGGCACTCCACCATGCCCCCCACGCGCGGCGGGTCATTTACCTGCACATGGCGGGGGCACCGAGCCAGCTGGAAACCTTCGACTACAAGCCCGATCTGGCGCGGCTGCACGGACAGAACTGTCCGCCCTCCCTGCTGGCGGGTAAGCGCTTCGCCTTCATCCAGGGCACGCCGAAGATGCTGGGTCCCCAGGCCTCCTTCGCCCAGTACGGGGAGAGCCGGGCCTGGGTTTCCGATCACCTCCCCCACTTCAGCTCGGTCGTGGACGAGGTGGCCTTTCTGCGGGCGGTGCACACCGAGGAGTTCAACCACGCGCCGGCCCAGTTGCTGATGCATACCGGGAGTCCGCGGCTGGGCCGCCCCTCCATGGGTTCCTGGCTGACCTACGGGCTGGGGTCTGTCAATGAAAACCTACCGGGGTTCATCGTACTGACTTCCGGCGGGCGGCAGCCCAGTGCGGGTAAAAAGCTCTGGAGCAGCGGCTTCCTCCCCAGCATCGAGCAGGGGGTGCAGTGCCGCACCGAAGGGGATCCCATTCTCTACCTCAGCGATCCGGACGGCGTTTCCCGGGAACTGCGCGGCCGCAGCATCGCTACCATCAACCGCCTCAACGAGCAGCAGTACCAGGAAGTCGGCGACCCCGAAACCCTGACCCGCATCCGCCAGTACGAGATGGCCTTCAAGATGCAGGTGTCGGTGCCGGAGGTCATGGACATCAGCAAAGAGCCCGCCTACATTCATGCCCTGTACGGCACCGAGCCGGGGCGCTCCTCCTTCGCCAACAACTGCCTCCTGGCCCGGCGGCTGGCCGAGGCCGACGTTCGCTTCATCCAGCTGTACGACTGGGGGTGGGATATGCACGGCACCAGCAGGGACACGGGTCTGCGGGAAGGCCTGCAGGACAAATGCCGGGAGATCGATCAACCCATGGCCGCCCTGCTCCAGGACCTGAAGCAACGGGGACTGCTGGAAGATACCCTCGTGGTTTGGGGCGGGGAGTTCGGCCGCACGCCCATGCAGGAGAACCGGGGCGGCACCACCAATCCCTTCCTTGGCCGCGACCACCACGGCGAAGCCTTCACCATGTGGATGGCCGGCGGCGGGATCCGGGGCGGCGCGTCTTACGGGCAGACCGACGCCATCGGTTACGCCGGCCTCGCCGAGCGCACCCATGTCCATGATGTACAGGCCACCATCCTCAACCGCATGGGCATCGACCACGAACGACTGACCTTTCCCTTCCAGGGCCGGAACTTCCGGCTCACCGACGTCTCCGGGGAGGTCGTCCAAAAGATCCTATCCTGATGCGATTCCTGGCGTTCCTTCTTCCGCTTTTCCTCTGCACCTGCGGCCCCGCCACTCCCGAGCCGCGCCCCCCCAATATCGTATACATCCTCGCCGATGATTTGGGCTACGGGGACCTAAGTTGCTACGGCCAGCAAAAATTCTCTACCCCCAATATCGATCGGCTGGCGGCTTCGGGCTTACGGTTTACCCAGCACTACGCGGGCACGACCGTGTGCGCGCCCTCCCGCTCGGCACTGCTGACGGGCCTGCACACCGGGCATACCTTCATTCGCGGCAATAAGGAAGTGCAACCGGAAGGGCAGTACCCTCTGGCGGACAGTGTACTTACGCTGGCGGAGGTGTTGCAGCAGTCCGGCTACCGCACTGGCGCTTTCGGCAAGTGGGGACTCGGCTATCCGGCCTCGGAGGGCGACCCCAACCGTCAGGGATTCGGGGAGTTTTACGGCTACAACTGCCAGCGGCTGGCGCACAATTATTATCCCTACCATCTGTGGGATAACGAGGAGCGAGACTCCCTGACCGGCAACGCGGGTGCCGCCACCGGGGAATACGCTCCCACCCTGATCCACGAACGCGCACTGGCCTTCCTGAAGGAGGCGGCCGCAGGCCCCTTCTTCCTCTATTACCCGATGGTGATCCCCCACGCGGAGCTGGCCGCACCCGACAGCCTGGTGGTGGCATTTGCTGAACGCTACGGCCCGGAAACGCCGTGGCCGGGCACGGATGCGGGTGCCGGTTACCGGCAGGGAGGCTACGGATCGGTCGAGCGGCCGCACGCCACCTTCGCCGCCATGGTGACGCTACTGGACCAACAGGTCGGCGAAATCATTGAAGAGCTGGAAGCACTGGGGCTCACCGATAACACCCTGGTCATCTTCACCAGCGACAACGGACCCCACGTGGAAGGCGGCGCGGATCCGGACTTCTTCGACAGCAACGGCCCCCTAACTGGCTACAAGCGTGACCTCTACGAAGGGGGCATCCGGGTGCCAATGATCGCCGCAATGCCGGGGACGGTGCCCGTGGGGGAAACCGACCTGATTTCCGCCTTCTGGGATGTTCTACCCACCCTCGCCGAATTCGTCGGAGCCTCGGTACCGGAGGACCTCGACGGCATCTCCTTTTTACCCACCCTGGAAGGGCGCCCGGAAGATCAACCGGCCCACGACTTTCTCTACTGGGAATTCCACGAGCGCGGGGGCCGCGTGGCGGTCCGTTCCGGCAAGTGGAAGGGGGTGCGCTACAACTTAGCGGAAAATCCCGACGGGCCGCTGGAAGTGTACGACCTGGAGCTTGACATCGGGGAAACCACCGACGTGGCGGCGGAGCACCCGCAGGTGGTGGCGCGCCTGGATTCTATCCTTTCCGCCAGCCACACCGAGTCCGCAGTCTTTACCTTACCCTAGCGGCGGTCTTCAGGCCAGGGAAGTCCGGTAGGCAGCTCCGAGCAGGAGGTTGGCCTCGCGGTCGTCGCGGACGGTCTCGGTGGCCGGATCCCATTCCAGGGAGCGCCCGAGGCGGTAGGCGATGTTGGTCAGGGTACAGACGCTGGCGGTGCGGTGGCCCGTCTCCGCCGGACAGATCGGTACCCCTCCACTACGCGCCGCCTGCACGAAATCGCCCAGGTGGCTGACGAGGGCGGATACTTCCGGTTTGTGGTACATATCGCCCGGGGAGAGCAGGCCCGGGACGGTGCTGTCAATAAACTGGCGGGATACATCGAGGGTGCCTTCGCTCCCCACGAAGCGTACGGCGTTGCCGCGGCCGAACTGCCGGTGCTCGACCCGGGTGCCGTTGCCATAGAACAGGGTGAGTCCTTCCTGCGGATTTGTGCCCAGGGGAGGGAAGAAGCGAACCGGGCCGGAGTCGTCCATTTCCAGGGCCCACTGCACGATATCGAACATGTGCGCCCCCCAGTCCGTGATCATGCCCCCGCCGAATTCCGCATAGTTCCGCCAGCGGCCCCAGTACGCTGCCTCTACGGGAGGGAGGAGATCGGGGTGGTAGGGCCTGTCGACGGTGGGCCCGATCCACCGCTGCCAGTCCACGCCCACGGGCAGGGGCTGGGCCGCGAGATCGAAGGGTTTGGGCGGCGCACCGATACTCACCAAAATCTCCCGCACCTCCCCCAACTTCCCGCTGCGGACGACCTCCACGGCCTTCTGGAAGTTGAACATAGAGCGTTGCATACTGCCGGTCTGCAACACCCTGCCGTTTCGGTGGACGGCCTCGACCATCGCTCGGCCTTCCTCCACCGTATGGGCCAGTGGCTTCTCGCAGTAAACGTGCAGGCCCCGGTCGAGCGCGGCCATGCAGAGGGTAGCGTGCTGGTGGTCGGGCGTGGCGATGATCACGGCGTCGAGCCCCGGGTGCCCCAGCAGGTCGGTGTACGCTTCGTAGGGAGTGATGCCTGCTTGTCCGCGGGTGTCCTCCTTCGCGGCCCGCTCCCGGGCCTGACCCAGGAAGTACTCCAGCTTGACGGGATGGAGGTCGCAGGCAGCGACCAGGCGGGTCCCTGCGACATTGGCCAGGTTATGGGCTAAACCAAGTCCCTGTTTCCCACAGCCGATCACGCCGAAGGTCATCGCATCGGAAGCGGGGTTGCTACCGATTCCGGCACTGAGGAAGGAGGGGATAAACGTTAGGCCGGCGGCGGCGGCGGCAGCCGACTGGCGGAGGAAGGAACGACGGGTATTGGGCATGATCTGGAGCTACTTAAGGCGCACTGAATATAGGGCAAACTTGTGGGAGCCCACCCAGGCCGCCCGGAAAATTGAGGGTGCACCAAATGACTTCCCGTTCCGTATTTTGCCATAGCAACCAACGCACTTTCCCATGGCAAGCCAGCTGTCCCAGCAATTAGCGCACCACCTCCGGACCGCCTACTTCGGTGGCAACTGGACCTCCGTTCACCTCAAGGAGCACCTCGATACCGTCGGCTGGCAGCACGCCATCACGAAAGTAGACGACCTCAACACCATCGCCGCCCTCGTCTTTCACCTCAACTACTACGTCGAGGGAGTCAAACAGGTGCTGGAGGGCGGACCACTCGAAACCCGCGACAAGTTCAGTTTCGACCTGCAACCCTTTTCCCGGAAGTCGGACTGGGATCAGCTCGTCCACCGCAGCTACGAGCAGGCCGAGGCCCTGGCCGTACTCATCGAGCAACTGCCGGAAGCGAAGCTGTGGGACGATTTCACGGATCCCAAGTATGGCACCTACTACCGGAACCTGCAGGGAATTACCGAGCACGTGCACTACCACCTGGGCCAGATCGTGCTGCTCAAAAAGCTCCAGGCGGAGATGGATCGCCCGGGCTAGGGGGGGCGGGAACGCGGGTGCGGTGTACTTTGCGGTGAAGTGACCACACCTAACCCCTATGAATCCACTTTTCAACTACATCGTCACCGAAACCGCCCGCCGTCACCTCCGAAAAAAGGGAAAAGCAGCGGCAAAGAAAGAATTTGCCCGGGAGTTCCGGGAAGTGCGGGTGGAATACGTGCACCTGCTCCGCGACAGCTTCCTCATCCTGCTGGGCATCGCCTCGGCGACCTTCGGGCTGAAGGGGTTTCTGCTGCCTAATTCCTTCATCGACGGTGGCATCACGGGCATCTCGCTGATCATCGCCGAGGTGACGACCATTCCCCTTTCGGTCCTGCTGGTGGCCATCAACCTGCCCTTCGTGCTGCTGGGCCTGTCGACCATCGGCCGGCAATTCGCCATACGCAGCATCATCGCGATCTTTCTGCTGGCCCTGGCGGTCCACACCTTTGCTTTTCCCCCGATCACGGAAGACAAGCTCCTCATCGCGGTATTCGGCGGATTCTTTCTCGGGCTGGGCATCGGCCTGGCTATCCGGGGAGGTGCCGTAATCGACGGCACGGAGGTACTGGCCGTATACCTGAGCAAGCGAACTTCCATGACCATCGGCGACATCATCCTGGTCTTCAACGTTTTCATTTTCTCGTTGGCCGCCTACGTCTTCTCGATTGATGTGGCCCTCTACGCTATCCTGACCTACCTGGCCGCCGCGAAGACGGTCGACTTCGTAGTGTCGGGTATCGAGGAATACATCGGCGTCACCATCATTTCCGAGCAGCAGGAGGAGATCCGCCTAGCCATCATCGAGCGGCTCGGACGGGCCTGCACCATCTACTCCGGCAAGCGGGGATACGCCAAGCGCGGAGAAACCCTGCGCAAGACCGACATCATCTACACCCTCGTCACCCGCCTGGAACTGGCCAAGCTGAAAACCGAGGTGGACAAGATCGACCCCGATGCCTTCCTCATCATGCACAGCATCAAGGACGCAAAGGGAGGCATGATTAAGAAGCGGCCGTTGAAGTGATTCCGGCCCGTGCAGGGGTGGCGGAACAGCGACCAGCCTGAACCGGTTCAGGTTGGGGACTTCCCCACTTAAACGCATTCCCATGGCTACCCCCATCCTGGTTTACAATTTCAATGCCTACTCCGTGAGTGCCCAGTGGCGCGTCGTCGACGACATCGTCATGGGCGGGCGCTCCGAGGGGCATTTCGCCGTCACCCCGGCAAAGAACGGCCGATTTTACGGCGACGTCTCCCTGGAAAACAACGGGGGCTTTTCCTCGGTCCGCCACGCGTTTGATCCACCGGTAATCGCCAGCGGCCATTCGGGCGTCTCGATCCGCCTGCGGGGGGATGGCACCCGCTTTGAATTCAGCATCAAGGCGGAAGCCCACGACCGCCACGTCTATGCCACCCACTTCGAGACCAGCGGACAGTGGGAGGAAATTAGCCTCCAGTTCGCCGATCTCTATCCCCTGTACCGCGGAGATCGTCTGGAAGGACCCAGTTACGGGGGAGGGCTGATCACGGAAATCGGCTTCCTGATCGGCAACGATCGGCCGCAGGCCTTCGAACTGCTGCTGGACCGCCTGGACCTCGTATAGGCCACTCGTACCGCAAGCCCTAACTTGGAAAATCATCAACCGCTCTCTCCTATGACCCTCGGTGCCTTTTCCGTCAGCCTGAGCGTATCCGACCTGCAGGCTTCCCGTACCTTTTACGAAAAGTTGGGATTCAGCGTTTTCGCGGGGGAGCCCGAGAAACGCTACTACATCATGAAGAACAGAGCTACGCTCATCGGCCTCTTCCAGGGAATGTTCGAGGGCAGCATGCTGACCTTCAATCCCGGCTGGGACCAAAACGCAAGCCCCCTGGCGGAATACGATGATGTACGGGAAATCCAGCGGCATCTCGCCGCCGGGGGCATCGCCCCCGACCGCCCGCTTGATACCGCCACGGCGGGGCCGGGACGGATCATGCTCCATGACCCCGACGGTAACGTCATCCTCATCGATCAACACGTGTGAGCCGCCCGCTGAACCTACTTCTGGTGCTCTGGCTAGGTCTCCTCTGCACCTGCTGCTCCAGCCCGGAAGCCGACGGTGTGCGGGAAGGAGCGTGGCGCTCCCTCTTCGACGGGCAAACCCTCGACGGATGGGAGGGCGACCCCATCTACTGGCGGGTGGCGAATGGCATCATGACCGGAGAAGTGACCCCGGAGACCCTGCTGAACCGAAATTCTTTTCTGATCTGGCGGGGCGGTACGCCGGCCGATTTCGAGCTGACGGTAGACTACCGCATCTCTGCCCGCGGCAACAGCGGCATCAACTACCGGAGCGAACCCGTGGAAGGACTCGAAAACGCCCTACGCGGTTACCAGGCGGATATGGACGGCGCGCAGCACTACAGCGGCATGAACTACGAGGAGCGCGGCCGGACCACCATCGCGGCACGCGGGGAAGGGGTGCGCTTGCCTCCCCTCCCGACGGGGAACGACTCCCTGGCCCCACACATCGTCAGCAACCAGTGGGCGCCCCGCCGCATCACCGCCTCCCTGGGAGACCCCGGCGAACTGCGCCAGTCCATCCGGGACGAAGACTGGAACACTTATCGCCTGGACGTCCGTGGCAATCACCTGCGCCACTACATCAACGGCGTACTCATGAGCGAAGTGACGGACGAGGATACCGCCCACCGGAAATCGCGGGGCCTGCTCGGCGTGCAGGTGCACGTTGGCCCCCCCATGAAGGTGGAGTACCGCAACTGGCGGCTGCGGGAATTTTAGGGCCGGTGCCCGGCCCGTTGGGGTAAATCCGTAGCTTGCCGGTCACTCAGTTTACCCGCTATGAAATTTTCCCTCCAGGGCAAGACCGCCATCGTCACCGGCGGCGGCAGTGGCATCGGTGCCGCTATCGCTACCGCGCTCACCGAGCAGGGAGCCACCGTCCATATCCTCGAATTGCACGGCGGGCCGGAGACAAATACCCACGCCTGCGACGTGTCGGATCACGCCGCCGTCCACGAGACGATCGGCCGGATCGCAGATCGGGGGCCGATCGACATCCTGATCAACAACGCCGGAATCGGCTTCGTCGGCAAACTGGAAAATACGGCGGAGAGGGATATGGACCGTCTCTACGCCGTCAATATCAAAGGGGTCTATAACTGTGCCCACGCTTGCTTACCCTACCTAAAACAGGGGGGCGGACTCATCCTGAACATGGCCTCGATCGCCTCCACCGTGGGCATTGCCGACCGCTTCGCCTACTCGATGACCAAGGGAGCGGTGCTCACCATGACCTACTCCATTGCCAGGGACTACCTGGCCGCAGGGATCCGCTGCAACAGCATTTCCCCGGCGCGGGTGCATACGCCCTTCGTAGACAACTTCATCAAGGAAAATTACCCCGGCCGCGAGGCGGAAATGTTTGAGACCCTCTCGGCGACCCAGCCAATCGGTCGCATGGGCCTGCCCGAGGAAGTGGCCAACCTGGCGGTCTACCTCTGCTCGGAGGAGGCCTCCTTCATCACGGGGACCGATTTCCCCATCGACGGCGGTTTCATCAAACTGAACGGATAATCACTGCACCACCTCAATGCGCAGGAAGTTGTCTTTTCCCTCCAGGCGGCCATTCTGCAGCTTTACGACCGATACGGGCAGGGTAAGCGTGGTAGTCTCTCCCGCGGACAAAAACAGGTGGTATGTAGCTTCGGAGGCGTCGCGTATGGTGAGGAGGCCTTTGTCGAGGTCCAGGAGGTAATCCCCTTCCAGAATGATGTGATCGTCCGAGAGCAAGAGAAACCGGCTGTCGTCCAGGAAGCTGGCGCTCAGGTGGCCGATGTCACCCGGGTCCACGAGGCTGCGGCGGGGTAGTCCGGCCGGATCAGAAGCGGAGGGCGGACTGCTCGCCGGAGGCAGGAGGAGAAAACTCCGCGAATACCCTTCGTTCACCCGCTGGACGAAGCTATCGGGCGCGGCACCGGGTATTACCCGGGGGATCTTGGTAAACCGCACCGATTCACTCCCAAAGCGCGGCGACAGCGGTCCATCCCCCAGTACCCGTCCACTGAAATAATCCGCAGCAATGGTGTCCACCACCACCCCCAGGGTACGCAGGTAGCGGCCCCGGTCCCGGCCTGAAAGGAGCAGGATGGGCTGTCCGTAGGTGGTCACCCAGGCATACTCAGTGAAGGAGAGATCCGGCGTCAGGGCGCGGAAATCGACGACGTGGTTTACAAAATCCTGGGCCTCCGGACGGGCGTATTCGGGGAAGCCGGTGAAGCGCCCTTCAAAGCTCGCCCAGTACTGATTGCCCCCGATCTCGTAGGTAAATGGCTGGGCCGTGAGGTACTCCGGGGTGGAAAGGGCGCGATTGCCCCCCAGGTCAATGAGTTGGGGACTGTAGGCCAGGGTGTCGGATTTTTCCGTGCGCGCGATCGACGTATCACGGTTGGTCAACAGGTTTCGAAAGCGGAGGGATTCCTCCCCGAAGCTGACCACGTCTCCGTAAGCGGGTAAGCTTCCAGGAAGGGACCGCCCCACATAGAGCCAGGAACCGGTACGCGGAGTAGCGGCCCGGGAATCGGTGCAGGAAAAGGTAAACAGCAGCACGGACACCAGTCCGCCAATCAGAAAGCCAAGTCGAATCATGCCCCCTCTAACGCATGACGCCTCCAATCGGCCGTCTCCCCAATGTGGAATTCCTAGGCTTGGCCAACCGGTAATCCGGGCAATTTTGGAACATACCGGCCTACTTCGTGTTTTATATACACAAACCATTAACCAACCATTATGAAATACGTATTCCCCCTAGCCCTTTTTCTCTTTTCCATTCTCCTTTATAGCTGTGGCCCCCAGGTTGTCACCGCTCAACCAACCGAGGCGGACCTCAGCAGCTACAAAACCTTTGCCTACCTGCCCAACTCCAGCGTGGCCATGAATAAGGAGGACATGAATGATGAGGAGGTCAACAACCGCATCATCGAAACCGTCAACCTGCAAATGCAGAAGCAGGGATACACGCTCGACCGGTCTAATCCGGACCTACTCGTGCTCATCAGCGTAAAAACCGATACTGAAACCGAGGTGCAAAGTGACCCCGTGTATGCCCGCTACCCCTACGGCACCTACGGCGTCAACACCGTGAGCCCCTACTACTCCAACTACTCTTACAACAACTTCTACTCCTACGGCAACGTGATCGGTTACGACACCGACACCTACCAGTACCAGGAGGGTACCCTGATCATCAGCCTCGTTGACCGCCAGAGCCGCAATACCGTGTGGAAAGGCATGACCTCCGAAGCGATTTATAGCGGTTCCACCACCGACGAGGTCGTGACCCTGGTCGATGACATCTTCCAGGAGTATCCCGTAAAGAGTGGTGCTAAGTAACTCCGCTCACCTCAACTACCCCATGCGCAATGGCCGCAGCGCGAACGCTGCGGCCATTCCTTTTTCCCATTCAGTAGACCGCGAGGTGGGTCAGGGTAGGCGCGGCGAGCGCCCCGTCGATCGTCACCCTGACCTGGTCCGTTTCGACTGCTTTGACGGGAAGGATGCGCTTATACCCGACGGTAGTGCCCGCTCCGATGGGGATCCAGACGCCGTCAACCCAGGCCTCCACCGAGAAACCAGTGATGCGCTGTCCCAGGTGGATGTACTCCGCCAGTTCAACATAGCGGACGGGCTGCCGGTCACCCAGATCCACGGTAAGGGAGGCCGTAGTTACGCTGTCATCGGTGGCCCAGTAAGTTTCCCGGTCGTCGTCGGTGAGTCGGTCGGGACCGAATTTGCTGCCCCCGCCCCGCTGTGCGGTGGCAGTCACTTTCCGGCCCGCTGCGAGGTCACGGGAGAAGGCTTCGTCCACCAGTTGACGGTATCCCCGCAATGCGGCTACGTCCGTCTCGTGAATGCGGCCGCGGCGGTCGGGGGGCACGTTGAGTAACAGCACCGAACCCCGCCCGACGGAGGTCAGGTAGATCTCGAACAGCTCCTCCGGGGTCTTTACCCGATCGTCCTGGGAGGCGTGGTAAAACCAGCCCGGACGGATGGACACGTCCACCTCGGCCGGCATCCAGGCCGTTCCGCCGGGGGTGCCGGTGCCCAGCAGGTCCTCGATCCCCGCTTTCCCCGCGTAGAGGGTGTCGGGGGTGATGGTGTTCCAGTTGGTTTCGTTGACGGCGCCGCGCTCGTTGCCGACCCAGCGGATGTCAGGACCGGCGTCGCTGAAGATGATCACCTTCGGATCGGGTTGCAGCTCGCGGACAAGCTCGATGGTCGTGGGCCAGTCGTAGTAGGTCCGCCCGTCGATGGCCCGCTTTTCGTTGGCTCCACCGTAGTAGCCGTCGCCACCGTTGGCCCCGTCGAACCACATCTCGAAGATGGGGCCGTACTTCCCGTAGATCTCACGGACCTGGTTGCGGTAGTAGGTGATGTATTCCTCCCGGCCGTAGTCGGGATGATTGCGGTCCCAGGGAGACAGGTACACCCCGAATTTGAGGTCGTGATCCCGGCAGGCCTCGGCTACCGCGCCGACCAGGTTGCCTTCCCCGTTTTCCCAGGGACTGTTCTTCACCGAGTGCTCGGTATACGCGCTCGGCCAGAGGGCAAAGCCATCGTGGTGTTTGCAGGTAAGTATGGCGCCCTGCATGCCGGCATCCGCGAGCACGCTGATCCACTGGTCGACGTCGGGGTCGGTCGGCCGGAAGATCGCTTCGGATTCGTCGCCGTATCCCCATTCGAGATCGGTAAAGGTGTTGGTGGTAAAGTGCAGGAAGGCATTCGTCTCCATCCGGTGCCAGTCCAGCTGACTTTCGGTGGGTACGGCGCCGAAGGGCGCCGGGGCCTCGGCCTCGGGTTCCTGGCAGTGCGCCAGTGCCAGCAGCAGGAGGGGAAAAAAGTAACAGGCACGCATACACGATCAGTTTTTGCGCGAACGCAGGTGCCAAAGCTAGTAAATACCGGTGCCTTAGTCCACCTTTCGTTCCCGCTCAATTCCCTTTACCCAGGCCGGCGGCAGGGGGGCCTTAGCCAGCTTGCCGTAATCGTAGGGCACGATCACCTGTTCGCTCACCGCCGCCAGGCGATCGTGGCGTTCGGAAAATACGGCGGTCTGCAAAACAAAGCGATCTTCCCGGATCTCGAGGGTACGCACGCCCACGATGGCAGTGTCGGGATAGGTCATCGGGTACGTATACTTGCAGTCCTGCCAGGCCAGGATGGCTCCGGTACCCCCGGGCGCAAAGTCTGTGTTGACCCCGATGGCCCCGAAGTACAGCACGCGCGCCGTCTCGGCCCAGCGCAGGTACACCAGGTTGTTGACGTGCAGGGCACTGTCCATGTCGCCCCAGTGGACGGGAAAGCGGTGGAGGGTCGAAAAGTCGGCGAGTTGGATCAAGGCATCTACATTTTAGTCGGCAAGCTACAGCATCGCCGCCAGGGCTTCCGCTACCCTGCCCTGGTCGAGCCATTCGCGGGCCAGTTCGTGGAGGTGAACGGTGCCGCGACGGCGCGCCCGTTCCACTTCTCCCGTCGCGCGGACCCGTTCGATGAAGTCGGCCGGGGGAAGCGCGGACAAATTACCCAATCGCCCCAGGTGGTTGCCGGTGAGGACCGAGCTGTTTCTCACCTGCTCCGGCAAGGAGTCCACGCCGATGCCCAGGCTGCGCAGCGGTTTCGGAATTTCGAAGAGTGACTCCGGCGAGGCGCGGCAGTAGTCGTTGCCGCCCATGCGAGCGACGAGGTCCAGCTTGCGGGTGTCCAGGTTTCCGTCGGCATCGAGGACGGATTCCGCGACGTGGATGCGCACCACCCGGCAGATCACGAGGTTACCGGCTCCGCCGGCGTCGCCGAGGGCCACCACCTGGTCGACCCGGCATTCGAAAGAAACCGGGGACTCCCCTACCCGCGGCGGCCGTACCTCCTCACTGGGGATGGCCCGGAAGCCCCCCTTGGCAAATTCATCGGTACCCGTGGGGTACTCCGTACTGGTGAGCGACATCTGCTCCACCATCGGGTGGTTCACGATGTTGATGACCACCTCCGGCACGGCCTGAACGTTGCGGAGGGTATCCTTGGCACTGCCGTCCCGCCCCCGCCGGATCGGCGAAAAGACCAGGATGGGCGGCGTGGTACTGAATACGTTGAAGTAGCTGAAGGGACTCAGGTTCACCCGCCCCTCCGCATCCACGGTGGAAGCAAAGGCGATCGGGCGGGGGGCTATGGCGGTGGACAACAGTCCGTAGAGCTTGGCTGTACTTAACGCGTTGGGGTCTAAAGTCATGGGGTACACTGATTAGAAAACAAATCAATCCGCGGCTCGTGCCGGCAACACCGTACCACTGGCCTCACCGAAGCCGATGCAGCGGGCGCCGGTACCGGCCAGTCCCCGCAAGGTAACGGTATCTCCGTCGGCCAGGAAGGCCCCCGTTTTGCCGTTTTCCGTGAGCTCAAGCAGACTGCCATAAGCGTCGGCGTCCTGTCCGGAGATCGTGCCCGAAGCCATGACATCGCCCACCCGCACGTTACAGCCGTTGCTGGTGTGGTGGGCGAGTTGCTGAGCCATACTCCAATAGAGGTAGCGGCAGTTGGAGCGGGAGACCACGCGGTCGTTTACGCAAACTTCCAGCTTGATGTCGCAGTTCGTCTTGCCGGAGGTACGCAGGTAGGGAAGCACCTCCGGATCCTGCACCGGACCAGCCACGCGAAAGGGGGCAAGGGCCTCCAGGGTCACCACCCAGGGAGATACGGTAGACGCGAAGCTTTTTCCCAGGAACGGCCCCAGGGGCACGTATTCCCAACGCTGGATATCGCGGGCCGACCAGTCGTTGAAGAGCAGCAGGCCGAAGAGGTAGTCCTCGGCGCGGTCCACCGGAATCGGCGAGCCGAGTTCGGAGTCCTTGCCCACGACAAAGGCCATTTCCAGCTCGAAGTCCAGGCGCTCCGTCGCCCGGAATTCCGGCTGTTCTTTTCCGGCCGGCAGCACCTGACCGACCGGCCGGCGCACGGGCGTGCCGCTCACGACGATCGAGGAGGCGCGCCCGTGGTACCCTACCGGCAGGTGCCGCCAGTTGGGCAGCAGGGCGTTGTCGGGATCGCGAAAGAGTTTTCCTACGTTCGTGGCGTGCTCGATGCTGGAATAGAAGTCGGTATAATCCCCGATCCGCACCGGCAGATGGAGGGTAGCCTCCCGGCGGGAACGCAGGTGCCGGGGCCGTACCGGGGAGCCCTGTGCGTCACTAAGCCAGCCCTGCACCTGCGTCCGCGCCCGGTTGGTGACCGACTTGCCGAGTGCGATGAAGTCGTTGAGGTAGGGCCGGTCAAGCACCCGGGCGTCAAAATCGAATACGCCCCCCGAGGAGAGCGCAAGCAGGTCGAGGATATCCTCCCCCACGGCGATACCTACCCGGGGCCCGGAATCCGGGGTCGAGAAAATTCCGAAGGGCAGGTTACTCAGGGTAAAGTCGGAATCCGGAGGAATGCGCAGGAATTCAAGCATGGGCGGACCACGACTTAAAGTACTGCCCATCGTCGATCCTGGCGGCCTCGGCGGTGACCTGGAGGGGGCGGAAGGTGTCGATCATCACCGCGAGTTCCTCGGTGGATTTTTTGCCGATGCTGCCCTCGTAGGTGCCCGGATGCGGTCCGTGGGGGATACCACCGGGGTGCAGCGTCAGGTAGCCGGGACCGATGCCCGTGCGGCTCATGAAGTCGCCGTCGACGTAGTACAGCACCTCATCGGAGTCGATGTTGCTGTGGTTGTAGGGGGCGGGGATGGCCTGGGGGTGGTAATCGTAGAGCCGCGGACAGAAGGAGCACACCACGAAGGACTTCGTCTCGAAGGTTTGGTGCACGGGGGGCGGCTGGTGGACCCGCCCGGTGATCGGCTCGAAGTTGTGGATGGAAAAGCCGTAGGGGAAGTTGTAGCCGTCCCACCCCACGACGTCGAAGGGGTGGCTGCCGTAGACCAGCTCATGCAGCATGCCCTGCTTCTTGATCTTGATGGTGTAATCGCCCGGCTCGTCGTGGGTCTCGAGGTCGCGGGGCAGCTTGTAGTCACGCTCCGTAAAGGGGGAGTGCTCAAGGAGTTGGCCGAAGTGGTTGCGGTACCGCTTGGGGGTATAGATCGGGTCGGTGGACTCGGCGTAAAAGAGGCGGTTATCTTCGGTGTCGAAGTCGATCTGGTAGATGATGCCCCGCGGGATGACGAGGTAGTCCCCGTACTCGAAGGGAATGTTGCCGAGCATGGTACGCAGGGTACCAGTGCCGCGGTGGATGAACAGCAGTTCGTCGGCGTCGGCATTCTTGTAGAAGTAGTCCCTCAAGGAGGTGCGGGGGGCAGCTACGCCGATCTGGACGTCGTTGTTAACCAGGAGGGGCTTACGGGCTTCCAGAAAGTCGTCAGCCGGGGCGACGTCGAAGCCCAGGAGCTTGCGGGCGGTAATGGTTTTGGCTTCGGCGATGGCGGGGGTGAGGTCCTGCTTGCCCACGATCTCCTTCACCCCGGTGGGCCGGTGGAGGTGGTACATGAGCGAAGACATGCCGTCGAAGCCCACCGTACCGAAGAGTTGCTCGTGGTAGAGGGAGCCGTCGGCTTGTCTGAACTGGGTATGGCGCTTGGGCGGCAGCTGACCGAGGTGGTGGTAAATGGGCATGGTCGAAGACTTTGTTGCTAAGACAACGATAGAGGCAAGTCGGTTGAGGTCCGTAGCGGTAAGGTTCGGCGCACCAAGTTCGGTTTCACGCGTTAGCCTTGACGAACCAACCGCCAGCTCCATGCCCGAGTATACCGCCCTTAAAGTTAGCAAAAGCAACGGCCTCGCCACCATTACGATCGACCACGGCAAGGTGAATGCCATCGATGCCGAATTGTCGCGTGACCTCGAGTCCGCATTCCTCGATCTCGGGGGAGACGACTACGTGCTGGGCGTCGTGCTCGCCGGAAAACCCCACTGCTTCTGCGCCGGACTCAACGTGATGACCATGGCAAAAGCCGACCAGGAGGGGCTGCAGGAGTTTTTCGCTACCTACCTCGCGGCCCTGAAGACGATGGTCCGCTTCGACAAACCCCTCGTGGCCGCCGTGACGGGCTTTGCACCCGCCGCCGGCACCATCCTGGCCCTGACCGCCGATTACCGCGTCATGGCGCAGGGCAAGAAACATACCATGGGCATGAATGAGTTCAATATGAGCCTGCAGATCCCTAGGATGATGGGCGATATCTTTGCCTATTACCTCGGCCAGCCGCAGGCCTGGACCAACGTACAGCGGGCCAGCATGTACACCAGCGACGAAGCCCTGGCACGGGGCCTCGTCGACGAATCCGTGGACCAGGAAGCAGTCCTGGAGCGGGCCACGGCCCACTGCCGGAAAATGATGCAAGTCCACCCCGTCGTGTTCCGGCGCACAAAACGCTACCTACGCAGCGGTCTGCTCGCCGTCGTCGATCGCGGGGTAGACGAAATGCTCGATACCATCGCGGAAGACTTCAACGATCCGGTCTTCAAACAAATGATGGACACGTTCGTCTCCAGCCTGAAGTAGAACCCTTTTACACGCGGGTAGTCGCGAATAGCCTCCGGAGGCGGTACCGCCCGCTGACGTGGGTAGCAGCCAGGAGCAGGCCACCCATAATCGCCAGGTTTTTGACGAACAGGACACTCTGCAGGCGAAAGTCTTCCGTCCCTTCGGCCGCATTCCAGAAGTCGTGTGCGATGAAGGTGACGGGTACCAAATACAGCAGGAGCAGCACCGCGCCCAGCCGCATGCGGTAGCCCAGCAGGATCATGAGCCCCCCGAAAAGCAAGAGAAAGATCGCCCCGTACAGGAAGATGTCCTGATTGTAGGTCAGGCCGTAGATCGTCATCGTCTGACGGTTCAACTGCTGGAAGGAAAAGTAATCGTAGGCCTCGAACAGGAAGATAAAGGACAGCAGGATACGCCCCAGAAGGTCGAAAATATCTTTCATCCCCGCAAAGGTACGCGTGGACTTCCGCTTCTCCCCGGGCGTATTCGAAGGTCCGCGGTCGGCCGAACCTGAGAATTTAGGATGGTGCTTGCAACCCTGGCCGCAAAAAAATCCTTATTGAAGTCTGGCTGAACATTGCCGCCCTCCCCTATGCGCCTACTCCTTCTTTCCCTTACCCTACTTACGGTCTCGCTGCAGCGCTCCGTCAACGCCCTACACGCCCAGGGCACCGCCCCGACGCTGGAGGAGGCCACCTCCGACGCGGCCTTCCAAATTCCCACTACCCGCGACACCAGCCTGCTCTGGAAGATCAGCGGGGATGGCATCGAGCGGCCCAGCTACTTGTTTGGCACCATTCACCTCATCCCCGCGGAAGATTATTTCCTGGAATCCACCGTCGTCAAGGCCCTCAACGACAGCGACGAGGTGCTCTTCGAGATCGACCCCCGGGAGATGCAGGACCCCGCGATGATGATGGGACTGATGACGAAGATCACCATGCGGGGCGACACCAGTCTGGAAGACCTCCTTTCCCCGGAGCGGTACGACAGCGTCGCCAGCTACTTCGATGCCACGGGGCTGCCGATGTTCATGCTCAGAAAAATGAAACCGATGTTCCTTTCCTCCCTGGTCGGTCAGGACATGAGTCAGGGCAACCCCTTCGGAGGGGGTGGCGGCGGCGGCATGAAGAGCTACGAACTTGAGCTCTCGGAGATCGCCTCCACCGCGCAAAAGCCCATCAGCGGCCTGGAAACCATGGAATTTCAGCTCAGCCTCTTCGACAGCATACCCTATTCCGTACAGGCAGCGATGCTGTACCGCGCCGTCAGTGACGACCTGAACAAGGAAATGGGCGGAACGGATAGCCAACTGGATGAGATGATCGCGATGTACAAGCACCGCGCCGTGGCCGAAATGGCCCAGCTCATCACCGACGAGAGCGAGGGATTCGGAAACTTTGAGGAACTGCTGGTCGTGCGCCGTAACGAAAAGTGGGTACCCATGATCCGAAACCGCCTCGCCGGCACTCCCTCGCTTTATGCCGTAGGCGCGGGCCACCTGGGTGGAGAACGCGGGGTCATCGCCCTGCTGCGCGCAGAGGGGCTGACCGTCGAGCCGGTTTACTAATACGTTTTACATGATTGTATGCAAGATTGGTGGCAACGTCATCAACAATCCGGCAGCCCTGCACGAGGCCCTCGACTACTTCGCTGCCCTCCTCGAACCCGCCGTGCTGGTGCACGGGGGCGGGCGGCGGGCCAGTCAGGTCATCACCGAAATGGGCCGCGAACCGGTGTTGATCGACGGCCGCCGTATCACCGACCTGGCGACCCTGGAGATCGTGACCATGGTCTATGCCGGGCTGCTAAATAAGGATATCGTGGCCCAGCTTCAGTCACGGGGTAGCAACGCCATTGGCTTGAGCGGAGCGGATGGCAACGCTATCCTGGCCGAAAAGCGTCCGGTAACCGAAATCGACTACGGTTTTGCGGGAGACATTACCGCCGTGAATGCGCCCCTGCTCGATGCCCTCCTGCGGCTCGGCCTGCGCCCGGTCCTCTGCCCCATTACCCACGACCGCCACGGGCAACTGCTCAATACCAACGCCGACACCATTGCCAACGAGACGGCGGTGGCTCTGGCCGGCCAGGGTCACGCGGTGAGCCTCCGCTACTGCTTCGAGCTGCCCGGCGTACTCCGGGATCGCCACGACCACCGGTCCGTTATTTCCTCCCTTACTCCGGACCGTTACGCAGCATACCGGACCGACGGAACCATCGCCGGAGGGATGATCCCCAAGCTCGATAACGCGTTTGCGGCACTCGCAGCTGGGGTGCAGGAAGTGATCATCGGCGATTTGCCGGCGCTGCGGGAGGGTAAGGGTACCCGCCTCACGTCCCGTGAACCCGGCGACTGACGTGGTATCAATCGATTTTATCCATACACTCCCGCAGCGCCTCGAGCCAGTGGCGTGGGGTACCGACGTAAGCGGCGATTTTCTGGGTGTCCAGCACGCTGTAGGAGGGCCGCTTGGCCGGAGTCGGATACTGGCTGGTCGGAATCGGGCGCACCTTGCAGGCAATGCCGGCGATCTCCAGGGCCGCCTTGGCGAGATCGTACCAGGAGCAGACTCCGCTATTGCTGTAGTTGTAGATGCCCGGTTTTGCCCCGGAGGTCACGAGTTGCATCGCCGCCGCGGCCAGATCGGCCGCGTAGGTCGGCGATCCTACCTGATCCGCCACGATGGCCAATTCGTCCCGTTCCTTGCCGAGGCGGAGCATGGTCCGGATGAAGTTGTGTCCGTATTCCGCGTATACCCAACTGGTGCGGATGACGTAGGCCTCCGGATGGTGGCGCATCACCTCGTTCTCTCCCAGGAGCTTGGTCTGGGCATATACGCTGCTGCCGGAGGTGCGGTCCGTTTCGAGGAGGGGACGGTTGTAGTTGGAGTCGTAAACGTAGTCGGTGCTGAAGTGCACGAAGGCGGCCCCTACCTGGTGGCAGGCAGCGGCCAGGCGACGGGCCCCGTCGACGTTGATTTGGGCGACCTTAGCTGGCTCGCTCTCGGCGCGGTCCACCGCGGTATAGGCGGCGGCATTGAAGCATACGTCGGGTTGGGCTTCGGCGAGGGCGGCCCGTAGATCTTCGGGACGGGTAATGTCAAGGCTGGAGCGGCTGTAGGCAAAGATGCGCCAGTCCTGGGGTGCTTTTTTCGCAGCTCCGATGAGCTTCTGTCCGAGCTGGCCACCGGCCCCGGTAATCATAATTCGTTTCATCGGCGGCAAAAATAGCCATTTGTTTGGCGCGGTCGTTCACAAGGACCACCTTTTGCTTCGGGTGGGAAGCCCTACTTTTGCCAAAAGACCTAATTCTATGCGCATTATTGGCCGATTGCCGGATCCCCGGATGCAGATCACGGTCTTCGACAACGACGGCCGCTTCCCGGTGCAGTTCGAACTCGCGGGGATCACCCAGATTTACCGCTTCCGCAAGGGAGAGAACCTGAGCAACATGGGTCACCTGCGGGAGTGCGTGGATGAAGCCTTCCGGGCAGCGGTACTGGTACAATTTTTGGAAATGCAGCGCATTCAGGCAGCCGTCCTGGCCCGCATATCCCCCGCCGGGGACGCGGAGGACGACTTGCCCCAACTTATCTGATTAAGCTAACCGACCATGCAAATCTCCGCCGCCGCCCTGGCCGTACTGATCGACGCCACCGTTGAAGGCGACCCCACCGTAATTATCACGGGGCCCGCCCGCATCGAGGAGGCCGGGGCGGGGCAGATCACCTTCCTCGCCAACCCCGCCTACGAGCATCACCTCTACCACACCAACGCCACGGCCGTACTCGTCAGTCGGGAGTTTAAGCCGAAGGGGACCATCTCCCCTACCCTGTTGCGGGTTGATAACGTGTACGAAACCGTCAGTAGCCTGCTGCAGGTGTACCAGCAGGACGAGGCCACCAAAACACCCCGGGAGGTCAGTCAGCACGCGGCGGTAGACGGCACCGCCAGGCTGGGGGAGAACGTACGGATCGGAAAGTTTACGGTCATTAGTCCGGGAGCTTCGATCGATGACGGCACCGTGATCCTGGACCAGGTATTTATCGGTCCCAACGTGCGGATCGGCAAGAACTGCACCATTTATCCGGGGGCGCGGGTGCTGCGCGACTGCGTGGTGGGCGACCAGTGCATCCTCCACGCCAATACGGTCATCGGAGCGGATGGCTTCGGCTTTTTGCCGGACGGCGAGGGTACCTACCATAAAGTGCCCCAGGTGGGCAACGTGGTGATTGAGGACGACGTCGAGATCGGCTCCGGCACGACCATCGACCGGGCTACAATGGGCTCCACCCTGATTCGGCGGGGGGTCAAACTCGACAACCTCATCCAGATCGGTCACAACGTAGAGATCGGCGCCAATACCGTCATCGCCGCCCAGGCTGGCATAGCCGGGTCCACCAAGATCGGCGCGAACTGCCGGATCGGCGGCCAGGTCGGCTTTGCCGGCCACCTTACCATAGCGAACGGCACCAATATTCAGGCCCAGTCCGGCATCGCCCGCCACATTCGGGAGCCCAACCAGGCCCTCGGAGGGTCGCCCGCCTTCGGTCATACCGACTGGATCAAGAGTTCCCTATTGTTTGCCCGCCTACCGGAACTTTACAAACGGCTGGCCCGACTAGAAGCAAAAAAAGAAGCATGAAAATCTATACCCGTACCGGCGACACCGGACAAACCGGCCTGTTCAGCGGAAAGCGCGTTAGCAAGGCAGACCCCCGCGTGGAGGCCTATGGCACCGTGGACGAGCTGAATGCCTGCCTAGGACTGTTGCGCGACCACCTGCCGGCCACCGACGAAGCCCGCACCCGCGTCCGCGCCCAATTACTGGACCAGCAAAAGCTGTTGTTTTCCCTCGGGGCTGCCCTGGCGGACGACCGGGAAGGAGAGGCATACCGGGTGCCGGAAGGGGCCGCTACGGCGCTGGAACTCCTGATGGATGAGATGGAAGCCCAACTTCCCCGGATGACGCATTTCATCTTACCGGGCGGGAGTCAGGCCGTGAGCTTTGCCCACCTGGCGCGGACGGTTTGCCGGCGCGCGGAGCGCCGTACGGTAGAAGTGGCCGCGGTCGATGCCGCCGTGGTGGTGTACCTGAACCGCCTGAGCGACTACCTCTTCGTGCTTTCCCGTTACCTGGGGAAACTGGACGAGGCCGAGGAAATTAAGTGGGAATCCTGAGCGGCCGATCTGCCGGAAGACTAACGGGGCGACATCGTATCCCCCGTAATCAACGCCCAGGCGACGTAGAGTACCATGGAAATAACGGAGAGGACGAGGAGTATTATGAGAGCGATTGCGAAGAGGTCCATGATCGTAGTGTTAAGTTCTCGTAAAAGTTACGGCTTTTTTAGCAATTCGCGCAATAATTAACACGGTTTACCGTAGGCGTCGCGAAGAGCGCCTGCGCAACCAATCCTTGGTCCATCCGTTTAACAACTTTCCCCAATACAACACTCTATTTATGGCCCAGGCCAAGACCCTCGGTGCGCTAAAGGCCACCGGTTATACCCCCCGCAGCGTCAAGCAGGAACTGCGTGAAAATTTGATTCAGCGCCTCCGCGATAAGGAAGAAGTCTTTCCGGGCATTATTGGCTTTGACGACACCGTGCTGCCGGATATCCAGCGGGCAATTTTGAGTCGCCATAGTATTTTGTTGCTGGGCCTGCGCGGTCAGGCCAAAACGCGGATCGCCCGGCTGCTGGTCAACTTACTCGACGAATACGTGCCCGTCATTGCGGGCAGTGAGCTCAATGACGACCCCCTGGCCCCCATCAGCCGATCTTCTGTAGACCTCATCAAGGAGATGGGGGACGACACGCCCATCGACTGGTGGCACCGCAGCGACCGCTACGTCGAAAAGCTGGCGACTCCCGACGTCTCCGTCGCCGACCTGATCGGCGATGTCGACCCCATCAAGGCCGCTACGCTGAAGCTAACCTACGCCGACGAACGCGTGATCCACTATGGCCTGGTGCCCCGGGCCCACCGCGGCATCTTCGTGATCAATGAGTTGCCCGACCTGCAGGCCCGCATCCAGGTGTCGCTGTTCAATATCCTCCAGGAGGGCGATATTCAGATCCGGGGATTTAAGCTCCGCCTGCCGCTCGATATTCAATTCCTCTTCACCGCCAACCCCGAGGATTACACCAACCGCGGCAGCATCATCACGCCGCTCAAGGACCGGATCGAGAGCCAAATCCTGACCCACTATCCCAAGACCGTAGAGATTGCCCGCAGCATTACCGCCCAGGAGGCGACCCTCACTGAAGAGCAACTCAACATGGTCGAGGTACCCGAATTGCTCAACGTCATGCTCGAGCAGCTTTCCTTCTCCGCCCGCGAAAGCGAGTACATCGACGAGAAATCCGGAGTGTCGGCCCGCCTCAGCATCACCGCGCTGGAAAACCTGGTGTCTACGGCCGAGCGCCGTGCCCTGATCAACGGCGACGACCACACGATCGCCCGCATCACCGATTTTTGGGGCGTTGTCCCTGCCATCACCGGCAAAGTGGAACTGGTGTATGAGGGCGAACAGGAAGGTGCCTACGGCGTAGCGATGAAGTTGCTTAGCAAGTCCATCAAAAATAGCTTCCTCGCCCACTTCCCCGACCCCAGTGAGGTAGCGGCCGACGGACGCAGCGGCAGTGATCCCTACGGCATTATGCGCGCCTACTTCAGCGGTGGCCACGTGGTAGAACTCCTGACCGACGGCAGCAACGATGCTTACCGCAAGGCCCTCGACCAGGTCGCGGGACTTCGCAAATTCGTCCAGTCAACCATCGAGGAGCAGCTTTCCGAAGCCGATACCTACCTCTACATGGAGCTGGTCCTGCAGGGCCTGGCGGAAATGGAAGTCCTGAATAAGGAAGCACTCCATAACAGCCTCAACTTCCGGGACATTCTGGCCGATATGTTTGGCAGCGAAGACCTGGACTTCGGCTAGAGAGTGCCCCAGTGCGTACCTTGGGCGCTCCAAATCTAAGCTATGCTTCTACTGGTAGGCGCCTATACGATCGACATGGGAGACCACGCGCCCGGAAAGGCGCGCGGGATCTCCGCCTATGATTTCATCCCCGGCGAGGGGCGGCTGGAATTCCGGGGCTACGTGCCCACCGTAAACCCGAGCTACCTCTGGGTCGACAACCTGCGTAAACTGGTCTATGCCGTGCGGGAATGCCCCGAACAGGACGGGCCGGGAGTAGTCGCTTACCACCTCAGCCGGGGAAAGAAACGGGAGATCATCTTCACCCAGGTCAGTGACGTCAACCTGAGCGGCGACCATCCCTGCCACTTGGTGGGCGTGGAGGACACCCTGATCGTCAGCAGCTACACCAGCGGGACCATCGATGTGTTCGCGAAAAACCAGCAGGGCCGCATCGGGGCACTGCTGCAACACATCAAGCTTCCGTCCGCCGGTGCCGAACGCGCGCCGCTTGCCCACTGCGCGACCTTCGACCCGAAGCGAAACCGGATCTACATCTGCGACCTGGGCGGCGATCGCCTGCGGGTGTTTAACCGTCGCCCCGACGGTACCCTGGACTTACTCCCCCAGCACGGGATCGATTTTCCCGACGGTGCCGGGCCGCGCCACATCGCGCTTCACCCCGGGGGTGATTTTGCCGTGGTCGTCTGCGAGCACAGGGGCATCACGGTGCTCGTCGACCTGCGCGGGGATAAGCCCGTTGTTGCTGACCAGACCTACTACCTCCCCGAGCGGGTTTCTGACCAGGCCAGTGGAGCCGCTATCCGGATGGACCGCCAAGGAAAGTATGTATACGTCAGCGACCGGAGCTTCAGCGTGATCACGTCCCTGCGCCTCGATACCAAGGAATTGCGCTTCCTCCCCCGCGATACCTACCCCAGCGGCGGTGAACGCCCACGCGACGTGGTCCTCTCCGCCGACGGAAACTGGCTCCTGGCGGGTAACCTCAAGGGCCATTCCATCGGATTATTCCGGATCCAGAGCGGGGGCGCCCTCCAGCTCTACAACGTAGTCAAGAAGATTCCGAGCCCCACCTGCCTGAAGTGGATGGCGGTGTGATCAGGCCAGCCGGCGCATCCGCAGCGTCAGGGTATAGCCGGCGCGGTCGTCGATGGTCATGTCCGCCCGCAGGCGCTGGGAACGCATTTTCATGTTGTCCTTCCCCTGGCCGGTCTTGGGGGTAAAGCGACTCGTGGAATACACGGGAGCTTCCTTGCTCTTCGTACCGATGCCGTTGTCGCGGATGAACATTTCGAAGGTTTGGGCAAATTGCTCGAGCTCGATCTCCACGAAGGTAGCATTGCTGTGGCGCGCGATGTTGTTGATGGCTTCCTTGTAGATAAAGTATAGGTCCTGCCGTACGTTACCCGCCAGCTCCCGCTCCTGGTTGAAGCCCGTTGCCTTAAAATCGTAGCGGATATCCAGGGGCAGCAGCACTTCGTCGGCGTGTTCCTGCATCCGTTGCAGGAGGTTACCGATGTTGTCGCGGCGACTGTCGATGCTCCAGATCACGTCGCTCATTTTCGACATGGCGTTGCGGCCGGCCTCCCCCACCGTCCGCAGTCGGTTTTGCAGTTTCTCGTCGTCGGTTTTCCCCTGGAGCAGTTCGGCCTGTAGGGTGATGCCGGCAAGGAGGCCGCTGACCTCATCGTGGATGTCGCTGCTGAGCTGGGTACGTAGCTGCTCGTTTCTCAGCCGCTCCCGCAGCTTGGCCTGGAGAATGAAAAAGAACAAGCTGGCAATGACCAAAGCAATGAGGAACTGGAACCAGGTTTTCTCAATCAGGTACTGGCGCACGCGGATACTGAGGGTCAGCATCTGCTTGCCGTAGTTGCCATTGGCCCCGGCCCCCTGCACGAGCAGGCGGTAGCTGCCCGAAGGGAGGTTGTTGTAGCGCACCGTCCGCTCGTTGCGCAGTTCCCGCCACTCTTCGTTGAAGCCCTCCAGCTTGACCCGAAACTGGGTCACGCTGGGACGCTGGCCTACGGGTAGGGCAAAGGATACGGCGATGCTTTTTTCGTTGGCCTTTATTTCCAGGGATTTGAGCTGATCCAGGTTCCGCGTGATGGTGCGGTTTTCTCCCCGTCCGTAAACGACCACCTCGGTCAGCATGACGTCGGAGCCTGCATTCTCGCTGCTGAGGTCCTCGTCGCGGAATACGGAGAGGCCCTGGTCTCCGCCGAAGTAATAGCGCCCGCTGTTGTCGCGGTGAAAAGAGAACCGGTTGAACTCGTCGTTCACCAGGCCGTCCTCGAGGTAGTAGCGGCGAAAGGCACCTTTCTTCAGGTCGGCGGGGAGGTGCACCAGGCCGTTATGGGTCGACAGCCAGTGCCCGCCGGTGGAATCGGGCAGGATGCCCACGACGGTATTGCTGCTGAGCCCATCCTGCCGGCTATACCGATCTACGGTTTCGTTGACCGGGTCGATGATCGCGAGGCCGGCATCGGTGCCCAACCACCACTTGCCGGCTACATCCTCGTAGATGCTGTTTATCGTGAAGGCATTCACTTCGGGAGGCTGATCCCCGCTTTCAAAGCTGCTGTAGAAGGTCGATTCGTGGGTCAGGGGATCAAAGGCCACCAGGCCGCGGTTGCGCGTTCCGAGTAGCAGCAGCCCGCTCCGGGAGGGCAAAATATAGTTGATGCGCAAGCCCCGGATGTCCTCGGCGCTTTCCAGTTGGGCACGCAGCTCGATAAACTCCTTCCTGGCCGGCTCGAACTCCAGCAGGAGCCCCACTTTCCGTGGATCGGAGCCCCCCAGGTAAATATTACCCTTCGGGCCAATGGCCAGGCACGTCAGCGGGTACTCGGAAGCATACGTACGCACGGTGTTCTGGGCGATGTCGTACCGGAAGAGTAAGCCTCCCTTGCTCAGTCCAATGGGCTGGGCGACCCCCCAGACGGCGTTGCGGATCCGGTCGTAGAGGAGTTGCCCCATTTCCCGCATCACGATCTCCTCTCCCTCCGCCGAGCGCATTTCCAGGGGAACCAGCTCGCTACTGCCCCGCGCCATCGCGTGGAGCCGGCCGTCTGCTTCGGCTACGTACACGGTGCCGTCGGCATCTTCGGCAATGCCGGTGACCCGGTGGCTGTACAGGTCTCCGGTACCGTTACTGGTGAGGTAAGACTGTATGGACTTCACGTAGCGCTCCATCACGCCGAGCCCCTCGCGCAAGCCCAGGTAAGTGGTTTCGTTAAAATTCTTTGCCGCCGCCGTAGTGACGAGCCGATCGACCGGCAGCTCCCGCTCGAAGAGTTGAAACTGCCCCGAGGTGTCGACGAGGTAGTATTCGTCCGGGTAACGCCGCCCCAGAATGTCCTCCGTAGCCAAAAACAGTAGCTGCCCCAGCTTGTCCTTGAAGATCTGGGTGTACCGCAGCCCGGAATCCAGGTCCGGAACCGGCACGGGCTTGCCCACGCTCCCGGGATCCCACCGGAAAAGGGGGTAGCCGTCGCGGAAGCTCAGGTATACCAGTCCGTCCGGCCCTTCGGCCATGGTATAGAAGCGTCGCTGCCCCGAGGTGCGGGGAAAAAACTTATCGAGGACGGTACCGGCGGCGGAAAGGTGGCGGAAGCCGTGCTCTTCATCGTAGAGCAGGAACTGACCGTTGCTCAGCGGCAGCAATTCGATCCGGGGGGCAAAGGTCAGCCAGCCGTCGTCGGGCTGATTGAAGATCACCTTGAACCCCTCCTGGGTGTACTCGTAAAGGGTCGTGCCGTCCTGACCGATGGTCACTATGAAGGTACGGCCGAACTGATCCGTCTCGATGGCCCGGGGATAGCCCGATACCCCCGTACTCGGCACCATACGGACCTGCTCGACGGAGAAGTCGCGGGGATCGAACCGGTCGAAGTAGCCGTAAAATTCATTGAAGGTGATGATGAGCCGCCTCTCGTTGTCGGAGTGGATGGATTCGATCCCCCCGCGGCTGAGTCGGGCGTCCGACAAAGTTCCCTGGCCGAAACTGAGAAAGGCATGCCCGTCAAAGCGGTTGATGCCGTCCATGGTGGCGATCCACAGGTACCCATCGTCCCCGATGTGCAGGTCGTTGATCTCCCGGGTGGAGAGCCCGTCCGTGACCGTGAAGTACTCGATACGCCCGGTTTGCGCCGCCAGGGAAGGCAGCAGACAGAGGAGCAGGGAGATCAGGAAAAATGGTTTCACGGTAGAGAGATCATGCACAAGATAGGGCTCGGCTTACCGAAGTGTTAAAGGTGTTTTAATGCCCGAACAAGGATGTAACGACCCACGTATCAGCAGCGGCTACCATTCAAACACTATAACAGACACCTTTTATTTTCCTATAACCCCGCTAAGTTTTCGCAGCGCCCCGTTCCGCCTCCGCAGTTCGGGGCGCTGCTTGTTCAGAACCGGAGGGAAGCCCCTACCCCATCTCCCACGGTCCCCAGCATGAGCTGGTAACCTTCCTGTCTGCCATTGGCGATGAAGTAGTT
Organism: Chitinophagales bacterium; assembly: GCA_038258275.1. Taxonomy (GTDB): domain Bacteria; phylum Bacteroidota; class Bacteroidia; order Chitinophagales; family Saprospiraceae; genus Neolewinella. The sequence goes on along the minus strand of JBBSPZ010000020.1, from coordinate 15,213 downwards.
CGCGAGGTCAAACAGGAAGAGAAAGCCTCCCTGCAGCAGCACGCTTTTTCCGTAGCCGGTGAGCTGGTCCCGGTCTGCCCCTGCCCGTTTACCGCGCTCGGTTAGGTAGAGTCCGCCCAGCATATAGCCTACGTCGAGTCCCGCGTTGAACAGGAGAATCTTCTGAAATTTCACGTCCGCCTGCAGGCTCCCCCAGGCGTCCAGAGCCGTCGGGTCTTCCCGTATGGTCGACCAGTAGCCGATCCCCGCAATGGCCAGGTTCACCCCGTTCCAGATGGCGTTCATCTCGTGGAAGCGGCGCGTTTCCCCCGTGGTGTTGCTGCGCAGCGCTAGGCCCGCCCCGATGTTCCCGACGGCCCAGCCACCCAGTACCAGCATGGCTTTTTTCTGGTGATCGATCCGCAGTCCGTTCAGCTCGGCTACGCCTTCGAGCGTCTGGGCGGTGACGCAGGTGCAAAGGAAGAGGGCAAACAGCAGGAGGATCCGGTTTCGCATAGCAAGTGACGTTTATGGGCAAACTACGCGGGCGGTTATTGGTTCTCGAAGACCCCGGCACCCGCGCGCCCGCCCCCCTATGAGACAACGCCTGATCGGCCATTACCAGACCATCGTCCCCAACCTCTTCACCAAGGTCCCCATCACCTACCGACGGGAACGGATCGATACGCCGGACGGCGACTTTCTCGACCTCGACTGGCTGGACCGGGCCGACAGCCGCCAGCTGGTGATTCTGAGCCACGGGCTGGAAGGCGACAGCAGCCGCTTCTACGTCGCCAGCGCCGCCCGCTACTTCCATCGTCACGGCTGGCAGGCCTTGGCTTGGAACTGCCGCAGCTGTTCCGGAGAGATGAACCGGACCAGTAAACTCTACTCCCACGGTCAGAGTGAGGACCTCGGGACCGTCGTCGACCATGCATTGGCCACCGGCCGCTACGACCGGGTCGTACTCGTCGGCTACAGCATGGGGGGCAACCTCACCCTCAAGTATTTGGGCACCGCGGGCCGCGCACTGCCCCCGCAGGTGACCCACGGCGTGGCCTTCTCCGCCCCCTGCTTCATCCAGCACAGTGTCGACAGCCTCGAACGCCCCGATAACTGGGTGTACAAGCGTAAGTTCTTTCGCTCGCTCGCGGCCAAGGTTCGGGCCAAGGAGGCGCAGTATCCGGGCATCGTCGACCTGGCCCAGCTCGGCCGCATCACCGTCTGGCGCGATTTCGACCGGGCCTTTTCCGCCGTGATCGGGGGGTACGACGACCTCGACGCGTATTATGCCTACCTCTCCTCCGGAAATTACGTAGGGGAAACCACCGTACCGGTCCTGATCGTCAATGCGCTGAACGACCCGATCGTTCCCGTGGCCTGTACCCCGGTGGAACTGGGCAGGAGCCACCCGCTGATCCGGGTAGAGCAGCCGCGCCACGGGGGCCACGTAGGCTTCTCCCTGCGCGGAAAGGCGCACAACGCGATGGACGAACGGGCGCTGGCCTTCGTAGACAAAAAACTTATCAGGCTACCTAGGTGAAGCAGTTCATCGATGCCACCGCCGGTCGCCTGGCGTCCCTCCGCGAATAGGCTCCCCCTATTCTTCTGCCTGCTCCGCCAGGCGTACAAGCACGTTTGCGGAGATCCCCGCTACCCTGATTTCCCCCTCCAGCAACTTCTCGCCGGCCTGGGTGGCGTCTACGGTACTTCCGTCCACGACCTGCCGCCACTGCCCTTCCGGCAGTACCACGGAACGGGACTGCTCCGCTCCGTTCAGCACGACGAAGATGTCCGCCCACTGGTCACCCGGCGCGTCCCGTATGCGGTAAGCGATGAGTTGTCCATCTTCCGTATCGGTAAAGGCCAGGTGAGTGGTCACTACGTCCGTGGTGCCCATGCGGAAGGCGGGGTGTGCCTTCCGGAGGGCGATGAGGTCGCGCACGTAGGCCACGGTTTCCGGATGCAGGCGCTTGGTGTCCCACTTGATCGCGTTGACGGCGTCGCCGCTGTTGTAGCTGTTTTCGTTGCCGTCCTTTGACCGCAGCATTTCGGTGCCCGCATGCAGGAAGGGAATGCCCTGTGAGGTAAGCACTGTTGCCAGGGCGAGGCGTTGCATCCGTTCCCGGGCGGCGGAGCCGTCTCGCGGGTTGCTGATGGCCAACCGGTCCCAGAGGGTGTGATTGTCGTGGCAGCTGACGTAATTGACGCACTGTCCGGGGTTCGGTGCCCAGGGCGCATCGCTGTAGTTGACGCTGTCGTAAGCGATTTGGGGGTGACGGGTGGCGCCGACGATACCGAATTTGACGGATTCCGCGCGGTTATCCGCTCCGCTCACGAAGCCCCTTTCCTCCACGTCGAATACGCTGCCCTTCAGGGCGTCGCGCACGTCGTCGCTGAAGGCGGCGACCCGCCTGAGCCGGGGGGTATTCTTCTTTAGTGCCAGCACCGAATCGGGCAGCGGGCTGTCGCCCGCTTTCCACCCTTCGCCGTAGAGCAGGATGGTCGAGTCGATGCCGTGCAGCGATTCACTGATCTCATTCATCGTGGGAATATCGTGGATGCCCATCAGGTCGAAGCGGAAGCCGTCCACGTGGTATTCATCGACCCAGTACTCCAGCGACTCGCGGATAAATTTGCGCACCATTGGCCGTTCGCTGGCGATTTCGTTGCCGCAGGCACTGGCGTTGCTGAAGGTACCGTCGGCGGCAAACCGGTAAAAGTAGTCGGGGATAAGGAGCTGAAAATTACTGTTTTCCGTCCGTCCGGTGTGGTTATACACCACATCCATCACGACCCGGATACCGGCCTCGTGGAGGGCCTTGACCATTTGCTTGAACTCCCGGATACGCACCTTCCCGTCCGAGGGATTGGTGGAGTAACTGCCCTCCGGTACATTGTAGTTCTGGGGGTCGTAGCCCCAGTTGTACTGCGGCTCGTCCAGCTTACGCTCGTCCACGCTCATGAAATCAAAGCTCGGCAGCAGGTGCACGTGGGTGACGCCGAGTTGGACGAGGTAGTCCAGGCCGGTGGTATCCCCGCGGGGCGTCGTGGTGCCCCGTTCGGTGAGCCCGAGATACTTTCCCTGGTGCTCGATACCGGAGCTGGGATCGATACTGAAGTCGCGGACGTGCAGTTCGTAGAGGACGGCATCGGTAGGATTGACGAAGGCCGGAGCCCGGTCCTCCTCCCACCCTTCGGGATCCGTTTCCAGCACGTTGACTACCTGCCCGCGCATCCCGTTGGCGCCGACTGCCGTGGCGTAGATGTCGGTGGCCTCCCCTAGCCAGCGACCGTTCTGCTTGATTTCAAAGGCGTAGTAGGTGCCGTCGAGATCCCCCTCGACCGCCACGGTCCAGGCGCCGTTCACCTCGTCCATATCGGTCGTGGAGCGGGATTCGGTGCCGGCCTCGTCGGTATCGTACAGGTGCAGGCGGGCCTCCTGGGCGGCCGGAGACCAGAGTTTGAAGGTCGTGGACGCGGGTGCGTAGGTCACCCCAAGGTCGCCGTAGGGGTATACGGGATAATCTGCCAGCGTGTCGTACTGGGGCCGGGGTTCGGAACAATTCACTAGCAGTATGCTTAGGCACGCAAGAAATATAATCTTGGGGAACATGGACGGGAGGGGCTGGCGGAGAGGTAGGTGGTGAAGCGAAAGATACCGTCTTTTACCGGGCCATGAGGCGCTGCATGAGTTCCCCGAAGCGGGCATGCATGATCGCGCCTCGGTGGCCGGTATCCGCCAGTTCAATCAGCTCCACCCGGTCCGGGGCCGCATCGCGGATCTCCTCGGCCATGGCGTAGGGGATCAGTTCGTCCTTGCTGCCGTGCAGCACGGTCACGGGGCAGTTGGCGCGGGCGATGTTTTCCAGGGTATTCATGGGGTACTTGAGGACAAAGTCGGGTACGGCCCACAGCCAGAGGTTCTTCATGCCGGTCAGGCTGGCGTAAGGGGCAACCAGCACGCAATGCCGGGGGTGGTTATGGGCCGCCAGATAACTGGCCATACCGGTACCGAGCGAATACCCCACAACCAACAAGTTTCCTTCGCCATACCGCCTGGCTAGCGTATCGAACACCAGCTGGGCATCGGCGAGCAGCTGTGCTTCCGATTCGATGGAGCCCCCGCTCTTGCCGTACCCGCGGTAATCAAAGAGGTACAGGTCGTAGTCCGCCTCCGTCAGGTCGCGGGTTTGGTACAGGCTGCGCCGGTTGCTCCCCCGGTTACCGTGGAGGTAGAGGATGGCCCCCTTGCTGTCGGGGTGGGTGAAGCTCAACATACTCAGGCTGACCCCGTCGGGAGTTTCCAGGGTGCTTTCCGTCCCCTGCTCAAAGGCATAGTCGACCGGCAGGGCACTCGGATGGAAGAGGAGGGCCTCCTGCCACACGAAGAGCACGATGCACAACAGGAGGTACCCCACACCAAGGGCGAGGACGATCCGCTTTACCCACTTCATCGGCCCCTAGCGGTCTACGGAGCGCAGGAGGCCCATCCCGGTAATGAAGAAGATGACCCCTACGATCGCGACGCCCCATGCATTCTGCCCCAGGGCAAGCTGGCCGGGATTAAAGATGGCCAGCACGCCAAAGGCCAAACCGATAGCGCCGAGCAGGGTAAAGACGAGGGCGAGAATTTTTTTCACTTCCATGCAAATTTTGTGCGAAGATACTTTAAGTGGCCGATCCCGATCTCGGCGCCGACACGGCGGTATCCTGTAGGCCGGTGCGGCTCAGCATAATCGCTGAACAACGTACCTTATGGCGACTAAATACCCACCGCTTGTCCCGACTTACGCGCCGCAATTTCCTGACCATCGCTGGTCTACCCGTGGTCTTCGCCGCCCGTCTGCCCCCCGGCCTCCAGCTGCTTGGTTGGCAGGATCAGGACACACTCCCCGGAAAAGACCCCGGCCTGATCATCCTGAATGATCGCCCCGTCAATGCCGAAACGCCGCCCCACCTCCTGGACCAGGAAGTCACCGCGGCCGACCGCCTGTTTGTGCGCAACAACGGCGTCGTGCCGGCTTCGATCATGGCTTCCGAGCCACGGGACCCGGCCTCCTGGACGCTCACCATTGCCGGAGAAGCCGTGCCTGCGGCCATTACCTTTACCCTCGCTGACTTACAACAGCAGTTTAAGCACTACGACTACCAGCTGACCCTGGAGTGCGGGGGCAACGGCCGTAAGGAATTCAGTCCGCCCGCCAGCGGCAACCAGTGGGACAACGGCGCCGTCGGCTGCCCGCGGTGGACCGGCATTCGCCTCCGGGACGTCCTCGAAGCCGTCGACTACGACAAAAGCAAAGCCGTCTATATCGGCTATTACGGAAACGACACCCACCTGAGTGGCGACCCGGATGAAGTCGTGATTTCCCGAGGCGTCCCCATCACGAAGGCCCTGGAGGACGAAAGCCTCCTCGCCTGGGCCATCAACGGCAAGCCCCTGCCCCCGCTGAACGGCTACCCCCTGCGCCTGGTCTTTTCCGGCTACCCCGCCAGCTGCTCCGGCAAGTGGCTGTCGAAGATCGTGGTCCGCGACCGCGTCCACGACGGCGAAAAGATGGGCGGAGCGTCCTACCGCGTACCCTGCGAGCCGGTCACTCCCGGCGCCGATGTGGAAGACGCGGACATGTGCATCATCGAGGAGATGCCGGTAAAGTCCCTGATCACCTCCCCCAGGACCGGCGCGGTCATCGACGCCGGCAAATTGCTCCCCATCTCCGGACACGCCTGGTGCGGATCGGGCAAGGTGGCGCAGCAGGAATACAGCATCGACTTCGGCAGCACCTGGACACGTTGCCGCCTCACCCAGCCCGTCAACCGCTACGCCTGGCAGCACTTTTCGGCGCCGGTAGCATTTCCTAAAAAGGGCTACTACGAAGTCTGGGCAAGGGCAACCGACGAACGGGGAAATGCCCAGCCCATGGTCCTGCCCGCCTGGAACCCACGCGGCTACCTCAATAATGCCTGCCACCGGATCGCGGTAAAAATCGTTTAGCGTATGCGCCGTTTCCCCCGCTACCTCCTTACCCTGCTGATCCTGGCCCTGGTTGCCGCCGGTTTAGCTACCTGCCAGGAGGAGTCCGCCGAATCTACCGCACCCGCGACCGCCAGCGATACCCCGCCCCCCGGCGTCGTGGAGGGGATGGATACCCTCACCGGCCTCATCGCCCGGGGCGATTACCTGCTCGTTAAGGGCAACTGCCTGGCCTGCCACAGCGCCAAGCTCATCACCCAGAACCGGGCGAGCAAGGAAGGCTGGCTGGACATGATCCACTGGATGCAGGAAACCCAGGGCCTGCAGGACCTCGGCAAAAACGAAGGGCCGATCGTGGAGTACCTGGCTACGTATTACGCACCGGAGGAGAGTGGTCGGCGGCCAGCACTGGACAGCGTAAAGTGGTATATGCTCGACCTCTAACTAGCGGTTGATCACGTTCTTAAAGCGCGGCCGCTTGGGCGTCACGTCACCGAGGCGCTCTTTTTTGGCCGCTTCGTACTGGCTGTAATTGCCCTCGAAGAACTGGATCTTTCCTTCGTCCTCGAAGCTAAGGATGTGGGTGGCCAGGCGGTCGATAAACCAGCGGTCGTGGCTGATCACCAGCACGCAGCCGGCAAAGCTGTCGAGGGCATCCTCCAGGGCGCGGAGGGTGTTGATATCGATGTCGTTCGTGGGCTCATCGAGCAGGAGCACGTTGCCGCCCTCCCGCAGGGTCATCGCCAGCTGCAGGCGGTTGCGCTCTCCGCCGGAGAGGACGCCGATCTTCTTCTGCTGGTCGGCACCGGCGAAGTTGAAGCGGCTCAGGTAGGCCCGGGCATTGACGGAAGTATTGCCGACCTCGATCATGTCGTGGCCCTGGCTGACGACGTCGTAGATCGTCTTGTTGCCGTCCCTGAGCGCAGTATGGGCCTGGTCGACGTAGCTGATCTCCACCGTTTCGCCGATGTTGATGTTACCCGCGTCGGGTTCCTGCTCGTGCACCAAAAGGCGGAAAAAAGTGGACTTGCCCACGCCGTTCGGGCCCAGGATACCTACGATGGCGTTCTTGGGAATGGTGAAGGTAGCGTCGTCAAACAGCAGGCGGTCACCAAACCCCTTCTTCAGTTGCGCTACCTCGATGACGACGTCGCCCAGGCGGGGTCCGGGCGGAATGTAGATCTCCAGGTTTTTCTCGCGCTCCTTGCCCTCGTCGCCGGCCAGTTTATCGTAAGCGTTGAGGCGGGCCTTCCCCTTGCTCTGCCGGGCCTTGGGGGCCATCTTGATCCACTCCAGCTCCCGCTTGAGGGTTTTCTGGCGTTTGCTTTCGGTTTTCTCTTCCTGTGCCAGGCGGTTAGACTTTTGCTCCAGCCAACTGGAGTAGTTGCCCTCCCAGGGGATGCCCTCTCCGCGGTCGAGCTCGAGGATCCAGCCGGCGACGTTGTCGAGGAAGTACCGGTCGTGCGTCACGGCGATGACGGTACCGGGGAAGCTCAGGAGGTACTGTTCCAGCCAGTCCACCGATTCGGCGTCGAGGTGGTTGGTCGGCTCGTCGAGCAGGAGGATATCAGGGTTGCTGAGCAGCAACCGGGCCAGGGCAACCCGGCGGCGTTCCCCCCCCGACAGCACGTCCACCTTCGCCTCGTCGGGTGGGCAGCGCAACGCCTCGAGGGCGGTATTCAGGCGGTTGTCGAGCTCCCAGGCGTTGCGGTTCTCGAGTTGTTCCATGAGCTCGCCCTGCCGTTCGATGAGCTTGTTCATCTCATCATCCGACATCGGCTCGCTGAATTTCAGGTTCACCGCGTCGTATTCCTTCATCAGGTTTACGGTCTCCTGGACGCCTTCCTCCACGACCTCCCGCACCGTTTTATGCGGATCCAGCTGCGGCTCCTGTTCCAGGTAGCCGATGCGGTACTTCCCGTCGAAGACGACGTTGCCCTCGTAATTTTTATCTACCCCGGCGATGATCCTGAGCAGGGTCGACTTACCGGAGCCATTGAGGCCCAGAACGCCGATCTTGGCTCCGTAAAAGAAGCTGAGCCAGATGTTATGGAGAACTTTTTTATTGGCTCCGGGAAAGGTCTTGGAGACCCGTTCCATGGAGAAAATGATCTTGTGATCGGACATAGGGTGTGGGTATTAGGTTAGCGCTGCGCCGCAGGCATTAGTTTCCAGTTGCTGTCTTCGACGAGAGCTTCCATGCGGTCCATGAAACGTTGCAGGGCAGCGGGTGCGTCGAAGTAAACCGTGATGGTCCGGCCGCCATCTTCTTCGTCCGGCACAATAAGGCGGGTAAACGGAATATCGGCAGGCAGTTCCTCCTCAACGGGATAAAGGGGAGCGAATTCCGTATCCCGCAGGCTGTCGAGGGCCAGGGTAAAGTCGCGTTGGTCCAGCGTGCTTAATTCACTCCGGTAAGTGCCCGGCCCCATAAGCCCGCTCGTCACGTTTAGCATAAGCACCCCCGAAGGGAGGTAACTAAGGGCATACACCGCACAATTACCGTAGCAGGCTGACTTGCTTAGGGTGACGGTAGGCAGCTCGGCGGGGGCTTCGGCGGTCTCGTCGTCGGTCAGCGGCAGGCTCCCTACGGCTCCCTGATTTTCAATATTGGCGGTTTCGTTGGTCTCGGTGGCGGGCTTGATCACGCTGACTTTCGGGGCTATGGGGGAATCCCCCTTTCTCGGGGGACTGACGACCGGCCCATCCTCGGGGGCCCGCTCCAGCTCGGCGTTTACCCGTGAAACGTTGGCAGGAACTCCATCCGCCTGGTTGGGCTTTACCGTCGCCGGAAGGGTTTCCGCAGGGGCGGGCCCCTCGGGCATCGTGGCGCCCACGCGAACGGGCTGGCGGGAGCAGGAAAAGAGGAGCACGAGGACCGTCAGGACAGCAAAGTATGGCTTCATGGACGCAGATTAAAAATTGGTATGGTAACGCCCCCCGCTCCCGAAAAGGTCGCGGCCTTACTTCTTCTTGGCCTGGGTACGCTGCTGTTCCTTGAGGGCTTCCTGCAGGCGGGCACTGAATCCCCCCTTCTTCTTGGGCTTGGCCTTGTTGGCTTCGAGCTTGGTCCGCAGCTTGTCCTCGTCGATGATGAAATTCTTGGTGATGACCGTCTGCGCAATGTTGAACACGTTACTGAAGAACAGGTAACAGGTCAGTCCGGCAGCGAAGCTGTTGAAGAAGCCCAGGAACATCAGGGGCATGATGTACTGGAAGTACTTCATCATGGGCTGCGCGCTGTAGTCCATGTGCCGACTGTTGTAGTAGGCGTAGATCACCGTCGTCACTGCCCAGAGGATGGCGAAGAGGCTGAGGTGGCCCTGCATGAAGGGGATCCACTCCGGCAGGCGCATGATGCTGTCGTAGGTGCTCAGGTCGTTCGCCCACAGGAAGTTCTCCTGGCGGAAGGAGATCGAGGCGGGGAAGAAGCGGTAAAGCGCAAACCAGATCGGCATTTGCAGGACCATCGGCAGACAGCCCCCCAGCGGACTCGCCCCGTACTCCTGGTACAGTTTCATGGTCTCGACCTGGGCGCCCTGTGAATCGTCCTTGTGCTTGGCCTTCAGCTTTTCGATCTCGGGCTTAAGCACCTGCATCTTGGTGTTGCTGACGAGCATCTTATACGTCAGCGGGTATACCAGCATCTTCACGAGCAGGGTCATTACGAGGATCGCGATCCCCATATTGCCGATGAAGCCGGACAGGAAGTTGAAAAGCGGCCGAATGATCCAGCGGTTGATGGAGCCGAAAATGGAGGAGCCGAAGCTGACCACGTCCGACAGGTCGTAGCCGATGGCCCGCAGCCGCTCGAATTCGTTGGGGCCGACGTACAGCGACATGCCGAAGGTCTCCGACGCGGAAGTACCGATGGGCAGGTTGATGTCCGATACGAGGAGCTTCAACTCGTCGGCGGGCAACCGGTCCACATCGGCCACCGTGGTCAGCACGGCGCTGCTGAAGCGATCGTCAGCGATCAGGGCCGACGTGAAGAACTGCTGGCTGCCGGCCACCCACTTGAGGGGCTGGTCGTCGAGGGTCTCGGTGTCGTCGCTGGTGCAGGAGCAGTAGTCGGTGCCTTCATCCACGGGTTTGTAGTAGAGGGTGGAGTAGTTGCTCTCATACTGGCTGTTCTTCTCGATCTTGTCCAGGTAATTTTCCCAGTGAAGGCGCACGGTCCCGTTGCCGTTAGCAATGACGGAGTTGAGGCCCTCGAAGCGGATGTCGTAGTCGATGAGGTAGCTGTCGTCCTCCAGGGTATAGCGTTGTTCGAAGTAGCCGCCACCGTCCACCGGAGCCCGCAGGGTCAGGGAGTTGCCCGATAAGGTGGGGGTAAAATACAGGTCACTGGTCCGCACGCCGTCACCGGCCACGCCATTGACCGGAATCACGTACTCGAATTTGTTCTTCTCGTCTTCGAGTAGGAGCAGGGGCAGGCGGACTTCCGTGTTGTCGTCCTGCTCGACCACCTTGGCGTACTGCTTCAGTTTCGCCTGACGGATGGTACCGCCTTTAGTACTGAAGGTCACCTTCATCAGGTCGTTCTCCAGCACCACGTCTTCCGCCGTTCCGGCGGCCGCCGCGGCAAAGGCGCCGAACTGGCTGCCGAAGCGGGCGGTGCGGGCCGAATCGGAGAGGGCGACCGGGTCGACTGCTTCCGCTTCGGGCATCACCTTCTCCGGTTGCCGCAGTTCGGTGTCACTCAGGGCGGCGATTGAATCCTGGTAACGTTGCTCCATCTCGATCTCCGCGGCACTCGGCGCGGCCACGTACTGCCAGGTGAGGAACAGCAACATGATGAGGACGATACCAATGATGGAAGTTCTGTCCATCTCCATAGCTTGTTTCTTTTTCCGTTCGACGGGCAAACCCGAAGGCTGTCGCCCGGTTCCATTTGGGGCCGCAAAGGTACGCAGCAAAGACTTATGCTTTTCCCGTTAAACGATCAGCCCCCTGCTCCTCCCGACCAACACCTGGACCGGGCCTACCGCAGTGCGCACTACGTAGTCAACGGCGATCGCCTTCAAATAGGTCACGCCCACCCGGATTTTGACCGTTGGCTGGCGGAACACGGCCATACCACCTACCTGATCGTTACGGCCCACAACCCCGGGTCCCACCCCCTGCCGGCGGCCGAAAACCTAGCGCGCGAAGGTGCCTTACTCCAGATCGTGGAGGAACGGAAACTGTCCTTTGTTCCAGCCTACGGTGCCGATCCGGAGGGGATATGGAAACGGGAGGACGGACTCTGCCTGCTTGACGTACCCCGGCCCGTCGCCTATGCGCTGGCTGCTGGTTTTGGGCAAAACGCGGTGGTAGCGGGGGAAGGCGGAGGAAACCCCCGCCTATTCTGGCTTCGCTAGGGCATGGATGGATTGGATGAGTCGTACCACCGCCCGGCCTTCTTCCGCCGTGGTGGCCACCGGTGCCCGGCCACTGAGCACCTCGATCACGTTGTCGATCACCAAGTGATGGTTGGCCGCCGACCCCTGGTAGGGGCCGTAGTTGTTGGCCGTAGGGCTGGGCGGGAGCGCGGGTGCGGAGAGCTGCTCCCCGTGGCAATACCCTACCTCGTTCATGTACTGCCCCCCGAGTTTGACGGTACCCCGGGTACCGATGACCGTGAAGGTGGATTCGAAGTTGCGGTCCCAGATCACCGTACTGAAAACGAGGCTGCCGATACCGCCGCCGGGCAGGCTGAACTGGACCATGCCGGTGTCAGCAAAGGAGTGAAGCCGTTCGTGCGCCTGATTGGTAAGGGTGGCCGCGGTAGGCTTGACCTCGCCGAAGGTCCAGCAGAGCAGGTCGAGGAAGTGGGCGAACTGGGTAAATAGCACGCCCCCATCCAGGCCCGGATCACCGTGCCAGGGATGCGGAAGATCGTCCGGCGTGAGGTAGTAGCGCGCGTCGCGGTTCCAAAAACAGTTGAGGTGCACCTGGAGTACCTTCCCCAGCTTACCCCCCTCCATCACCTGCTTCAGCCAGGCGGAGGCGGGACTGTAGCGGTTTTGCATGACCCCGAAAATGTGCCGCCCGTACCGCTGGGCAGCTTCGATCAGGACATCGCAGGATGCCGTAGTCAGGGCCAGGGGTTTCTCAATGACCACGTGGCGACCGGCAGCGAGGCATTCCATGGCCTGTGGCGCATGCAGGCCATTGGGCGTGCAGATGCAGGCGACATCAAATTCCACACTGGCCAGGAGCCCCCGCACCGTACGGTATAAGCCGGTTGTTTCACGGAGTTCCGGTGGCCACCGGAGCGTTTCCCGCGGCAACAGATCGCATACGGCAACCAGCTCCGCCTGGGGGTGGGCGGCGATAAGGGCAGCGTGACGCCCGCCAATGTGGCCCAGGCCAATAACGGCAAAACGGACAATCAAAAGGAACTGATTTTTGGCCGGTGAAGGTAGGTTGTTTGCGCATTCCTACCAGCGGATCCCCTTTTCCCCGGCGGCCTGGCTAGCCGCGGCTGACCCCCCGGTCGTGTAAAAGGTAGGACCCGCTGCCTCCCGGACAGACCGCACGGCCCGCCGGGTCAAACTCCAGGCGGTAGCCGGCAGCGCTCATATAGCCCATGCGGCGGGCGGGATTACCAACCACCAGCGAGAAGGCGTCCACGTCGGCGGTCACCACCGCTCCCGCTCCGATAAAGGCATATTCGTGGAGGGTCACCCCACAGACTATCGTCGCGTTTGCTCCGATGGTGACGCCCCGTTCCACCCGGGTCGGGGTGTATTCACCCCGCCGGTCGATGCCGGAGCGTGGATTACGTACGTTGGTAAATACGGCCGACGGACCAACGAACACGTCCTCCCCCAGGCTTACCCCGCTGTAAAGGCTCACGTTGTTCTGCACCTTGCACCCGCTGCCCAGCCGTACGCCCTGGGCGATAAAGACGTTTTGTCCCAGGCTGCAATTTTCTCCGAGCTCGCAACCGGACATGAGGTGACAGAAGTGCCAGACCTTGCAACCGGCCCCGATGCGCGCGCCGGGGTCGATCACCGAGGTGGGGTGGGCGTAGTAGTCCATCAGAAAAAGATGAGTAGCCCGAGTCCGCCGATCAGCAGGACCTTGATTTCCAGGCTGAGCTTTTGGTAATCGACCTGCTGCCGGGCACGGGCGAGCTGCAACAGGATGATCAGGATGGCTACGAGCAGGAGCCCGATACAGATCAGCATCGGGGGCTGCACGAAAGCGGGCCAGCCCAGGAATACCGGACTGAGGATGGAGACGATCACCATGCCTCCCAGCACGATGGCCAGTCGGCGGCTGGGTGCCACCCCCAGCAGGACGGGGAGGGTTAACCTGCCTTCCTGCCGGTCGCCCCGAATATCTTCCAGGTCCTTCACCAGCTCCCGCAGGAGGGTGGCTACGAAGGCGAAAGCCATGAAGAGCACGCAGACCCGCACCGTGTCCATTCCCACGGCCGGCCTGGCGTCAATGAGTTCAGCCAGGGCGCTGCGCTCGGTGAGGACCAGGATACCCGGGACCCCCGCGCAGTACAGCGCGACCAGGAGATTGCCGATGAAGGGCAGGCGTTTGAGGGTGGCGCTGTAGAGCGCCAGTATCCCGATCGCCAGGGGGAAGAGGAACAGCAGCTGGCGCTCGTTGAGGCGCAGGGCGAGCAGCAGGGCAAACAGGTAGCCGACGAACACCATCGCCGCAAAGATCCACTGCACGTTGGCCCGCCCCAACTTGAGGACCAGGTTTTTACCGGGATGATTGATGGCGTCGATGCGCACGTCCCTCAGGTCGTTGATCAGGTAGCCCGAAGCCGTGATGGCGAGGGTCACCAGGCAGAGCTCGAAAAATTTCCACGGCCGGAGTACGCCCGCGATCCCTTCCGCATCGAGTGCCGGAAGAATAATGCGGTAGTAAACCAGTACCTGCGTCAGGGCGACCACCAGCAGGTTTTGCAGCCGCACGAGCTTAAAAAAATCCAGGATGGGCAATGGCGACATAAAGAGACCTTACTTCTTAAGCAACTCCCTGCTGATTACTAATCGCTGAATTTCGGAAGTTCCTTCGCCAATAGTACAAAGTTTGCAGTCGCGGTAATACTTCTCGACGGGGTAATCTTTCGTGTACCCGTATCCGCCGAAGATCTGCACCGCTTCATCCGCTACGCGTACGGAGGCTTCGGAGGCAAAAAGTTTGGCCATGGCCGACTCGCGGGTCACGGGCAATCCGGCATCCTTCAGGCGACCGGCATTGCGGGTGAGGAGCTCGGAGGCTTCCACCTGAGTGGCCATATCGGAAAGCTTGAAGGCGATGGCCTGGAAGCGGCTGATGGATTTCCCAAACTGTTCGCGCTCCTGGCTGTAGGCCAGGGCGGCCTGGAGGGCGCCCTTGGCGATGCCCAGGCTCAGGGCGGCGATGCTGATGCGGCCTCCGTCCAGGATTTTCATACTCTGGATGAACCCCTCCCCCACCTCTCCGAGGATGCGGTCGGCGGGCAGGTAGCAGTTTTCGAAAATGAGCTCGGCGGTTTCGCTGGCGCGCATGCCGAGCTTGTTTTCCTTCTTGCCGCCGCGGAACCCTTCGTCGCCGCGTTCGACGATGAAGGCCGTCATGCCGTGGCTGTCGAGCAACTCACCGGTCCGCGCGATCACCACGGCTACGTCGCCGCTGATGCCGTGGGTGATGAAGTTCTTGGCGCCGTTGAGGATATACCCGCCGTCGTCCTGCTTTTCGGCGACGGTGCGCATGCGGCCGGCGTCCGATCCGGTGTTGGGCTCGGTGAGCCCCCAGGCGCCGAGGTGTTCGCCGGAGGCGAGACGGGGCAGGTACTTTTGCTTCTGCTCCTCACTGGCAAACAGGAGGATGTGATTGGTACAGAGGGAGTTGTGGGCGGCAACGCTCAGGCCGATGCTGCCGCACACCTGGGCGACCTCATCAATGATCGTGATGTAGGAATCGTAGCCGAGGCCCGTCCCACCGTACTCCTCGGGTACCAGGACGCCCATGAAGCCGTAGTGGCCCATCTCCCGGAAAAGATCCCGGGGGAAAAATTGTCGTTCATCCCAGTCCATCACGTGGGGCAGGATGTGGGTACGGGCAAAGTCAGCGGCGCTTTGCCGGATCATTTCCTGTTGTTCGTCGGTCGGGGGGGGAGGCCGGTGCGGTGGAGATTGCAGTCCGGGTGGAGTGGTGGGTTTGGTAAAGGGCTTGTTACTTAATGTGTTAAAGTCGGGAAAAGGGTAGCAAATCCTCTGACGCAACCCAGACAAGGTGGATTTGGCGGAGTACGGCGGGGG
>JBBSPZ010000019.1:0-61813 GCA_038258275.1 Chitinophagales bacterium | reverse complement strand
TTTTTATTTGGTCCTTTAGCAACGTGCTTGGTTAAAGGTAAGTTGCGGAGGGGGGGGTTGTAGCTTATAGCTTATAGCGTATAGGGCGCACAGCCTGAAGCGCGGCCCTATACACTATAAGCTATATACTATACGCTAAACCCTACAACGTCTTAAGATACTCCACCACCGCCCAGCGCTCTTCTTCGGTGAACTTGTCGCCGAAGGTGTGGCCGTCGTTGCCGTAGCCGGGGAGGGTGGTGTCGAAGGTCCACTTCTTGTTTCTTGGCTCAGGATCGTACTTCCAGCCGAGTTTCTGGTGGTCGTAGGAGGTGGAGTTGCCGTCGCGGGTCCAGCGCTCGGTACGGGCGGTGGAGTTGAGCAGTTCGTAGACCGTCGGTACCGATCCGTTGTGAAGGTAGGGGGCGGAGGCCCAGATGCCGTCGAGGGGCGGGGCGACGTAGCCGTGGGAGGGTTCGAAGGAGGATTTGGGCTCGCTAGTCGCAAACCAGCTGCTATTGTACCAGTCTACGATGTTCGACTGCTGGATGTAGTCGGCGTAGAGGCGGTCGGTCTTGACGACGTTGACGTTGATGATCTTGTTGGGGTAGGTCTCGTTCTCCCCGTAGGTGCCGTGGCAACCGGCGCACTTGTCCGTGAAGAGGGCTTCTCCCTTCCGGGCCAGGGGCTCATCGATGGCTCCGGGATAAGCGGGCGGCTCGAGCTGGCTGAGGAAGGCATATACATCCTCGAAGGCGATGACCGATTTGCGGCTCTGGCTGCTGTCGGGTACCCCTAAGACGCTGGCCTGCAGGAGCAGTTTGGGCATGCTGCCGCGGCCGGTGCCGGTGTAGTAGAGGGAGTTCTTCTTACCGACGTGCCAGAGGGGCGGGGTGTCGGTGCCAATGTTGTAATCCCACATCGCGTACTGGGGATCCTCGGAATAGGTAAGGTCTTCGGGATTCCGGTACATCATACACGCTTCGGCCAGGCGAAAGGCGGGATTCGCGCCGGGCTGGTTGACCTTCACGGTCGGGGCCATGCCCTTGAAGTAGCGACTGAAATCTTCGAAAGCGACCGTTTCGGGATCGTCCTTTTTGTACTTCACCGCCATACCCAAGCGCATAAGGCTACCCATGGGTACCATATTTTTCTCCCATTCCGCCCAGCTGTTGCCGAGCCCGAGCACGAGCTGTCCGTCCACCTTACCCGCGTGGCAGGTGAAGCAGTTACCGTTGACCGTCTCGGCGCCGTTGGGCGCGATAAAGGCCGTCATGTTATAGGGGATGCCCTCATTGAGGGCGTTGCGGGGAAAGAGGCTGTCGAGGTCCATCTTGGCCGACTGCTTCTGCATGATCTCGAGCGGAATACCGCTGCCGATGTAGTCGCCGTGGATCAGGTAGTCGAGTCCGGCTACGGGATCGCCATCCCGGGGCTGGGGGCTCGGCGGCACCACCCTGGATTTCCAGGACGTATCGTTGAAGGCCTCCGCACCGGCAATGGGGCGGTAGGTGTTGCAGGCCACCAGCAGGGCAAGGGCAAGGATGACGAATAGTTTACGCACGCGTTTCTCGGGGTAGGTCGGGATAGGTAAACAGCGTAGCGCTTAGATCGTTGCGGGATTTTTGGTCGGCCAGCGGTGGGAAATTGCCATTGGCTTGGCCACCCATTAGGGTTAGCCGCACAGCACCTGCGTTCCCGTCTAATGGCCTAGCGTACAGGCTCTATCACGTAGAAGGATCTAACCTGCTGATCGTTTTCTTCCCTTAAGTTGCGTGCATCCAGTTCCAGGTTCAGCAGTTCCACTTCATTGGCAAGTCGCTCCGCATCAATGGCCGCTTCGGTAGTCGATTTCTGCGGGGTTTGCGGCGCCGGTTGCGGCAGGTTCATGGCTACCAGCGCGACGATGGCCGCCAGGAACATGCCGAGGGAGAAGTATTTGGTCGTGATTCCTAACTGGTACATGGTGCTGGATTATGAGGTCTACTCAGACAACGGGATAATGGGGTCGGCGGATTCATTTCCCTCCCGATTTTTAAATTTGATGGGGAGATTGACCTGAGCCGCTGCGGGCTTTCCCCTGTCCTGCCCAGGCTCCCAGATGGGATTGTCCTGAAGCATTTGCTGGACGGCCTTCAGCGCCGCGCGCCCGAGGAGGGGATGCGGCTCCCGGGCGATTACCGGGGAGCTCGCGCGGCCGCCCTGGTCCACCGAGAAACGGATGACGACCATGCCCTCGATGCCTTCCCGGCGGGCCTCGTCGGGGTAGCGCACGTGCTCGTAGATGTAGCGGAGCATCTTCTGGTCGGCGCAGGTTTTGCGCTCCTGGAAGTCCCGAAGTTCGGCGCAGCCCGGAAAGAGGGGGTACTGATCAACGGCCAGGTGGTGGTGTTTCCGCTCAGGTGTACGCTGGTGCCGCTTTGGTGCGTGCCGCTCCCGTTTCGGCTGCTGCAATTCCTTGCCGGTCACCCGGCTCAATTCCTGCCGCGCGGCGTGCGGCGCTTGCCGGAATCCCCACACCAGTACCGACAACATCAGCGAGAGGGTCAGGCCGACGAGAAAGAACCGGGAAGTGAGGCCGAGGATACGCATCGGGGGGAAGTTTGCTTAAAGATAGCTGGTTTTGGGAAAAGGTGGGCAGCTTGGGGCTGCGCGGTCCTGCGGACCTGGCGTGATCCCCAAGCTGGGTAATACGTCCCCTCCGGGGCCGATAAGGTAATCGCCGGGGAGGTTGCTGTTTATTGACCGCGAGGGGTTACACCGCCTTGCTCTGGTTTAGGATGGCCCCTCCGGAGCCAGAGGAGGGTCTTTTACCCCAGCAGTGCGGTAAGTCGGCAGAAACTGCCTCTTACAGCCGGAGGCTGCTGCAAACTGCGCTGCCGGAGGCAGCATCGTACCGGTGGCAATTCTTGGGGTTGTCCTACTCCGGCGCAGCCATAGCCTGCGCGGCACAGTCGCTGCCATAGGCAGCCTCCTACCGCCAACCCGCAGCCAGGCCACGTAAAACGACGGCCAATTTTGCCCCCAACCAGTTAAACGGGCACCCCCTCAATCCCACATTCCTTCACCCCTTCATTCCCTACTCACTGAACCGCATCCCCCCGCAGCTCCCGGTACTTCTTCCGCGCCTCCACGGCCAGAATACTGCTGCTGTAGTCGATGAAGAGGGTTTCGTAGAGTTCCTGGGCTTTCTCCTTGTTTTCGAGCTGGTGTTCGTAGAGGCCGGCGAGGGCGAAGAGGGCATTGTCGAGGCGAATGCTTTTGGGGTAGGTGTCGACGACCAGCTGGTACTGTTCGGCGGCTTGCTCGTACATGCGGCGCTTCTGGTAGGTGCGGCCGCGGAGGTAAACGACGTCGTCCTCCAAGTCATGGCCGGGGAAGGCATTGACCAGCGTATCCAGGGTAGCAAAGGCCTCGTCGAAGCGGTTTTGGAAGACCAGCAACTCGGCGTCCGCGTAGGTCTGCAGGGCCGTGGCGGTGGTGTCCAGGCCTAAGTTATCGAGGATGAAGACGGAAAGGTCGAGGGCGTCATTGGCAATGAGGCGGGAGGTGGAGGCCTTGAGTACGTCGAACTGCGACTGCGCCCACTCGAAGTCCCCCCGGAAGTAGCTCAGGCGGGCGTTGCGGAAACGGGCCTCGTGGCCCAGCAGGTCTTCCTTGAACTGCTTGTCCACCTGGCTGTAGAGGAGGGTGGATTCCCATACTTCGCCCTTCATGAGGTAGTAATCGGCCAGGGCAAGCTTGGCTTCGGCCCGGACGTTCTCGTTCACGCCATTCAACTCCACGATCCGCTTCAGGATGCCGGTAGACTTGTCGAGGTCGTTGAGGTAAAGGGCTTCGAGCTCCGCCAGCTGGATGGCGATGGGCGCGGAGGCGGGGTTGTTGCCGAACTGATCGAGGAACTCCTCGTAGGCGGTTTCCAGGATCCGCAGGTCTTCGGGGGTGTAGGCGTAGCCGTCGGTGATGGCGCGACGGCGGGTGAGCAGTCCCTGCCGCTTCGCTTCCAGGTAGAAGGGCGAAGCCGGGGCCTTGTTTTCCACGATGTAGTCGAAGGCGGCGATGGCCGTCTCGTAGTCGCGGGAATTAGCGGCCAGGTTGCCGATGTCGAGCACCCGCTCACCGTTCTCGTCGAGCTTGCGGTCGAGGGCGCGGGCCTGTCGGAGGGCGCCTTTGTAGTCTTTGCTCTGGACAAAGACCCAGGCCAGCATTTCGGGGTAGACCGGATTCTCCTTCTTGTCCGCCTGGATGCGGGCGTAGAGTTGCTGCTGGGCTTCCAGCAGGCCGTCCTGGTCGAGGTAGCGCTGGAAGTAGGTCTGCACGTTGCGGCCGCGGCGGGGGTCTTCCACCAGGGCGTCGAGGTAGCTGGTGATCATCGGCCCCGTGTCGCCCTTGCGGCGGTAGAGGTCGCCGAGGTTGAAGGCAAAGGAGACGTCGTCCTTGATCAGTTTCCCGCCGCGCTCGTAGGTCTCGATGGCGTAGTCGTACTTGGTCAGGTTCAGGAAGGCGTTGGCCAGCTGGGTGATCTGGAACTTGTCGCCCTGGAGCTTCTTGATGGCCTCCCGGTACTGTTTTTCCGCGCCGTTGTCATCGAATTGCTGCTCGAGCAGCTGGCCGTACTTGACGTAGAGGGCCAGGTCATCGGGGGTCCGCTTGAGCTGCCGCTTAATGACCTGCTCGGCCTCGTCGTAGCGGCTCAGGTTCATGAGGCTGGTGACGTAGCGGTCGAAGTAGAAGGGGTTGTAACTCTCCTCGGCCAGGGCCAGGTAGAGCTCGGCGGATTTCTCGTACTCGCCGTCCATGAAGTACTGCTGGGCCAGTTGGTTGGACTGGGCCGCGAGGACGGAAGAAAGGCAAACGAAAAGCAGGAGGGGGAAGTAGCGCATCGTGGGGTTTTAACGCGGTATCAGCCGTTTAGGTGTAAGTTACCCCTCCTTTCCCGCTTCCCGGCGTCGGTTGGCGGACGGCCGCTCACGAATTCCCCAGCACCCGCGCGCCGCCGCCCGTGATGGCCACGTCGTCCTCCAGGCGGATGCCGCCGAAATTGCGGTAGGCCCTGGTCGCCGCGTAATCGATGAATTCTTTATGCTTGCCCTCCTGCTCCCAGCGGTCGGTCAGGGCGGGGATGAAGTAAATGCCCGGCTCGACGGTCACGACAAAGCCCTCCCGCAGCCGCCGGCCCAGCCGCAGGTTGCGGGTACCGAAAAGCTTGCTGCGCCGGAATTCCTGGTCGTAGCCGACCAAATCCTCGCCCAAATCTTCCATGTCATGAACGTCGAGGCCGATCATATGACCCAGGCCGTGGGGGTAAAACAGGGCGTGGGCACCCGCCGCCACCGCGTCCTCGGTGTTGCCGCGCATGAGGCCAAGGTCCTGGAGGCCGTCGGTGATGATGCGGGCCGAAAAGTTGTGCAGCTCGCGGTAGGGAACGCCGGGCTTCAGGGCCGCAATCACCTGTGTCTTGGCGGAGTCGACGATGTCGTAGATCGCCTGTTGCCGCGCGTTCATCTCTCCCCCTACGGCGAAGGTGCGCGTGATGTCGCCCGCATAGCCGGAGGTTGTTTCCGCCCCCGCGTCGATCAGCAGCAGATCGCCTTTTTTAAGCACGTTCCCGTGGTAATGGTTGTGCAGGATGTGGCCGTTGCGGGTCACGATGGCGGGATAGCTGAGCCGTCCGCCGCCGCTGATGGCAATGCCTTCGATGAGTCCGGCCACGGTGGCTTCGGTCATGCCGGGGCGGGTGGTGGTCTCGGCCGCCTGGTGCATTTGCAGGCTGGTCGTGACGGCCCGGTCCATTTCCATCAGTTCTTCCGCACTCTTCACGGAGCGGAGTTCCACCACCGCCCGGATCAGTTCCGTACTGGCCTGGGTGCCCTCCCCGAGCCAATCGTCCAGGTGCTGGAGCCGCTCCTGGCGGTAGGGCGGGAGGTAGTGGACGTTTTTGGCCTGCTTGAGGTGTTGCGTGAGGGTTTCCAGGTTCCCGCCGGCTTCGGCGCCGATTTGCGCGGCCAGTTCGCGGGTGCCGGGGTGCTCGCCCATCCAGACGATGTCGTCGAGGGTCAGGTCGTCGCCGTACAGCCGGCTCTCCCCCGTCGCCGCGTCGATGGTGAGGACCAGGTCGGGCTGGTTGTGGCCCGCGAAGTAGCGGAAGTTCGAATCCTGCTTGAAGGGGTAGGTATTGCCGCGGTAGTTCATCGCGGCTTCTCCGTTGCCGGGCAGGAGGAGGAGGCCACCGGATACGGCGGCGGACAGGCGGCGGCGGCGGTCGGTGTAGGTGCTTGCTGGGAACATCGGTAGTATTTTATGGGCGGGAACGCGGGTGCAAGGTAAGTTGGTAGGTTGCTAACCGTGGATGAAGGCAGATTCGTTTCGCGGATTTTCGCAGATTAGCGGGCCATTCGCCGTACCAACCCGCAAACATAAAGGGGGTGAAAAAAAACCCCGCCCCGACCTCGCCGTTCAAGCTAGGTGCTAGCTACCCTCCCCCAACAAGATCTCCTGCGCCGCGCCGACGCCTGGTTCACCGGCCGCGGCTGGACGGCCTTCCCCTTCCAGCACGAAGCCTGGGCAGCCTACCTGGCGGGAAAGAGCGGCCTGGTCAACGCCCCCACCGGCAGCGGCAAGACCTACTCCCTCCTCCTGCCCATCCTGCTCGAGTTCCTGGCCGAGCACCCCGAGGATCCCGGCAAGGCCAACAACGGGCTCCGCGCCATCTGGCTCACCCCCATCCGCGCCCTGACCCGCGAGATCCAGTCGGCCGCCGAGCGCGCCATCGCCGACCTCGGGCTGAACTGGCGCGTCGGTATCCGCTCCGGCGACACCAAGACCGCCGAGCGCACCAAGCAGCGCAGCAAGCCACCCGAAATCCTGATCACCACCCCCGAAAGCCTTCACCTACTGATGGCCACTAAGGGGTACGAGAAGTTCTTCGGTGACCTGCGCGTGGTGGTGTCCGACGAATGGCACGAGCTCCTGGGCACCAAGCGGGGCGTACTGGTGGAGCTCGCCCTGAGCCGCCTGCGGGCCCTCCGCGGCAACGCCCTCCGCACCTGGGGCATCTCCGCTACCATCGGCAACCTGCCCGAAGCCCTGGACGTGCTCGTCCCCGCCGCCACGGCCACCGGGCGCGTCATCATCCGCGCCGCCGCCACCAAGCGCACCGAGATGATCACCGTACTGCCCGACGAGATCGAGACCTTCCCCTGGGCCGGCCATCTCGGCATCAAACTGCTGGAAAAGGTGGTGCCGATCATTTACGCTTCGGGCTCGACGCTGGTCTTTACCAACACCCGCAGCCAGTGCGAGATCTGGTACCACCGGCTGCTCGACTACGATCCCGAACTCTCGGGCGCCATTGCCATGCACCACGGCAGCATCAGCCGCGAACTGCGCGACTGGGTGGAAGACGCCCTCCACCAGGGCACCCTGAAGGCGGTGGTGTGCACGTCCAGTCTCGACCTCGGCGTCGACTTCCGTCCCGTCGAGACCATCGTGCAGATCGGCAGTCCGAAGGGGGTCGCCCGCTTCCTCCAGCGCGCCGGCCGCAGCGGCCACCAGCCGGGGGCCAAGAGCGTGATCCACTTCGTGCCCACCCACAGCCTCGAACTCCTGGAAGCCTCGGCCCTGCGCCGCTGCATTGAGAACGAAGTGGTCGAAAGCCGCATCCCTTACCTCCGCAGCTTCGACGTGCTGGTGCAGTACCTGGTGACCCTGGCCGTGAGCGGGGGCTTCCGGCGGGCGGAGGTGCTGGAGGAGATCCGCGGCACCTTCTGCTTCGCCTCCGTGACCGACGAGGAATTCGCCTGGTGCCTCGACTTCATCACCACAGGCGGCAACAGCCTCGGGGCCTACGACGAGTACCACAAGGTGATCCGCGACGAAGACGGCGTGTACAAGGTCGAAAACAAGCGCATCGCCACCATGCACCGCATGAGCATCGGCGCCATCGTCAGCGAGACCACCCTCCTGATCAAGTACCTGAGCGGCGGCTACATCGGCTCGATCGAGGAGTACTTCGTCTCCAGCCTCAAACCGGGCGATACCTTCTGGTTTGCCGGCCGCAGCCTGCAGTTCGTCAAGGTGAAGGGGACGGAAGCGCTGGTGCGGAAGAGCTCGTCCAAGAAGGGTAAGGTACCCAGCTGGCGGGGCGGCCGGATGCAACTGTCCAGCCAGCTTTCGAAGTACCTGCGGCTCGCCATGGAGGAGCTGAAACTCGAGGACTACCACGACCCCGAGCTCACCAAACTGGCTCCGTTGCGGGATACGCAGGTGCGGCGCAGTGCGATCCCCGCCGCCGACGAACTCCTCATCGAATACTTCCACGATCGCGAGGGCTACCACCTGGTCGTATACCCCTGCGAGGGGCGGGGCATCCACGAGGGGCTCAGCTCCCTGATTGCCTACCGCATCGGACAGTTCGCCCCCCTCACCTTCACGATCGCGATGAACGATTACGGCTTCGAGCTGATGAGCGACCAGCCGATCCCCATCGAGGAAGCCCTCGGCAGCGACCTCTTCAACCTTACCGAGCTTACGCACGACCTCCACGCCGGCATCAACGCCACCGAAATGGCCCGCCGGCGCTTCCGCGACATTGCCGCCATTGCGGGACTGATCTTCAAGGGCTATCCCGGCAAGCAAAAAAAGGAAAAGCACCTGCAAAGCGGCTCCCAGTTGTTCTTCGACGTATTCACCGACTATGAACCTACCAACTTACTGCTCCAGCAGGCCTACGACGAGATCATGACCTTCCAGCTCCAGGAAGCCCGGCTGCGGGATGCCCTCGCGCGCATCAACGGCCAGACCATCCTCTTTCAAACCCCCGCCAAGGCCACGCCCTTCAGCTTCTCCCTCATCGTCGACCGGCTGCGGGAGCGCATCTCCTCGGAATCCTTGGAGGACCGGATCAAGCGGATGCGGCTGGCGCTGGTGCGGGAATAAATTTTACCTGTGAAATGTTAACTTTCACTCCAGTCCGCCGATGGCCCCGATGGTCCATTCCAGCCGGGCATCAATATTCTGGGTGGTGATATCGTAGGGGGTGACGACGAGTTCTACGCGGACCTCCTCCTCTTCCAGAAAGAGGTTGCGCAAATTTCGTTCTCCGGGATTCAGGTTGACGACCTGCTGGCGGCGGCCGCCCAGGTCGTCAATGCTAAAGAGCAGGTCGATGTAGGTGCAATCGGACTCGGAGGCCGGACAGGCACGCAGTTCGATGCGCTCGATCTCCCGGAAGTCCTCGCCGGAGAGGCTGACGATGCGGGCACGTACGCCGCCGACGATATCGACGTCGTCCGGACGGAAGCCATTGTCCGCGACGGCTTCCATAAAGCCGGTGGCCACCCCCTGCTGGGCGATCACGAAGGTGCGGAAGGAGGGTTGCCCGGCCGGGATAACGAACTCGATCGGCGGGAAGGTGAGGTCAAACAGCCGCTCGCCCACCGTGCTGCGCGGGCAGCCGCAGAAAAGAAGGATACAGCCGGCGAGAATTACGTAACACATGGGGGGAGATTAAAAAGCTTCGGGTGGACGGCGGGTCAGGGCGTAAGGCCCAGCACGGTAACGTCGCCTTTGTAGCCCACGATCCTGCCGTTGATGTAGCTGACCTCTACGTAGTACACATAGACGCCGCCGTTTACCCGCTGGCCGTCTACCGTACCGTCCCAGCCTAGACCGGAGTCGTTCGCGGGAAAGGGAGCCGCACTCTGGTAAACGAGTCCACCCCAGCGATCGTATATGCGCAGCGCTTCCACCCGCGCCACCGCCCGCCCGCCATAAACGGTAAAGTGGTCGTTAGTACCGTCTTCATTGGGAGAGATGACGTTGGGGATGAAGGTGGGCAAATCCTCGATGACGGAAAAGGCCACGAAAGCGGTATCCACGCAACCTTCCACCGTCGTCCCGGCCACGTAGAACTCGCCCGAGCGAAGGGGCATCATCGACGCCCGCGAGCAGTTGGGGGTAAGGCAGGTCACGCTGTCCGGGCCCCACCGGTACTCCACCGGGTTGAAATTGGAGCGTACGGACAGGGTAGTATCGTTCCCGAGCACCAGGCGGACCTGGGTTTCGGTTTCCAGTACGAATTCCTCCGGCTGGGAGAGGTTGGCAGCAAGGCTGTCTAGGCAACCGTTGAGGTCACGGACGTAGAGGGTAAAGTCCCCCGCCGGCAGGCCTCCGAGCAGGGAACCGGGCTGAAAGTTGCGTCCATCCGCACTATAGGTATAGTCCGGCGAGCCCCCCGCAGCGCCCATGGTGATGGAGCCGGACGCGTCACCGAAGCAGATGAGGTCTACCTGATCCACTACGGAGGCGACGATCTCCTCCGGATCGCGGAGGGTAACGGAATCGGTGACCGTGCACCCCAGGCTGTCGGTCAGGGCGACTACATAGGTACCCGGCCCCAGGTTGATGCGGTCGCTCCCGGCGATCCCATCCGACCAGGCCATAAAATACGACGGCCTACCGCCGGATGGAGTAGCAAATATAGACCCGTCATTCGTACCGAAGCAGCTACTGCTGTCGGCCCGCATGGTGAGTTCCAGCACGGGTGGCTCGGTGAGCTCGACGAGGAATTCACCGGTGCAGCCCTCCTGGTCGACCACGGTGACCGGATAGCTGCCGGCCCCGAATCCACGTGCCTCCCGGCTGGTTTGCGGGCCGCTGCCGAAATCATACTGGTAGCCGGGCGTACCGTTGGAGATGTCGATGGTCAGCCGCCCATCGGTGGCCCCGTAGCAGGTAGGCTCGGCGAAGGTGGCGCTCCCCTCGATCAGGGCCAGTTGCAATTCGTCAATACCGAAGGTCTGCTCGTCCACGCAGCCGTTGGCGTCGCGGTATTGCACCCGGACGTCGCCTACGGGCAGGTTCTCCAGCCGGCTCCCGGGGGAGAAGGGGCCACCGTCAAAGCTGTATTCATACCCACCCGCCCCACCGGAAAGGATGCGCAGTTCCAGGATTCCATTGGTGCCCCCGGCGCAGTCCGGCTGCACGATTAGGGTATCGAAGACGTAGGCTTCCGGGCCGGCGATCGTATAGGTATAGCTGGCTTCGCAACCGGAGCCATCCGTGACGATCACGGTATACTCGCCCAGGTCGAGGTTTGTGAGCAGCGGGGTCGTTTGCCCGGTGCTCCAGGCATAGCGTAGGAGGGCGCCGTCTACGCTGCTGGTGGCGTTGAAATCGATCTGTCCGTCGCCGGCTCCCGGGCAGGTCACGTTGGAGACTTCGGCGTCGCCGAAAAACTGATCGGCACAGCAGATCACGGCTACCTCCGAGCTGGAGATGTACTCGACGCAGTTGCGGGTGGTGGTGATGGCCAGGGTGACGTTGGGGCTGCCGGCTTCGCGGAAGGCGACCGTATGGGGTCCGGCGCCGGTGGCGGTGCGGGGCGTGGCGGAGGGCCCGAAATCCCACTCCCAGGCGGCGATGCCATCCAGCGAGGTGGACTGGTCCTCGAAGGTAATGGCCTCCCCGACGCAGACTTCCGTCTTGCTGTAGACCAGCTTGGGATCGGGCCCCAGGAAGGTGCCGGTACCGCCGAATTCGATGGAGAAGCCGTCACCGGAACCGGTATAATTCATGATCACCAGCGCGTAGGACTTGCCGGCCTCCATGGTGATGGAATTGATGTAGTTGTTGTTCCCGGGGTCGCAGCCGCAGTTTTCGGATACGTCGGGGTCGCCGTCGCTGATGCCGGTGGCGCCCAGGCAGGGGAGGTTGAGGTCGCCGTTCCCCTGGGTTTCCCCGGAAAACATCTGCCGGAGGACCCGGCGGTCGTTGCAGGCTGCCAGTCCACCGGTAAGTTCGTAGAGTACGAAGTCGATGTCTTCATTGGGTGCGGCACCCAGGGGGGTGATGTCGAAACTGAGGGTGCCCGGCTGATCGCAGGTCCACTTGTACCAGGAAGAGTTGAATTCCTCGGGTGGGCCCGAGCAGTCGATGTTGTCGGAGAGCAGGTCGTCATTTTGCTGGCCGCGCCCCTGCAGCGCCTGTACGGCGAAGGGGGCTTTATCGCACAGTACCACGCCAGTCAAGCAGTCGCTGCTCGGGTCCGGGACGGCGTCGAATTGCTCGACGCACAGCTCGAAGGTGCCTGCGTTGCCGTTGCGGGCGCCGACGAGGATGTAGTAGACTTCGCCCCGTCGGAGGTCATTATAGATGAGGCTGCCGCCGTTCTGAATTTGTCCGCCTGAGACGAAGGGCGACCGGCAGGCAAGGTTTTCGAGGGTATCGCAGCGGCCCTGGGCCAGGGAAAACTGGGCCTGCTCGAGGGTGCCCCGGAGATTTCCCGGTACGGCCCCCGTCACCTGGATGGTCACGGAATTGCGGGTGGCGCGGAAGGAAAACCAGACGTCCTTGTTCTGGTCGCGCTCATCGATGCAGATGGCGTACCGCTCCTGCTCCAGGGAGGAGGTGGCCCCGACGTTAGTGAATCCGTCCGGTCCGGAGCAGAAAAGTTCCCCCTCGGGCAGGGCGATGGCCCCTCCGCAATCATCGTTCGCCGGCTGCGCCAGGAGACTGCCGCAAATACAAAGGAGGAACGCAAGTAGGTAGCAACGCATCATGGAGTCAAAGCTAGCGGTTTGATAACTGCCTGAACGACGTCTGCCGTACACCCGAACGTTGGCAAACTGTCCTTATCCCAACAAATTATACCTTACCGGCCGTGAAAGCCTGGATTCCTAACTTCGTCACCCTGCTCAACCTATTTTGTGGGTGCGCAGCCCTCATTTGCATCCTGGACCTGCGGTTCGACCCCGCCTTCTGGTTCCTCTTTGCCGCCGGCTGGTTTGACTTTGCCGACGGACTCGTGGCCCGTGCCCTCCACGTCAGCAGCGAGCACGGCAAGGAGCTCGATAGCCTGGCCGACATGGTCAGTTTCGGGGTGGTGCCGGCGGTGATCTATTACGTGTTGCTGCTGCTTTCCAACGACGCCGCACCCGCGAACGCGCCCATCAGCTGGTCCTGGACCGCCGCACCCGCCCTGTTGGTCGCCCTCTTCAGTGCCCTGCGGCTGGCGAAATTTAACCTGGATACTCGCCAGAGTGAGAATTTCATGGGCGTGGCGACCCCCACCAGCACCGTTTACGCTACCGGCTTGATGCTCATTGTGGCGACCAACGAAGACTGGGCACCGTACGTCCTCAATCCCTTAGTCCTTTATTCTTCAATACTTGGCATGAGCTACCTGCTGGTGAGTGAGCACCCGATGTTTTCCTTTAAGCTGAAGGGCCTCGGGTGGAAGGGCAATGAGACGAAGTATATCTTTGCGGCCCTGGCCACCGGCCTGCTGATCGTACTGTGGACCGCGGCTTTCCCCTTTATCGTCGTGGCCTACATTATCCTAAACCTGGCTTCCCCGCCGCCTTCGTCTGCCAAGTCCCCCCTATGAAGTTCCTAGCCCACATCAACGTCATGCCCAAAGCCGAACTCCTGGACCCCCAGGGTAAGGTCGTCGTCAAGAACCTGCCGAACCTCGGCATCCGGGGCGTTTCCGACGTCCGCATCGGCAAGCACGTGACCATCGCCCTCGAGGCCGCCGACGAACAGGAAGCCCACGATAAGGTGGAGCTGGCCTGCTCTAAGCTGCTGGCGAACGTGATTATGGAGAGTTATGATTTTGTGGTTGAGGAAGAGGAGTAGTAGTTGTGGTTGTTGAATTGTTGGGTTAGTGGGTTGTTGAGTTTACCCGCAGGTCATTCTCCCCTCGCTTCGCTCGGGATCGTGCGTCTTCCTACCTGAGCAGCAAGGGGCAAGTGTAAGAAGAGCAACCTAACTATTCAACACCCCAAAACCCAACAACCGACCCCAACCTTCAACACATTCCGTTTGTTTTCCCCACATGAAAACGAAAGAAAACTGGAATACCCTTTCCCGGGAAGAAGAACGCGTCATTGCCAACAAGGGCACCGAAATGCCCTTCACCGGGGAGTACAATAACTTTAAAGTAGACGGCGTATTCGTGTGCCGCCGGTGCGAAGCGCCGCTGTACGACAGCAAGGACAAGTTCAGCAGCGGCTGCGGCTGGCCGAGCTTCGACGATGAGGTCCCGAACGCGATCCAGCACGTGCGGGACGCAGATGGAAGACGGGTCGAGATCCTGTGCAACAACTGCGGCGGTCACCTGGGCCACGTTTTCAACGGCGAGCGCCTTACGGAAAAGAACACCCGCCACTGCGTGAACAGCCTGTCGATCAAGTTCATCCCCCGCGAACAGTACGAGGCCAAGCACGGTACCCTCGACACCGATCAGGCATGAAGGAAAACACTCCTCCTCGGCAGCGGCTGTTTCTGGGGTCGCGAATACCACCTGCGTAAGCTGCCCGGCGTGATCGCCTGCCGGGTCGGCTTCGCCGGCGGACGGGTGAAGGACCCCACCTACCTCCAGGTGTGTGAGCAGGATACCGGGCACGCGGAGGTGGTTGCCGTACGCTACGACCTCCGCATCCTAAGTACGGAAGCCCTCCTGACCGAGTTCTTTACCCTCCACAATTTTGAGTTGAATCGAGGAAAGGGCACCGGGCAGTACCGCTCTGCCGTATTTTCCCTTCACGACGACGACCAGCTCGCCACGGCGCGGCGGGTGATTGCTATCCTGACCATGGCAGGCTACACACCCGCGACGGACGTGGAAGTGGTAGACGCCTTCTACCCCGCCGATGCCCGCCACCAGCAGTATTGCACCTCCCGCGGACTGCAACCGGGCCGCCGCAACGACCACAAGTTCAGGGAACTGCTTCCTGGAGCAACCAAACCCGCCACCGGGTGTTAACTAGGAGCATATCTACCAGACCAGTCTGAAATAACATTTACTATGGGCCAGCGCCTCATCTACCTCGACAACAACTCCACTACTCCCACTGATCCGCGGGTGGTGGACGCCATGATACCCTACTTCTACGAGAATCCCGGCAACGCCGCCAGCCGCAACCATCCGTTCGGGTGGAAGGCCGAAGGAGCGGTAGATACCGCACGTAAGCAGATCGCCGACCTCATCAACGTCGACGAGCGGGAGATCATCTTTACGAGCGGCGCGACCGAATCCGACAACCTCGCGATCAAGGGCGTCTTTGAGATGTACCAGCGCAAGGGCAACCACATTATCACCGCCACGACCGAGCACAAGGCTGTCCTCGACGCCTGCAAGAAGGTGGAGAAGATGGGCGGAGAAGTGACTTACCTCCCTGTTGACCGCCAGGGCCGCGTCAGCCTCGATGCGCTGGAAGCCGCCATCACCGACAAGACGGTACTGGTCTCCATCATGTGGGCTAATAACGAAACCGGCGTCATCCAGGACATGAAGGCCATTGGCGACATCTGCGCGAAGCACGGCGTCCTGTTCATGTCCGACGCTACCCAGGCCGTGGGTAAGATCCCGGTCGACCCGAAAGCCGTGGGCGTTCACCTGATGGCCTTCACCAGCCACAAGATGTACGGACCCAAGGGTGTAGGTGCCCTTTTCGTGAACCGCAAGAACCCCCGCGTCAAGGTCACCAGCCAGATGGATGGTGGCGGACACGAGCGCGGCATGCGCTCCGGCACCCTGAACGTACCCGGCATCGTCGGATTCGGCAAGGCCGCCGAGATCGCTAAGGAAGAGATGGCCGCCGACGCCGATCGCCTCAGCAAACTGCGCGACAAGCTGCAGAGCGGCCTCACCTCCATACTCGAAGAGACCTACGTCAACGGCGACCAGGAGCACCGGATGCCCCACGTCACCAACATCAGCTTCAAGCACGTCGAGGGAGAAGGCCTCATGATGACCTTCAATCAGAACATCGCCGTCTCCTCGGGTTCGGCCTGTACCTCCGCCAGCCTGGAGCCCAGCTACGTGCTGGTTGCCCTCGGCCTCGGCGATGACCTGGCCCACTCCAGCCTCCGCTTTAGCCTGGGTCGTTTCACCACCGAAGAAGACATTGACGAGACCATCGCCAAGGTAGCCGAAGGCGTCAGCCACATGCGCGACCTCAGCCCCATCTGGGAGATGTACAAGGAAGGCATCGACATCGACGCGATCGAGTGGTCGGAGCATTAATCAAGGAGGGAAGGATTGGGGTAGCGAAGGATTGAAGGGGATCGTCATTAATCTTTCTCCCGATGGTTCTTGTTACCTTATCGTCCTTTCGGCCTTACCACCCCTCGTTCTTTCATTCCCTCAACTCCTTCCACCATGGCATACAGCGAAAAACTCCTAGACCACTTCAAGAACCCACGCAACGTAGGTACCCTTGATAAGAACAGCACCAACGTAGGCACCGGCCTCGTGGGAGCTCCCGAATGTGGCGACGTGATGCGTCTCCAGATCGAAGTAGATCCTATCACTCAAAAAATCACCCAGGCTAAGTTCAAGACCTTCGGTTGCGGCTCTGCCATTGCCAGTTCCAGCCTCGCTACCGAATGGCTGAAGGGTAAGACCGTAGACGAAGCCCTGACCATCGACAACATGGCCATCGTCGAGGAACTCGCCCTGCCCCCCGTCAAGATTCACTGTTCCGTACTCGCGGAGGATGCCATCAAGGGCGCCATCAAAGACTACCAGATGAAGCTCAAGGGCGTACAGACCCCCGAGTCCATCGTAGCCCAGTAAATTCCCTCTCTATGCTTTTCGTTGCCGATAGCGCGAAGGAAAGGTTGCGCGAGATCCGTGGGGCCAAGAGCCTTCCCGAAAATTATTTTCTCCGGGTGTCCATCACCAGTGGTGGCTGCTCCGGCCTGTCGTATCAGCTCGACTTCGACGACGAGCTTCAGCCACGCGACCAAGTCTTCGAGGACAACGGGGAAACCGTCGTCTGCGACCTCAAGTCCTTCCTCTACCTCTGCAACTCCACCCTCGAGTTCAGCGGCGGACTGGAAGGAAGCGGTTTCGCCTTCAACAATCCCAACGCCACCCGAGAATGTGGTTGTGGAGAGAGTTTCGCGGTATAGGGTTTAGATGAGTGAAGGATTGAATTAGTGGATTTTTCTCCACCCTCTTTCCTTGAAGCCAGCCATGGTTAAGAATACGTAACGCCGTTTTGACTCCGTCGAAACGGCGTTTTTCATTCCCATCCACTCCTCCTAACATCCACTCCTCCTAATGCGTCAGCACAGAAGCAGCCTCCCGCCGAATCGCCCCCTGCGCCAGGGCTACCGGGTCTTCGGGCTGCCGGGAACTCATGGTGCGCAGGCGGTTGGCGATCTGGCCGCTGCTTTCCGCCCCCTCGGCGGCGCGGGCGATGAGCAGACTGATGTTATCCCGCGATTGGGTAATGATTGACCACAGGGAGTCGCTCACGTAGATCTGCTGGGTGATGTTGTATTCCACTTCCTGCCGGATCGCCAGCAGCAGCTCGGCGGTGTATTCCCGGGGGGGCGTATCCGGTTGGGGTTCGATCCGCAGCAAGAGATTGGGAAGAGAGATCCGTTCGAGCATGAGGGTAAAACGCTCACAGGCTTGCAACCGCAGGCCGTCCAGGTCAAGCCCGGTCCCCTTTTCCTGCGCGGACGCGGGTGCGGTGGCCTTGCGTTCCAGGGCGGCCACGGCTTCGCTGAAACGGGTCAGTGCACCCCGGAGTGCCCAGATAAGGGCGAGGGTCAGCAGGGTCGGAAGGAGCCAGAGGAGGACGGGGATGAGTTCCATGAAATTGATTGGGTGAACGCAAGTTGGCCAAAATCCCCGGAACTTCCATTCCGGGGTCGGTTTCCGGTAAAGCAACCATGTCCGGGGTGCCGTTGTTAAAACCACAGTTAAAGTTATTCCCTATTATGAGCGCTGACGTCAAGTCCCCCACCAAGACCACCCCGATCTCCATCACGCCTTCCGCCATGGAGCAACTCGTTCGTCTACGTAAAGAACTTGGCGTGGACGGCAATCATTACCTCCGCATTGGAGTACGCGGTGGCGGCTGCTCCGGATTCGAGTACCAGCTGGGCTTCGACCTGGCGGAAGTCGACGACCAGAAATTCATGGTGGGCAACGAGCAGGTGCTCATGAAGTCCGGCCACGCCCTCTACCTGCTCGGCATGGAAATCGACTGGGCCACTGGCCTCGACAACCGCGGCTTCACCTTCAACAACCCCAACGCGAAGGAAACCTGTGGCTGTGGTACCTCCTTCAGTGCCTGAATTCGGGTCCCTCCTTCCCCCGCCGCCGGCCGAGCGCCGCGGTATCCCCCTATACTACCAAAAGTCGGAAAAAGAAATCCGACAGGACGTTTACGAGCGCTACGACGAGCTGGTAGCCCGGCAGACGGCACTCCACCTAGCCGACCGATTGTACGGCGGCTATCCCCTGCAGCCCCTGGCCGACTACCTGTCCCACTGGCTCCCCACCCTTTCCACTCCGCACCCGCGCGTTGCCGACATCGGCTGCAGCGTTGGACGGCTGATTGGTGACCTGGCTACGCTTTATCCCGGCTGGGATTGCTACGGCATCGACTTCAGCTACCAGATGCTGCGGCAGGCCCGGGACTACTGGAACGAAGGGCAGACCCTTTCCCCTAACCTGCTGCACTTCGGATACGAACTGCAGGCGCTTCCCGGCAAACACCTTCCTAACCTCCACTTCGCCCTCGCAAACGGGCAGGCCCTCCCCTTTCCGGACGATAGCCTTGACGTGCTCTTCAATACCTTCCTCCTGGACCGCCTACCCGACCCCTTCTGCGGCCTGGCCGAATGGAAGCGCGTACTGCGGTCCGGCGGGAGGCTGATCTGCGTTACCCCGCTGAATTTTCTGAAGGTAGTCCAGTGGGACCTCTACCACCCCCCCGTAAAGATCATCGACCACGTGCTCACCAGCGGTTGGGAGCTACTCGATCTGACCGATCCCCTGCCGCTCCGCGAACCCATGGACGCGCGGGGCAATGCCGTACATTGGAACGCCCTTGCCTTTGTGGTGGAAAATCCCTGACCGTGGATCGGGGACAAGGACCGCCTGCACAACTTTATCTATATCCCGGACGCGGCCCGCGCCGTTTTCGTGCTTAGCCAGGATCCCAAGAGTGACGACCAGATTTGGCACCTCCCCTCCCCGCCGCCCCTTACCGGCCGAAAAATGATGGGGCTGATCGGGGATGTTTCCAGGTAAATCCAGGAAGCATAGGGGTCAAAAAGTGGATGTTGCAGGTCCTGGGGCTCTTTGACCCGGTGGCGAAAGAGAGCGTGGAGATGTACTACCAGTACGATCACGATTACCGCTTCCATTCCGACAAATTCCAGCGGACCTTCGGCCTGCACCCTACTCCCTACCGGGAGGCATTACTGGCCATTAGGCAGCGACTGGCCGGACCGGCAACCACCGGCATGGCTGTACCGGAGCCCGGTTGAACCAAGCTTCCGCAGCGGGTGTATACCCTAGCTACCGTCCGAAGCTATGTCCGATACTCCCCAGATCCGTTTTACCCACTTCCTCGATCAGTTCCCCCCGCTGGAGCTGCCCATCACCCTCGGTGAAGACACCGTGCGCCGCATCAGCAAGGAAACTCCGCCCCTGCCGCCGCGAATGATCGACCAGTTCCTCGTGCCGATGGAGCCGACCCAGATCAATGACGAATTCACCGAGTTCATCGCCTGCCTGCGCCTGCCCGAGGCGGACAAGTACGTCGGCCTCGTCTACTGGCGAGCGGACCTGGCGCAGTATCACTACATCCTCATTACCCTTAACCCCAAGACGGAGGAGGTCATCGACCGCATCATCCTGGCGGGAACAAGCTACGACGGGGAAGGACTCACCCAGACGACGGCCGCCATCACGGAGGCCCTGATGATCTACCAGGTCAGCGGCCAGGGCGGCGGAAAAGAATTTGACTACCAGGCCAGCGGCAGTACCGCCCGGCGCTTCCAGATCGCCGAATCCGGGAAGATCATCGAACTGTAGAGGGACTAACGGATCACCTCCACCCGTTCACCGGCAGCGGACTCATGGTTGCCGTAGCCAATGACCCGGAAGTTCTCCGGTGCGATACCGGCCTCCACGAGGTAATTGCGAATGGTCGTGGCGCGTTCCTCGCTCAGTATCTGGGCGGCCCGGACACTCAGCTCCGGGGAGGTATGTACCCGTATTTCAATCACGGTAGCGGCCTGCTGCACGGTTTCCACCAATTGATCGAGAGCCGTATAGCCCCCGGAATTTGGGTAGGCCGTGTTGGTGATGAAGGTGACGCCTAGGGGCCCTGCGGTTTCCGCAGCGACGGCCGGCGCGGTCGCGGAGGGCGATTTACCCGTCAGCACCGGCTCCGCCGTGCGGGCAGCCGAAGGCGGAGTGGCCGTGCCGCGGACTTCCCGGAGTTGGGCCCGCAGCGCTTCCACTTCCCGGAGCTTCCGGTCATATTCCGCGTCCAGGCGGGCGGCATCTGCCGCATCTGCTCCGGGCTGCCGGGGCGACTCGCCCTGCACGGTCCGTTCCCACCCGCGGCGCTCGGTAAGGTCCGGCTGCTGCACCGGGTAAAGGCCGGAGCGTACGCTGGACCGCAGCACGGTCGTATCCCGTTCATTTTGGGGAAGAAAATATACTCCGGAGTCCGCGAGCGTATCCGGATCGGTGTACCAGGTGTCATCCAGGCTGCCGCCGCGGTCGCGTTCCCGCAGCTTCTCTTCCTGCTGCCGCCGGAACTTCTCCTTCATCCGTTCCAGCTCGGCCAGTTCGCGGGCGTAGCGCTCGCGGGATTCGGTGGCGGCGGCGGGTGGCAGGGTATCCTCTACGATCGCGGTTGCACGCTGGGGCTGCGAACGGAGCCGGGTGTATAAATCGATATCCGCGGAAGCGATCGTCTTCGTGTACCGTTCCTGACGAAGTTGGTGGACCTCATCCAGTTCCCGTTGTTTTTCGGTAAGGCTTTCCTGGAGGTACTGTACCCGGTTATTCGGGGTGGTAGCGGTCGTGCCGGCCAGTCCTCCGGCGACAGTGGTTGTGCTCAGTAGCGGCATATGGCCTTCCGGAAAAGCGAGCTCCCTTGGGCGCAGCACGACGGCGTAGCGGAGCAACATGTCGGGGTGCACGGCAAGCTCGACGCCACTGTTGAGCGGGACCTTGGCGGTCCGTTGCCCGGGGCCAAGCGGGGTGCCCAGACTGGCGTAAACGATAGCTCCGGGGGGCAAGGCGGCCGCTTCGGGTACCGTCACCGAGTAAAGCTGCTCGTCCTGTCCGAGGTCGTCGGTGGTCGCAATGGCGACGCCCGGAGCCAGCGCCAGCTGGAGGTAGCGGGCGGGCAATTCGACGGCTTCCGCGGTCTGGCCACGGTCCAGTTGCCGCATCCACTGCCCTCCTTCCCGCCGGAAGTACAGCGTGCGGCCGTCGCTGGCGATGACCGGATAACGTTCGTCGGCGGGGCCGCTCAGGGCCGGAAGCAGGAGGGGGGCTCCCCATTCGCCTCCGGGCAGGGCCGCGCGGCGGTAAAGGTCGAGGGAGGCGGTAGCCGCGGTTTTCTTGCTGTAGATCAGCTGCTGGCTATTGGTATTGAAGGTGAGGTCGTCAACGTCCTGAATATCCGAAGGAAGGGCCCAGCGCTCCGCGGCACGCCAGGTACGTCCACTCCGCACCAATTGCTCCAGAAAGGCTCCGTTTGCTCCGGAGCGGAGCAAGGCCAGGGTATTGCCGTCGACGCTTGCGCTGAGCAGGTGGTCGTCGACGAAGGAGTTGATCGGGGAACCCGGATTCAGGGGCCGGCTCCACTTGCCGTCCGCGGTGCGGTGCCTGACCCAGACGTCCGCCGTCCGGTCCGTTCCCTGGTTAAGGGGGTGATCGGGGCGGGTAAAGTAAAGGTCCTGCCCGTCAGCGGAGAGCACGGGGGCCCGCTCGCGTACCCCCCCATCCGTGGTTAGCGGCTGCTGAGCGTTTACGGACGGGGATGATACGCCCGTCAGCGTAAACAGCAGCAAAACAGGAAGGCGGAAAAGCCGGAAATGCGGGACCATGAGGTTAGGTAGGATCATTTAAATATACAGCCTTCTCCAGCATATCGGCACAATTGTACCTACCGGAACTCCTTGCCCCCGCGGCCCCGCCCTTGCCTATACATTGAAGTCGATATTCACCTCCGGGGTAAGGGGGTGAGCCTGACAGGTGAGCACGTAGCCGTCCTCCACCTCCGAGGCATCCAGGGCGTAGCAAACGTCCATTTTGACGCCGCCCTTTTCCACCTTGGCCATGCACGTGGAACAGGCGCCCGCCAGGCAGCTGTAGGGTGGGGTCTTGCCGTCTTCCAGCAGCCCGTCGAGAATACTCTGTCCGGGCTTGAGCTCGATGGAGAACTCCTCCTTATTGAGTTTCACGTTAATCGTACCGCCCCTGCTTTCGCCCTCCTTCTTGGTGGTATCGTTGGCGGAGGCGAAGCGTTCCACGTGGATAAGTTTCTCGTCGACGCCGTGACCGAGCAGGGCCGCCTCCACATTGTCGATCATCTGGCCGGGGCCGCAGACGTAATAGCGGCACTCCAGTCCGGCGGCGGGATAGCGCTGAAGGAAGCTTACCAGGGACTTCCGGTCGACGCGCCCCTTGGTGCCCTCCCAGCGGGTGTGGCTGCGCTTAAAGAGGCCCTTAAGGCCACCCGTGGCGTACTTTTTCGGACTCGACAGGGTATGCTCTACGGTCAGCTGGCCGGCGTAGCGGTTCTGCAGGTCGGTGAGTTGGTCCTGGAAGATGATGTTGTCTTCATCCCGGTTGCCGTACAGGAGGATCACCTCCGACTTGGGTTCTACTTCCAGCACGGAACGGAGGATTGACATGAGCGGGGTGATGCCACTGCCGGCCCCGAAGAGGTAATAGCGGCGGCGGGCGGTGGGATCTACTTCGGCCAGAAAGCGGCCCATCGGGGGCATCACGTCGACCTGATCGCCTACCTGCAGGCGTTTCGCGATGTGATTGCTGACGATGCCGCCCCTGACCTGCTTGACCGTCACGGCCAGTTCCTGCTCGTGGGGAGCGGAGCACATACTGTAGGCGCGCCGTTCTTCCTTCCCGTCGATGGTAAACCGCAGGGTCAGGTACTGGCCGGCCCGGTAGTTAAAGGCCGTCTGGGAGGCAGCGGGAACTTCCAAATATACACTTACCGCTTTGTCAGTCTCCGGCACGAGGCGCGTCACGCGGAGGGGATAGAATTGGGGCTGAGACATGAATCTTATTTGGTGCGGTAGCTTTGTAGTAGGGTAATACGGCGCTGACCTCAATGTGGTTCAAGGAGGGCAAAACTACGCTACGTCCGGGAGGTAGTCGGGAGGCAGCTAGTTGAGCTGGAAGCGCACTACGATGCCGCCGCTCGCTGCGGTCTGGGGAAAGCCCAGGGAACTGAAGGGGGTGGTCTTGCGGTAGTCAAAAAAGGCCCGTAAACTCAGCCGCTGGTTGAGTTGGTACTCCGCCGAGGGCGCCAGCGTAAAGATGCGACTCCCCTCGATGATCTCCCGGCTACGCGGGGAAAGGCGACTGGCGTAGCTCTTCGACTCCCGCAAACTGAAATTGAACTGGATATCGAGGTCGCTCACCTGCAGTCGGCCCCCGGAACGGCTGTTGCCCCCGCCCTGTCGCGGGTTGGCCAGGGGGTCCGTGCCGGCGGCGGGCTCGCGGGTCCGGCGCCGACCCTGGAGGAAGCCGATCTGGACATCCTGCAGTACGATGCCGAAGCCACCGATGATCTCCTTGCCGATGCTCTCGGCCAGCAGCTTGCTCACCACGTTGATGCTACGCGTCTCGTTGGCGGTGTAAGCGAAGTTGACCGACAGGCCGTTGACCAGCTCCGCATCGATGGCCAGCAGGGGCGCGAAGGCCTTGGATTCGGAAAGGTTGGGAATCTCGATCCGGGGATAGTAATTGAGGTTCACCGTATCGTAGCCGGTGAGCTGCGGATTCGTCTGCTCCTCGAGGGCATCGAGGTAGTCGAGACTCGTCCCGTAGCTTGAAATGGTGAAGGTCGACTGGAAGCCGTGAGTGATGTTCACCCGCCGGAAGATCTCGTTGAGCTTGCCGATCTTGTCGAGGCCATTCCAGGTGAGCCGCCAGTTGGGCGCCCCGGTGATATCGAAGGGATCGAGGCTGACCGAGTTCGGATCCTCGTCGCGGTACGCCGCCAGGAAGGCGGGCAGCAATACCTCCTGCTGGTTGGGGCCGTAGCCGAATGCATACCCCTGGGCGGCCAGGTCGGGATCGGCGTGGGGCCGACTGCCGCCCCGCCGCTGGCTGATGATGAGCCGGTTGGACTCGAAGGTCGCGAATAGGTCATCGAGGTTGGTCGTATCCTGGTTGAAGAGGCTCATGGCCCCGCCGTTACTGAAGGTCAGGGAGCCGTCGCGCACCGGTACGGCGTGGGTGAAGGGCACGTCCGGACCCTTCTCGAGCACCTTGAAGGTTTCGGTGTAGTTCTCGGTGAAGGCCCGGTCCATCGTCAGTTCCAGCCGGAAGTCGGTGAAGGGCTCGATGATGGCGTTGGCGTCCCAGCGCTTGGTGTAGTTCTGGATCACGTCCTGGCTCAGGTAGGGATTGGTGCTGATGTAGCCGTCGGTAGCGAGGTTGTTGAGGTAGTCCGCGTCGCTCTGCCGCTGGTCTTCGGCCAGGGTCCGGATGCTGGGCTGCAGGCCGACCACGAACCCGCGTCCCGGCGCACTGAAGCCGTCGGAAAGCCCGAAAAACTTGGGTTCCGGCAGGAATCCGGGGATCACGGTGGTGAAGTCCTCGCTGTAGTTGAGGCGGGCCCGGCGCAGGGCCAGCAGGGGCCGCACGAAGGCCTTGGTGGTTTTATTGGCTTCCTTGGCGTTGTCGTCGGAGTTCGCATTCGGACCGGTACGCCGCGTAGGCCGGCTGCGCGTCGTCTGGTTGAAGGGTTTCAGGAAGGAGATCTGGTCGTAAAACTTCTCGAAGTTCAGGTCCGCGGTGAGCTGCCGTTGCTGGCTGTTCTGAATGAGGTTGCCGAGGCCCTGCTCCTGGATCAGCAGCGGGGAAGCGGCCCAGGAGAAGTTGCCGAGGTACTGGGCCCGCACGTCCACGAAGTCGAGGAAGGGCAGAAAGCGCAGGGGCAGCTGGTAGCTGGCGTTGATCGTATGGTTGTACTGCTTGGGCCGTCCGCCGTTCTGCAGGCTCTGCCAGATGCTGTCCTGGCGAACGCTTTTCCGCTCGTCATCGGGCAATCCCACGATGTCGTTCTCGTCCACCTCGTCGATGGTGGCGTTCATGTTGGCGTTGAAGCCAAGTCGGAGGCTGCGGGTCAGGTTCCACTGCACGTCGTAGCTCCGGTTCCAGATGAAGCGCTTGTTGTAGAAGGTATTGAAGCGCTCGTCCACCCCGGCAAAGCGGTAGCTGGTGGTCGCAAAGCTGCGGTTCAGTACGTTCGTGATGCTGATCGAGTTGGGCAGGGGGTTGAGGTTGAACTCGCTCAGCAGGCGCAGGTACTTACTCTCGATGCCCCGGAAGGGTTCGAAGCTCTTGGGGGAGGCGCGGCTGTAGGTGTAGTCCAGGGCGCCGGTGTGGTCGCGGATGATCTCCGACTCGATGTAGGGGTCGCTCCGCTCGTTCTTGGTGAAGCCGTAGCTCACGCTAAAGTTGGCCGGGTCGAGGGGACTGGGTTTCGTGCGGCGGGTCGCGGGTGCAATGCCCACGTTGTTGAAGTTGACCGCGGTGATCTTGTTGATCTCCTGCGCCTGCTCGCGGATGCTGTCGCGGGCCTGGTTGGTTTCCGCCCGGTCGATCTTGTCCTGCAGTTTGATATCGTAGTCGTAGGGATCGTACTCCGGCGTGCTTACCTGCTTGCTGTGCTGGAGGTAGACGGGCAGGCGGACGCCCCACTTCGAGGGCAGGAAGCGGTCCATGGCCAGGTTGGTCGCCAGGTCGAAGCCGGCGGTCTTGAAGCGGTTGCGTTCCAGCAGGCTGTTGTCGAGCGCGCCGAAGCCGACGCTGCTGTAGTTGACGGCCGCGGTCAGGTTGCCCAGGTCGGCCAACTGGATATCGGCCCGCCCCAGGGCGGCTACCCCGCCCCGCTCGTCGAGCCCCTCGAGGCGCAGCTCGTTGACCCACACCTCGGCGCTGATGCCGTCGTTGTCGAGGTCTTCCTGGTTGCGGATGCCGATCATGAATACCTTGACGAAGCCCAGGTTGGGATTCCCCTTGATGCGCAGCGTATGATTGACGCCTGGTTCGGGAGAGAAGCGTTGTTCGTAGGTCGCGTCGCTGGCGATGTTGTTGGCGTTGCGCTCCAGCTTCAGGTCACGCAGCAGTTCCAGCGGCAGACGCACTTCGTTCTCCGGCAGCCAGACGGAGTCGGCGTAGGCCCGGCTGTTCGGGTCCAGGCCGGTGATGCCGATCGTGTCCGAGATCGACAGGGGCACCTCGTATTCGTAGTAGTTCTGCTCGAAGTCGGACCCCATCCGCAGGAAGAGGCGCAGCTCCCCGTCCTCGGGCCGCTGAATGCGGCTCTGGCCGGCCGCTTCGGCGTGGACGAACATCTTCAGGTCTTCGTACAGGCGGAGGTCGGTTTCGGTGTACTTGAAGACGGCCCGGCTGTCGCTCGGCTGTAGGTTCTGCACCCTAAGGGAGAGGGATTGCTCGTTCTGCAACAGGCTCACCACCCCGAGGCTCTGCTCGCGGCGAATGCCATTGGGCAGTACGTAGTTGAAGGGCTGGCGACGGCTGTTCTCCTCGATGTTGACGGCGTCGACGTTAAACTCCGTATTCTCCTCTCCCCCGATGATCGGGCCGGTCACGAAGGGCCGGTTATACCGGCGCCAGCTGTTGCGCACGAGCTCGAATTTCGCGAAGCGCAGCACCACCGGGGCCTCAAACTTGTGCATGAACATCCGCATGAAGCGGATGGACCGAAAGTCGGTGATTCCACCCACGGCCTTCTTCTGGTCGGTATTCAGGGGGATCCGGAAGCGGTACCAGATCCGGCCGGTGTTGCCGGTGTTGGGGCCCAGGTCCTCGATGCGGTCGGTGATGAAGGGCGTGGCCTCGCGGTCCAGTTCCCGGGGGTCGAGGCGCGACTGCACCAGCGGGATCTCGTACTGGAAGTAGCTCTCCGCCTCGTTCAGGGTATTGTCCTGGTTGAGGTCCTCGTCGTCGGGCAGGTTCGTGGAGGACTGCCGGAGGTTCGTGTCCGTATTCTGGTTGGCGGCCGAGTTGCCCTGGGTGTTATTGAAGCTCTTATAGCGGGTCAGCAAGGGGGTATCCTCGGCGAAGCGGTCGCTGTTGAAGTAGTAGAAGTTGTCGTTGGAGACGTCTTCCGCCAGCCGCTGCTGCACCGGCGCATTGTCGGAAAAGGCGGAGAGGTAGTCGGCAAACTTTTCGCGCTCGGCGATATCGTTGGAGCCGTCGTACCCGACGTCCTGCGCCTCGCGGCTGGCGGGGTCGTTGTCAAAGCCCTGGGTAATCTGCTGGGCGACGGGGACGCGCGACCAGACGGTCTGGTCTACCGGCCGGTTGCGGTTGACGGGGGTAGGCAGCCCGTTTTCGAAGAACTTCCGGCTGTCCTTGAGGATGTCCTCGCTGACGTTACCCAGGTTGAGGTAGAGGGTACCCTGCTTTTCTTCCGCGTCCGGGGCCGCCTGACGGGCGTTGGTCGGATCGAGGAAGGGCGACAGCATCCAGAATTCCACGAATTCGATGTTGGAAGACTGGAAGTCGGTCGTCGTCATCTCCCGCATGATGCCCCCCCAGCGGCTCTCGGGATCGAGGAGCTTGACCGGCGAGAGCGGGTCGCCCTGGTCGGGCAGCGCGCCGGCGGTGAAGCCGGGGTAGCCCTGCGGTGTATCGAAGTTGTACGGCCCCCGCTCGTTGGGGTAGTAGGCCATAT
Organism: Chitinophagales bacterium; assembly: GCA_038258275.1. Taxonomy (GTDB): domain Bacteria; phylum Bacteroidota; class Bacteroidia; order Chitinophagales; family Saprospiraceae; genus Neolewinella. The sequence goes on along the minus strand of JBBSPZ010000019.1, from coordinate 34,094 downwards.
CGAAGGTAAAGAACTGGATGAAGCGCTGGTTGCGCGTATCCAGGTTCGGAAACACCTCCTGCTGGGGTACGCGGCTGGTATAGACGTTGTTGTTGTCTCCGGCCGCGTCGTTGCGCGCGCTCTGGTCGATGCGGAACCAATTGATCAGGGCGCGGTTGGCGCCGCTCACGAGCCCCTCCTGCTGGGCTTCGGGGAAGAGGGGGTTGTTGTTGGAGCCGTCGTTCTGGGGCACGGAAGCCATAAACCACTTCTGCACCGGGGTCATCAGGTCGATCGGACTGGCCGTGCCCTCGAAGTCGTCGAGGTAGACGATACCGCCCTTCTCCCCGCGACTCAGGTTGATCGCCTTGCTGTGGCCGGGATCGAGGATAGCCGTTTCCGCCGTTACGCTCACGTTGGATGGCGCGTTGGTGCTGAGCAGGGGCAGCTTGTCGAGGGCCCGCGTCAGCCAGCCCGAAGGCTTATTGTAGGTGGCGTCGAAGCCCAGGATGCGGTTGTTGATGGGATCCTCCCCGATGTTGACCTTCTGCGTAAAGGGTCGCTCGAAGAGCTGCATAAAGGTGCCGCCAATGGCCAGGTTGTCGTTGACCTCGTAGTCGGCACGCAGGCCCAGCATCGTCTTGGTCTGCAGACTGAAGATGGTGTTGTCCTCGAAGCTGACGTTGATGGGCACGCCCGAGCTCAGGATGGCGTCGTTGAGCACCCGCACCCGGCCCGTGCTGTAGTCTACGGTATAATCCCGGCCCTCCACGAGTAGGGCGCCGCCGGCGGTGACGCGCACCGACCCCGGCGGGATATTAAAGGCGCCGAGGCTGATCTCCGATTGCACCGATGATTTATAGCTGCCGCGGATCGCGAAGCGGTTCTTTTCCGGGTACTCCCGCGCCTGGAAGAGGGTGGAGTCGTAGAGCTCCTGGTAAGTGAAGCGGGGGGCCACCTCGGGAGGAAGGCGATCGGCCAGGTCGCTGCCGAAGGGTTCCAAGACGGGGAAGTAAATCCGGCCGGTCTGCGGATTGATCGTAATGCCCGGCACAAAATCGAAGACCCCGTCGGGCTGCGGATCCCCCTGGGTGTTCAGGCGGTCGAGGTTGAAGGCCCGGATGAGGGGTACGCCGGGAATGTAGTTGTTGGTGCCGGGCAGCGATACGTCCACCGGCAGGAAGCGCTGGAAGCCCTGCCCGGGGTTTTCGTACTGCACGTCGAGGCGGAAGTCCTCCTGGTTCACCTGGTAGGCGCCGATGGAGTAAACGTTCTTCATCATCAGGTCCCAGGCCGGCTCGCTGACCCGCTGGGTCGACGACTTGAGCAGCTTGGTGATGAGCACCTGGTTGGCGAAGTTGCTGGTATCCGTGCTGGTGTTGTCGGTGTTCACCGAGAGCTCACCGACCTTGAAGATCTCGCCGTTGTACTTGTAGCGGTAGGAGACCGCCACGACCTGGTCGGGCTGCACGTTGATGTTGAGGGAGATAAAGCCGAGCTCGGGATTCACGGTGTATTCCCGTGGGCTCAGTTTGCGGGCCGACACCTTCTCGAAGTCGCGGATCTGCGTCAGGCCGAACTGGGCCGACTGCAACACGGAGACCGTCCGGTCGATGTCGCGCAGGTTCTCGCCCTGGGCCACCAGGCGGCCGTAGAGGTCATTGGCGCCGTTTTCGGGCAGGGGGCGGCCGTCGCAGATCTCCTGGTAGCGGGGGGTGGGGAACTGGCCTACGGCGGTGGGGTTGGTCAGGCGGCTGGGCTCGGCCAGGTCGGCGAAGGCCACGATGTCGCGCACGTCCAGTACCTCGTTGCGGTCGTTGGTGATCCAGACTTCGATGTTCTCCACGTGGAAGAGGGTCTGGATCTGCGGCAGGTTGGCCAGGGCGTCCTCGTATACCTCCCGGTTGTAGTGGCTCAGGAAGAAGTGGCGGTTCTCGTCGTATTCGTCGGCGTAGACCTCGAACTGGGCCAGCTGGCTGCCGCCCTCGATGGTGAGCTTTTCCCGCTGCGAGCGCTGCTGACTCGCAATGGCCGTCAGCCGCAGGTGACCGAACTGCAGTTCCGTCTTCAGGCCGAAGAGCGACTGGGCACCCTCGATCAGGGTACCGCGCAGGGGCAGGCTCACGTCGCCGGCCTCGATCTTGCGGATGATGTCGTCCTCCCCGAAGGCCTCGCTGTTGTAGTCGAGCTTGATCTGGTTGTCGAAGTTGAAGTTGGCCCCGGTGTTGTAGTTGGTGTTCAGTTTCAGCTTGTCCCCGATCTGACCGGTGACGTTCATCTGAATATCCATGTCGAAATCGAAGATCGTATTCCGCCGGAAACGCTCGACGATGAAGGGGTTATCCTGGTACTGGTAGTTGAGGCCGAAGCTCAGGTCGACGCTGCCCTGGGGCTGGATACTGATCTCGGTGCCGCCGAAGAGGTTGTTGATCAGGTCGGGGTCGATCTCGATGTCGGCCAGGGGGTCGCCGATGCTCACGCTCTCGTCGGGGTTGCCGACGCCGGCCAGGTTGTTGAAGTATTTCTGCTGGTCCTGCTCGGCCCGGTACTGGAAATACTCGTCGAAGGTCAGGTAAGTGGGGGGGCGAAAGTCGATGTCCCCCAGTTTTTCCCGCACAATGTAGCGGCCGGTCTCGGGGTCGTACTCCACGGTCTTTTCTACCGCGGCGGGGTCGCGCAGGTCGACGGGGTTGCGGTTGGGGTCGGTGATGAAGTCACCGCGGCGGTCCCGCAGCGGGGGCAGGGTATCGCGGAGGAAGGCATCGAAGGGCTGAATCGCCCGGTCACGCTGGCTTCGGTAGGCGTCTTCGGCGGTCCGGTAGGGGGCGTAGGTGAAACCGAGCGATACCAGGACAACACAAATAAGCGGCAGAGTTTTGTTCATACGATGCAATCCTTCCAGAACCCCGGTATGCAGTAAGGGCAGCGAGCGGTAGTAGATAATTCGTGCCGGCGGTCAGGATGACAACTCCCTAAGCGCGAGCTTGATAAGATTCTCCGGTGTTTCCGTTTGCGGATGGGCAGCCAGCACCCGGTTGAGCGCGCGCTGCACGGAGGGCCGGGCGAAGCCCAGGTTAACCAAGGCAGATAACGCCTCGCTCCGTAACGTATTGCTTTGCGGAGAAAGTAGTGTGGGCGATTCCCCGCTTTCCTTGATGAGCTTGTCCTTCAGGTCCAGGATGATGCGCTGGGCGGTTTTCGGCCCGATCCCCTTTACCCGGCGGATCGTCCCCACATCCTCGCCGATCACCGCCGCCCGCACCTCATCGGGGTTCATGCTTGAGAGCACCACCAGCGCCGTCGCCGGCCCGACGCCATTCACCGAAATCAGCAACCGAAATAAATTGCGCTCCTGCTCCTCATAAAATCCGAAGAGCGTCTGCTGGTCCTCCTTCACGTGGAAGTGGGTGAGCAATTTCACCGTCTCCGCCCCCTCGATCTTCGTGTAGGTATATAGACTGATGTTGATGTGGTACCCGATGCCCCCCGCCTCTACCACCACGAAAGACGGATTCTTATGGGCCAAAACCCCCTTCACGTATGTAATCATCCCGCGAAAGTACTACCGAACAATCTGCCCGGTCACCCGCAGCAGCTCCGTCTCCGTCTGCTTCAGGTTCAGCAGGGCGTTGAGCAGCTGAAATTCCGCGTTGGCGTAGTTGAGCTGGATCTGCCGGTAGTCGAAGCTGTTGATGGTGCCGCCGCTGAAGCGTTCCTCGGCGATCTGCAGGTTGCGTTCGGCATTCTCGATGAGCAACTGGGTGATGTTTATGACCTCCGCCTGGTTCTCGTACAGGGCCAGGGTGTTCTGCAGGGAGGCGCGGAGTTGCTGCTCGGTGGCCTGGTAATCGAGTTGGGCCGTGAGTTCCTGCAGCCGCGACGACTGGGCACGCACGCGCCGGTTGCCGCCGTCGAAGAGCAGGTAGCTGGCCGTAAAGCCTACGTTGCCCGAGAGGGTCCGGGCCGCCACGCCGGGCAGGTCCTGCTCGCGGCCGGGCTGGTCACCGCCGAATTCGAAGGTCTGTACCCCCGTCTGGATGCCGATGTCGTAACTCGCCCCGGCACCGATGCCCACCACCGGCTTGTATTCGCTCTCGATGAGGCGCGTCTGGAGGGCCGCCAGGTCGCGGTTGATCAGCAGGTTCTGTAGGTTGCGGTTGGCCGTCAGCAGTTGGGCCTCCAGTGCCGCGGGGTCGTAGTCGGCCGGCGCGTAGGTCAGGTCGTCCACCAGTTCCACCTCCCGGCTGAAGTCCGTTTCGCCCATGAGCTGCAGGAGGTTGCGCACGGCATTGCGGTAGGTCACCCGCTGCACCACCAGGGCCGAGGAGTCCGTGAGGTAGGCGTCGCGCGCCTGCAGCTCGTCGAAGGTGCCGCCCTGGCCGTACTCCCGGCGCACCTGCTGGTACTCGATGCGGTCGCGGCTCAGCGCCAGTACGCGGGCGCGCACGTCGATCTGCTCGCGCTGCACCACCCCGTTGTAGTAGGCGGTGATGATGTCCTGCAGCGTGTTCTCGACCTGTAACTGAAGTTGGCCGGTGCTCAGGTCGGCCAGGGTTTCCAGCCGTTCCTTGTTCAGGGCGATGCGCCCCCCGTTGAAGATCACCCAGTTGATCGAGGCCGAGGGACCGACCGTATAGCTGGTAGTGGTGCTCTGCACGACGATGCTGGCCGGGTTATTCTGCTTGCGGTAACTAATACCGGGGTTAATGCCGAGCGAGATGGTCGGGTACTTCTCCGTCAGGGCGTAATCGTCATTACTGCGGGCCACTTCCAGCTCGTTGGCGGCGATCCGGATCTGGTAATTGTTCTCCAGCCCCATCTGGATGGCGTCACTCAGCGTAAGGGCCTCCTGGGCGGTAACGCAGGTGCAAAGGAAAACGGCGATCAGCGCCAATAGTCGTTTCATAACTAAAAGATGTACTAAGGAAAGCGATCAACACCACCCTCAACGCTAAAGGTAGGATACCGTTTACACTCACCCGATACGCTGGCCATTTGGTACGGGGCGCTCCGCTGTAGCGGGGCCACCCGATGACAGGCAGGGATCAACAGGCGTCATGGGCGGCTGGGTTTAGGATCAGCCAATATTCATAAACCGGGCAGAAGTCCGCCGCCCGATTTACCCGGATCGGCCGCGGCCGGGTATATTGATCCATGCTTTCGCCGCAAGCTCGTCCTCCCATCCCCTGGGCCACCGTGCCCCTGCTCCTGCCGGTAGCCGCCCTGGCCACGGGAATTGCCCTGGCTGCCGGGCTCGACTACGGCTACCGCGGGATTTTTCTGGGCGCGGTCGTGCTCGGCTGCCTCGGCGGACTGGCCCTGCACCTGCGGCCCCGCCTTTCCCCCCGTATCCCGGCTCTTTCCTCCTGTTTCCTGCTGCTGGGTATCGGTGCGTTTGGCGGCTGGTACGCCGGTGAGCGGCACCCACCGACTATGCCGGATCACCTGGCGAGGGTGTACCGCAGCGGCGATCTGGTCGCCGGCGAAGTCCTCACCCTGCGGTCCGGGGAAAAGCGATCGACCTCGGAAATTTACGTTACCGCCGTGCTCCACGATTCCCTCCCCCTTCCGGCGCGGGGAAAGCTGATGGCCTACCTCCAAGGGCCGGAACCCAGGGTGGGCGACCGTATCCTGCTCGCCGCGCCGGTGGATACCCTGGCCGGCCCCCTGAACCCCGCCGCCTTCGACTACGCCGCCTACCTGGCCGGACAGAATGTATTTCACCGCTGCTTCGCCGACAGCCTCGAGTGGGCGGTGACGGGCACCCGAGCGGGCTTTTCCCTCGCCGCCCTCGGAGAACGGTCGCGGGCGGCCTGGTTTGCGAGCCTCGAACCCTACCTAAGTGGCGACGAACTGGCGGTAGCGGCCGCCCTGATCATGGGCAAGCGTGACCTGCTCGGCAGTGAGGTGAAGTCGGCCTACGCGGATACCGGAGCGATACACGTACTGGCCGTATCGGGGCTCCACGTCGGCATCCTGGCCCTGCTCGTGATGCAAATCCTGCGCCTGTTGTTGCCGCCCCGCCCGCTTTGGATGGCGCTGCGGACGGGCGTGACCATCCTGCTCGTGTGGTACTTCGCCCTCATCACCGGCCTGAGCGCCTCGGTGCAGCGGGCAGCGCTGATGGTTACGGTCGTGCTGGTCGGCAAGCAGCTCCATCGCAGCAACAACATCTTCAACCTCCTGGCCATCGCCGCCTTGGTGATGCTGGTGGTGGAACCCAAGCAGTTGTTTCAGGTGGGTTTTCAGCTGTCCTTTACGGCCGTGGCGGGTATCGCCCTATTTGCCCGACCGTTGCAGCGGCTGGTGTACCTGCCCGGCAAACTGCACCTGGCGTGGGATGCGGTGAGCGTGGCAACTGCCGCCCAGTTGGGTACCCTGCCGCTGTCGCTTTTCTACTTCGGCCAGTTTCCGGTCTATTTCCTGCTGAGCGGGACGCTGGTGATCGTCTTTGCTTACCTCGTTCTCGGCCTGGGACTGCTCCACGGTTTCCTGGCGGCAATCGGGATCAGCGGCGGCGGGCTCTGGCCTACCGGCACTGCCCTCCGCTACGTGGTGGAGGTGCAGAATGCCTTCATCTTCTACTGTAGAAAACTCCCGGGCGCTACCCTGGAGCTGACCGGATTCGGCATCGCCTCCGTCATCGGCCTCTTTGCCCTGATCGCCTGCCTGGCGTACCTGGCCTTCCGGCCGAGTCATCGGGCGCGGTGGGCGGTCCTGGTAATTTCAACGGTGCTGAGCGGTTGGTGGTTGCTGCGGCCGGCGCTGGCTCCCCCACCCGCCCAGTTCACGATCTACCACATCCCGCGGGCCAGCGCCATCGACGTATTCGATGGCCGGCGGGGCATCAGCCTCGGCGATTCCCTTTCCCCGGATCAGCTCGCGTACAACGTGGCTCCCCTGCGCGACCTGCTCGGGGTGGCGGACAGCGAGGAACTGGATTTCCGGAAAGACACTACGCTGGCGGCGGCCGCCATTGGCTACCCGTTGCTGCGGCTGCTCGACCAAAGGGTGCTGGTCCTGGACGGCAAGGATCCCCTGCCAGCGAGCGCGGAACTGCCGGAGGTAGACCTGATTCTGGTGCGCAACGGATTTCGGCCCGACTGCCTCACCGGCAACCTGCCCGACGCGCGGATCGTCGTGGACGGGTCAAATCCGCCCTGGGTGGCGCGGAGCTGGAAAGAGATCGCCCCCGGTGCTCACCTGACGGCGGAGCGGGGGGCGTATGCCTACCGGTTGGAGCGCTAGGTGCTCAGATGGTCATGACCTCGGTTTCCTTGTTTTCAACGATCTCCTCTACCTTTTTGGAGAGAGAATCGGTCCAGCCCTGTACCTTTTCTTCCATCCGCTTGCCGGCGTCTTCGGGATAGCCGTTCTTGACTTCCTTCTTGATCTGCTCCATGGCGTCGCGGCGGGCGTTGCGGATCGAGATCTTGGCTTCTTCGCCTTCGGATTTCACCACCTTGGCGAGTTGCCGGCGGCGCTCCTCGGTCAGCGGCGGTACGCTGATGCGGATCAGCTGCCCGTCGTTCATCGGGGTGACCCCCAGGTTGGCTTCGAAAATGGCCTTCTCGATGGTGCCGAGGTTGGACTTGTCGAAGGGCTGAATCGTAATGGTACGGGAGTCGGCCGTGCTGATGCTGGCCGTCTGGTTGATTGGCGTAGGGACGCCGTAGTAAGAGACCATGATGCCGTGGAGCATGGCGGGGCTCGCCTTGCCGGTACGGACCTTGACGAGTTCGCGTTCCAGGTGCTCGACGGCTTCATCCATGAGCATCTTAGTTTCTTCCAACTGATCGCTAAGTAGGTCTTCCATTTTTGGATTGAATTTCTGCAAAAGTAAGTAAAGGTCCCTTCGGACCTAGTTCTGTCGGCCCATATAGCGCAGGATAAGCCAAAATAGTATGGTAAGGCTGGAGAGCGCCGCGGCCACCTTAGGTCATGGCGGCCCACCAGAGGGCGTTCTTGGCTTCGTTGGCGCCGCCGCTTTCCTCTCGTGGTCCAATCCGTACCTAATGTCACTCCCAAGTCTACGGCTACGCTCCGGGTTCAGCGCCTCGGTCAGCACTAAACTGCCGGCGACCAAAGTAAGGTACCTACAGGTCGGACCACTCGGGTAATGAGGAGATAAACGCCGTATCCGCCAGTCAGCATATTACCGGTTCATCAGCGGGTGCCACGGTTGATCGGCAACAGCTTGTCGCTGCCCATATAGCCGTGGAGCACCTTGGGTAGTGGAATCGCGTCGGCGGTCTGCATGTTCTCCAACAGGGCGGCGATGATCCGCGGCAGCGCCAGGGCGCTGCCGTTGAGGGTATGCACGAGCTCCGTACCCCGTTCGGTGCGGTAGCGCAGCTTGAGGCGGTTGCTCTGGTACGTTTCGAAATTAGAGACGGAGCTGACCTCCAGCCAGCGCTCCTGGGCGGCACTCCAGACCTCGAAGTCGAAGGTCATGGCGGAAGTGAAGCCCATATCCCCGCCGCACAGGCGCAGGATGCGGTAGGGCAGGCCGAGCGCATCGAGCAGTCCGGCGACGTGGTCGACCATCTCGTCCAGTTTCGCGTAGCTCTCCTCGGGGCGGGCGAGCTGTACGATTTCGACCTTATCAAACTGGTGGACCCGGTTGAGCCCGCGCACGTGGGCGCCATAGCTGCCGGCCTCGCGGCGGAAACAGGGCGTATAGCCGGTCAGCTTGATCGGCAGGGCCTCGGCCTCCAGCAGTTCCCCGCGGTAGAGATTGGTGAGGGGCACCTCGGCGGTTGGGATGAGGTAGAGGTCATCGAGCTGCACGTGGTACATCTGCCCTTCCTTGTCGGGCAGCTGGCCGGTAGCGCGGGCGGTATCTTCGTTCACCAGCAGGGGCGGAGCGTATTCGGTGTAGCCGGCGGCGGCATTGCGGTCCAGGAAGAAATTGATCAGCGCGCGCTGCAGGCGGGCACCCTGTCCGATAAATACGGGAAAGCCGCTTCCGGTGGTCCGCACGCCCAGTTCGAGGCTGAAGATGCCGTAGTCCTCGGCGAGTTCCCAGTGGGGCTTAGCGGAATCGCCCAGGGTAGGAAGCTCCTCCGTAAACGGGCGGTATACCTCGTTGTCCTCGGCACTCTTTCCGGCGGGAACGAAGTGGTAGGGTACGTTGGGCAGCTGCAGCAGGGCGGTCTCCAACTCCGCGAGGACGGCCGCCAGCTCGGTTTCGGTGACGCTGACCTCGTCCTTGATGGTGTTTACCCGGTCGCGCTTGCTGCCGGCCGCTTCCTTCCGGCCGCTCTTGAAGAGGTCGCCGATCTCCTTGGAGAGGCTGTTGCGCTCGGCAAGAAGCTGTTCGTTGCGGGTCTGCAGGTCCTTGCGCCGATCGTCCAGGGCCGTGATGCGGTCGACGGCTTCCGCGGCATCGAGCTGGCGCTTCCGTAATCCTTCCAGTACCCGGTCGCGTTCCTCGCGTAGCGTATTCACTAACAACATGCTGAATAATTTATGCCGCAAAGGTAGCAGCTTGGCGGTAAGGGCCGCCCAGACTAAACATTATGTAGAGAATCTTGTATTTAGTTGCAAGCTGCCTCCTTGATTCGCCCTCCATTCCGAATTATGGTCGTAGCTTTGCACGGCAAGCGATTCCGCGTGCAACTCCCTGGAGGCCGCATTTCTGCACTGTATCTCCGGTCAGCGTTCACCTACTTTCCGCAATTTCGGGCCCCTCATGCTTCCGTTCGGGAAGCCGGTCCGTTACCCACGGTTCCCATTCCCACCCCATCTCCCCCCTCTACGTATCATACCAATAGATGTTTAGCATAGCGCAATTACAAAGCATGCTGGTCCCCGAACTACGGGACTATGCAGAAAAACTGGGCCTGAAGTCTTACAAGAAGCTCAACAAGCAAGACCTGATCCTTTCCCTGCTCGAGGAGCAAGCCGTAAAAGGCACGGAAACCGTCAGCGAGCCCCCCTCCGCTTCCGATACCGACCGGGTGCCCAACCGCCGCGCCGCCGCCGCCGCTTCCGCCGCCCGCCAGGCCGAAGAGAATGGCGAAGAAGCCGAAAAACCTTCCCGCAGCAGCCGCGGTCGCCGCAGTAGCCGGAATTCCGATGCCAGCGACGAACCCAAGCGCCCCGCCCGGGGTCGTGGCCGTTCCTCCGCCAAGGAAGACGAGGAGTCCGACGAAGACAACAGCAAGAACGATTCCGGCAACAGCAAGAACGGCAAATCCGACGACGACCGCAGCAGCGGACGTGGCCGTAGCCGGGGACGCCGCAGCATGCGCGATGAATCTTCCCAGAAAGACGACCGCAGCTCCCGTACCCCTGACAAGGAAACAGAAACGGAAGACAGCGGCAAAGACAACAACCGGGGCCGCAACGACAAGAACGACGGCGACAACGACCAGGAATCCCGCGGCCGGGGTCGTGGACGTGGCAACACGAACACCAACAACGACGCCAACAGCGACGAGCAACCCCGCAATGACCGCTACGGCAACCGGGGCCGCGTCGAAGACCGTGACGATAATCGCCGCAACAACGACCGCAACAACAATCAGAACGACCGCAGCAATAACGATCGCCGCAGCCCCCGCAACGAGCGGAGCACCAACGAGCGTGGCGGTACCGACGCCCAGAGCGACCGCGGAAGCAACGACCGCAGCAGCAGCAGCAGCAGCAGCAGCCATAACGACCGCGGCAACACCAACCGCCGCAACCAGCCTGAGTACAAGCTCGACGGAATCATCAGCTCCACGGGTATCCTGGAAATGATGCCCGACGGGTTCGGCTTCATGCGCTCGCCGGACTACAACTACATGACCAGCCCGGACGACGTCTACGTAAGCCAGCAGCAGGTCAAGTCCTACGGCCTTCGCACCGGCGATACCCTCCGCGGTCCCGTCAAGCCCCCCAAGGAAGGCGAAAAGTACTTTGCCCTCCTCGACGTCGAGAAGATCAATGGCTTCGACCCGAAGGACATCCGCGACCGCGTTCCCTTCGACTACCTGACCGCCCAGTTCCCCACCGAAAAGTTTACCCTTTCGGGCTCGACCCACGGTAAGGACTACGGCATGCGCCTGGTCGACCTCTTCGCTCCCATCGGTAAGGGACAGCGGGGACTCATCGTCGCCCAGCCCAAATCTGGTAAGACCTTCCTGCTCAAGGATGTCGCCAACGCCATCGCCAAGAACCACCCCGAGACCTACCTCATCGTGCTTCTCGTCGACGAGCGCCCCGAGGAAGTCACGGACATGAAGCGCAGCGTAAAGGCCGAAGTCATCAGCTCCACCTTCGACGAGCCCGCCGAAAACCACGTCCGCGTGGCCAACGTGGTCCTCGAGAAGTCAAAGCGACTGGTCGAAAGCGGCCACGACGTCTGCATTCTGCTCGACTCGATCACCCGTCTCGCCCGCGCCTACAACACCGTACAGCCCAGCTCCGGCAAGGTGCTCTCCGGTGGGGTCGAGGCCAACGCCCTGCAGAAACCCAAGAAGTTCTTCGGTGCCGCCCGTAACATCGACGGCGGCGGCTCGCTGACCATCCTGGCTACCGCCCTCATCGATACCGGCTCCAAAATGGACCAGGTCATCTTCGAGGAATTCAAGGGTACCGGTAACATGGAACTGCAGCTCGACCGCCAACTGGCCAACAAGCGCATGTACCCCAGCATCGACTTCACCCGCTCCAGCACCCGCCGCGACGACCTCCTCCTCGACCGCGACGTGCTCCAGCGCATGTTCATCCTCCGCAATCACCTAGCGGACATGAAGCCCGAAGAAGCCTTCCTGTTCCTCATGCGCCACATGAAGAATACCACCAGCAACGACGAATTCCTCGCAACGATGAATTCGTAGTAGGAACCCAACCGCGCGGCCTGGCCGCTTAAGACCGCTCCGCGGGGGAATCAGGACAGTAGACCAGCAGGTTGATTGTCCTGGTTCCCCCGCTTTGCATTTATACCATTTGGCGGGAACGCCGGTGTAAGGCGGGCGAGGAAGCGAAGCACCCGAGAGCCCTGCCCGCCAATTGTAAATGGTACATAGTAAATTGTACCTTGTAAATTTCCCCATGACCACCGTAAAAGCCCTAACCCAGAACCCCGTACAAGAGAATACCTACCTCGTCTATGATACCGAAACGAAGGAAGCGATCATCTTCGACCCCGGCGCCTACACCCCCGCCGAGGAGCGCGAACTGACGGAAACGATCGACCGCCTCGGCCTGAAGCCCGTGCAGCTCATCAATACCCACTGCCACTTCGACCACGTCTTCGGGAATGCCCTCGTGGTGGAGCGCTACGGACTCAAACTGGGCATTCACCCCCTGGAGGAGCAGATCCTGGAATCGGCCCCGATCTTCGTGGAAGCGTACGGCATGCCCGCCATGACTCCTTCCCCCAAGCCCGATTACTACATCCACGAAGGCGATACGGTAACGCTGGGCGACACCACCTTCGAGGTACTCTTCTGTCCCGGCCACTCCCCGGGCAGCCTCTGCTTTTACAACCGCGCGGAGGGCTATGTCATTGCCGGCGACGTCCTCTTCCGCCGCTCCATCGGCCGCACCGACCTGCCCCTGGGCGACCACGAGGCCCTGATCGGCTCCATCCTCACCAGGCTGATGCCCCTGGCCGACGATACGGTAGTCTATCCCGGCCACGGCCCCTCCACCACTATCGGTGAGGAGCGACGGGAAAATCCTTTCCTGTAACGGGTCGCGGCTTCCAGCCGCGACCACCATCTTCACTTAGCCAACCGATCCTCGTTAGGGATAGCATCAATCATACCTGCACTACCCCGGCAAAATACCGGGAGCCAGCTAACTGGCGTCATCCAACCCATACACCTGCTCGGTATGCACTAGGGGCACCTCATCCGTCAGGTCCTGTACGAAGCCGCACCAGGCGCACTCCGGCTTGCCGCAGCCGGCGAATTCCTGGTCCTGGATGGCCTCCCAGGTAGTGCGTAGGATCTCCCGAAGGGCAGTGGTGTCCCGCTGGCCGAGCTCGAGGATCTCTTCCCCCTGTTCCCCTTCCGGATTGGTCAGCAAATAGCTGATGCGGCCCTCCCGTACGCGGCGCAGGTTACCGGGCCGGTTATCGTAGAGCAGCTTGTAGAAGGTGAGCTGCCGCCAGTAGTCGCCGCCGTGGGGATTCTTTTCGGTAGGCCGCCGCAGCTTGCCACTGCCGCCGGAGCTGGTCTTATAGTCCACGAGCCGCACGTAGGCTTCGCTGATGCCGTCCACCCGGTCGATGATGCCGGTGAGGGGAATACCGTCTACTTCGGCATTGCGGATCAGGTATTCGATCTCCACGTCTTCCACCCAGCTCGTGCGGTAGCGGTCGAAGTAGGTACCTAACTCGCGGCGGCCACGCTCGAGGCGGTTGGCGTAGCCGCTGGCCGTAAGGAGTCCGCGGCGCTTGGCCAGCGCGAGCTCGAAGTGGTAGATCAGCTCTTCGCGGCTGGGAAAAATGCGGGCGGGATCGCGCTTCATGCGCAGGAAATAATCCTGCAGCGCCTCGTGCAGGGCGGAGCCGTAGACGGTCCGTTCCCGCTCCCGGTCGGGCACCCGCAGCAGCTTCTCGTAGTAGAAGCGGAGCGGGCAGTCGAGGTAAGCATACAACGCACTCACACTGAGGCGGAAATCCACGAGTAAATCGGCGATGGCGGAGCGTTCCAGCGCGGGGAAGCGGGCCGGATCTTTGGGCTGCAACTGCAGGTGGGCGAGCTCGGAGAGCGTAGCGGCGTCTACATTGGCGGCCCTGACCGTCACCCCGCCGCCCGCGGTGAGTTCGTCAACGAAGGAGACCGGCTGTTGGAGTTTGTCCTGCTGGCTCAACTCGGCACAGGAAAGCACCACCTCGGAGCGCGCGCGCGTCAGCGCCACGAAGAACAGCCGGCGGCGGGCCTCCTCCTCGTCCTCCGTACCGGCGTAGGTAAGGGTATCGGGCAGCTTAAAGCGGTTGGACGACCGGCCCCCGCCCGCTCCCCAGGCGCGTTCGGAGCAATCGAGCATCCAGACCTTCTCGAATTCGAGCCCCTTGGCGCTGTGGGCGGTGACGAGCAGGACGGCATCCGCCTGGTCGAGGTGTGACCGGAGGGGAAGTTCGATCCGGTTGCCGTCCATCTGCACCAGGGTGTCGAGCAGATCGGTGAGGGTAAGGCGCGGCCGGCGGGCGATCTCCCGCAGCACGAAGTCGGTGAAGGTGGCCACGTGCTGCAGCAGTTCCGCCCGGTTGGCGTCCCGGAGCACGGCGGCTAAGAGGCCCGAGCCGTTGAGCACCCACTCGATGTATTCCGCCAGCGGCAGGCTCCCGATCAGGCCGATCGCTTCTTCGAGCCAGTCTGCGACGCGGCGGATTTCACCGGGCCGCTCCACTCCCTGCGGGTAGGCTACCGATTGCTGCAGGTATTCCCGCCATCCGGGCAGGTAGCCGTTGCGGTCCACCGAGGCGAGCCGGCCCAAATTCAGCAGGGACAGGTCGTGGGGCAGCAGCCCGAAGCAACGAAAATGCAGGACCCGGAAGAGGAGATATTCACCGGTGCCCGGCCGTTCCTGCTCCGCATGCACGTACCGCAGCAGCTCCCGGAGCTGCCGCACCGGCCGGCCGTCGAGCACGTTGGGCCGCCGCTTGCTGCGGTAGGGGATGCCCGCCCGCTCCAGGAGGTGGCGCAGCAGCTGCGCCTGGCTATGCTTAGCGTAAATGACGGCCATTTCCGACCAGGGCACCCCCGCCCCGTGCCAGTGCTGGAGCTGCCCCACGAGGTAGCCGGTTTCCTGGCGGTGATCGGTGAAGAAGAGGTAGGAGAGGCTGGGGGCGGCCACTGCACCTGCGTCCGCGCTAATTTCCTCACCCCCCGCCCTCTCCAGAGGAGAGGGAGCCGGGAACGCGGAATGGTTGCTGGTGAGCTTTTTGTCGATGTTGCGGTCGGGAAGGCGGTCGCCGATGCGCAGGGTGTTGCGGGTGATGAGGGCATCCGCACCATCGAGGATGGGCTGGGTGCTGCGGTAATTATCGGTGAGGGTGACGACGGTGAGGTCGTCCTTATGCCGGTTATGGAAGTCGACCATGGCGTTGAGGCGGGCGCCCTGGAACTCGTAAATGGCCTGGTCATCGTCGCCCACGATGAAGACATTGGGATTTTCCCAGTAGTCGGTGAGGTGGCGGATGATGCGGTCCTGGCTGCCGTTGGTGTCCTGAAACTCATCGACGAGCAGGTAGCGGTAGCGCTCCTGGTAGCTGCGCAGCAGGCTCGGATGATCGTGGAAAGCGCGCAGTACCCAGCCGATCATGTCGCCGTAATCGTAGCGCCGCTGCTGCCGGAGGGCCTCCTGGTAGCGCGGGAAGAGGGCAACGGCGGAGGCCAGCTTTTCCATGCGCAGCCGTTCCTCGGCGATGTCACCCTCCTTGGGGTCGCCGGCCTGTTTGTGCTTGTACTTGCGCTTATAGATGAAGTCGGGGTGGGTTTCGAGTCCGTCGACGTAGGTTGTGATGCGCTGCTCGAGGTCGTCCTCGGTCCAGTTTTCGGCCTTGATCTGGGCGAAGAGGTCCTGGAGGTGGTCTTCGTAGTGGAAAGTTTCGTGGTAGCCGAGGCGGAGGGGGTCGGTTTGCTCCAATCCTTCGAGCAAGCCGCGGATGATGCGGATGCGGTCCAGCTCAGACAGCGGCTCCAGGCCGGGCTTGCCGAAGTAGTGCAAATTGTTCTGGATGACCTGGCTGCAGAAGCTGTGGAAGGTGTAGATGCTGACGCGGTGGGCCTCCGGACCGATAAATCGCAGCAGGCGCTCGCGCATAGCCTTGACGCCGGCGTCGGTGAAGGTGAGGCAGAGGATATTCTGGGCACCGGCGTCGGTCTTCAGCAGGATGTTGCCGATGCGGGCGGCCAGCAAATGGGTCTTGCCCGTCCCCGGCCCAGCCAGCACCATGACGGGACCTTCAGTGGCTTCCACCGCGGCGCGCTGGCGGGGATTGAGGCGCTTCAGTTCGGCGCGAAAGCCGGCGTTGTAGTCGTAAAGTTTACGGGAGGGCATGAAAGAAACTAACTACCAGAGCGCTGGCTAATTGACGAAGAGCGCGGAGATGCTTTTGTTGTCGTGGGTGTTCCGGATGGCGGTGCCGAAGAGATCGCAGGAGCTGAGCACCTTGATCTTCGGGGAGGAATGCTTCAGGGGGATGGTATCCGACACGATTAGTTCCGTGAGCTGGCTGTTTTCGATGTTCTCGTAGGCATTGCCGCTGAGCATCGGGTGGGTGGCGATGGCGCGCACGCTTTTCGCTCCCTTTTCCATGATGAGGTCGGCGGCCCGGCAGAGGGTACCGGCGGTGTCGATGAGGTCGTCGACGAGGATGATGTCAGCCCCCCTTACGTCGCCGATGAGGGTCATGCCGGCGATCTCGTTGGCCCGCTTGCGGTACTTGTCGCAGATGACCATTTCGGTCTCGAAGTGCTTAGCGTAGGCCCTTGCCCGCTTTACCCCACCCATGTCCGGGCTGGCGAAGATGACGTTGCTCATGTTCTGCTCCTTGAAGTAGGGGATGAAGATGGCCTGGCTCTGGAGGTGGTCGACCGGAATATCGAAGAAGCCCTGGATCTGGTCGGCGTGGAAGTCGAGCGTCATGATGCGGTCGACGCCCGCGGCCTCCAGCAGGTTGGCGATGAGTTTGGCGCTGATGGGGACGCGGGGGCGGTCCTTGCGGTCCTGGCGGGCGTAGCCGAAGTAGGGGATCACGGCACAGATGTAGCCCGCCGAGGCCCGCCGCGCCGCGTCGATGGTCAGCAGCAGCTCCATCAGGTTATCGCTGGGCTGGAAGGTGCTGCCGATGATGAAGACGTACTCGCCGCGCACCGATTCCTCGATGATGGGCTGCATCTCCCCGTCGCTGAAGTGGGCCACGCGAAACTGCCCCAGGGGGTGGCCGTAGGATTCGGCGATCTGCTCGGAGAGGTACATGCTGTTAGTCAACGACAGCAGGGTGACCTTGTCGTTCATGGGAGTTAGGCGCGGGGTGTGGGACATCTAAATTTTAAATTGAAAATTTTAAATTGAAAATTCCCCCTACTTGAGCCGCTCGATCAGCCGTCCGGCCACCCGAACAAAGTCCATTTCGGTAATGATACCAACGAGTTCGTTGTTCTTGACCACCGGGAGGCAGCCCAGCTTGTTGCCCCGCATCATCTCCATGGCTTCGGTGATGGTCGTCTGCGGACTGACTACGGTCGGATGACTGATCATGAGGTCGCCGACGGTCTTGTAGTCGCCCATCTCATTATCCATGCGGCCCTTTTGGATGTAGTACCGGAGCAGTTTACGGGTGGTGATGAGACCGGTGAGGTGGCCGTTTTCGTCTTCTACCGGCAGGTAGCGGAGCTTCCGCCAGTCCATGAGGTCGCCCACCAATTCCAGGAGGTCCGATTCCTGCACGGTAAACAGGTCGGTTTCCATAAATTCTTCTACGCGCAGCCCGACGGGACGGTAGTGCTTGAGGTCTTCGATCTTGGGCATGGGCCACTTGTGCACGGGTTCCTGGCCCATCTGCGACTTCACCATCTGGGAGGTGAGGATGGTGACGGCCTCATCGCGATTCACGCGCTCGGTGAGCTGGGTGAACGATTTCAGTAACCACCGGGCACCGTTTTGGTGCACCTCCGCCCGGCCCTGGATCACGCTGAGGTAGCGCTCGATGTCGGGCTGGTCGATGCCCTGGGCGACGAGGCCTTCGTACGCCAGGGGAAGCAATTCGTTGAGGATCAGGTCACGGCAACTGATCTTCTGGTTGTTGAACCAGGTAAACTGGGTGTCGATGCCGAATTTAGCGGCCTTGGAGAAGTTGTCCTTCACGTCCGCGAAACTCAGGTGCTCCCGAATGTCCTTGTACTTATAGGCCATCCCTATCATCAGGCCCAGCCAGAAGGCGGCGTTGGCCGTCTGGTCGAGTACTGTGGGCCCGGCGGGCAGCACCCGGTTCTCGATGCGCAGGTGGGGCATGCCATTGTCACTGATGCCATAGCAGGGGCGGTTCCAACGGTACACCGTGCCGTTGTGCACCTGGAGGGCCCGCAGCTTGGGGATCTCCCGCTTACCGATGCACTCCAGGCTGTCTTCGTCGATCTCAGTGCCGAGCAGCACCCGGAAGCGGGCGATGTCTTCCTTGTAGATCTCCATGATGCTGTGGTCCAGCCAGCGGGTACCGAAGCTGACCCGGGGTTCGCTCTGCCGCATATGCTCCTTACTGGTGCGCACGTCGAGCGACTGCTGGAAGAGGGCAATGCGCGACTCGTGCCACAGCCGCTTGCCGAAGACGAGCGGACTGTTGGCCGCGATCGCCAGGATGGGCGCGGCCACCGCCTGGGCGATGTTGTACAGGGGCACGAAGGTATCGGGGGTTACCTGCAGGTGGACCTGGTAACTCGTATTGCAGGCTTCGAGGAGGGGGCTGTCGTGGTGGATGTTGAGCTCGTCGATGCCCTGGAGGTTGAGCTCAAAGCCGTTGGTGTTCTTCTGCTGCGCCTTGATGGCCTCGATGAGGGCCAGGTAACGGGGCTTGGGCGTGAGGTTGTCCAGGCCCAGGTCGAATTTACGGAGGGTGGGCAGGATGCCGGTCAGCACGATCTCGGCATTGCTGCTCTTGGCGGCGGCCTTGACGAGCTTCAGCTGGTACATGTTTTCCTCCTCCAGCTTGCGCAGGGCGTCGCCGGAGAAGACGTGGGGCGTCAGGTTGCACTCCAGGTTGAAGCGGGCGATCTCCGTGGTGGCCCAGGGGTATTCCGCCAGCCGCTTCAGTACGTTGATGTTCTTCGGCGTAGGCTTCAGGGTTTTCTTGTCGACCAGGCACAGTTCCTGCTCCGCCCCGATACGGATGGTATCCGTCTCGAACCACTTGTGTTTCAACATGTACTCCAGCGCCTGTACGTCCTGCAGCAGGTGGTGCGTGAAGGCCGAGCGGCTGTCGGTGGTCGGTACGTTTACTTTTTCTTCTCCCATGGTAGTAAGTGTGTGCTCAAGGTACAACCGCGGGAGGTCAACCGTGTGCACTGGGCGGGGCCGGTTCCGGGCAGCTCGTCCGGTTTGCCCCGAATTAGCTGGTGCACCGCGACCGGAGGTCGCGAACCGGTCCCTATCTTCGCGCCCTAAATTTAACGCCCATGGCCACCGAGATCGACTTCAAAGCCCTTACCTCCCACGCCAAAGAGAACGGCTTCGTGTACCAGAGCAGCGAGATCTACGACGGATTGGCCGCCGCCTACGATTACGGCCCCAACGGCGTACTGCTCAAGAACAACCTGAAGGAGTACTGGTGGCGCAGCATGGTGCAGTTGCACGACAACATCGTCGGCATCGACGCGTCCATCTTCATGCACCCCAAGACCTGGAAGGCCTCCGGCCACGTCGATGCCTTCAACGATCCCCTGATCGACAACAAGGACTCCAAGAAGCGCTTCCGCGCTGACGTCCTGGTAGAGGAATATATGGACAAGATCGAGGGCAAGATCAACAAGGAGATCGCCAAGGCCCGGAAGCGCTTCGGCGACGACTTCGACGAGGCCCAGTTCCGCGCCACCAATCCCAACGTACAGCGCTACGTCACAGAGTACGACGGCGTGGCCAAGCGCCTCGCTACCGCCATGACCGCCGGCGATATGGCCGCGCTCGGGCAGCTCATCGAGGAACTCGGTATCAGTGACCCCGATACCGGCAGCAAGAACTGGACGGACGTCCGGCAGTTCAACCTCATGTTCTCCACCCAGCTCGGCAACATCGCCGGCGAGGAGGGCAAGCTCTACCTGCGGCCCGAAACGGCCCAGGGCATCTTCGTCAACTTCATCAACGTCCAGAAGACCACCCGCCAGAAGCTGCCCTTCGGCATCGCCCAGATCGGCAAGGCCTTCCGCAACGAGATCGTCGCCCGCCAGTTCATCTTCCGCATGCGGGAGTTCGAGCAGATGGAGATGCAATTCTTCATCCAGCCCGGCACCCAGCAGGAATGGTACGAGAAGTGGAAGGAGGCCCGTCTGAAGTGGCACCTCGCCCTACACCCCCAGCGCAAGCTGCGCTTCCACGACCACGACAACCTGGCCCACTACGCCGACGCCGCCGTCGACATCCAGTTCGAATTCCCCTTCGGATTCAAGGAGCTCGAGGGCATCCACAGCCGCACCGACTTCGACCTCGGCGCCCACCAGGAACTCTCCGGCAAGAAACTGCAGTACTTCGACCCCGAAACCAAGGAAAGCTACATCCCCTACGTCGTGGAAACCTCCATCGGTGCCGACCGCCTCTTCCTGGCCACCCTCACCCACGCCCTCCGCGAGGAGCAGGTGCCCGGTCAGGACGACCCCACCAACCCCCGCACCGTCCTGGCCCTCCATCCCGCCCTCGCCCCCATCAAGGCGGCCATCATGCCCCTCAAGCGCAACGACGCGCGGCTGGTGAGTATGGCGAGGGACATTTTCAACGACCTCCGCTTCCGCTTCGAGGTGCAGTACGACGATACCGGCTCCATCGGTAAGCTCTACCGCCGCCAGGACGCCGTGGGTACCCCCTTCTGCATCACCGTCGACTACGACAGCCTGGAAGACAACACCGTCACCGTCCGCGACCGCGACACCCTCGAGCAGGTACGCGTGAAGATGGAGGACCTGGTCGGAATGATCGGGCCTAAGGTGGATATGGGGGGGTTGCTTCGCTCCGCTCAGTAAGGCGTTCACCACAGAGGACGCAGAGGGCTTCACCGAGGTGGTGAACTTACCTACAACGTACCGGCAGCCTCCCGGAAAATAGTAGCCAGCACCACCTGCCCCGCAGCCCGCAGCGTACGCTTGTCGATCACGTCGAGGTTGTCGTCGCCGGTGTGCCAGTGGTCGGGGAAGCTATTTTCACCCCCCTCCGGTAAATTAATGATATCGATAGTAGGGATGCCGGCCAGGGTATTGATGAAAAAGTGGTCGTCCGTGATTGAGGGGCCGCGCTTATTGACGAAGTAAGCTCCGTACCCCATGCCATCGGCAAGTCGCCAGACTTTGCGGACCACGTCCGGCGCATACTTCTCGGAGTAACCCTCCACGGCGAAGTTGGCGTCGCGGGCGCCCACCATATCGAGCAGAATGCCGAAGCGCGGCTTGGTTCCGCTCAAGTTCTTGGCGTAGTACTGGGAACCTAAGGCCCAGCCGTTGCGGTCGCCGCCGTTAGACTGGCCGTAATCCTCGGCGTCGACCAATACGATGTCCACCCCGATGTCGGGGGTATGCAGGCCCAGCTGACGGGCCACTTCGAGCAGTACCCCTACCCCGCTGGCACCGTCGTCGGCTCCGTTTACGATGGCGTTGGGATCGTCCTCCAGGGGGCTATCCGCAAAGGGCCGGGTATCCCAGTGGGCCGCCAGCAGGATGCGGTCGGGCAGCTCCGGGGCGTACTTGGCGATGATGTTGGTCGCGTTGAGCTCGGTGCCGTCGTAGGCCTTGGCCACGAAATCCTGCTCGGTCACATCCGCCCCGAAGGCTTCCAGTTTTTCCACCAGCCATTCTTTAGTCTGCTGGTGGGCCTCGCTGTTCATCACGCGGGGACCGAAGTTCACCTGCTGTTCCACGTAGGCGTACGCACTGTCGCGGTCAAACTTGGGGACCGGCTTGGCGTCGCGTGTGGGCGCGGGTGCGGGGTCCTCTACGGGAAGCGGGGCATCGTCGGTGCAGGCGACGGCGAAGATGGCCAGCAGGGCGAAAAACAGATAATTCTTGAGCGTCAAAGCGTAAGGTTCAGGGAGTGATCGGTGAGGGGGTCGCCCCCCGTCGTCGGCCGACGTGGAAAGCTGGCTACTTAGATACCAGTTCCGCATCCGTGAGCTGGTACATCAGCTTGTTGATGTCCGCATCGTTGAGTTGGAGCTTGCCGCGCAGGGTGATGCGGGAGGTGCTGTACTTGACCGGATCGTTGGCCGTCACTTCCATCACGGTCTCGGGACCCGCGCCCCCGCAAAAGAAGCACATGTTGTAGGGGTAGGCGCTGAATACGAACTCCTCATGGCTCTTGTAGCCTTCCACCGGCACGATGTAGCCGCTGATCTCGATGGTTTTTCCTTCCATGGACCTGACTTCGTCGCCGAATACGGGCACGTCGACCTTGAAGCCGAGCAGCTCGTCGTACTTCTTCTCGTAGGTGATTTTGGCGAGTTGCTGCCAGGTGGACGCCGCGGCCGACTGGGCGAAGATTCCGGCGGAAAGGGAGAGGAACAGGGCCAGGAAAAGTAAGCGCATAGCAAGGAATTTGTGGTTGAAGTAACGGAAACCTAACGCACACGTCGCCGAATATCCTGTAAAGGCAACGTTAATTACCAGCCGCCGCCGGCACCGCCGCCGCCCAATCCGCCGCCGCCAAAGCCCCCGAATCCGCCGCCACCGCCGCCGCCGAGACCGCCAAAGCCCCCGCCGCCCCCACCACCGCCGCCGAAACCACCAGGGAGAATGAACCAGCCGCCGCCGCGTCTTCTGCGGCGGGACGGGTTGCGATCATCATACCGTCCATCGCGCCAGTAGCCGCCGTCGTCGTCGTCATCGTCATCGTGACGGTTACCGAAGCGGGACAGCAACATGAAGATGATGAAGATGAAGACGAAGATCAGGATCGGCGGGATACCGCCACTGCTCGCTTCCGGGACCTCATCGGCGGTGTATTCCCCCTTTCCCGCATCCATGATGGCCTGGGTGGCGCCCGCGATACCGGCGTAGTAGTCGCCCTGCCGGAAGGCCGGAGTCATGATGTTGCGGATAATGCGCCCGGCGCGGGCGTCGTTAAGGAAGCCCTCGGCACCGTAGCCGGTCTGGATGAAGATCTTGCGGTCGTCACGGGCGACGTAGACGAGCACCCCGTTATCCCTATCCGCGGAGCCCCCGAGACCCCAGCCTTCCGCAATGGCGAGGCTGCGGTCGAAGACATCCTCCCCGTCTAGGGAGGCTTCAGTCACCACCGCGATCTGGGTGGACGTTTCCTTGGCGTAGGCATTCAGCCGCTGGGTAAGCTCGGCCTGCTGGGCGGAGGTCATCAGGCCGGCGTAGTCATTGACGAGCTGGTTGCTCTTAGCCGGGATGGCGGGTTGGGCCAGCAGGAGGACGGAAAACAGGAGAAGCCCCACCAGCGCTATCGAGCGTCGAAAAAGATTCAAGCTTGTTAATCGGTGGTTCACGGGGAAGGAGTTTTTGCCTGGGTAGGCTCCGGGCGGGCCCGGATTAGTTGTAGGAAATCTCGTCGGGCAGCTCGTTGACGTCGTCGGTCTGGTAGGGGAAGTACTGCTTCAGTTTGGTGCCGATTTGCTGGATCGCCTGCTCAATACCGGTGGCGAAATCGCCCTTTTTAAAGTGCTGCTGCATCAGGTCGCGTTCGGTCGCCCAGAAATCCTCGGGGACTACCTTATTGATGCCTTCACCGCCGACGATGGCGAACTCCCGCCGGTCGACGGCCAGGAGGATGAGGACACCGTTGCGGTCCTGGGTATCTTCCATCTTTAGCTGGCGGAAGACCCGCGTGGCCACTTCGAGCGCGGGCTTGCGGGCACCGACCTCTACGTGTACGCGGATTTCCCCGGAGGTGGCCCGCTCGGCACCGCGGATGGCGGAGACGATGCGGGACTCCTCCTCAGGGTTGAAGAACTTCACCATTAGAACTCCACCTTCGGGGCGCTCTGGGCACCGGCCTCGGCCTGGAACTGCGGCTTCTGTTCGAAGCCGAAGACGGTCGCAAACAGGGCACCGGGGAAACGGCGTACCTGAATGTTGTAGTCGGTGGCGGCCTCATTGAAGCGACCGCGGGCGGTGGCGATACGGTTCTCGGTGCCGGCGAGCTCGTCCTGGAGGGCCTGGAACTGCTGGTTCGACTGCAGTTGCGGGTAGGCTTCCGCAGTGGCCAGCAGGCGGCCGAGTCCCTGGCTGACCTGGGCCTGGGCGGCCTGGAACTGCTCGAGCATCTCGGGCGTCAGGTTGGTGGCATCAATGTTGATGGAAGACGCCCTGGCGCGGGCCTCGGTAACGTCCGTAAGGGTACCCCGCTCGAAATCGGCGGCGCCCTTGACGGTGTTGACGAGGTTGGGGATCAGGTCGGAGCGGCGCTGGTACTGCGTCTCGACGTCAGACCAGACCTTCTCGACGTTCTCCTCGGAGTTAACGAATCCGTTGTAGCTCGAACACCCCGCGATAAGCAGGATGGCCAGGATACCGGCGACGACGGCAAGGGTGGTAAATGATCTCATGGGTTGCTGTTGTTTTGAAAGTCCGCCAGTATAACACCGGCAGTGGCGGGAATGGTGATGTGTTGGTCGAGCAGGGCGCGGAGTTGGTCGTTTTCCAGTCCTGCTGCACTAAGGTAACCCCCCAGCCTGCGCAGCAGTTCGCGGGCCAGCTCCTCGCGCAGCCACTCGGTACGCTGGGTTTTCCGACGGGCGGCGATCTCCCCGCTGAGTTGCCGGCGATAGGTTTCCAGGCGGTCGGCCACCTCCCCTACCCCGGCACCGGTGAGCGCGCTGGCCGTGGCGACCTCCACCGTCCAGCCTTCGGGCCGCGCCGGCGCGAGGTGGAGTCCGCGGCGGAGTTCGGCCGCCGCCAGGCGGGCATCCTGCGGCATCCGGTCGGCCTTATTGACGACCAAGTGGTCCGCCAGTTCCAGAATACCTCGCTTGATGCCCTGCAGGTCGTCGCCGGCCGCCGGCTGGGCCAGCAGCAGGAAAGCGTCGGTCATGCCGTGCACCTGCCACTCGGCCTGCCCCACGCCGACGGTTTCCACGATCACATAGTCGTAGCCTGCCGCCTCGCACAGCAGCACGGCGGCCCGGCTGGCGGGGCCGACGCCGCCGAGTTCGCCCGCGTTCGGACTCGGCCGGATGTACACGGCCTCCTCGCGCGTCAGCAATTCCATGCGGGTTTTATCGCCGAGGATACTTCCCCCGCTGAGCGAGCTGGTGGGGTCGATGGCCAGCACGGCCAGGCGGTGACCCCGCCGTACCAGCTCCAGCCCGAAGGTTTCGATGAAGGTCGATTTCCCCACCCCCGGGGTGCCGCTGATGCCGAGCCGGAAGGTCGGCCGGGATGGCACGTGCCGTTCCGCCCGTGCGATCAATTCCGCGGCGGCGGACTGGTCCTCCGGCCGGCTACTCTCGACGAGGGTGATCGCCCGGCCGAGGGCCCGGCGGTGGGTGGGGGAAATCAGGGCGGCGAAGAGGGGATTATCGGACATAAACCATTAAATATTCCCTAAACCCGTCAGGGCAACGGACAAAAGCGGGAGCGGGGTATTTCATTTACCACTAACCGGCCACCCCACCGTCCCGATCGCTCATTTCCCAAAACGGTGATTCGCGAGTCTGCCCCGGGCGGCGTGGGTGGTTCGGTTTATCAGAGGCCCAGCAATTCGCGGAAATCCTCGAGCTGCTTGGGATTTCCCACTACAATGAAGCTGCCTTCGGGGCGAAGGATGGTCTGCGGTCCGGGATTCACCTGGTACTTTCCACCCTCGAGGCGGTGGCCGATGATGTTGACGCCGGTGCTGGACCGCAGGTTGAGCTCCGTGATCGGTTTGCCGCGGTACTTCTCGGGCAGCTGGTCGTACCGCAGTTCCTCGAAGCCGATATCCGCCGACAGCTCATTCGTGATGAAGCTGAAGAATTCCACCGCCCCCGGCTTGGAGATCAGGGTAGCCATGTAGAAGCCGCCGATCTGCTCCGGCATGATGACGTGGGTGGCACCGGCCTTGATCATCTTCTGCCGCCCCCGCACTTCCTTGGCCCGGCTCACCACGCGCAGGTTGGGGTTCAGGTCCTTGGAGGAAAGCACGATGAAGAGGTTGTCGCTGTCGTCGTCCAGCGCAGTGATGAGGGCAGTGGCCCGTTCGATCCCCGCGGCAAAGAGCGCCTCGTCGTGGGTGGCGTCGTCGACGACGTAGAGGGCATCCGGATCTTCTTCCAGCAGGTGTTCGAGCTTCTCCTGTTCCTGCTCGATGACCACGAAGGGGTAGTTGTGCAGCTGCAGGTGATGGATGATCTCCCGTCCGTACTTGCCGTAGCCGCAGACGATGGTGTGGCCCCGCATCTGCCCGATGCGCGACTGGATGCGGTTGTATTGCATGGTCTCGAAGATTTTACCGTCAATGACGTAGTAGGAAAAGGCCGCCAGCGCGTAGGCCACGACCCCGATATTGACTACCACCAGGGCAGATACAAACATGCGCCCTCCACTCGAAAGGGGCCGCACTTCGCCGAATCCGACCGTCGAGATCGTGATCACCGACATGTAGAAGGCATCGATCAGGGTGTACCCCTCGATCAGCATCAGCCCGACCATTCCGATCCCCAGCGTAAGGAGGACCAGAACGAGGGCCAGCCGCAGGTCAAGGGCGGTGGTGGTCAGACGGACGCGGGGAAGTCGGCGGAGCATGGCGCGCAAAATACGTTATCCCCGTCGGCCGGCCCGGAAACCCCGTCGGCGGCTACCTAACCTGCCCGTCGCCACGCACCAACCACTTGTAGCTGGTGAGGGCCACCAGCCCCATCGGTCCCCGCGCGTGCAGCTTCTGGGTGCTGATGCCGATCTCGGCGCCCAGCTCGAATTGCCCTCCGTCGGTGAAGGCGGTACTGGCGTTGACGTACACCACGGCGGCGTCCACCTCGCGGAGGTAGCGGGCCTGGTTGATCTCGTTCTCGCTCACGATGCTCTCACTGTGGCGGCTGCCGTAGCGGGCGACGTGGGCAATGGCCCCGTCAATGTCGTCGACCGCCTTTACCGACATCGCCATCCGCAAGAATTCCGTACCGAAGGACTCCTCCGTAGCGGGCTGCAGCAGCTCGGCGGGGTAATGTCCTTCGAGCGCCCGGTAGGCGTCGGCGTCGGCAAAGACCTCACAGCGGTGGATTTCCCCCAGTTCGCGGAGCAGGTCGGCCAGGTCAGCCAGGTGATCGCGGTGCAGCAGCAGGCAGTCGAGCGCATTGCAGACGCTCACGCGCCGCGACTTGGCATTGGTGATGATGTTCCTGGCCCAGGCGAGGTTTGCCCGGGCGTCGACGTAGGTGTGGCAGATGCCGGCGCCGGTCTCGATGACGGGCACGGTGGCGTTGGCCCGTACGTAGTCGATCAGTCCCTGGCTGCCGCGGGGGATGATGACGTCGACCAGTCCGTCGGCCGTCAGTATCGGTGCCAGGGCCTCCCGTTCGGCCGGGGCGAGGTAGCAGGCGGCGGGTAATCCGGTGTCGGCCAGGGCGCGGTCGATCAGGACCTTGATCGCGCGGTTGCTGTCGGCGGCGTCGCGGCTTCCCTTGAGTACGGTGGCGTTGCCGGCCTTCAGGTTGAGGGCAAAGACGTCGAACGTTACGTTGGGCCGCGATTCGAATACGATACCGACCACGCCGATCGGCACGGACACGCGGCTCAGGTCCATTCCGTTAGCGAGCTCGCGGTCCTCCAGTACGACACCCAGGGGCGAGGGCAGTCCGGCCACCCGGCGCAGGTCGTCGGCAATGGCCCGTAGCCGCTCGGCGGTGAGGAGCAGGCGGTCGTACTTGGGATTCTCCGGGGCCATCCGGGCCAGGTCGAGGGCATTGGCGGCGAGGAGGGTTTCGGTTTCCTGTTCCGTCAGCTCGGCCAGGCGGATCAGGCACGCGTTCAGCTTTGCTTCCGGCAAGCGGTTGAGGTGGGCGGCGGCGGTGCGCAGGTGCAAAAGTTCCTGGTGAATGGCGGTGGCTTCGTCGGTGGCGATCATGGGGGTAAGTTACGCCGTGTAAGCCTCCGCATCAGCGCCGTGGGCAATCCGTGTACCTCCGTGCCTAAGCGCAGCGCCTCCGTGTCGACGTAGTCGATCCGTGGTGAATAAAAACGCCATCTCCCCACGAGGAGTATTCCGGGGTGCCTCCCGCATTCAACCAGCGCGGTCGGAGACCGCCTTCTACTTGTTGCCTAACCTTCGCCGGGAAAGGGTGTTGTGCTACTTCAATCCCAGTGAATATGCGTTTAGAGCACATCGGCATTGCCGTAGCCAACCTCGACGAAAGCGAAGCCCTGCTGCACCGGCTGCTCGGTCGCGGCTCCTACAAGCGGGAGACGGTAGCGGAGCAATCGGTCACCACCAGCTTCTTCACCGGCGGCTCCAATGCGGCCAAACTGGAGCTCGTCGCCCCCGAAAACGAAAGTGGCCCGATCCAGAAGTATTTGGAAAAGCGCGGTCCCGGCATCCACCACCTGGCCTTCGAGGTGGACGATATCCGCGCCGAGATGCGGCGGCTGCGGGAAGATGGCTTTGAATTGCTCCAGGAAGCCCCCACCGAGGGAGCCGACAGCAAGCTTGTCTGTTTTCTCCACCCCAGAAGCACCAATGGCGTGCTCGTGGAGATTTGTCAAAGCCGCCCCGCATGATTAGTGAAAAACGCTTGCTCTTCATCCTGGCGACGGTCCAGTTTTGCCACATCATCGACTTCATGATCATCATGCCGCTGGGCAAGACGATCATGCAGACGTTTGACATTACGCCGGGACAATTTGCCTGGGTCGTATCGGCCTACGCCCTGGCGGCCTTCACCGGCAACCTGGTGAGCACCGTGGTCATCGACCGCTTCGACCGCCGCTCGGCCCTGCTCTTCCTCTTTTCCTGCTTCACGATCGGCACCCTGGCCTGCGCCTTTGCGCCGACCTACCTCTTCCTGCTCGCCGCCCGCTTCGGCACCGGCCTGTTCGGGGGCACCCTGGGCGCGCTGGTACTGGCCATCGTGGGCGACGTCATTCCGCTGGAGCGCCGCGCCTCGGCCATGGGCTGGGTGATGACGGCCTTTTCAGCGGCCTCGGTGATCGGCGTACCCGCCGGCATCTGGATCGCGGCGGAGTACACCTGGCACACGCCCTTCTACGCCACGGCGGCGCTGGCGGGGGTTTTCGTGACCATCGCCTACTTCTTCGTGCCCTCCATGCGCGGCCACCTCGTGGAGCAGACCATCGTACCCGACGGCGACGTCAACTGCGACCCGGAGGCCCAGTTCCTCCAGCCTACCTCCGCCGTCGGGCGCATCGTGGATCCCTTCCGGACCATCTTCAGCAACCCCAACCAGCGGGCCGCCCTGCTCTTCACCCTCACCCTGATGCTGGGCCACTTCACGATCATCCCCTTCATCGCGCCCTACATGCAGATCAACATCGGATTCGCCGACAAGCAGGTGAGCCTCGTGTACCTGATCGGGGGCCTGCTCACGGTGGTCCTGCTGCCCCTCTTCGGGAAGCTGGCGGACCGCTACGGCCGCCTCCAGGTCTTTACGATCGCCTCCGTACTGGCCCTCTTCAGCATCTACGCCCTCACGAACCTGGATACGAACTCCATCCCCCTCGCCCTGCTGGTCACCAGTTCCTTCTTCGTCGTCGCCAGCGGCCGCAACGTACCGGCCACCACCATGATCACCTCCGTCGTACGCCCCGAAAACCGCGGCGGCTTCATGAGCATCCGGCAGTCGGTCAACGAGATGGCCCTCTTCTTCAGCACCGTCATCGCCGGCTTCATCATCACCGAAGGCCCTGACGGCAAGCTGCAGCACTACGAACTCCTCGGCTACTTCACCATCTTGATGAGCGTGATCGCGATCTATACGGCCAGCCGGATCAAGGCGGTTGCGTAGGGTGGAACCGGACACTACGGGGTCTGGCGACGCGCGTAGGTCCTTTAGATTGCTTTCCAAAGGGTGGTAAGGACCTCGTAGTGTAGCCGTACGCAGTAGGCTTCCTGCGCGTGTCCGGACGAATCCCGTTCTTGCACCCATGAGCAAACGCATCGCCGTATTCATCAGCGGAGGCGGCAGCAACGCCCGCATCCTGATCGACCGCTTCCGGGCGCATCCCGAAGACGGCGTGGACGTGGCCCTGCTGGTCAGCAACAAGGCCACTGCGGGTGGACTTTTAATGGCGGCGGAGCGCGGAGTGCCTAGTCTCGTAGTAACGCGCAGCGACTGGAACGACGGACAAGAACTCCTCGCCGCCCTAAAGGCCTACGAAGTAGATTTTGTCGTGCTGGCCGGATTTCTCTGGCTCATCCCCCCCTACCTGGTGCAGGCTTACCCCGGGCGGATCGTCAACATCCACCCCGCCCTGCTCCCGAAGTACGGCGGGAAGGGGATGTACGGCCACTACGTCCACGAGGCCGTTAAGGCGGCCGGCGACCTCGAAAGCGGCATTACCATCCACTACGTCAACGAAAACTACGACGAGGGCAACGTCATCTTCCAGGCCGCCGTGCGCCTCGACCCCGATGACTCTCCCGAGCAGATCGCGGAGCGGGTGCTGCGGCTCGAGCACGGGAATTACTGGCGGGTGGTGCGGGAGTTGGTACAACGCTAGCTCCGCTAGCGCGGTGCTCCGCGATTTGTAATCGCGGTCGGAGACCGCTTTATACTTCCCAGCGCTCGGCGACCTTGCGGTCCTTGCGGCCGAGGCTCATCTCGATGAGCAGCAGCAGCACCGCCGGGGCCAGGAACCAGTAGAAATAGCTGTCGTAGGAGCTGAACGACTGGGTCTCGAATTCCTGCTTTTCGATGCGGTCGACCTGGGCGCGAAGGGCCTGGGCGAGGTTTTCGCTGTCGCTGCCGAGGGAGAAGTAGCTGCCACCGCCGCTGGAGGCGATGTCCATGAGGGTAGCGGCATCGGCGCTGGTGGTGGCGGGGCTGCCGCCGTCCTGGCGGATGTAATCGTTGCGGCCGTTGTTGAGCTGGATGGGCATGAGGCTGGCGCCCGACTTACCCACACCAACGGTGTAAATGAGCAGGCCGGCGTCGTGGGCCGTAGCGGCGGCCGCGGCGGCAGCGCCGGCGTGGTCCTCCCCGTCGGAGATAATGATGAGGGCGCGGTGATTGGCACTCTCCTCGCCGAAGGCGCTTTCGGCCGTGGTGATAGCCTCGGCGAGGTTGGTCCCCTGCGCGCTGATCTGGTAGGGAGCGGCGGTGCTGACGACGCTCTTGACAAAGTTGTAGTCGGTGGTCAGGGGGGCCGACATGACGGCCGTGCAGGTGAAGAGCTCGACGCCGATGTTGTTGCCCGCGAGCTCGTCGATGAGGGTAGTGGTGAAGAAGCGGGCGCGGTCCATGCGGCTGGGCTTCACGTCTTCGGCGAGCATGGAATTGCTGACGTCGAGGGCGATGACCAGGTCGATGCCCCGGCGCTTCATTTCCTCCCGCTGGGCCGACCACTGCGGATTGGCCAGGGCCAGCACGAGGAACGGCAGGCTCAGGACCACCAGCCCGATCTTCGTCCACGGCAGCCGGCGATTGACGCCCGGGGCCAGGTAGTCGAGCAGCTCCCGATCGGCAAAGCGGTTGAGGGCCGACCGCCGCCGCCGCCAGTACCACACGAACAGGCCGAAGACGATGGGCACCAGGAAGAGGAGCCAGAGGTATTCGGGGTGTTCGAAGCGGACCATGGTGGGGGGTTGAGGTGGTTGAGGTGGTTGAAGGTAAGGGTAGTTCACCACAGAGGTAAAGGAGGGCTTCACACCGCCCTCTGTGGTGAACCCCTACCGGGCCTTGATCCCCGCAATGATTTTCATAATATCCGGCGTCATCTCCTTCGGCATCTCGAAGGTATCACGGCGGTAGTCGGACCAGGCTTTCTCTTCCTTAACCTGCGCCTTCACTTCCTTAAGGAGGGGCTTGAGCAGGTAGTTGAGATCGGGAAACTGCTTTTTAAGCACGGCCAGTACGCGCTCGCACTCGTCCATGCTGTTGCTGGGGAAGAGGTCGACCTGGGCGGCGATCTCGACGCGGCGGCGCTGCTTGCTGTAGAACCATTCCTGGATCTCGGCGGCATCGATGGTGCCGCGGGCGTCGGCCGACCAGATCAGCACGTTGTACAGCTCGGCCACCTTGATGGCGGGCACGCCCTCGCTGAGGCGGAAGAGCAGCTCGGTGGCATTCTCTTCGGGCAGGTACTCAAGCAGGTCGGAAAGCTCGGTGAATAAGGTCTCCGCGAAGGATACCTGTTCGTAGCCGGGGCGGCCTTCGATGTACATCAGTTCGTACACTTGGGCCAATTGTTGGCGGGCGGCGGAGAGGGAGTGGGACACGGAAGTACGGGGGTTACGGAATCGTCTTTAACACGGTATACCGCAAAACGGTTTCCAGCAGCAGCAGGAAGAAGCCTAGCGCCAGAAAACGGCCGAAGCGCTCCTCGTAGCGCTTGAAGACGGTCGTCTCGATCTCGGTTTTCTCCAGTTCGTCGATGTAGTCGTAGATCGACTCCAGCTCCTCCGTGTCGCGGGCGCGGAAGTAGCGGCCGTTGGTTTCCTCCGCGATGAAGGCCAGTAGTTTATCGTCGACCGTACCGCGGGTCGGTTTGAAGCGGTAGCGACCGCCGCCGATCGGGGCGGAGGGCATGAGGGTCTCCTCGCCGCTGCCCACGCCGATGGTATAGACCCGGATACCGAATTTCTTGGCAATCTCCGCCGCCACCTCGGGCTTGTGGCGGTCGCCGGCGTTGTTTTCGCCGTCGGTGAGCAGGATGATGATCTTGGACGCGGCCTCGCTCTCCCTCAGGCGGTTGATGGCGGTCTCCAGGCCCAGGCCGATGGCCGTCCCGTCGGTGATCTCCCCCATCTGCAGTTCGCTGATGAAGCGGTCGATGATGAGCTTGTCCACCGTCAGCGGCGATTTGGTGTAGGCCTCCCCGGCGTAGGCCACCAGCCCGATCCGGTCAAACTCCCGCCGCTTCACGAAGTCTCGGGCCACCTGCTTGGCGACCTCCAGGCGGTTAGGGTCGAAGTCCTGGGCCCCCATACTCGTGGAAAGGTCCATGGTCAGCACGATATCGATGCCTTCGGCGGTCACGGTTTCCTCGCTGAGGTCGAGCCGCGGTCGGGCCAGGGCTACGATCATGAGCACCAGGGCAACCACGCGCAGGATCGGCAGGAAGGGACGCAGCGTACTCCGCCAGCTGGTGAGCCCGTCGATCGACCGCGTACTCGGCAGCCTCAGACTCACGAGGCGCTCGCCCGACCGGCGCTGGTTCCACACGTACAGCAGCACGGGCACTACGGCCAGCGGCAGGAACCACGGATAGACAAAGCTGAATTGGTTCCACCACCCCATTTACTCGATCACTTTTACACCAGACGCGGGAGCGGCCGGTGGGGTTTCAGTCACCGCTTCCATTCCGGTCTCCCGGACAAACTTCCGCACCCGCTGCATTCCGCGGGGATGCAGCTCCTCGGCCGGCGTGGCCTGGGCAAATTTAACGAGGTCGGAGAGTTGCAGCAGTTCGCTGAGCTCCTCGCGCTGATCCTGGTCGAGGCCGGCGCGCTCGCGCAGTTCGCCCGTGATCTGGCGGGTGGTCTGCTCCAGGGCGGGAATACGGAAGCGGTCCTCTAGGTAGCGGCGCAGGACGCGGGTGAGCTCGACGTAGTAAGCCTCCGTCCGCCCGTTCTGCCACAGGGCCTGGGCCTCCAGGGCGTCGAGCTGCGCCAGGGCACGCTCGTGGGCCGGCGGGGGTGGGGGCGGGGGCGGAGCCACGGCGTTCTGTCGGCGCCGGTACTCCCGGTACCCCAGGACCAACGCGACCACGAGCAGGAATAAGAATACCCACCAGTAATCCGACAGGTTACGGGGCTCCTCCATGATGGGCTTGATGGGCAGGATGTCGTCTTCCGCGGAGACCACGGCGCCCTTTACGGTCAGGAGCAGTTCGTTGGTGTAGGCCGTATCCCTTAGTCCGAACGCATCCTCGAAGTAGATCGGCAGGGCGGGAATGGTCACGTAGCCCGTATCGAAGCTCGTGATCAGGAAGCGCTGTTCGAGCAGCAGTTCGGGGCTGGTGGCGACTTCCCGCAGTTCTTCGTCTTTGATCACCTCGGCACCGGGCAGGTCATCGACCAGGGCGGGGTCTATGGGCAGGACCTTCGTACCCGACGGCGCGGAAATGTTAATGTCCAGGTAGAGCTGATCGCCGATCGTGATTTCCTTGCTGGCCAGGTCCGCCCGGGCGTTGACGGTGCGGTTCGTCGGGGCCTGGGCGGGCGCGCGGGTGCCGGGCAACAGGAACAGGAGGAGCAGTAGGTACAGGGTACGTGCTGGCATGGGGCTAAGGTACAATTTGCCCGACGAGTCCGATCAGTCGTCCGACGAGCTTTTCCCGCTGCGCGGCGAAAAGGACTCGTCG